>CAVFVP010000046.1:0-16632 GCA_963625945.1 Agathobacter rectalis | reverse complement strand
GCATTATATACCGGCACAATTATGCTTAGCTTCATTTCTTGTGATTGCTAAAGTTGAATTTTTGCTTTATGATGTGGCATATGTATTTCCGCTCTTCTTTATTGAATAGAATAAAATACGCCACTGCGCTTGATGAAATTATAGTTGCAATGAGACAAACCATAAATCGCATTATTCCCGAAGGCAAAGTGCATACGACAGTAAATGCAACACAGCAACTAAAAGACGCTATAATCATGTTTGGAACAGTGCATACAAATAGATACTTTGTGATTCTGATTTCGGGAATGTGTTTTTTTGTGAAATATGCATTGATTAGGAAATTCGCTGCATACATGGGTATCATAATGGCAAATACAAAGTAGCAGTTGAAGCCAAATCGCAACAATATATATGTGGGAACTAAAGTAATTATTAGTGTGGTACCCGTGTAGATACTCATTGACCTTATGTACCCTGTTGCATGAACTGCTGTGCATGTGATTTGCGATAGAATGCTGAAAAAGTATGCAACTAAAGTGATTTTGCATAACACTGGGCAGTATTGTGGAACCTTGTCAAGCCAAAGTGTTAATACGTAATCCGTTTCAAACACCATGGGAATTAAGCAGAGTAGCATCAGAAATGATGTGAACTTTGCAGAACTGCAAAGTGATTTCTCCATTCCTTCAATGTCACCAGCAGCGTATTGCTTGATTATGTGAGGTCGGAACGCCATTGATACATTTGTGGCGAAAACCGTCATATAGCCAGCGAATGTGTATGCAATTCCAGCGGCGGCGTTGACTATGGGGCCGAAGAACATGTTGAGCATCATGTTGGTGCCTTGCGAGTTGGCGCTGACGCTGAGGTTGCCGTAGACGTCCCAGGCCGAGAACGACACCATGGGGCGCAGAATGGCTTTGTTGATGGTCCAGTGGAAGTGGGCCTCGTCGAACTTGCGGATGCAGTAGATGCGGTAGATCATCGCTGTTGTGGCGCTGACGAGGAACGTGAGCACGGCATAGAGCTTGAGTTTGTCGAAGTTGCCCACAAGCAGCACATACACAATGAGCAGCTTGAGCACGGAGTTGAGAATCTCCATATAGGCATACACACCCATGCGCTCATGGGCAATTACGCAGGCGGTGTAGGGCACTTGCGTGATGCTGATGGCTGCCGCGGCTATGCTCAGGTGATACACCCACAGGGCGGCCGTCATGCGCTCGGTGGGAATCACCAGTTTGTGGGTTACAAACCACAGTCCGGCAGTCTCGGCCACAAGGATTACCACAAGGGCTATGCCCATGTGGGCAATCAGGGCCGACGAGAACGTGTCGGCAAGCCGCTGGCGGTCACCGCGGCCCAGCTCAAAGGTGATGAAGCGCGATGTGGCCCCGGCCAGCGAGGCGTTGAGGAATCCCAGCATACTCACCACGCCTCCCACCACGTTGCAGATGCCGTAGTCCACCACGCCTAGGGTGTTGAGCACCACCCGGCTGGTGTAGATGCCCACCGCCACAGTGAGCAGCATGCGGATGTAGAGCATGAGGGTGTTGCGGGCAATGCGGCGGTTGCTTGATTCCATATTTTTTTGTAAAGATTACTGATTACAGTGATTTGTAAAGTTTACAGATTACAGATTACAGTTTACGGATTTTTATCCCCACAGATTGCACAGATTTTCACAAATGATAAAGTTTACAGTTGAGAGATTACAGTGATTTGTAAAGATTAAAGATGAGAGTTTAGAGATGAGAGCGCATTGCGGCTGATTCGTTTTTTAGACAGAAAGCCAAAAGGACAAGACACTTGGTCAGTCTCTGTAAACCGTAATCTCTCATCTGTAAACTTTATAAACTTCTGTAATCCGTAATCCGTAATCTCTCAACCCTCATCTCTCATCTGTAAACTTTACAAAATTCTCTCAACTCTCAACTTTAATCAGCCCGTCAGGCCACTCTAAACTCTCAACACTAAACACTAAACTTTAATCAGCCCGTCAGGCTCCGTAATCTGTAATCTGTAAACTGTAAACTTTAACCCCTCAACTTTAAGGAAAAGCTTGGGGTCACCGGGGCGGGGTGCTCCGGCGGACTGTGGGGGCGGCTTGGCTGCCTGGCACACGCCCGGCTGTGGTGGCTGGCGTGCCGCGCGACACTGTCGCAGTAGTCGTGCGCGAGGCCTGGCGGGCTGGGCTGCCCGTGGCTGGTGATGAGCAGGCCCGGAGGCCTTGCTGCAGTGATGTCAAAAGTTGCGTGTGTGTTGTTTTTTTGACAATTTTACAATACTAAAAATTCCACACTGCAAAGTTACGATTTTTATTTTAAAAAGTCTAAAGTTTACAGTTTACAGTTTACAGATTACAGTTTACGGATTACGGATTGATTTTCTTGATGATTGAATTCCGTAGGCCGGAAAGCAATTTGGCTTCGCCTGCAATGAGCTTTTTGACTTCTTGCAGATCGTCTTCTGTTATATAATGCTCGTCGAGAGCTATAAGAAGCTGGCTGTAGGTCTCCATGAGCGACCCGAAAGCAATTTCAAGAAAATGGGCCTGCTCCTTGGCAGAGTAGCGTCCCATGCCTTCGGCTATGTTTGAAACTATTGAAACAGAAGCACGCCTTATTTGGTCGCCAAGGGCATATCTCTCGGTGGATGGGAACTTTTTTTGCAAGTCATAAACTTGATGCACGAGTAGCCGTGCGGTTTTGAATGCTTCCAGATTTTCGAAACCAAACAAGGAAAATCCTCTTTCCATGTGAGTCGTATTTTTTTTGATTATCCTAAGAATCTGTAAACCGTAATCTGTAATCTGTAAACAGTAATCTGTAATCCGTAAACTTTACAAATCACTGTAAACAGTAATCTTTAATCTGTAAACAGTAATCTGTAATCTTTAATCTGTAATCTTTAAACAGCAACAAAATCGAGGACTTGGGATAGGCGCTGGATGGTGCCAGGGTGGGTCTGGGCGTCCTCGTCGGCCGTCCAGCCCTTGCCCTTGAGCCAGAGCGTGTGGCAGCCAATCGACTCGGCGGGCAGGATGTCTTTGCGCAGCGAGTCGCCGATGACCAGCACCTCGTCGGCGGGCAGCTCGAGGGCGTCGACACCGAGGCGGAACAGGGTGGGGTTGGGCTTGCGCACACCCACCACGGCGCTCTCGATCACGCCGCGGAAGTAGCGGCGCAGGTCGTAGGCGCGCAGCACCGAGTCTACGTTGCCATAGAAGTTGCTCACGAGCATCATGGGATAGCGCCGGCTCAGCTGCTCGAGCACCGGGCGCGCCTCGTCGACGCACTGGCGGGCGGCGCGGTCGCACAGCGTGGCCAGTTCTGCGGCGTGGCTCTCGAGCCCGTCGGCCAGAGCGGGGGCAACGCCTCGCCCGGCCAGGTCGGTGAGCTCGATACGCATCTTCTTGAGCAGCAGCGTGTAGAAGTCGTCGCCGGGCAAGATGTGGCGCACCCGAGCCAGTTCGCGTTCGGCCTCCACGTAGCTCAGGCGGAACTCGTCTTTGCTGATGCCGAAGCGGGTGTCGAGGCCGGCGTCGCGGTAGGCTTGCCAAATGACCTCGCTCCAGTGCACACCGCGGCTGTCGATGGTGCCGCCGTAGTCAAATATTATTCCTTTCATTTTTTCTTTTTTTTGTAAAGTTGAGGGGGTTAAAGTTTACAGTTTACAGTTTACAGATTACAGATTACAGATTACAGAGCCTGACGGGCTGATTAATGTTGAGAGTATTTCTGAAAGTTGAGAGTTGAGAGATGAGAGTTTAGAGTGGCCTGACGGACTGATTCTTTGTATCCCACAGATTTTCACAGATGTTTCTGCTCGTCAGTTTCTGTAAACTGTAATCTCTCATCTGTAATCTTTATAAACTTCAGTAATCTCTCATCTCTCAACACTCAACTTTAATCTTTCAAATTGCGGTAGAACGTGCGGCAGATGTGCTCGTGGCGCAGAATCATGTAGAGCATCATGGCGTTGAGCACCACAAGCTCAAACACGAAGTAGAGCCACGGCATCTGGATGATGACCGAGATGAACATGGCAATGATGCGCGTGTTGAACGAGAGCATGTTGGTAAACTTCATCAGCGGCAGACTCTTGGCGCGGAAGTCGTTGCGGAACTGCTGCGGCACGTCGTCGGCATATCGCCGGCGCAGCTCGCGTCGCAGCCGCTGCATCGACGGCGTCATCACCTCCTGGTTGGCGGTGTAGTTGCGGTAGACGCTCAGCGTGAGCTTCTTGAAGAAGTTGCCCCGCCAGGGCATGGCCTTGAGCTGCGGGTCGAGCTGGTCGGTGCAGTCGAGCTCGCTGCCCTCCTTGCCCTTGAGGAAGTAGAGGTGGAACTGGCGGTAGTAGTCGGCCATGGCAGCCTGCTTGGCGTGGCATCCGCCTGCGCAAGCGGCCAGAATCCATATCACTGCCGGGTAAAGGCCGAAGAAGTTGCCCGCCAGCGCGTCGCCGAAGTGTATTTCGCGAAGCACCAGGGCGATGTAGATGGCCACAAACCAGAAGTCGCCGCTCACGCCGTCGAGAATGCGCCCCAGGCGCGAATACTGCTTGGTGAGGCGCGCCAGCTGGCCGTCGGCGCTGTCGAAGGTGTTGGCCCAGATGATGAGGAAGATGCCCACATAGTTGAGCCAGATGAGGGGCTGCGCTCCGAAGTAGAGCAGAATGCCGCCTGCCACGCCCAGGAAAATCGAGGCGATGGTGATGGCGTTGGGCGTGATGCCCAGGTGTGCGCAAAGCACGGCCCACGCATAGCCCAGCGGGCGGTAGAAGAAGAGGTCGATGTGCTCCTCGGTGTCCATCGACTTTAGCGACTGCTTGTATTGTCGCTTTAATTCTTGGAAATTCATCTTTTGGTGTATAAATCTTTGAATGCCCCGGGCATGGCGGCCAAGTGGATGCCGCATGGTGGCGGCAGGCTGGGCGGCCGGGTGCCTGGGAGTGTGAACGGAGTGGATGTCGCATCTCCCGCGGCTTAGGGATTGCGTGCGCGGGATGCGGCCGAGCCGTCGCGGCCCGGTGTGGGGTGCGGCTTAGCGCTTGCTTGCCTGCCAGTCCTTGACCAGGGCCAGCACGCGCTTGGCGATGTGTGGTGCGGCCTGCGTGCGGCAGGGCGCAAAGCTTGGCCAGTCGTTGAAGTCGATGATGTGCATCTTGCCGTCGGGACTGACTATGCAGTCGCCGCCGTAGATTTCCACGTTGAGCTCGTCGGCGGCCCGGGCGCAGATGTACTTAAGCTCCTTGAGGTCGAACTCGATGCCCTGCGACTTGCCGTTGATGGCCTCGTTGCCATATTTGCTGTGGCCCTCGTCGAAGGGGTAGAACCAGAAGAAGAACGGGGTGCCTCGCACACCGTAGAACTTGAGCAGGTCGCCCTCGAGGTGCACGTTGATCACGGCGCGCTTGATGCCACGCAGGAAGTATTCCTGGAGCACCTCCTGAGCCTCCTCGGGGTGGCGCACGTAGCTCACGTCTTCCTTGTGCATGGCGTGGAAGTCGCCGCGCTTTATCCAGCAGCTTTTGAAGCCGCTCTTCTTGAGCTGCGGCTTGATGGCCTCGTCGGTGTCGACGATGAGGCTGTCGGGGTAGGGGATGCCGTTGCCCAGCAGGATGCGCGTCATGCGCTCGCGGGTGCAGTTTTCGATGCCGTAGCCCGAGTTCATCACCAGGCGGCCCTCGTCTTCGAGCCGCTGCAGGTGGCTGATGCTCTCGCGCTCGCGGCACATGTTGAGAATCACCTCTTCGGTCACGCCGCCCGAGTTGAACTGCTCTTCGCTGTAGACGTTCACCTCGCAGCCCCGCTTGCGCAGCTGCTCGGCCACGGCATTGAATATGGCCGTGTCGTTGCCTATGTGGTTGGGCGAATAGGCTCCGGCTCGCATGATTCCTGCTATTTTAATGTCTGCCATTTTCTTATGTAAGTGCTAAATGATGAATTGTAGTGTCGAAAAAAATGAGTGATGCCGTCGGGGGGGGCTTCCGCGCCGCCTTATCCGGCAATGAACCGCTCGGCCACCTCGATGTCGCTGGCGTGGTCCACGTCGATGATCTTGTCGATGGCATACGCCCCCAGGTTGAATCCGGCGTCGATGAGCGCGCGCTGGAAGTTGCGCATGCGCTGTGTGCCGCTCTCGATGCAGGCGTTGAGCACCGCAAAGGCGGCATCGGTCATGGCATACACACCGCCACTCACCAGCCGGGCCTCAGGCCATGCCTGGTCGCGGAAAGCCGTGATGCGGCCGTTGGTGTCGGTGTCGACCCACAGCGGCTTCTCGTCTTCCACAAACGGTGTTACGGCCCACAGCCCGTCGTGCTCGGTGTCGGCCTCGAAGGCAGCCACATAGCGGGCAAAGTCGGGCTCGCGGAATATGGTGTCGACCGTGGTCAGGCAAAACTTGCCGGGCTTCATCACGCGGCTCAGTTCCCAGAAGCTGTGCATCGAGCTCGGGGTGGTCTTCACCACCACGTTGAGCTCCACACCGGGCTTCATGGGCAGCGTGCGCAGGAACTCGCGCACCTCGGTCATGTATTCGTTCACGATGATGCTGATGCTTTGCGCATTGCACCGCTCGAATATGCGTATCAGGCGCTCAATCATGGGCTCGCCGTTGAGCTCGACCAGTGGCTTTGGCTTGGCCACACCCTCCTGTGCGAGGCGGGAGCCTTCGCCTGCGGCTATAATTGCATAGTTCATATCGTTATGGCTTTTGTAGTGTTGCTGTCATTGGCGTGTCGTGGCTCACTTGCCGGCGAGGTCGTCGTCATCGTCCTTGGTGAGGTCGAGCACCACGTTGTCCTTGCTGTGGTCGAAATACTGGCGGCGCAGAGGGTTGCTGTACATCTCGTCGTTGCGCTGGCGGTTACGGTAGATGTCGATGGCTGCATAGATGGCTTGGCGCATAGAGTTCTCGTTGGCCACGCCCTTGCCCACTATGTCGTAGCCGGTGCCGTGGTCGGGACTGGTGCGCACGTAAGGGAGCCCGGCGGTGAAGTTCACACCGTCGTTCATGGCCAGTGTCTTAAATGGTGCCAGGCCCTGGTCGTGATACATGGCCAGCACGCCGTCGAAGTGGCGGTACTGTCCGTTGCCGAAAAAGCCGTCGGCCGCATAGGGGCCGAAGCACAGCATGTGGTCTTCGTCGTTGGCCCGCACCACGGCAGGCCTGATGGCTGTCTGCTCTTCCTTGCCGAGCATGCCGTTCTCGCCGGCATGCGGGTTGAGCGCCAGCACTGCGATGCGCGGGCGCACTATGCCGAAGTCGCGCTTCAGCGAGTGGCTGAACGCGCGCAGCTTTTCGAGTACATTGCTCTCGGTGATGGCCTGCGGCACCTGTGCTATTGACTTGTGGGTGGTGACAAGCGCCACACGCAACTGCTCGTTGCACAGAATCATCAGCGCCTTGTTCTCGCCGTCGCCCATGCTTGCCTCGAGGTACTCGGTGTGGCCGGGGAAGGCAAACTCGTCGCTCTGTATGTTGTCCTTGTTGATGGGGGCAGTGACCATCACGTCGATCTTGCCGTTTTTCAGGTCGCTCACTGCGGCCTCAAGGGCGAGAAACGCGGCACGGCCAGCCTGCTTGCTCGGTTGCCCGAGGTCGACTTTCACGTCTTCGTCGGCGCACACCTCCACCAGGTTGGGCATGGTGTCCTTGAGGCAGTCGGCCGAGCGGGTGTTGTTTATTTGGAAGGCCTGCATTTCGATGGCCTTGCGGTGATAAGTGAGAATTTTGCTTGAGCCGTAGATGACGGGCGTGCATAGCTCCATCATCTGCGGGTTGGCAAGGGCTTTGAGTATCACCTCATACCCTATTCCGTTGGTGTCCCCTTGGGTGATGCCAACGCGTATTTTTTTATTATTAGCCATTAAATATCAGTCGTTTGTGGTCGGTAGGCCACTATCCGACGCAGTGATGCGCCATATGGCCGTGCACCAATCTGTTATAATCAAATCGTAAAGTTAGCGTTTTTTCGGCACATCTGCAAATGTGGCCGTTGGGGTAAAAATCACGAGGGCGGCCCACTTGCGGTGGCCGCCCTCGCTCAGAGGCTGTTTCTCGACATATTATTCTTGCATTTTAAGCCTCTATGCTTATGTAAACTGATGCAGACGGGTCGGTATTGTGCCGATGCGTCATTTTACCACCACTTTTTTTGATTTTCCGCCAGCGGTGATCACATAGACGCCGTTTTCGAGCGCGATTGTGCGCTTGCTGCTTACCTTGGAGGCAAAGACCGTGCGTGCCTGCATGTCGTAGACGGTGAATGCCGTGGCGCTGTTGCCCGGTTGCAGGGTGATTCCGCCGTTGGCGGGATAGGCGTCCCACGTGCGGTCGCTGTCGATTCCCTCCACGCCCGAGTAGTAGTCGGTGATGGCAATGTTGTCGATGTTCACGCGGCGACCGGTGGTGGTGCGTTCCCACTTGAAGCGCACGTTGCCGGCAATGCCGCCTGTGCTGCACGAGTATTCGTTGAGGTTGCCGTCGGTGGCTGCCGTGACGGTGAAAGCCTTCAGCAGCGACCATTGCGCGCCTGCGTCGGTGGAGTAGTAGAGCTTCACCTCGGCTGTCTCGTCGGAGCCGAATGCGGCGGCACGGAAAGTGACAGTGGCGGCGCCGTCGGTCTTGTCGTCGGCCATGGCGATTGAAGCTGTGGTGCTCTTTCCGAAACGCACGCAGCGCATGTCGATCGGGTGGTCGGTGCTGGTGCCCCACACGCCTGCGTTGGTCATTGCCCAGTGGCACATGTTGCCTGTGATGGTGTAGTCAGACCAGTAGCCGCCTTCGGTGACGTTCTCGAATGTCTCGAGCCAGGAGGCTTTTGTCCCCACGCTGGCAGTCACGTCCACCTCTTCGCCCTGGTAGTTGGCTGTCGACAGCTCGAGCACTCCGCTGTATTCACCCTCGGTGGATGTGTCGGCGATACGCAGATAGAAGTTCTCACCTTCGTTGCTGATTGTCAGTTTCTTGGCCCAGTCGGTCTTGTTGAGGCTGACCTCGAAGTTGCCGCTGGCGGTGAGTGTTATCTCCTCATCGATCCACTCGGCGTAAACACCCGCCTCGAGCACTGGTGAGGCTTCGCCGGGAGCGCAGCTCAGCGTGAATCCGCCTTCGGGAGTCGTGAACGCTAGGATGGGGGTGGGTGCTGCTGTGGTTGCTGTCACGGTGTTGCTGGTGCGGCCGTCGGCTGCGCTCAGGGTGTAGGTGTATGCCGTGTTGGGCTTCAGTCCTGTCACCTGGTGCTGCTGGCTGGCGGCACTCACACTGGCCGGGTAGCCGTCGACGGCTGCACAGTCGCTTGCGCGGTTCACGCTCAGCGTGTAGGTGGCGTTGGCGGCATCTACGTTAATCCAGTGGGCTGTGAATGACTCGGTGGTGATGTCGGTGGCGGCAAGTGCGGGAATGCTGCTGGTGGCTTTGGCCTTGAGCGTGACGGTGGCCTTGGCCTCGTCGCTTGCAATGGTCATGCTGCCTGTGGCATCTTGTGCAGTGCTGCTCAGGAATGTTACTGTGATGGTGTCGCCTGAGTTGGCTGCGATGGCCGTGACGGTGGCTTTGTTGGCGCTGAAGCCGCTGCCGTTGATGGTCACGGTCATGTTTTTGCTGATGTTCATGCCCTTGACTGGGACTTTTGCCGTCGCGGCAACGCCTGTGGCTGTCAGTCCGAGGTCGATTGCCGATCCGTCTACGGGCTCGGCCAGCTCGGGGTTGACCGTGCCGTCGGGCGACCAGCCGGTGTCGGTCTTGTTGCCCCAGATGTATTCGGCCAGCTCGGGGTGGTCGATAAACGGGTTGCGGTTGTGCTGTGCGGCATACACTGCGTTGTTGCGGTCAATCTCCTTTTGGCTCACGGGGTCTTGCCTGCTCCATTTGAGCAGCAGGTTCACTGCCCACTGGGTGAATGCCGGATAGCTGTTGCCGGCGAGCATGTCGCTCTTCCACGAACTGATGCGGCTATTGTAGGCGGCAGCCATGTAGAAGTAGTTGCGGGCAAAGTCGCCCTTGTATTGGTCGTCGGGCTCAAACACGGTGCCTGTATAGCCGGGAAAGGTGCATGTGCCGAGTTTGCCCAATGCACGCGCGTTGCCGTTGGCTGGCAGTGTGGTGCCTGAGGCGCATTCGCCGTAGGGGTAGTTGCTGCGTTGCCCGTTCACTTTGCCGTCGGTGGGCACAATGTGGAAGGCATCACTCACCATGGGCGATGCGTCGCTGAACCAGCTCTTGGGCATGCTGTGCTCGCGGTTGTAGCAGTCGCCTATGTTTGAGTATGACCCGCATTGGTTCTTGCCGGGAGTGAACTTGGCTGTCGAGTACATGTCCCAGATGTATCCGTCGGCGGTCACGTCCGACGTCTTGTAGAGGCTCCACAGTCCGTTGTATCCCACATTGGTATGGGTGCCCACGATTGATTCGAGTGCCGAAAGCAGGCTTTGGCCGTTTTTGCCTATGGCTGAGTCGTAGTAGCCGCTTGGGGTCTGGGCTGTCATTGTGCTTGTGCATGCCAGTGTGATGGCAATGCACGCAATGATGCTCTTAAGGAAGTGTCTGATCATCTCTTGCTGTGTGATGTGAAAAAAATAGTTGTTTTATTGTTTTTGCTTCTTGCCGTTGCGGCCATCGGCAGTGTTGTCGTCGGCTACTTTGCCGGCAAGCATGCCGCATGCCGCGTCTATGTCTTCGCCACGGCTGCGGCGTATGGTGCATGTCACTCCATGGCCGTTCAGGTAGTCGCGGAATTGTGCCATGCGCTCGTCGCTCGATGTTCGCAGCTTAGGAATGCCCGGGATCATGTGGTAGCGTATCAGATTCACTCTCACGTGCTCGTCGGGAATGATTTCGCGCAAGGCTTCGGCATGGCGTATGTCGTCGTTGAACCATTGCCACATTATATATTCAATCGAGAGCCGGCGCTGGTGGGCGAAATCGTATTTTCCGAGCATCTCCAGCACCTGCTTTACGGGGAACGGTTTCTCGACCGGCATCATCTGCACGCGTTCGTCGGGCAGTGCGTTGTGCACGCTCAGTGCTATGTGCACGCTCGTCTTTTCCACAATCTCCTTAAGGCCGGGCTTTACTCCCACGCTAGACACTGTGATGCGCTTCGGGCTCCATCCGAGGCCCCAATCTGCCGTGAGTATCTCGATGACTTTTAGTACGTTGTCCACATTGTCAGTGGGCTCGCCCATGCCCATAAACACCACGTTGGTGAGCTGGTGGGTCTCGGGCACGCTCAGCACCTGGTTTACTATTTGATTGGCGGTGAGGTTACCGTGAAATCCTTGCCGGCCGGTCTGGCAGAAGTAGCAGTTCATGCGGCATCCCTTTTGTGACGATATGCACAATGTGGCGCGGTCTTCCTCGGGGATATACACGCTCTCAACGGCCTTGTCGTCGCCCACGGCAAACAGGAATTTCACCGTGCCGTCGTCGCTGCGCTGTGCGCTTGTGGGCGGCTCGAGGCCCACGCGGTATTGCTTGGCCAGTAGGTCGCGGTTTGCTTTCGAGATGTTGCGCATCTCGTCGAATGTCCCTACCCGCTTGCCATATATCCATTGAGCCAATTGGGTGGCCACGAACCGTGGCATGCCCAGGTCGGCAGTCACTTTGCGCAGGTCGTTGAGTGTCATGCCGGCCAGCGGCTTCAGTTGTTTGTTCTTCAATGCCTCCATTGTGGTTGTGAATTCTTTTTAGTGTGTAATCGTTATGGAACAATTGCTTATAGACTTGCAAAGTTACGATATTTTTCTCAACTGCTGCTTGCTTGTTGCCATAATGTGAGCCGGTTTAGGCACATGCGCTCACTTAAATTCATCTTTTATTCCCTTTTGGCCGGGTGAGGCTGGTTTGTTAAGCCTGTTTGGATTGACGCAATAGAGTTAACAACAGTTAATAAAGGTGTAAATAAAAAATCTTTATTATGCTTCGTGTGTGGCCTAAATGGATCGGGAAATATCGAAAAATGCACTATAAACACCCAATTACGTGCAATGTGGCGTTAACATATATTCAATCAATCAATCAAATGATGATATGAAATTATACGACATTAACTAATATGGCGAAAAATAAGGTATATTTAACGAAAAATAGCTATTGTTTTGTTTGGTGGTTTTGAAAATGGTTGTACTTTTGGGCGATTTTTCACAAAAACAGAAAACAAAACAATTAACGCATAAAACGAAAAAATTATGGCAAATGCAAAACCGGCTACCGGTAAATTAGGAATTATGGTTGTGGGCTGCGGTGCAGTGGCCACCACTTTCATGACAGGTGTGCTCATGGCTCGCAAAGGCTTGGCAAAGCCAGTGGGCTCAATGACACAATACGACAAAATCCGTGTAGGCAAGGGTGCCGACAAGAAATATCTTCATTATGGTGAGATTGCCCCCATTGCCAAACTCGACGACATCGAGTTTGCCTGCTGGGACGTGTATCCGCAAAACGCCTACCAGAGCGCTATGTACTGCGAGGTGCTGAAAGAGAAAGACATCAACCCCGTGCGCGATGAGCTCGAGAAAATCGTGCCCATGAAGGCGGCTTTCGACAAGAACTACGCTAAGCGCCTCGATGGCGACAACGTGAAAGACTGCAAGACACGCTGGGAGATGGTAGAGGCTCTGCGCGAGGACATCCGCAACTTCAAGAAAGAGCACAATTGCGAACGCGTGGTCATGATTTGGGCAGCATCTACTGAAATCTACGTGCCCGTCTATGAACCCGTGCACGGCACTCTGGCCGCACTTGAGCAAGCTATGAAGGACGACGACCGTGAGCACGTGGCTCCGTCGATGTGCTACGCCTATGCCGCACTGGTTGAAGGCGCACCCTTTATCATGGGTGCCCCCAACACCACCGTCGACATCCCGGCAATGTGGGAACTGGCCGAAAAGACCAAGATGCCTATCGCCGGCAAGGACTTCAAGACCGGACAAACTCTCGTGAAATCAGGCTTCGCCCCGATTATCGGCACCCGTTGCCTGGGTCTGAACGGCTGGTTCTCGACCAACATCCTCGGCAACCGCGACGGCCTTGTGCTTGACGAACCCGCAAACTTCCGCACCAAAGAAGTGAGCAAGCTCTCTACTCTCGAGACAATTCTCGAGGCTGAGAAGCAGCCCGACCTCTACAGCAACTACTACCACAAGGTGCGCATCAACTACTATCCGCCGCGCAACGACAACAAGGAAGGTTGGGACAACATCGACATCTTCGGCTGGATGGGATATCCCATGCAGATCAAGATAAACTTCCTGTGCCGCGACTCAATTCTTGCAGCTCCGCTTTTGCTCGACCTCTGTCTGCTCAGCGACCTTGCTGCCCGTGCCGGACGCTATGGCATACAGCGCTTCCTGAGCTTCTTCCTCAAGAGCCCGATGCACGACTACACCAAGGGCGAGGAAGCCGTCAACAACCTCTTCGACCAGTATGTGATGCTCAAGAACGCAATCCGCGAGATGGGCGGCTATGAGGCCGATCAGTTGATTGACTAACGGCAAATTCGCATTGAGATAGCAAAATATCTTTTTACATAAATCTTTGAACATCGGTTCCGGCGGATAGACGTGCAAAGCGTCTCTATCCGCCGGAATTGTTTTTGCCGCTACCAGTGCATGCGACGCAAGTCGAGGCTCTCGGTGTGGCTTGTCGATTCGCCTCACGGCTGTGCGCGGAGCATAAAAATTGCGTAAAATGCTGTCGGTGTGGCGCGATTGTGCGTTTTGTTTCGTGTTTTACGCCGTTTTTTTGTAATTTTGCCATTCGTATTAAAGTTTGTACACATCATAACAATAGTTTATTGTAATAAGGAATATGAATACTCTTGCAACGAAGTACGACCCTAAAGAGGTCGAGGACAAATGGTATAAGTATTGGATGGACCACGACTTGTTCAAGTCCACACCCGATGAGCGCGAGCCTTACACAATTGTGATTCCGCCGCCAAATGTCACCGGTGTGCTCCACATGGGCCACATGCTCAACGAGACCATTCAGGATATCCTCATCCGCCACGCCCGCATGGAAGGCAAAAACGCATTGTGGGTGCCGGGAACCGACCATGCTTCGATTGCAACTGAGGCCAAGGTGGTCAACCGCCTGGCTCAAAAGGGCATCAAGAAAACCGACCTCTCGCGCGACGAGTTTCTGAAACACGCATGGGACTGGACCCATGAGCACGGCGGTATCATCCTCGAGCAGCTCAAGAAGATTGGCGCCTCGTGCGACTGGAGCCGCACCGCATTCACTATGGACGAGGTGCGCTCACGCTCGGTGCTCAAGGTGTTTGTCGACCTTTACCGCAAGGGCTTGATTTACCGTGGTGTGCGCATGGTGAACTGGGATCCCAAGGCGCTTACCGCACTCAGCGACGAGGAAGTGGTGTATAAGGAAGAGCACAGCAAGCTGTATTACCTGCGCTATAAGATTGTGGGCGAGGACGGATATGCCATAGTGGCAACCACACGTCCCGAGACCATTATGGGCGACACTGCAATGTGCATCAACCCCAACGACCCCAAGAACAAGCACCTGCGCGGCAAGCGCGTGATTGTGCCGATTGTGGGCCGTGAGATTCCTGTGATTGAAGACGACTACGTTGACATCGAGTTTGGTACCGGATGCCTCAAGGTGACACCGGCACACGACATCAACGACCACATGCTGGGCGAGAAGCACAATCTGCCCAGCATCGACATATTCAACGACAACGGCACCATCAGTGAGGCTGCCGGCATGTATGTGGGCATGGACCGCTTCGACGTGCGCAAGCAAATAGCAAAAGATCTTGCCGAAGCCGGACTTCTCGAAAAGGAGGAGGACTACACCAACAATGTGGGCTTCAGCGAGCGCACCAATGTGCCCATCGAGCCAAAGCTGTCGATGCAGTGGTTCCTGAAGATGACCGACCTCGTGAAACCCGCCCTCAACTCGGTGATGGACGACGACATCAAGTTCTTCCCGCCCAAGTTCAAGAACACATATCGCCACTGGATGACCGACACCAAAGACTGGTGCATCTCACGCCAACTGTGGTGGGGACACCGCATCCCGGCCTACTTTTTGCCTGAAGGCGGCTATGTGGTGGCCGAGACAGCCGAGGAGGCTCTGGCCGAGGCTCGCAAGAAGACCGGCAACGACGGTCTGCAGCTTGCCGACTTGCGCCAGGATGAGGATTGCCTCGACACATGGTTCTCATCGTGGTTGTGGCCAATCTCGCTCTTCGACGGCATATGCAACCCAGGCAATCCCGAAATCAAATACTACTATCCCACAAGCGACCTCGTGACGGGCCCCGACATCATTTTCTTCTGGGTTGCCCGCATGATTATCGCCGGTTATGAGTACATGGGCGACAAGCCGTTCCGCAATGTGTACTTCACTGGCATCGTGCGCGACAAGCTGGGCCGCAAAATGTCGAAATCGCTCGGCAACTCGCCCGATCCGCTCGAGCTCATCGACCGCTTTGGCGCCGACGGCGTGCGCATGGGTCTGATGCTTGCTGCTCCTGCCGGAAACGATATCCTCTACGACGACTCGCTGTGTGAGCAGGGACGCAACTTCAACAATAAGATTTGGAATGCCTTCCGCCTTGTGAAGGGCTGGGAGGTGAGCACCGAGGCCGAGCAGCCAGAGCACTCCCGCCTTGCCATTGAGTGGTTTGGCAGTGTGCTCAACCGCACCCTGGCCGAGGTTGAGGACCTCTTCGGCAAGTTCCGTCTCAGCGAGGCTCTCATGGCCATCTACCGTCTATTCTGGGAGGAGTTCTCGGCATGGTATCTCGAGTCAGTGAAGCCCGTCTATGGCCAGCCCATCGACGCTGCCACGCTCAATGCCACCCTCGGCTTCTTCGACACACTGTTGCGTCTGCTGCACCCCTTCATGCCGTTTATCACCGAGGAACTGTGGCAGCACATTAGCGACCGCGCCGACGGCGAGAGCATCATGACCGCACAGCTTCCAAAGGCCGGCACTGCCGACGAGGCTCTGCTCAAGGCCATGGAAGAGGCCAAGGAAATAGTGAGCGGTGTGCGCAATGTGCGCACCGGCAAGAACATTCCGCAGAAAAACAAACTTGCTCTGCAGGCTGTGGGCACGTTCTCCAACCCGTTTGAGAGCGTGATTGTGAAGCTTGCCAATCTTGAGGGCGTGACCGCCGTCGAGGCCAAAGATGCTACAGCATCGTCGTTTATCGTAGGCGCCACTGAGTATGCAGTGCCTCTCAATGGCAGCATCAATGTGGAGGAGGAGCTCGCCAAGCTCAACAAGGAACTTGACTATGAGCGCGGATTCCTCGCCTCGGTTGAGAAGAAACTCAGCAACGAGAAGTTTGTGGCACACGCTCCCGAGGCCGTCGTGGCCGGTGAACGCAAAAAGCAAGCCGACGCTCAGGCCAAGATAGCCACACTTGAGGCCTCAATAGCCGCCCTAAGCAAGTAAGAAAGGCCAAGGTACAGCTCTCTGTAGCATGCCGCCTTGACACACAATACGACAGGTGCGCCCGCCCTGGGAATCAATTTCCCGAGGCGGGCGCGCTGCATAAAACCGGCTCATGACCCCAGAAAAATCAGTGGCTCGGCCATGCGTGCGCAATACTTCAAAAGGGCAATGAATGTCCTTTTGTGCCCTATTCGAATGGTCTTCTGTT
>CAVFVP010000045.1:0-16678 GCA_963625945.1 Agathobacter rectalis | reverse complement strand
GACGGAAACTGCCTTCACGGGATTTCAAAATCACGTGTTCGCCGGAGTTCACCATAGAGAAATATTTCCCTTGGTTGGCTCTAAAATCTCTTGCACTTACTATCGTCATAATGGTATGCTTTAATTTGTTATGCCACAAAGTTAGGCTAAATTTTCTGATTTGGCAACCATTGTGGTACCAATATGGTGCCACAATGGTAAAATAATGTGGTTTCAACCTTTATTGGGGATTACACTTTTCGCACAATCGGCAATCCGCCGAAAGAAAATATCCGTAATTAATGGTGGGACTATAACTTCAACATTCGTTGGCTCATATTCATTTTCAGGTGTAAAATGCTTATAGCGGCACTTTGGGGAGTGAGGCATGATAAATCAGAACTGGAAGTAGATGAATGGCGCCACCTCGGCGGTTGAGAATTCAATGACAAGCTGCACCACCACCATAAACACCAGCAGCTTGGCAATCCACAACGATTCGATGAACGACCGGCGGGCCATATCGAGCAACAGGCGCGGCACAAAGTGCAGAGCATAGGCCACGACAAGCATGATGCACCACACTCGGCGTGCCACGACAAACTCGCCAAGATGATGCAAATCCATACGGCAAGCCACATTTGACAGCACCGTCCACGCATCGGCAAACGACGAAGCCCTGAAAAACACCCACATCACCATCACAAACGTGAACGTAAGAAACCACGCCACTGCATTCCACACACGACGGTTAACCCGCATCTGCGACAGCCACGGCAAGGCTGCCTTGTGGACACACAGCGCCGCACCGTGGCCAAAACCCCATGCGATGAACTGCCATGCGGCTCCGTGCCACAAGCCGCCGAGGAGCATGGTGACCATCAGGTTGACGTACTGGCGCATACGACCGCAGCGATTGCCGCCGAGCGGGATGTAAAGATAGTCGCGAAGCCAAGTGGAAAGCGATATGTGCCAGCGGCGCCAGAACTCGGTGACGCTGAGCGAGCGGTAGGGGAAATCGAAATTGACGCCAAGGTCGAAACCCATTATGCGCCCCAGGCCTATGGCCATGTCGCTGTATCCCGAGAAGTCGCAGTAGATTTGCGCCGTGTAGCCAAGCATGGCCATCAGCGACTCGATGCCTCCATAGCCGCATGGATTCTCAAACACCAAATTGCAATACTGAGCCAAATAATCGGCAATCACGCACTTCTTTATCAGACCGGCCATTATGAGCCACAATCCGCCATAGACGTCGTCGGCCGTGGCCTTGCGTGCAGAGCGCATCTGCGGAATGAACTTCTCGGCGCGCACGATGGGGCCTGCCACAAGTGCGGGAAAGAACGAGAGGAAAAACAGGTATTCCAGATAGTCGTCGACTGGCGCAAGCCGCCGCTTGTAGACGTCGACCACATAGCTCACGGTGCGGAACGTGTAGAACGATATGCCCACGGGCAGCACTATATCGAGCGGATGGAAATTGCGGCCAATGATGGCATCGACGTTCCACAGCACGAAATTTGTGTATTTGAAAAACACAAGAATGCCAAGCGAGCACACAAGCGAGCACACAAGCAGAAAGCGGCGCAAGCCGGCATCGGCCGTGGCGGCCATGCGGCGGGCTATGTGCCAGTCGGCAAGCGATGTGAACACCATCAGCAAGAAGCACCAGCCGCTCGACTTATAGTAGAAAAAGAGGCTGAAGGCAGCCACAAAGAGCAACATCTGCCGGCGGCGGTTGCGCAGCATGGCATAGACTGGCATAAACAGCACAAACAGCACCCAAAACAGCCCGCTCGAGAACATGAGCTGATGGCTGGGGTCGTAGCAGAGCTGACGCCAGACGCTGGCGAGCAGGGTGGGCAAGTTGTAGGTAAGAGAGTCCATAAGCTGATACTGGCTATGAGAGATTGTGTGTAATGCCTGTGGTTACCGCACCGGCTGGAGCACAAAGGTGCGGCAGTGAGCCGAAGCCTCGACCGGAACATCAAGTTTTATGGGGTGTGCCGAGCTGGTCACTATCCAGCGGCACACACGGTCCATCCATGCAGCAGCCGACTTGCGCGTGGGATGCGCCCCGTCGCGCTGGCGCTCAAACTGCTGGCCGTTGCTCAAGTAGAAAGTGCCCGGTGCAAGGGCTTCCTGCAGCATATCGTTGATGCCGGTGTCGGGCTTCCAGTTGGGCGGGCCAATCCAGATGTAAGGCAGTTTGCCTATCTGGCGCAGCATGGTGTCGACATAGCGGCGGCGCTTCTTGGCAATATCGCGCACGAAAAGCTCGTTGGCACCAAGGCATATCACCACATAGTCGGGGTGCAGCTGGCTGATATAGCCTTGCAGCTTGGTGCTGCTGCCCCACACCTCGGTCGACGAGCTGTACCATATCACCGAATACATCTTATGCCCGTTTTTCTTTGCGTATGCGGCCAGACGCGGGCTCAAGCCCTCGAGCATAGAGTCGCCAATAAACAGAATCGTTTTGCCCGCGGTGTCGGGCTTCACCGATGCCGGACGGCGGTAGGCGGTGGCCGGTTTCGAGGCCCTGGGAGCGGCAGTGGCGTCGGCCGGTGCCGCCGGGCGCGTCGGCTCGGCCTTGACGGGAGAGAAAAGCGTGGTCATAAAGTCGGCTGTGGCCAAATGGAGGTCATCGGCCACACCGCTGAATCGCGACAGGGCAATGGCCGCGCACAGTGTGACGGCCAGCACGGCCCACAAGCCCAAATACGGTTTATTCATAATTGAAAATTCATTGTCAAAGTCGGTGAGGAGGGTCATACCTGCCGGGCATGCGGCTAAAACAGCGTCCCCGCCACAAAGAAAACGGCAAAGCGGCAGTGCCACCGGCGTGCACCGTTAGTGACACGCCACAGCATCCTGCCGCTCCCAAAAAGGTTTATTATTTATTCTTTTCTATGCTAAGAAGCAGATTCCACGTTTCGCCGCTGCCCGCTCTCGGCAACGAATCAGAACAGCGGCTTGATGCCAATGCCGGGGATGTCGTGCAAGGTAACCTTGCCGTTTTCCACCGTCATGCCACTAAAGCGGTCGTTGGCGATCAGCAAGTTACCATCGAGGTCGGCATAGTCGACAAGCGGAGCAAGATTGGCGGCAGCCGTCACGGCACACGAAGTCTCGGTCATGCATCCAACCATCACCTTCATGCCGAGTGCGCGGGCAAGAGTCACCATCTGGTAGGCTTCATGCAGGCCGGTGCTCTTCATCAGCTTGATGTTGATGCCATCATACACGCCTTTGAAGCGCAAGATGTCGGGCAGACGCTGGAAAGCCTCATCGGCAATGATGGGCAGCGGTGAACGCTCACGCAACCAGGCAGTCTCGTCGATCCACGTCTTGTCGAACGGCTGCTCCACGAATATGCATCCGCGCTCCTTGAGCCAGTTGCACATTTCAAGAGCCTCTTCCTTACTCTTCCAGCCTTGGTTGGCATCGACGCACAGAGGCACGTCGGTCATGCTGCGAATCACCTCCACGGTCTCCTTGTCGTTGTCGAGACCCATTTTCACCTTCAGCACCTTGTAGGGCGATGCTTCCTTCACTTTCTGCCGCACCACATCTTCCTTGTCGATGCCTATGGTGAAGCTGGTGTTGGGCGCCTTTTCGGGGTTCAAGCCCCAAATCTTATACCACGGCTGGCCCATGATTTTTCCCAGCAAGTCGTGGAGGGCGATGTCGACACTGGCCTTGGCGGCACGGTTGTTGGGCGCAACGCTGTCCACATAGTGAAGTATGTCCTCAAGGCGGAACGGGTCGGTAAACTGGCTCAAGTCGAGACTGGAGAGAAACTTGGTCACGCTTTCCACGCTCTCGCCCAAATAAGGTGGCATCGAGGCCTCGCCGTAGCCCACTATGCCGTCATATTCAATCTGCACCTGCACATCGGGCGTGGTGGTGCGGCTGTAGCGCGCAAGGTTGAATGCGTGGCGCAACTTCAACTCATAGGGGGCAAACGACAAGTTGAGGCGGCCGCTTTTGCCGGTGCGACGTGTGGCCGAATCCATTGCCGAAATTGAGATTGGAGAGGAGGCGGCTATTAAGCCAAGCCCGGCTCCCACAAGGAATTTTCTTCTGTCCATTGTACTTTCTTTGTATGTTGTGAGGGTGTTTGTTTGTATTTTATGGGGGAGGGAGGCACAAGTTGCCGGATCAGAAATACCACGGGTGGTTGCGCACGGCTGTAATGCCCTTGGTGCCCACCTGGCCTGCCACGCGGCTTGCCGAAAGAGCCGGATAGAGGTAGTCGTCGGCCCCGTCGACGAGGCTGTTGACCTTCACCTGTCCCGAGCAGTGGATATACTTGCCGTCGTGCAGATAGATGCCCACATGGGTCACGCGGCCCGTGGCCGAGTTTCCAAAGAAGAGCAAGTCGCCCGGCTGGCACTGTTGCCAGTCGCTACCCTTGATTTTCAGTCCGTAGAGTGCCTGTTGCGACGCGTCGCGCTGCAGGATGATGCCGTTGCTGAAGTAGCTCACCTTGCTGAGGCCGGAGCAGTCGGTCACCTTGGTCGACGTGCCGCCCCACAAATAGCTCGAGCCCATCATGCGGAATGCGGTCTTTTCTATTTGCTCCACGTTGAAGTCTTGCTTGCTCCACTCGGCAAAGTCTTGCACGCTGGCCTTCTCCACGTAGCCCTGACGGCCATCGGGAGTGGCTAGCAGCACCCACTTGCCTTTTTCGCCCTTATACTCGAGCACGTTGCCGAGCACGAGATCGGTCACGGTCTCATCGCCGCCGGGCTTGGTCACCAAACGGGCGTCGTAGACAGTGACGATGTAGCGGCGCGCCTGTTTCCAGGCCTGCAGCTCTTGTGCCGTCATAAAGCGGAGCGACGACGAGGGCACATAGGCGATATAGTCGTCGGGGGTCTGCACTCGATACCAGTCGTCGTCGGCCTGAATCACCTTGACTGGTGTGCCCATGATGGCTTGCGTGGCCATCTCGGCCGCATGCCTGCCGCTGGTGCGCAGAGTGGCTATCGACAACTTGACCACAGCCCAGCGACGGTCGGCGGGGAGCGAGTTCTCCAGCACCACAAGCTGGTTCTGGAACGCGCCTGTGCCATTGAGAGCCTTGCTCACGGCATCCTTTTGCTCCTGAGTGCCCACTGTGCCCCACACGGTGAGCACGCCATTCTGGTCGATGGTGTTGACATCCCACACGGCGGTGCGCTTGTCGGGGGCTATGTTGTTTTTCAATTCTTTCAGCACATCGGCGGCCGACGAGGCCTGGCCCATTGCCGCGGGCACAGTGGCCATGAGGGCCACACCGGCCACGAGGGCCTTGATTGTAATTCTCATTATCGGTTATGTTTTTTCAGTGTTTCGCCGCCGGTCGGCCCGGCCTCATGCAGGGAGCGTATTGCGGCGGTTTGATTTCTATTGTCTTTGTCTACAATCGGCGGGTTGTTACTTGCCGTCGGTGGCTATTGGCTCAAGCGAGTCGAGGTTGAAGTGTGAGTGCCACTTGTCGTAGTAGAGGTTGCCACCGTTCCACTCCACTTCGCCCGGTTGGAAGTCGACCGTTTCGCTGCGTATGTATTTCTTGGCCGGCGACAGCGGTTGTCCAACAGCCTCGTTAGATGCCATGCGGTAGAGGTCGAGACCCGAGGCATAATAGTCCTCCATGGGGGTATCGACAGCAGAACGGCTGTACGACGGGTCGACCGACACCCATCCCACGCCCTCAAAGTAAGACTCGGCCCAGTCGTGATAGTTCACGTCGCTCGGGTGGATCGTGTAGCCGCTCTCCCAACGCGAGGGGATGCCCAAGCTACGGGTGAGCGTGATGTAGAGCAGCGCCACCTGCCCGCAATCGCCATGGCGGTTGAGCAGCACATACTCCGGAATGTTGGCCAAGGTGCTGTATTCACGTGCACCAGCCCATGGGAAAGTGCGTCCTATCCAGCTATAGATTTTGTGGGCCTGCAGCACGGGATTGGTCTCAGACCCCACTATGGAGCGTGCGAGCTGGCGCAGCGAGTCGGTGATGATTATGTGGCGTCCCTCGCTCGAGGTGTAGCGCTTGTAGAGGTCGGATTGCGTGTCGTAGGGCTTGAGCATTGCCAGCACGTCTTGCTTGGCTATGTGACGCTCGCCCACGTCGTAGGAGAACGTGTATTCGAAGTGTGTGGGCTGTCCCTTTTGAGCCTTGGCCTCCATATAGACGGTGTGGTGCTTGCTGCCCTGGCTGAATGTGACCGGGCGGTTGCCCGACACATATTTGATGTTGCGCTGGCGCATGTTTTCGTAGGGGATGGGCATCCACACGCGCAGAGTCTCGCCTGCGGGCACGGCATCGGCGTCGACATCGAGCGAGAAGGTGATTTGGGCGTGGTGCCAGTTGCGCGTGCCGTTGGCATCGGCAGGAGTGCGCATTGCCTGCACAAGCCACGAGCGGTAGGTCTCATACGACGACTGCTTGTCCTTAGTGTGCTCGGCGGCGCATTCATCGGCCAGCAGCCACAGGTTGCGCACACTCTTGCGGAACCACCATTCGCGTCCGTCGATGTTCATCACCTCGAGCTTGCGCAGGCGCTTCCAGTTGTCGATTTGCTCATCGGTGGCTTGTGGCATGCGCTCGCGAATCAGTTTCTTGCCTTCTTCGGGAGTCATGGTGAAATCCTTGCGTATGCGTTGCATAATTTGCTTCACCGAGTCGATTTGCACCGCATAGGCTTTGCGTGAAGCCTTGGGGAGTGAGTTCATGATTTTCTCGGCTTTGGTGAATTCGCCCTGTGCCACACAGCGGTCGACAGTTGCCTGCCATTGCGCCGGGGCTGAGGCGGCAGCCGCGCCAAGCGTTGCGGCGGCCATGATTGCAAGTAGTGATGCCTTAGCCTTCATTGTTTCTGATTTTGTCTGTTGTTAAGTTTATGACGGCGGGAAAATGGCGGCCCGACCACCCGCCCGTTACACGGCAGGGCCTTGGTATACCTTACAAATATACGACAAAATTTCGTTTTGTCACAACTTTAGGCGTGTTTTAACCGAAAAGAGGCGTGGAAACCACGATTTGCTACAATCTGTGATTTGCTATTGTGTAAAAAACGAGCTATCTTTACGCATAAAAAACTAGCACATTGTTTCATGGACATAATAGAGGCTATTAAGCGGCGTCACTCGGTGCGGAATTTCACCAAGCGCCCAATCAATGACGAAAGCATTACCATACTGAAGAAGTGCATTGCCGACTGCAACGCCAAGGGGAAGCTGCACCTGCAACTGGTGACCGACGAGCCACGCGCATTCGACTGCTTCCTTGCCCACTACGGCAAGTTCAGCGGCGTGCGCAACTACATTGCCATGGTTGGACACCGGGGCAAGGGACTCGACGAGCGCATAGGCTACTATGGCGAGCGTCTGGTGCTGCTGGCGCAGACGCTCGGGCTCAACACGTGCTGGGTGGGGCTGTCGTTCACCAAGGCTCCAGGAGCATGGACGGTGGGTGACGGCGAGAAACTGGTGTGCCTGATAGCCATTGGCTACGGCAACACACAAGGGGCTGAGCACCGCAGCAAAAGCATTGGCGACGTGACGGTGGTCAAGGCCGACGGCGACACGCCCAAGTGGTTTACGGCCGGTGTCGAGGCAGCCTTGCTAGCCCCCACAGCCCTGAACCAGCAGAAATTCAAATTCACATTGCACTCCGACGGCCGGACGGTGACAGCCAAAGCCGGGCTCGGCTTCTTCTCGAAGGTTGATCTGGGCATCGCCAAATACCACTTCGAGGCCGGTGCCGGCGTGAGCAACTTCAACTGGAGCGGCTCATCGGCAATTTGACACCTGCCCGTGAGAACGGGGGGGGGATGATGCAACAGCACCGAATTTTATTCCAAACGCTATAATAATCGAGTAGGAGGTAAATGCTAATCACAAAAGGCATTTGCCTCCTACTTTCACATTTACCGACCCCTCACTCCACCGCACGTGCGGTTCCGCATACGGCGGTTCCTATTTTTGGGTGCCATTCGAGATACTCCCCAATCAAAGTGGCATACCCGGCTTTGCACAAATTGTCATTACCGATTGCACTGTGCAAGATTGTACTATCTGCCGTCCGCCAATAACTCTTGCGGGTATTACTTCATTCCATTGCTTCGACTTGTCAACTCTTTCAGCTTTGTTTTCATCTTCGCTTTAGCTTTCGGGTGCACCGCAAGTTTGCATTTTCCTTTCATCACATAAAATAAATAGCCAAGGGATTTCACAATTTATTGTTTTTAGTTGTGATTTATTGTTTCTTAGCGTTTTTTTGTTATATTTGTTGCAATTATTTTTTTCAAGCTCATATTAAAAGTAATAGCCTATGAAACGATTTTTACTTTTTTCGTTTTGGCAACATCGCTAATGATTGTTGAAGCCAATACAGTAACAGTCACAAAAGAGGACGCCCTTGCTGTGGTAAAGCAGCAAATGTACAACAATCCATTTGACTACTATGTGGCAAGTTTGACAAGTGTATACGATGACGGAGAGGGCTCATGTATCATCGATTCAATTCCTGATATTGAATGGCTGAAGTCGAGTGAAGGAAAATGGCTGTTAGTATTTCCACGGCGGAGCTGCCCCAAGGCCAATATCTGGTGAGCCTCATCATCAACAACAATGTGGTTGAAACTGTACATGCCACAAAACAATAGTATAATCTTAAAATCTCAACAATAATGGAAAAAATCACACTTAATATGAGCAGGATAATCGTCGTGGTACTGATGTGCATTACATCAATAGGCACAATTTCCGGCCAGGAATACAAGTACGAGCCGATGGTACGCGAAGGAGTGAAGTGGTATTTTTCAATATAACAAGACCGCAAGATTTGAGGATACGGAAGATTCATGCGCTTACCCATATAACTACGAAGTTCATTTCAAAGGCGACACTGTGATGAATGGTGGTCGAACTTACAAAAAACTTTATATGACGTTTGTTGAGCCCCACGATTCTGTTGAAAATTGTGAGTGGCCGTTGGCTTGGCTCAGAGAGACAGATAAACGCGTGTACGCCATCCTCAACCCAAACAACCCATTTGTGCAAACAGATCAAATGATGACATTGTCAGGACCTAGAACTCCGACCGAGGATTACGACTCTACTGGCGAATGGCTACTGTTTGACTTCAACAATATACATGTCAACTACAACTCAACTCTGAAGAATTCCATGACAATGGAGAGAAGTGACAGTGATTTTGTTTTCGACGGATACAAGCGTGTAACATACAAGCCCAAGTATGGTAATAATAAATTCTATATCGTGGAAGGCTATGGGGCCTTAAACGGCAAGCACTTCATATTTCCTGTACATAATTATTTTGGATACCCCAACCCATATGGCGATTATTCAATTGGAATGACCCACGTCACAAACGATAACGGAGATATCCTTTACAAGACATTTAAGTATGATTTTTATCTTACATCTGTTAGTGATGTGTCTGCTACGCCAAAAGCCAAAATCAAGGTTACACAGGGCTTGATTACTGCGGAATCTGCTGACGATGGAACACTCTATTTATACAACATTTCGGGCACACTGGCCGGCAAGCAATCCGGCAATGGCAATGCCACATGCTCAATCGGCACCGATGGTCTGGCCTCAGGCGTCTACGTGGCTGTCTGGAGAGGCACTAGCGGCACTGTGAGCCAAAAGGTTGTGGTGCAGTAACAGAACATCTGCAACGTTAATCCCAAGAGGCTCAGCTGAGGCGCAGCGTTCAACGATGGCGCAAGGCTATAACTTCAAGCACAATAAAAACATAGGGGAGAACTCCAAGATGCGGGAGTTCTCCCCTGTTTAAATATTGGGCTTAGCCTAACGGGAGTCCGGCTATCAGCGGATTATTTTCTTAACCTGTGTAGAGTGGCCATCGGTGTATGTGGTGTTCACAATGTTGAACCCTGCAAACGGACGGCTTGAGCACTGGCCGAGGGCGTTGACATAAGTCACAGCCTTCACCTGCGCATCGCTGCCATCGGCAACCACGTCGGTGATGCCAGTGGGAGTTTCGTTGTTGAATTGAGCCGGGAACATGTGCTCAGCCACATAAGCCTCATAGTCGTTGAAGCCGTTGCGGGCATAGAAGCGCATAACGTAAATCACAGTCTTGGTCTCTTCGCCCTTGATGGCGCTGTCGACAAAGAGGTCTTCTATATTGAATTCCACCACATCAGTCGGATCTAAGTTCATGGTGTCGAGCACCAGTTTCTCGCTTGTGGGCAGCACACGCCACACGCGGAATCCGTAGGGCTCCATGATGCTGTCGTCGCACAAACCGGTCACCTTGAAGCTGGCCTTGTAGCCCATAGTTGAGCCGTCGCCCAGAGGCTTGGTCTTAACTTGCTGAACATCGCTGGAAAGGAAGGTGGAAATCACAGGAAGCTTCTGGCGGATGCCGCCATAGGTGTTGTCAAGGGAGTCGGTCACCACTGAGTAGTATTCGGCTTCAATGAGCGGACCAAGATCGCGCAAGTCGTCGCGTGCGGGGACAGTGATCCAGCTTTCGGCGGCGGGAACCGAAGCGTATACAATCGAAAATTTGCTGTCGTCGTCGCGCTCGTAGCTGCGGTAGATGCCAGCACTGTCGGGGTCGGCAGCCACACGGGCAACCTCAAAGCTGCTGCTGAGTGGATCCACACGCATGAGCGAATAGTGGCTGATGCTCGGGATGGTGTTGACATAGAAGTCGGCCCCCACGGTGCTCACCTTGCAAGTGCGGCAGGTATCTTCGGCAGCGTCGCTGGGAAGAACCGTACTGTAGCCAATGGCGTAATCGGCATTGATTGCCGACACGGTATCCTGCTTTGCGTAGGAATATCCGGCAATCGCATTGTGATAGTATTCGGCCGAATAGTAGTATTTGGTCTTGTTCAATGCGGTGACAGGCTCATCGAAGCTGTCGGTGACGATGATAGTAGACAAGTCGAGCGGCTTGGTATAGCCATCGGCCGAGAAACTCGAGCTAGACTCCTCGGTGGAGCCGTCGGCGTAATACACCACCAATTTATAGTTGTAGGTCTTGCCATTGAGTGACCAAGTGGTGAACTTGGCGGTTGCAAGCAGCAGCTTTGTGGTGTCGGTGCTACGATAGAAATTGATCTTGCTGGTACCCAGCAGAATGTCGTTTGACGAAATGCCATTGCTTGTGCTGTTCTCAAGAGAAATGGCCACTTCGTGCTTGTTGACCATCTTTTCGGGGTCGAACGTGCATTTGTGCTGCACGCACTTAACCGAAAAGTCACGGGCAGTAGCCATTGCAGAGCCTACAGAGCACAGGGCCAGACCAAGCACAGCTACGGTGTGAAGTAAATTAATTCTCATCTTTTTAATTGTTTTAATATGATTATTGTTCTGACGAATAATACGTTTTTTCTCATTTAATCAGCATTGGCCATGTGCCACCAATGCAAGCGTGGGAGCCATTGCATCAGGGCTTGCTCCAAGAGGCAGCTGGAGTACTTCCCTACTGGTTTATGCTGCCAAGTGGCTGTGGCTTCACGCCTCGCCATTATCACCTCTTAACCATGTGAAATCAATTGCGGCAAAGGTAGATAATATTGGATGCCCTGCCCAAAAAAATGTGCAAAAAAACGTTATTGCCACATTAAAAACCATCATTTTGGACAATAAAAAATGCCCGGCCTGAGCCGAGCACCTTTGGAGGTCACTAGCGGATTCGAACCGCTGTACCCGGTTTTGCAGACCGGTGACTAAACCACTCATCCAAGCGACCATTTAGCTAATTGCGGTTGCAAAGTTAATCAGTTTTTTCCGACTGTGCAACACCGCCAGCACATTTTTTGCGATTATTTTTGGAACAAGCATCGGCCAGCGGGCAACCCGCACACTTCACCCGGCCAGAGAGGCCGCGCAAGCGCCACAAAGCACGCACGGCGGCTGCCACAGCGGCTGCCACCACGATGCCCACTACCACATATTGCACCATCAAGCTCATGGCTCAATGCCCAGTTGGCGCATCACACGCAGAAATTCCTGCTCGAAATTAGGGGTGAGCACGCCCTGCCCCATGCTGGCCATCACCTCAGCCACGGTCCAGAAACGGCCGTCGTCGATTTCCACAGGGTCGAAGTCGAAACCGGTACGGCTGGTGACTGTGTAGTAGGCATTGACAAGTTCACTCTCCACTGTGCTGTCGTAGACGTAGTTGAACAAATGCACCGGTTCAAAGTCAACAAGCCCTATTTCCTCGCGCACCTCACGCCGCAGAGCCTGCTCGATGGTCTCGCCGAAATCCACGTGGCCGCCCACCGAGGTGTCCCACCGGCCGGGCTGGATGCGCTTCGACGCCGACCGCTTTTGCAGATATATCGCGCCCTGCGGGTTAAACACATGCAAGTGCACCACCGGATGCAGCAGGCGGCTGCCCGAATGGCACTCAGCGCGGGTGGCACTGCCAACGACGTGACCCTGCGGGTCGACAAGAGGGAAAAGTTCGCTGTCCATAGCTATCTCATTTTTTATTATTCCAGTGATTATTGACCAGTTGCCGACGGCTTGAAGTTCTTTTCCACAAGGTTGCGCAGCTTGGCCGGAGTGAGGTCAGACGGATAGTCGGCAAACGGCAGCAGCAGGCGGCAACCGGCGGCATACTCACTGCAGCCGTAAGCCGTGCGCCCCTTGAGCAGATGCCCCTTGCCACACAGCGGACAGGCAATCTCCTCTATCGACTTGATGCGCGGCCGCCGCGGTTTCTTGGCAGCAGCCGGTGCCGACGGCTTGGGCTTTGCCGGCTCATCGCTTGCCACTATGTTGGTACCGCCATTGTCGCGCAGCACGTTGAGCACCAAGCCAGAGACCATGACCTTCAACTCGTCGACAAACTGCTTGGGGCTGAACTCGCCGCGCTCTATCTGCCTCAACTTGAACTCCCACTGCCCCGTGAGCTCGGCACTCTTGAGCAGAGGCTCACTGATGGTGTCGATAAGCTGCAAGCCTGCCGGGGTGGCCACCAGACTCTTGCGCTCCTTGCGTATGTAGTGCCGCTTGAAAAGCGTCTCGATAATTGCCGCGCGCGTCGAGGGGCGTCCTATGCCGTTTTCCTTCATGGCATCGCGCAGCGACTCATCGTCGACAAATCGGCCCGCCGTCTCCATGGCCCGCAGCAGCGTGCCCTCGGTGTACATCTTGGGCGGCTGGGTGGCCTTCTTGGCAAGCGACGGCTCGTGAGGACCGCTCTCGCCCTGCACAAACTGCGGCATGGCGGCGTTGGCCTCGGCGGCATCCCCGTCGGTGGCCTGCTGGTCCTTCCCGCCATATACGGCACGCCAGCCATCGCTCTCTATATGCTTGCCGGTGGCCTTGAACTCATTGCCGTTGACATCGGCCATCACGGTTGTGGTCAAGAACTGGCAGTCGGGGTAAAAAGCTGCAATAAACCGCTTTGCCACAAGGTCGTAGACAAGCTTCTCGTCGCGCGACAGGGCGGCGTTGGCCGGATTCACGTTGGTGGGAATTATAGCATGGTGGTCGGTGACCTTGGAGTTGTCAAACACCTTCTTGCTCTTGGGAATCTTTGCCGCCAACACCGGCGCGGTGAGTGCCGCATAGGGCACCATGGATTTGAGGATGCCCGGAATTTTAGGATAGATGTCATCGCTCAGATAGGTGGTGTCGACACGCGGATAGGTAGTCACCTTCTTCTCATACAGGCTCTGAATGAGCTTGAGGGTGGCATCGGCCGAAAGTGAGAATTTCTTGTTGCACTCTACCTGCAGACTGGTGAGGTCGAACAGTCGTGGAGGCGCCTCGCGCCCTTTCTTGGCCGTTACCGACGTGACCGTGAGCAGCGAGCTGCCCATGCTCTCGAGCACAGCCTGAGCCTCGGCCTCGGTAGCATAGCGGCCACGCGTGCTGCTGAATGTGGTGCCGCGGTACAGGGTCTTGATTTCCCAATAGTCTTGCGGAACAAAGTTCTCAATCTCGCGCTGGCGCGCCACTATGAGGGCAAGTGTGGGCGTCTGCACACGCCCCACCGACAGAGTGGTGCGATTTTGGCCATACTTGAGGGTGTAGAGCCGAGTGGCGTTCATGCCGAGCAGCCAGTCGCCAACGGCACGCGACAGTCCAGCATAGTAAAGGTTACGGAAGTCACTGCCCGGGCGGAGCGAGTTGAAGCCCTCGCGGATGCTCTCGTCGGTAAGCGACGATATCCACAGCCGCCGCACAGGCACCTTGCAACCGGCCTTCTGGTAGACCCAGCGCTGTATCAGTTCACCCTCCTGGCCGGCATCGCCGCAGTTGATCACCTCACCAGCCTCGGCGATAAGCGACTCTATCACATGGAACTGCCGCTTGTAGCCGTCGTCGTCGATGAGCTTGATACCGAATGTTGTCGGGAACATGGGCAGGGCACCCAGACTCCACCGCTTCCACAGCGGAGTGTAGTCGGCAGGCTCCTTGAGCTCACACAAGTGTCCGAAAGTCCATGTCACCTGGTAGCCGTTGCCCTCGAAGTAGCCGTCGTGGCGGTCGGTGGCGCCCAGAATGGCGGCTATGTCGCGCGCCACACTCGGTTTCTCGGTGACACATACCCTCATTTTCATTGGTCGGCCACCTCCTCTCCGAGCCGCAAACGCTTAGCCTCGTCCCACAGGCTGTCCATCTCGGCCAGTGTCAGCTCGTTAATGCGCCGCCCCTGCCTGCGTGCCTGCTGCTCGATGTAGTTGAAGCGGGCAATGAACTTGCGGTTGGTACGCTCAAGGGCATTGTCGGGGCGCACGCCATAGAGCCGGGCGGCATTGACCACGGCAAACAGCAAGTCGCCGAATTCCTTCTCGCGGTCCACCTCGTGACCCTCCACAAGTTCCTGCTCCACCTCAAGGGCTTCCTCGCGCACCTTTTGCCACACCTGGTCGCGGCATTCCCAGTCAAAGCCCACCTTTGAGGCTTTTTCCTGAATGCGCTCAGCCTTGATGAGCGACGGCAAGGTGCGCGGCACTCCGCCAAGCACGGTCTTGTTGCCGTCACGCTCGCGCATTTTAATCAGTTCCCAGTTGTCGGCCACGGCTTGTGCCGAATCGGCATCCTGGTTACCATAGATGTGCGGGTGGCGGAAAATGAGCTTCTCGCACAAGGCGTCGCACACATCGGCCACGTCGAACTGGTTTTTCTCGTCGGCGATGCGCGCATAGAGCAGCACGTGGAGCAGCACATCGCCCAATTCCTTCTTAATCTCGGCCGGATGGCCGTCGAGCAGAGCCTGGGTGAGCTCCATCACCTCTTCGATGGTATTGGGGCGCAAACTCTCGTTGGTCTGCACCGAGTCCCACGGGCAACGGTCGCGCAACGTGTCGACCACGTCGAGCAGACGTCCGAAGGCTTCTAGTCGGCACTGTCTATCGCTGTGTGGCATTGGCTTGGTGCTTATTTAGTCCGTTATTGAGAAAACTCATGAATTTGTCCACATCCTCGTCATACACGACAGGACCCGAGAGCAGGCCTCCGCACTCGTCGAGCACCACGAAATAGGGTTGCGAGTTGGCGCCGAACTTCGACCGCTGCAGGTAGCTCCACATGTCGCCATAGGTATCCAGCTCCACTTGCCGGCCGTTTTCCTCCACATAGACGGGTTGCGGCATGGCCTTCTTGTCGTCGACCATGAGTTTGACCGACACGAACCGGTCGGTGATCAACTGCTTCACCTGCTGCTTGTCGAGCACGGCGCCCTCCATCTTGCGGCAGTTCACACAACCGTAGCCCGAGAAGTCGATGAGCACCGGTTTGCGGGCCCGTGCGGCAGCCTGCATTCCCTCCTCGAAATTATCATACTGCGCCCGTTCCTCACCATAGAGGTTGAAGTCTTGGGTGCTGAGCGGCGGCACAAAGGCGCTTGTGGCTCTGAGAGGCGCACCCCACAAGCCGGGAACAAGATAGACGGTGAAGGCGAGCGACGCCAGGGCAAGCATAAAGCGCATCACGCCTATGCCCTCACGCTTGCCGCCATCGCTGTTGAAGCGAAACACGCCGAGCAGATACATTGCCAGCAGGCCGAAAATAGCTATCCACAAGGCAAGGAAAGTCTCGCGGTCGAGAATGTGCCATCCGTAGGCCAAATCGGCCACTGAGAGGAATTTGAGCGATAGGGCAAGTTCGATGAAACCGAGCACCACTTTCACAGTGTTGAGCCAGCCTCCCGACTTGGGCAGGCGCTTGAGCATCGACGGGAACATGGCGAAGAGGCTGAACGGGATGGCAAGGGCAAGGGCAAAGCCGCCCATACCCACTGCCGGACCCAGGCTGCTGCCCATGCTTGCCGCCTCGACCAAGAGGGTGCCTATGATGGGACCTGTGCATGAGAATGACACTATCACCAGCGTGAAAGCCATGAAGAAGATGCTCAGAATGCCGGTGGTCTTCTCGGCTGTGCTGTCGGCGGCATTGCCCCACGAGTTTGGCAGGGTAATCTCGAATGCGCCGAAAAACGAGATGGCAAACACCACAAGCAGCAAGAAGAACACTACATTGCACACCGCATTGGTGGCTATGGCATTAAGCTCGTTGGCGCCGAAGATGCCTGTAACCACAAGGCCCAGCACCAAATAGATGACTATGATTGAAATGCCGTAGACAGCGGCATTGGTGATGCTCTTGGCGCGCGAGCCGCTCTTCTTGAGGAAGAAGCTCACCGTCATGGGGATGATGGGCCACACGCACGGAGTGAAGA
>CAVFVP010000044.1:0-16814 GCA_963625945.1 Agathobacter rectalis | reverse complement strand
CATAGAACGTGATGGCAACGTTCCACCCGAGGCCGAAATTGAGCAGCGAGGTGATGCCGGTCACGCCTCCGGTTACCACTTTCTCGGGAAGCACGAAAGCGCAAAAGCCGAATGCATACGACATCAGTCCAAGCACGATAAACATATAGTCCTTGACATGCTTGAGCAGGTGCTGGGTGTTGAGGGGAGGTAGTTTTGTCATTGCCATGAGCTGTCTTTAATATGCAAATCTAAACATTTGTTTCGATTTAACGGCTCTTGCCGTGCCACTTTCTTTGCATTTACCTTCAAAATTTCACAAATCGACCAATTATGCCTATCTTTACCGCGCTTTTCATGTGGGCTCATGGCGCTCACGCGTGGACGAATCGTGAAATAAACAAACATTATATGATAGTAACGTTAATATTATCGGCCTTGGCTGTGGGTATCACAGCCTGGCTGTTGCCGGGAGTGAATATCGACTCTTGGCTTTGGACTTTTGTGATTGCTATAGTGCTTGGCGTGATCAACGCTGTGGTAAAGCCTGTGGTAAAGCTGTTTGCCTTGCCAGTCAACATCATCACCCTTGGCCTGTTCTCGCTTGTGATTAATGCCCTCATGATTGAGCTTTGCGCGGCCATAGTGCCTGCGTTCCACGTCTCGAGCTTCCTGTGGGCTTTCTTCTTCAGCGTGGTCCTCTCGGTGGTGACTTGGCTGCTCGGAATAATCTTCGACCGTTGACCGGCCGCTGAGCGTGGCACACGCATAAAGGCCTCCATCCCCCTTGACATCCCTTTGAAGGGAATGTGAATGGGGTGGAGGCCTTTGCTTATGCTTTGCTGGCTGGTGTGGCCTGCTTATTTAATCAGTTTCTTCACTGCTGTGCTGGTGCCGTCGGTGTAGGTGGTCACCACCACGTTCACGCCGCTGAACGGCTCGGCGCTTTCAACGCCTTGCAGGTTCACATATTTCACGCTGGCAACTTCGGCAGCGTTGTCGATGGCGTCTTCCACACCGGTGTATGCACGGTTCACAAGCGAAATTTCCACGTCGTTGTTGATGGCATCGTCGCCAAAGTCGATGTCTTCCACATAGATGGCATCGCTGTATCGGTTGTATGCCTTGAGGGTATACTCGTGGGTGTAGTCGAGGTTGCTGAATGTGTAGTCGCTGGCTTTCACGTTGTTATACAGCATCTCGCCAGTGGTTTTGTCCCACAGGGTGAGGTAGGCTGCCATTGTGTTGCCGTCGGCCGAGCGCACAGTCACGCGGATGTCGTTGGTAAAATAGCTGAGTTTGAAGGCCGGAATGGTGTTGCCGTCGATGTTGATGCCTGAGTGGTTTGAAATATAGCTCTGCCGGGAACCGTTTTCGTAAACTCCATTAGCACTGAAGGCATAGTTCTTGTCGCGATATACAGTGGCAATTTTTGTGTTGGCTGTTGCTTTCTTATAATAGTAATCCATGGCATTGTTGCCGGTGTATTCCATTTGCATGGTAAGCAATAGGTCGTTGCCGGCATATGGGTAGGGGCTGTTGCTGACAAAAGGAATGTTGAATACACTCACATTCGCGTCCTTTGTGCTGCTTGAACTGAAAGTGTATTCGAATTCATTGCTCACTTTGTTTGTGGGAGCGGTCCAATTCTCATATCCGTATTGGTAGTTTAGCTCAGGGATGGTGTCGTAGGCATCAATCCACAGTCCCATTATGCTGAATGTGGTGCATTTGCCTCCGTTGTTATAGCCGTCAACGCTGAATCCGGTTAGCTTTGCCCCCTTGGGCAATTTGCCTTCAAGGTCGCTTGCCGTGATGGCAAATTGGCCTCGCAAAGTTCTGGTTGTGTAAGAACCCAAAATCCAGGTTGTGTGAGAAGTGTAGATTTCTTGGTACTGGGCAGCGCCGTCGTCGCCGGTGAGGGCGGTTTTTTCAAATTTCAGGGTGTCTTGGGCAGCGGTGCGGGTGATTGCGCTTGTGAAATTCACAGTGGCATTGGCACCAATGGCGCACAGCATTGTCGCTGAGATAGCAAGTAATGTCTTATTCATAATTGTTGAAAATGTTTGCGACGCTATTTGCCACATTGGCGGCTTGCAGCGTCAAGATTATCATATATGTTTTTTGCATGTGTTGGAGAAAGCCATTCGTTTCTTATGGCTGTGTGTCAACATCGTGTTTTTGCTTTTAATTGAAAACAGGTTCGTGACAGTGCGTAGCCGTTGCCGTGTCTCAATCTAAAAATGTTGTGCAATGTTAGCCATTTTGCTGAAAATACAATGCTAATGTTTATGCACATTTTCACAAAAAAACAAAAAAACGCCCCCCTGACGGCAATTGGTCGGGAGGGCATTTTGATTAGTTGTTGTTAAGCGGGTGCCGCTTTGGCGCAGGTGTGTTATCTCACCACAACTTTGTTGCTGCTGTTGCCTGCTGCCACCACATACACGCCTTGCGGCAGTTCCTTGCTCACTGAGCCGGTGCCTGCTGCCACACGGCGGCCCACAGTGTCGTACACGGCCACAGGCGTGCCGCTTGCGGCAGTCACTGTGAGCACGTTGCCGCTCACGGTGATCAGTGCTGCCTGCGTATCGGTGTCAATCTTGTCAACAGACGTTTCGCCGGCCACGATACTTATGTTGTCGACGGCAATCTGCTTGTTGTATTCCTCCACCTCGCCGCGGAAGCCGATGCATATCGATTTTCCGTTATATTCCGAGAGGTCAACGGTCTGCTCCTCCCAGTTCTCTTTGGTCACCGGCAGGGTGCGCACCTTGGTCCAGTTGTGGCACTGGTCGCTCGAGATGAGCAGCGACAGCGAGTTGTAGCGATCGGGGTTGCTGATCCAGAACTTGAGCACATAGCCGTCGCCGAGTTTGAACATAGGTGATGCCAGCGTGTGGCTGCCGTCGCCGTTGGTGTTCATTATTGCCATTCCGGCATCGGCATCTTGAGGCGTGCGCGATGGGTAGGTACCGTTCGACACAATGTCCCACGAACTGTTGTCGTCGCCACTGTGGTCAATGATAAACCACGGGCTGTATGCGAGTTTGCCCTGGGCAAATGATTCGGCTATGGGCGCGTCGAAAGGCGTGCCAAACGGGCCGCTGAATGTGGGCGAGCCTTGTCCCTCGCCGGCTTTGCTCTTGGGTGTGATGGCATAGCTTGCAAATGTCTGGCCTACTGTCTCAGCCAGCGACGTGTCGGTATATGTGGTGCCGCTGAGTCCGCTCACCAGTTCCTTGTATTGCGGTTGCAGCATGGTCACGGTGTAGGTCACGGCTGCCGTGTCCACATATCCGCCGTTCACGCCTGTCTCGCTCGGAGCCGGCCATGTGAGCACCACGTTGTTGCCTTGTTGGGTCCAGTTGCCGCGGCCCACGGCCTTGGGCACGTCGATTCCCACAAAGGCCTTGGCGTCGCTTGCCACACCGTCGCCGTTGGCCGATGTGCAATACACGCGGTAGGTGTTCAGTCCGTTTTTGGGGTTGTTGTCAACCACGCTCAGCTCTGCGCCTGTGGCGGGAGCCTCGATTGTGCCCACAGTGGCATTGGTTGTTGCGTTATATACGGTGGCCTTGGTCAGCGACTCTATGGCGCTGCCATCGGCGTTGTTGGTAGGTGTCTTGAAACTGATGGTTGCTTGCAGGGCGCCCTTGTCGGCAGGGGTCACCTTGAGCGAGGTCACCGAGTCGGGGCTTTGCTTGCCGGCCGGAGAGCTGATGCCCCAACCGTCGACATAGGCGTAATACATGCCAGCGTCGGATGTGCAGTGGAAACCGAAGTAGTAGGTGCCTGTGCTCGGGGCCTTGAAGGTGGCTGTGTGAAGTTCCTTCTGCACCGAGGTGAAAGTGATGGTGGGCATCACCGTGATGGTCATGGCCTCGGCCGTGGGGCTGGTTCCGGCAAGCAGCGTCACGCGCTCGGGCTTGTCGCTTTGCTTGTTGTGGCCTGTGTAGGTGATGGTGTAGGTGCTGCCTTCCTCAAGGCTTATTCCGGGCGATATCAGCCAGTCGTCGGCCTGCTTCTCGCCTGCAGTGTGGCAGCGGAAGTAGTATTTCGACCCGGCCCAGGTCTCGCCGTCGCCGTTGGCATCGATAATTGTGTAGCTTGCCCGCTCGGTCTCGTCGGTCAGGTTGAGGGTGTAGGGCGGAACAAGCACATCGGCAGCGTGTGCTGCGGTGGCACACAGCATTAGGCATGCTGCTGCCGGCATGATGAGTAGAGTTCTAATTTTCATAAATTGTAGATTATTGTGTGATTATGTGAGATTCTTTTAGATTGTAAATTTTCAGGAGCCAAATGCGGCAGTAAACCGTTGCTGTCGTTTCTTGTTGCAAAATTAATATAAATTTCACTAACTGCATTACCGTTTCGATTTTTTTTAACTTCATTTCTTCCGAATCGGTATTTTGCGGACGCTGTGAAAGACCAAGACGCTTGCAAGGTTCTGATGTGTGGTGAGTCACGACTGGAAAAAAGGTCGTTTTGCTGCACTACATGGTTGAAATCATCGGTTTTTGCTGGCTAAATTGTTAAAATCGCTTCATATTTAAAGGATTTCACAAAAAGATTGGTAATTTTGTGATGCAATCTGCCGCTGCTCGTATGAGCAGACGGTTAATCTATCAAACATATACACTCATCATTTATTTTATGAAACAAACTTACTTTAGCTTATTGTTGTGTGGCTGTGCGGCTGTTTCGGCTCTCGCTGCACCGGTAATTCCTGTGGCCTCGGCTTATTCCGACTACACGGGCGACTCTTTCGTTGCCAACTGGCAGGGAAAGGCTGGCTCCAACTATCTGCTCAACGTGTTCGCACCTGGCGCCATTGACACCACTGTTACCGAGGATTTTTCGGCAGTAAACCAGGCTAACGGCAAAATCAACCAGACCACACCTAACTATCCAGCCGGATGGGAAGTGGCTGTGACCGACAATGGCTCGACCGATGTGGTATACTATAACAACAAGAATCACATCCTGCTCGACGCTACCGGTGATGCCGTGACCACTCCGCTCCTCGTGGGCGGCAACCTCAAGGGCTATGTGCTCAACGCCAATCTGGTGAACGCCGACAGCATCTCCAAAGACAACTCGAGCGTGTTTAAGGTGCAGGTCTACAACAAAGACGGCGAACTCATCACTTCGGGCCAAATCGAGGCTCTGTATTTTGCCCAGCGCACCGACTTCGACCTCGTTGAGGCTTTCGGCTACACTCCGGGCAATGTGGGCAAAATCCTGATTTCACTCATTAAGGAAGATGGCAAGGTGGGCGACCTGGCCATCAACTCAATCACCTATAAGTACGAGGCTCCCGACTATGTGCTGCGCAACTATGCCACCACAGCCGAGACCTACAAGGTGACCGGCCTCGACGCCAACAAGGCATACTACTACTATTTGCAGGCCACTAACGACACCACTGTGAGCGACCTCTCCAACTTTATCTACGTCGACGGTTTCCTCACTCCTGTAGCAACCGACGCTGTCGACATCACCGGCACTTCGTTCACTGCCACTTGGAACCGTCTGCCCAAGGCAGCCGGCTACATCCTGCACCCCTACAAGTATGAGATTGCCACAGAGCCTGGCACAAAGACTATCCTTTCCGACGACTTCTCTAAGGCAACATCGGGCACAGTGTCGTCACCTGTGACCATCAGCAACCCCGACGACGTTACAGCCACTCCGGGCTGGATTGGCCGCAACTTCATCACTGCCGAGGGCATGTTTGGTGCCAATGCAGGCCGTTTCCCGATGAACCTCTCGTATGTGCAGACTCCCGTCCTCAACCTTGCTGCCGATAGCGGCAAATACACCGTTAAGATCAAGGCCTATGGCACAGCCGGCGACTACCTCTCGCTCTACCGCGTGGGCTACTTGGTCAACAATGCGCTCAACATCCACAAAGTGACATTCGACGACAATGGTGTGGCCGAGGAAACCTGGCAGATGACCGATGGTGCCGAGGAAATGCGCATCTCTATCGAGGAAAGCAAGCTCAAGAAATACCTCATCGACGAAATCTCAATCACTCAAGTGCTGAATGTGGGCGACACCACCAAGATTTCTCTGTCAACCGACACCATCGTGGGCGGCGAGAACACTTCGGTCACTCTTACCGGTCTTGAGGAAAACGGCAAGTATGGCTATGCAGTCGAGGGTTACCGCTACGATTTCTACGGCTATCCTGAATATACCGACCTCAGCAATGTGATCAACGTCGACCTCAAGGCCAACACCGGCGTTGACGGCATCGATGCCGACGCTTCGGCTCCTGTAGTGCGCCAGGCAGGCCGTGAGGTGAGCGTGACTCTCAAGAAGGCAGAGCCCATCTACATCTATGGCCTTGACGGACGCTTTGTGCAGACTGTTGCCGGGCGCGCCGGTGTGAATTCTTTCACCCTCAACGCCGCCAGTACCTATGTGCTCAAAGTGGGTGCTTACAGTTACAAACTCATTGCAAAATAATCATTCCTTGAAAGAGGGAACACGATAACACACCTTGCGGGGCCGGCATTACACATGCATGTCGGTCCCGCGCCTTTTCCTTTGTGTGGAAGCGGGTGTGCCTCCCGGGAATTCCAATTTTATAACAATAAACAATATCGTATCACACAATGAAGAAAACAACATTATCACTGTTGTTGGTCTCGAGCTTCATCCTTCAAGGGGCTGGCGCTGTGGCACTGAATGCCGCCGCACCCTACAAGGCACCATCGCAAAAGAATTTGCGGATAAGGGGACTCATGACCTACGACAACAAAAAAGACGTGACCAACTATGGCGTCTATGACTACACCGTCACCACGCCCATCAGCCGCAAGCAGAAAGTGTCGATTCCGCGCATCAGTGCCAGCGGCGGCTCGGTGGTCAAGGGCAGCACACTCTACTATTACGACTATGCAGTGAGCTATGGCTATGTGTCGTCGGCCTATTACTACAAATACGACCTCTCGACCAACCAGCAGGTGAGCCGCACCAGCGTGGGCTACGACACCGACAAGGCCTACAACAATGCCGCAATGTCGGTGGCCACCGATCCCACTACCGGCACTGTATATTGCTGCAATTTCCAATACGACACCGATTCCAAGACCTTGTCGTATGCTCTCTCGACCTGGGATCTTGAGAACATGACCAAAACCGTGATCGGCTCTCTCGCTTCGCCTTTGCGCGTGCTTGCCGCATCGGCCGACGGCAAACTTTATGGCATCACGGCCTCGACGGCTGCCACCGGCAGCGAAAACAATGGTGGCGTGCTTGTGAGTGTCGACAAGTCAACTGGTGCCATCACCACAATAGGCGACACTGGCGTCAAACCGGGTGCTTACTTTCAGTCGGCCACAATTGATGCCGCCACGGGCACGTTCTACTGGTTTGCCAATGAACAGGACGAGGCGTCGAACCTGTATACCGTTGATCTTGCAACCGGCAAGGCAACACTTGTGGGCGCATTGCCCGAGGGCGACCAGGTGGTGTGTGCCTATGTGCCCAACGAATATGCCGACAGCGTGCCGTCGCCGGCCGAGAACCTGTCGCTCGCATTCGACAAGGGTTCGCTCACAGGTACTGTGTCGTTCTATGTTCCGGCTGAGGACTACAGCGGCAAGACTGTCGAGGGCGAGGTGTCATACACCGTCACTGCCAACGGTTCTGTCCTGTCGCAGGGCAAGGCCGGCGTGGGCACCAATGTCTCGGCTCCGGTCACTCTAGCTGCCGACGGCAAATACACTTTTGCCGTGACGCTGGGCAATGGCAGCGGCAACAGCCCCGCTGTGGATGCTGAGAAATATGTGGGCTACGACACACCGAATGCAGTGACCGACTTGACGTTCTCACGCAACGGATCGGTCAACACCGTCACCTGGACAGCTCCTGTGGCCGGTGTCAACGGCGGCTACATCGATGCCGACGCGCTCTCTTACGAGGTGACACGCAAGCCCGACGGCATACTTGCCACGTGCAATGCCGCAACATTCTCAGAGGAATTCGACTCCGAGGAGCTTGCTGCATACTCCTACGAGGTGGTGGCTGTAAACGGCACTCACAAGAGCGCCAGTGTCGCCTCCAATGCCATCAACATCGGCTCGGCTCTTGTTCCGCCTTACTCCGAAGATTTTAGCTCTACCACGGCTCTCAATCTGTTCACAATCATCGATGCCAATGCCGATGCCTCGACGTGGAAGAAGGGATCGGGCAACGTGACTTACCGCTATAACACCAAAAACGATGCCGACGACTGGCTCATTACTCCGCCGCTCAAATTGCAGGCCGGCCGGTCTTACACGCTTTCCTACAAGGTGTGGGCGCTGAGCTCGCGCAATGAGGAGCGCCTTGAGGTGAAGTTCGGTAAGGACGCTACCGCCCAGGCCATGACCACAACTCTGAAAGACACCACCGGCTACACCGTGACGAGCCGTAACCCCGTCACCGAGACCATCGAGGTGGTGCCCGACGAAGACGGCAACTACTACATCGGTTTCCATGCCGTGAGTGAGAAAAACAAGGGAACTCTCTATCTCGATGATGTTGCACTGTCGGCAGGTCAAAGCCTGAATGTGCCGGCACAGCCTGCCGACTTGGCTGTAACGCCTGCCCCACAGGGTGTCCTGTCGGCTACAGTGTCGTTCACGGCTCCTTCAGTCAGCGCTGCAGGAAAGACTCTGACCGACACGCTGACCTATAGCATCCTTCGCGACACCACCGTGCTTGTCTCGGTTGCGCCTGCAACTCCGGGCGAGGCCATCACATACGTCGACAGCAACATAGCCGCTGCCGGCAACTACACCTATACCGTGCTTTGCGCCAATGCCGACGGCGAGGGCAAGAGTGCCGAGGCTTCGGCTTATGTGGGCACCGACATCCCGCAGTCGCCTGCCAGCGTCTCGGTTACCGACAATGGCGACGGAACTGCCGTGGTGTCGTGGACCGCTTCGGCCGACAAGGGTGTCAATGGCGGTTATGTCGACCCGTCGGCTGTCCAATACGACGTGACTTCGCACCAGGGCCTCACCGTGGCTAAGAATGTGACTGGCACAACAGCCACTGTCACTGGTATCGATGTCGACGGCACTCAGGCTCTGGCCTACTTCAAGGTCGTTGCCCACAATGAGGCGGGCAAGGCCACTACAGCCACCGTGTCCGACACTATTCTCACCGGCCGTCCCTACGACTTGCCGTTTGAGGAAGGATTCACCGACAAGGCTTACTCAACCACGCTGTGGACTACGACCACTCTTGCCGGCAAGAGCTACAATGGCCCGTGGAGCCTGCGCAGCGACGCCGACGTGGAGAGCGATGGCGCTTATGCCAACTTCGGCGGATATCAGGTGGGCGCTAAAACCCGTCTGCAGACTCCAAAACTTGATGTCAGTGCGCTCAATGAGGCCACGCTGTCGTTTGTCAGCGAAATGCCCACAGGCAACGTGAAACTGAGCATCGAGGTGAGCGCCGACTATGGCAAGTGGCAACACTTGGCCGATGTCGACACTTCGGCTACTTGGACACAGCACACCTACACTATCCCGGGTCTGCAGAATGCCAAGACTCTGCGCATAGGCTTCGTGGGCGAGTGCGTGAACGACATCAATTTCATTTATCTCGACAATGTGAAGGTGGCTGTAGCCACTCCCACCGGCATAGGTCAGGTTGTAACCGACGGCACAATCCGTGTCGAGGGCAACACCATCACTGTTGCCAATGCCGCCAATAGCCCAATAGGCATATTCACCATAACCGGCCAGACTGTGGCTCGCGGCAACGGCTCGTTGCAGGCCACTGGTCTACAGCAGGGCGTGTATGTGGTGCGCAACGGCAGCACTGCCCGCACTGTGATTGTCAAGTGATGCCTCAGGCACAGCAATAGTAAAGCGCCCCGTGCAAGGATGAATGCACGGGGCGCTTTGTGTTTCAGAGGCTCAGGTCTGTGGCTTGGTTAGCGCACGGCCACTTTGGTGGCGATGCCGTCGGCCACTACCACATACACGCCTGCAGTAGCCGTTGTCACGGCCGATGTGCTGACCAGGACGCCTGCGGTGTTGTACACGGCCACGCGCTCGGCTCCGGCCACGTTTATCACGTTGCCGTTAACGCTCACTTTCGGTGCCTTGACGTCGGCCTCGGGGTTTGTCACGCCGCTGGGGCTGAGGTTGTAGTGGCTATACAGACGCATCAGGTCGAGGGTCTGCGCACCCTTTGTGGCGCTCTTGTTGGGCACAAACTTCATTTCGCGCAGGGTGATGGGGTAGGTGGTGATGTCATCTGCTCCGCCTAATGCGTCGATGTCGATTTTCACCACATGGGTCTTGCCTGCCTCAAACCCGTTGCCGTCGTTGTCGTAGCGAACGTAGTTAGACGATGTGAACTTGTTGTTGCGCACGTCGATGGTCAGGTAGTCAATATTGATTGAGCTGTTGAACTCAATGCCGATGGTGTCGGGCAGGCTGTAGAACTGTACCGGCTTCTGGAATGTGATGTAGGGCGCGCGCGATGAGCCGTAGGTGTAGTTCACCAGGCCGCTCTCGTTGAGTGTGATGGCTGATGCGCCTGAGCCTTTCACCGTCCAACCGGTCCATTCTTGGTTGATGTAGGGTGAGTTGCTGATTTCCACAATCACGGTGTCCACGTCTACCATGTCGCCGATGTGGCACTCAAGGCGTGCAGTACCGTTGCTCAGACCGTGCAGTTGGCCGTTGACTACGGTGGCCACGGTGTTGTCGCTCACTTGCCAGTCAAGGTGCGACGGGTCGTACTGGTAGGTGGTGTTGTTGATGGTGGCATTCACCGGAATGGGGGCATAGCGGTTGTCGATCATGATCGGCTTCACGGCGATTGCTGGCTGTGCTGCCATTGTCACAATCTGGGTGCTGCAGGTGATGCCGTTGTAGTTGGCTTTGATGATGCCTGTGGTCACGTTGCCGCTTGCTGTCACTGTCTGGCCTTCGGTTGTGCCTATGGCGGCATCGGTCTCAAGTGTGAAGCCCTGCACGTCGGTGCTGATCAGATCGCCATATTTGTTGTAACCCAGAATCTTCGGGGTGTATGACGAGTATACTGGCATGCTCACGCGGTGGTCGTCGAAGGCAATGGATGCTATGGTGTTGTCTTCGGGAGCCACGGTCTCAACCATCCAGCCACAGGCCACGGCACGCGGTGTGCCTTCGGTGGTGGTGTTGATGATTTTGCCGTCTACCATCATCTCGGCCGAGCCGCCGGCATCGTAGTTGACCACGGTGCTCACATCGGGGCACACGCTCTTCAGTATCTGGCACATCACTGCTGTGGGGCATCCGGCCGAACGGCCGTAGAGCTTGCTCACTGAGTTGTCGATTACTATCATGTAGAGGTGCTTCCCGTCGGCACTCGAGCCGTAGGCGCAGCGCGAGTACACTTGTGAGTTATATACCTCGTCGGTGTTGCGTGTGGTGAGCTCACCGTTGAGCATCACTGTGGCGTTGCCTTCCACCATGTTCTCAATTAGCGGAGTCTCTTGGGTGCTGCCGTCGGCTGTGGTCCAGCCCTGGTTGATGGTTATCTCGTCGCCTTCGGCCAGACTTTCCATTTGGGTCTTGAAAGTGCCTGTGGGGGTGAGGCAGGCGTCATAGTCGCCGAGTTTCTGGCGGTCGGCGCCTTTCACTATTTTCTTGACCACGAAAGTCATGTCTTGGCCTACTTGCCACGAGCTTCCGGCTTTAAGCTCCAGATAGTAGTTGTCGCTTGAGTTGTCGCCTTTTTCGTTGTAGTCTACCCAGTCGTTCTCAAACTCGCGTGTCTTTGTGTAGGCTCCGTTCCACAGCACCAGCTGGTTGGTGCGTGCGCGGCGGTTGATTGTGGCGATGCTCAGTGCCGAGCTCAGCTTAGACGATTTCACAGTACCAGCCCATGTCATGTGGCCGAAGTACAGCTTCTTGTCCTTGCTGATGGCCGACACGCCTGTACGATATGGGCCACCGTTCCACATGTCGGTGCCGCTCAGCGTGTTGGTGTTGAGGAATGTGGTGTCGTTGCGCACTACGGCACCAAATGGCGAGCCCATCATGTAGGTGGTGAACGGCTGTCCGTGGCCGGTCACACACCAGAAGTTGGCGTTGCAGGCTGCAATTGGGCGCTTTGTGGCTGTGCGGTTGCGCGTGTAGGCGTTGGTGAGCAGCTCTGTGGTGCCCACGCGGCCTTGGCTTATGGTTGTCTCTACCCGGTTGTACTGGTTGTTGAGGTCGGTCTCAAGGATGTACACGTTGAGCGGGTAGTCCGGCAAGCGCATAATGGTGTTGATTATACCTGGGCCCACTTGTCGACGCTGAAGTGTGTCGCACTCATAAGCGGTCCCGTTGATGTTGATTGCACCCATGGCCGATGTGGCGGTAAGGGCAATCGTTGCTAATGAAGTAATGAAAGTTTTCATTCGCGGCTTATGTGTTGAATTGTTAACTATTTGTCAAGCCAAAAAGGTGGTTGCACCCTATTGCGGGTACCAACCACCTCCAAAATTAGCAATTATTTTTTGATTCTGTGCTTACAATTCGGTTAAATATATCTCTGCTGCCCGCGAAATGTGGCGAAATGTGGTAGGGTCGTCAGATTTCCACTTTCACTATGTGCCACGACTGCAGATAGATGATGTATCCCTCCACTTGGCTGCATCCGCTGGCTGCGGCCACGCGGCGCATGTAGCCCTCCACTTGGCGCTTGTAGCGCTCGGTCATGGCATGGCTCTCGTCTGCTCCGGTCTTGTAGTCGATCACAATGTGGCTGCCGTCGGGTCGTCTCACCACGCGGTCGGGGCGGGTGTGGCACATGTTGTGGTTGCGGTCGGCATGGGTGATGCTGCGCTCGTTGTAGACCTGGTTCTCGGGGGCAAACCATTCGCTTGTGGGCTCTTCGCCCACAAGGCGCCTTATGGCGGCCTCCATGCGCTCGGCGTTCCAGTATTGCACGCCGTGGTCGGCAATTATGCAGCGGCTCTTGCCGTAGGCTATGGTCCGCTCAAGGTCGTGGGCAGTGCCCAGGCGGCTCAATAGCCGGTGCAGGCTGGTTCCTGCCTGCTGCTCGGGGGTGGTGAATTCCGGAAGGCTCACTTTCAGCAGCTCCGGTGTGGCAATGTTCACGTAATATTGCGGCATGTCGATGGTGGGCTGCTTTTCAGCCTCGTCGTGTTGGAGTTCCACCTTTTCGGTCCACTCGCCTCTGCTCCAGCGGATCACTCCGTTGTCTTTGTTGCTGCTGTCAATCTCGCCGTCCATTTCCAAAACTATGCGGGTAATTAAGTCGCTGAATGGCTGGGCCTTTTTGGATGGGGGACATGCCATTACGTAAATCTCGCGCTCGGCGCGTGTCAGTGCCACATACGCCTTGTTAAGGTTGTCGATGAGGCTTCGCTGGTTGGCATCGTCGAGCTGTTGCTTGAACTGCTCCACGCCCTTGGCTGTGCTTGTGCTTATCGGCACCATGGGCGGAACCAACTCGGCATCGGTGCCGAAGGTCTTAACCCACAATTCGCGGGTGATCCATGTGGTCCCTTCTTCTTTGACCATTTCCCAATTGGCGAATGGAATAATCACACACTTGAATTGAAGGCCTTTCGACTTGTGGATAGTCATGATTTGCACAGCGTCGGCATCGCTCGGTGTGGGCACTGTGAGGGTGTCGGCTTTCTGGTCCCAGAAGTCCAGAAACTCGCGTATGGTGCCGCAGTTGCTGCTGTCGGTCACAAAGCTGTTGACCACGTTTTGGAATGCGAGTAGGAACGATGTGCCCACCTTGCGCTCGTTTGGCTTTTTGTTGCCAAACAGCACATATTGCTTGATGATGCGGTCAACGATGCTTGTCAGGTTCATCGGCTCGGTGTGGTAGTCGGGCAGCAGCCCCGACACTTTTTTGCTGTAGGCCTCCATGCGTTCCTGCTCTTGCGGAATGTCGTCGGCAATCTGCCGGTCGGCGCTTAGGCTTTGCAGGAGCAGGTCGCCGAAGTCTCTGTCGGCTCCTGTGCCCTGTGGCCGGTCGTAGCTGGCGATTTTGCTCTCAAAGTCGTGGATGATGCTGTAGAGCCGCTGGTCGCTAAGTTGCTTTTTCCGGTATGGTGCCGCTTTGTCGTCGGCATTTGCATCGGCCACGGCCTCGCTTAGCTGCGAGGCGTTGAGGAAGCGCAGCACGCCCACTATGAGTTGCACCTGGGGCGAGTTGACAAGTTTGAGCGACTCGGCCGACATTATCTGTATGGGGTCATATTTGGGGTCGGTGTCGATGCGCATCTCGTTGTGTTCGATTATCTGGCTCACCACGGCGTTGCCCTCTTTGCGCTCGTTCACCAGGATGCCGATGTCGCTCATGCGGTAGCCTCGTTCACGCAGTTCCTCAATCAGCAGTGGCACTGAGAAGATTTCTTCGGTGTTGGCTTCGCCATTACTTATGGTGAATTCCACATAGCCCGTGTCGTCCGATTTCTTGCCGGTTTTTTGCTCGATGTGCTTGTAGGTGGCTTGCAGTATGTCGTAGTTGGCGGTGTCGTTGTTGTCTTTGTAATGCTGTAGCACCTTGCCGAAAAACTCGTTGTTGAATTTCACCACTTCGCTCAGGCTTCGGTAGTTGTGGCCGATGCTCGAGGTCTCGCAGCGCTCGCCGAAATCGGTCTCTATGCCGTTGAGCAACAACTCGGGGTTGGCGTTGCGGAAGCGGTAGATGCTTTGCTTCTCGTCGCCTATTATCAGGTTGTTGTGCCCGCAGCTGCAGCTCTCATCGAGCAGTTCTTTGAAGTTGTGGTATTGCTTGTCGCTTGTGTCCTGGAACTCATCGATCATGAAGTTGTTGATCCAGGTGCCCACGCGCTCATACATGAACGGCACGCCGCTGTCAATCACTTTTTTCATCATGTCGTTGGTGTCTTTCAGCAATATCACGTTGTTCTCTTTACGGTAGCTCTCAATTTCGTCGTCTATTTTTCCAAGCAGACCTAATTTCCAAATGTTTTTCTTAGCGCTATCAAGAGCATCGCACCGTGTGAAGTGGTTTATGATTTCACGTATCAGCGGGATCACATGATTGTGAAAATTGTCCTTGTCGGTCTCCGATGCCCCCTTTTTGAAAAAGTGACCGTGTTCTAAGGTATTCTTTTTCAGAGCATATTTCTTCTTATCGTCGAAAAACGTTTTGGCGTAGTTTAATATGTCGTCAACGCTGCGCTTGGTGTCGTCGCTGTCGCCCTCGTTGAGCATCTCGACGAGCATTTTGCCCATGTTGCTTTGGCAGTTTATTTTCGAGCCGTCGATATTAAGCTCGCATATTTTGCTTGACACTTGTGCGTCAAGCTTCAGTATGCCGTTTCGGGTTTTGTCTATGGCCTGGACCACGGCCTTGGTGAACCGCCCAATCCGTGACACACCAGCTCCCGAGCCGATGTCGCTCAGATAGTCGTGTATGGCATCGTGCTTCGAACTGAATTCCTCCTTGCCCAGCTCTTTGGCCATATTTTTAAGATCTTTCTTGGTGCTGTTGCTATACACGCTCGGGTTATGCCCCGCGCTCACTTGGTCTTTTATGTATTCGCTCAGCCACTCGTCGAGGTAGCCGTTGCCTTTTGTGCCGAGTTTGGCCAGCAGGTTGTTGATGGCGGCGCTTTGCGCAAGTTCGTCGTCGAGCTGTATTCCGTAGTCGTAGTCGCAGTCGAGCTCGCGGGCAAAGGTGCGCAGTATCGACTGGAAAAACGAGTCGATGGTGCTCACGTTGAACGTGTTGTAGTTAAACAGTATGTCGCTCAATGCCCGTCGGGCTGCCTCTTGCACTTCGCTAAAGTCGTTGTAACTAAGCTCGCGCTTGAAGTCGGTGGTGTAGCTGCAGCGCTTCCCGTCGCCTTGCCCGAGCCAATACAGCTGGTCGATGATGCGTTGCTTCATCTCGGCCGTTGCAGCGTTGGTAAACGTGATGGCCAGTATGTGGCTGTGGTAGGGCTCGGCGCCTTTGCCCTGTGGGCGCAACTTCAGTTTCTCGTCACCGCTGCCCAGCAGCGATGGCGACTCGTGGCATAGAAGCAGTTTTATGTAGTCTTTGGCAAGGGTATAGGTCTTGCCCGATCCGGCCGAAGCCTTGATGATGTGTATTCCGTTGTCCATAGCAGTGGATGTGTGTGAATTAGATTTTGCCGGTCCTGTGGCCGTGGTGGGGTGTGGCAGTGGCCGGTTCAGATGATGCGTGCCTTGAAGCCTTTGCCCTTTAAGTGGGCGAGCACCTTATCGCGGAAATCTCCCTGAATCAGTATCTCGCCGCCGCGGGCCGAGCCGCCCACGCCGCAAAGCCGCTTCAGCTCGGCGGCAAGTTCCTTGAGGTTGTCGTCATCGCAGTGCAGGTCGGTTACCAGAGTCACCTTCTTGCCCTTGCGGTTGCGCTTGTCGAGCATCACGTTCACCACGTCGGTGCCTTGCTGTTCGGCGGCGGTGGCCTGAGCCTCTTCAGCCACGGGGCCTTCGGCATGTGCCTCGGCGTTAATGCCGAAGGCGGCACCCAGCTTGTCTTTCCAGTCTTGTAGTTCCATGCAGTTGTGTGATAAATAAAACCGTTATTGCGGCCTCATGCCTGTTTGCCATTGTGGCGGAGGCGCAGCGGCCCTAATGTGAAAGTGTAAAATTAGCCAAATCCCGCCGCTTTTGCAACACAACCCCACACATTTTCAAAGATAATCCCTTTGGACAGATACTGTGTAGAGTCCAACAGCAAGTGCAAAATTAAAGCGATTGCCGGGTGGGTCGTTTGAACGGATGTTTAAAATCGGTTTTTCACCGTATGTGCCGGTTGAGTTTTTTGGGGCTAAATTCCGAATGACTGCGGGAAATGCGGTAACT
>CAVFVP010000043.1:0-17006 GCA_963625945.1 Agathobacter rectalis | reverse complement strand
TTCAAGAGTTTCCAAAACTGTGGCCTTGTCGATGCCAGTTGATTTAGAAATTTCGCTTACTATGTCTGCCTTAGTCATTTTAATTAAATAAATTAAAAAATTCAGTAAAATCCAATAATCTAATTTTGCTATTCAAAAGCATGCCATAATTGCAGCAAAAGCACAACGGACACACTCCGTGATGCAAACTACGCAATGACACCTTTCGATTTTTGCAGTGCAAATATCGCACTTTTTTTTGAATTAAGTGCTATTATTCAGCATTTTTCTTGATTTTGAAGCAAAAAAAGATTTGCGGACTGCCAATTCACATTATATAGTATTATAGTTCACTTGCCGATGCCGAACATCGTGACTCCAAAGGGTGAAAATGAGCACAAAAGAGCTCAATCCCACGACGCGATGGCACCCACCCAAGCGTCGCAGTTTGCCAATTCACTTTTTTGAGCTATCTTTGAACTATCAATCCCGACAAACTACAAATTAACAAAAACAACAATATTCTAAACAACAAACTGATGAAACACTCCTTACTGAAACTGGCAGCGGTTGCATCGCTGTCGGTGCTCCCAGTGCTAAAGGCGCAAGCCGACGTGCACTATGTGAAGGCGGGAGCCACAGGCGACGGGTCGTCGTGGACCAACGCCACGGGCAACCTGCAGACAGCCATCAACTCGGCCAAAGCAGGCGATGAGGTGTGGGTGGCAGCCGGCACCTACAGTCCCGACTCACTTATCAAAGCCAACCGCAAGACATCGAAGGCCTTTTTCATGAAAAACGGCGTGAGCCTTTACGGAGGCTTTGCCGGCAACGAGACCTCAAAAGCCGACCGCAAAATGGGCACGAGCGGCAAAGCCTACGACTTTGCCAATGTCACAATCCTGAGCGGCGATGACGACGTGCCCGATGTGTGGCAACGCGCCATAGCCCCAGGCACATCCTACCGCTATGCCTGGAACGTGGCTGAAGGCACCAACGGCACACAGCAAGTGCCGGGCACACAGGGCAACTCCAGCCACCTGCTCTACAGCAACGTCACTTTCACCGAAGCCACCGCCATCAACGGATTCACACTGACGGGAGCCAACGCCAACGTGCCCACAGCCAAACCAAGCGGCGCGGCAGTGTATGCGTTGGGCAACGTGCAGATAAGCCAGTGCCGGGTGACTGAATGCTCGGCCTACTTCACGGCACAAAGCACCACCAGCAGCGACTCTTACGGCGGAGCGGTATACATTGCCGGAACAGCCGACAAGAAAGCATCGGTCACCGACTGCTATTTCGCCAAAATGTATTGCCACTCAAGCTACGGCAACGGCATAGGCGGAGCCGTGTCGGCCAGCAATGCCACCGTGGGCAATTGCGAATTCACCGACTGTGTGGCCGAGGATGCCGGCGGCGCCATAGCCGCATTCAACTCGGTGGTGACCCGATGCACGTTCACCGAATGCTACGGCAACAGCGGCGGCGCTGCCTATGTGGGCTCAGGTTCCACATTCGAGGGCAATACCGTGCTCGACTGCCGCGGACTGATGGGCGGCGGCATCCACAATGCCGGGGGCCTGGTGCTGCACAACGTGGTGGCAAACTGCTATGCCGACGCTCCGGAATACGGGGACAAGCTTGGCGGCCGCGGGGGCGGCATCTACAACCTAGAGGGCAAGACAGTGGGCTGCGTGGTGTTTAACAACACGGCCTTCGACGGCGGCGGCATATTCCTGCGCGGCGGTCAGGTGGTAAACTGCACCGTGCAGCGCAACTCGCTGCGCAACACCGAGCTCAACGACACAGCCAACATCGGCTTCAACCTGCCCGCATTAAGCGCACAGGTGTACAACACCATAGGCAATCCCGACGCAACCGCGGCCAATTTCGTGGCGCCAACAACATTTGCCGGCGTGGCCAAGACCGCAGCCGACACCGCAGCAGTGCACGGAGCACTGTGGGCTCTAGCCACAGGCAGTGAGTTCATTGACCGCGGCACAGTCACCGACGTGTATAACGAGGCCACCGACATAGCCGGCAACAACCGCGTGATGGGCGGATCAATTGACGTGGGCGCCTACGAGGCCAAGGCAGAAGCCAAGCCAGCCATCATAATCACATATGCCAAAGCAGGTGCCAACGTGCGCATCGGCGTGGCAGCCAACAGTAAATTCCAAATCGACTGGGGCGACGGCACAAAAGACGACGAGCGCTCATCGGGCTACGTGAACGGCACGCTGAAAGGCAACACAGTGAAAATCTACGGAACCGACGTAATCCAACTCGTTGCCCGCCAGCAGAACATCACCGCACTCGACCTGACCAACGCCCCCAACCTAATCAACGTGCAAGTGGGCATAAACCAAATCAAGACACTCGACGTGAGCAACAACACAGCCCTCACAGGCCTTTATGCCGAGAGCAACCTGCTCACTTCAATTGACGTGAGCAAATGCGCGGCAATGCGTGTGCTTGACGTGCACGACAACCTCATCACCGGCAGCATCGACTGCTCGGGCATGGAGCGGCTGTCGAAGGTCGACTGCTCGCACAACCGACTCACATCGCTCATTCTGCCCCACCACACAACCCTCTACGAGGTAGACTGCGCACACAACAGCATCACCGGGCTCGACATGAGCGGCCTCACCGGCCTTGACGAGCTCAACTGCTATGAGAACAAAATTCAGACACTCGACGTGAGCAGCCTCACGGCAGTCACCGCCATATATGCCTACGACAACCAGCTAGAGAACTTCGACGCAAGCAAGTGCACCAAGATCGAAACACTGAACCTTGCAGGCAACAAGCTCAAAGAGATTGACTTGAAGAGCAACACTGCCCTCACAGGCCTGTACCTGTATGATAACCAGATAAGCGGCCTCGACCTAAATGCCAACACCAACCTGCGCTGGCTCAACGTGGACAACAACGCCCTCACCGGCCTTGACTTAAGCACGCTCAAGAGCCTTACATTGCTCTATGCCGAAGACAACAGTCTGCCGGCTATCGACCTCACGGCCAACGCCAGCCTATCGACACTGCGCCTCGGCGGCAACAAGCTCACCGCACTCAATGTGAGCAACCAGAAAAGCCTGAGCCAGCTAAAAGTCAACGACAACCAGCTCACAACGCTTGATTTGAGTAAAAACAGCTATCTCTATTGGTTCAACTGCGAGAACAACAGCCTCACGTCCCTTGACCTCAGCAACAACACCTACGTGCAATGGATATCGGCCGAAGGCAACAAGCTCACCGCGCTCGACCTCAGCCACAACAAGGGAGTGCATGGCCTGAGCCTGCAGAACAACAACATGGGCGCCGATGCCATCAACACACTCATCGGACAACTGCAAGACGTGTCAAACGTGACCGTGAACGAAAACAACAGCTCATGGGCACGCAAGCTCAACATCAGCTACATGCCAGGAACCGAGCACGCCAACGTAGAGGCGGCCAAGGCCAAAGGGTGGATTGTGACCGCAGAGTTCATCCCGTCGTCGGTCGATGAAATCGATACCGATGCAGCTCCTGTGAGCCGCACCTACTACTCGGTGAGCGGCATAAGCCTTGGCTCGGCCAAGCCCGCCAGTGGGGTGTATGTGGAAAAGACCACTTACGACAACGGCACAGTCACCTACCGCAAAGTAATGATTAGCAAGTAGCCACTGCACACAACAACCATTAGCAAGCCGACGCATGACACACACCGATGCGTCGGCTTGCCTGGTTTTTCACAAGCGCCAAACACAGTGTTGCCCCAACACACAGGGAAGCGAATCATCGGGTTTGGAGCATCACTTTATTTGCATTAACTTTACACCAATATTCACAAAACCACATTCAACAAAAAAATGACAATCCACAGAACCGCAATCATAGCAGCCATGTTCGTTGCCACATCATCGATACCGTCACTGGCCGACAGTTTTGAAGAAAAAGACGGCGTGACCTATTTTCTCAGCGACTCCACCCACACCGCCGAGGCCATGGGAACAACACGAAACGAGGGAAACGTAAACATAGCCTCAACTGTGAGCATCGAGGTTGCCGACCCCAAAAATCCCGAAAAAAAGATAACCAAAACATATACAGTGACACGCGTGTCGGGATTCTCAGGCAAGGGGATAAATTCCGTTTCAATCCCAGCCACTGTTACCGAGATTGGCAAATTCGCATTCCAAAGCTGCACAGAGCTGAAAAGCGTGAATCTGCCGGCAGCTCTGCGCAGTTTGGGCAGCTCGGCCTTTTCGGGTTGCTCATCAATCTCAGCCGTGTCGATACCTGTCGGCTGCACCGTGGGTGACTATGCCTTCAACGGCTGCACATCGCTGAAAACGGCATCAACGACCGGTGTCGATTCAATAGGCAACGCCGCATTCATGGGTTGCACGAGCCTCATCCAGGGCATCAACTTGCCGCGCAAGTCGGGCGAAGGAATATATTCGCAATGCACATCGCTTAAGGACAAGCCCATTACCGAAAACGGCATTCCCGACCGCACATTTCAAGGATGCAAATCGCTCAACGTGCGCGAAATCAGGATGCTCGACGGGGCAAAGATAGGCGTGGGGGCATTTTCGGGATGCACATCAATCACCGAGATTTACATTGATGGCGCCCCCGTGGGCATAGGCGCTTTCGATGGCTGCACATCGCTCACCAAGGTTGAGTTTGGCGAGAAAGTGAGCCAGATTGGCGTTTCGGCATTCTATAATTGCCCATTGAAAACAGTGATATGCAATTCGGCAACACCACCCACGGCCTACGACAGCGGCATTGCCGGTTCGGCGTTCTCGTCGCTCCACTACAGCTCAGCCACACTCTATGTGCCGGCCAACTGGATCAATGTGTATGCCGCCACCCAACCGTGGAAAAACTTTTTTTCGATAAAAGCAATAGCAGCCGGCGTGGATGATCCGACAGCCGAAAAAATCAAAGTCGTTGCCGCCAATGGCAAACTGCAAGTGAGCGGAGTGGACAGTGCGGAAAGCATCGACGTGTTTAACGCCACAGGAGCATTGGCGATGCGTGTCACGGCGGCACGGCTGGGCAATCAGCAGTTCCCGGCTGGAGTATATGTGGTGCGCTGCAAAGGCATATCCTCAAAAGTGGTGCTGTAAAAGACATTAAAAATCAACAAAAACTGACATGAGCAACAACCCATTTGCCAATGTGCAGACGGTTTTCATCGACCTCGACGACACGCTATGGTGGTTTACCGAAAACAGCAAAGTGGCATTCCGCCTCACCTACGACCAATTTCACATCGCCGACTTTTGCGGCTATGACCGTTTCCACGAAGTGTATCTGGCCAAGAACCTTGAGCTGTGGCACCTCTACCACTACGGAAAAATCACCCGCAGCCACCTGATGACCGAGCGATTCCGCCACACGCTGGAGCAGTGTGGCTATGATGGCGACTGCCTTGAGATGTCGAAAAAGATGAACGAGGCATACCTAGACACCCTGGGCACACTCAAGCAGCTGGTGCCCGGAGCCCGGGAACTGGTGGAGCACCTGCACAAGCAGGGATTTGAGGTGAACGTGCTGAGCAACGGATTCCGCGGCACACAAGAGGCGAAATTGAGGTCGGCCGGCCTGTTGCCGCTGATCGACCGCATAGTGCTCAGCGACGACTGCGGCATCACCAAGCCGCTGCGCGGCATCTTTGACTATGCGCTCGGGCAATGCCATGCAACGGCCGAAAACACCGTGATGATAGGCGACGACCCCGATGCAGACATTGCCGGCGCGCACAATGCCGGCTGGGTCACAATCTACTACAACTGGCGCAACACCGACGCTGCCCCCGGCACAGCCACAGCCACTGTGACATCGCTTACCGAAATCACAAAACTGATATGATAAAAGCCAGCTTGTGAAAAACGCATAAATTGACTAATTTTGCACCCACTATGACAGAAGATGAAAGACTTAACATAGAGGAGAAAATCGTGGAAATGCTACGCACGGTTTTCGACCCCGAAATCCCGGTCGACGTCTACAGCCTTGGGCTGATCTACAAGATTGACCTCGACGACGACGGCAACGTGAGCATCGACATGACACTCACCGCCCCCAATTGTCCCATGGGCGACTTCCTGTTCGAAGACATACGCCAAAAGGTGGAAAGCATCGACGGAGTGAAAAGCGTGACGGTGAACCTGGTGTTTGAGCCGGAATGGGACCAAAGCATGATGAGCGAAGAGGCCAAGCTTGAGCTTGGCATGCTTTAACACCACCGACGCAATGCGCGACAAAGCCTACTTCATAAGCGACCTGCACTTGGGCGCAAGCTACATTGCCGACCCGCGCGCTCACGAGAGCCGTGTGGTGGAATTCCTCGACAGCATCAGTCACGATGCAGCCGAGCTGTATATGCTTGGCGACATACTCGACTACTGGTATGAATACAAGACGGTGGTGCCACGTGGTCATGTGAGGTTTTTCGGCGCACTTGCCCGCCTTGCCGACAGTGGCGTGCACATCTATTGGATGACGGGCAACCACGATGTGTGGCTGTTCGACTATCTGCGCGACGAGATAGGCATCACAGTGCTCAAGGGACACACCACAGTCAAGATAATGGGCAGCCGGTTCCTTTTGAGCCACGGCGACGACGTGGGTTACCAGAAACCCGTTTACCGCTTTATGCGCGCTTGCTTCTACAGCCGCATTTGCCAAGCCCTGTATGCATCGATACACCCGCGCTGGACCTTTCCACTGGCCACAGGATGGTCGGCCGACAACCGCACATCGCAATCGCGCAAGACCAAGAAAGCGACGAAATCGGTGCAGCGCTGCCTGCAAAACCTTATCGACTTCTCACACACGGTCAACGAAGCCCACCAGGGCAGCGTGGACCACTTTGTGTATGGGCACTTGCACGTGGCACAACAACTGCAATTGCCCGACGGGAGCGATGTGACCGTGCTTGGCGACTGGATACAGCAAAACACCTATGCCGTGTTTGACGGCAAGCAGCTTGAGTTGAAGCAGTATACCCCTTACCCACGACAGTAAGCAACAAGGACTATGCCTGTTTGTGATTTTGCATTATTTAACAATCAGCCTCCCAAAGTGGCAAAATGAGCGCAACCGACTTTACATCAATTTATTAGATAAACAAGCAAGATAAAACAATATTAAATTAATGTTAAAAACATGTTGCACAATATGTTTTAAAATTTGCAACAACTGATTTTCATTCGCTATCTTTGTGGCGTAAACCTAAAGCGATCTTTTTACCTTAGATTATGAGTTATACCTATTAGACCCTAAGGAGCTATTTTTGAAGAAAAAGTAGCTCCTTATGTTTTTGCCCCCCGCAGCCGCGTCTCACAGATTCTGCCAGCAATCCTTCACCCCACACCGCTATGGTACAATCACCACACGGCAGCGCATTCACTGTCACAGCGCTTTAATGTGTGACAAAATTTGGCTATCTTTGTATACTCACAACGAATCACAGCAATCAACCAGATAAAGCAATGACACACAACACCGTGATAATAGTGGCAGGAGGACGCGGCACCCGCTTCGGTGGGCCGGTTCCCAAGCAGTTTCTCAAGATGAGCGGCCGCCCAGTGCTGATGCACACTATCGAGGCCTTTGCCACAGCCGGCATTAGCGGTCTCAAGATTATAGTAGCATTGCCACACGACCAACGCAGCACATGGCAAGAGCTGTGCCTGGAACACGCCTTTGCCGTTGAGCACAAGGTGGTCGACGGAGGACTGTCGCGGTTTGAGTCGGTGCGCAACGCAATTGCGTCAATAGAAGCCGCCGGAGCGTGCGACGGCGTAATTGCCGTGCACGACGGTGTGCGGCCGCTGGTGAGCGCAGCCCTCATAGACCGGGCATTCAGCGAGGCCGCCGCAAATGGCAGTGCCATACCCGTAGTGGCCGTAACCGACTCGATAAGGCGCATCGACAGCGACGGCCGACAATCGCACATAGTGCCACGGGCCGAGCTGCGCGCAGTGCAGACCCCGCAAGCCTTCGATGCCCGGAGCCTAATTGACGCATACCACACCGAACCGAGCGACGCTTTCACCGATGATGCGTCGGTCTACGAGGCCGCAGGACACAGCGTGCACCTCATCGACGGCGACACACGCAACATTAAGATCACCCACCCCATCGACATAGTGGTGGCCGAAAAAGCGGTTGAAAATGGCTGACATCGCCAATATCGACATACAATACCTGCACGGAGTGGGTCCGAAACGCGCCGAGCTGCTGGCACGCGAGCTCGATGTGCGCAGTTTCCGCGACCTGCTGTATTATTTCCCGTTCCGCTACATGGACCGCAGCACGGTGCACCGCATTGCCGACCTCAGCGGCGACATGCCCTACATCCAGCTCCGTGGACGGTTCATAGTGTTCACCACCCACGGCGAGGGAGCCAAACAGCGGTTGCACGCCCTGTTCAGTGACGGGTCGGGCAACATCGAAGTGGTGTGGTTCAACCGCGTGAAATACATCAAAGACCATTACAACACCACTACCACCTACACACTGTTTGGCAAGCCCAGCGTATTCAACGGTCATTACAGCATGACCCACCCTGAGATTGACGTGTTCAAACCGGAAACGGCCCCCAAAGGTCTTGTGGGCGTGTACTACATCACAGAGAAACTGCGCAACCGTTCCATCACGTCGCGCACCATCCAGCAGCTTGAGGCCAACCTGCTCCAAAGCGAAGCCGTGAGAAACATAGGCGAGACGCTGACACGTCAAATAATGGCTAAGCGCAAGCTAATGCCGCTCGGCAAAGCCTTGCACGCAATTCATGAGCCCGCCAACGTGGCCGAACTGCAACAAGCACAATACAGGCTCAAGTATGAAGAGTTGTTTTTCCTGCAACTCAACATACTGAAAAACATAAAAGGCACACACTCGCAACTGCCGGGGCTGACGTTTGCACACGTGGGAGAGGCATTCAACCGATTCTACCACGAAGTGCTGCCATTTCCCCTCACAGGCGCACAGATGCGCGTGTTGCGTGAGATAAGACGCGACGTGGGCAGCGGCAAGCAAATGAACCGCCTGCTGCAGGGCGACGTGGGCAGCGGCAAGACAATAGTGGCCTTCATGGCCGCACTGCTGGCAGTTGACAACGGATACCAGGCGTGCATCATGGCACCAACCGAAATCCTTGCAACACAGCATTACGAGAGCATCAGCGAGATGGCCGGGAAGATAGGCCTAAGGGCAGAACTGCTCACCGGAAGCACACGCAAGAAGCAGCGCGAAATGATACACGCCGCACTGCAAAGCGGCGACGTGCAGATTCTGATAGGCACACACGCCCTGATTGAAGACACCGTGAAGTTTGGCAATCTGGGCCTGGCCATCATCGACGAGCAGCACCGTTTCGGCGTGGCCCAGCGGGCAAAGTTGTGGCAAAAGAACGCCACCCCGCCCCACGTGCTTGTGATGACCGCCACACCCATACCGCGCACACTGGCCATGACCGTGTATGGCGACCTCGATGTGTCGGTAATCGACGAGCTTCCGCCAGGCCGCAAACCGGTCAACACCGTGATGCGGTATGAGAACGACCGGCAGAGCGTTTACCGCTTCATAGGCGACGAGCTGCGTAAGGGGCGTCAAGCCTACATAGTGTATCCGCTTATTGAGGAAAATCAGAAGATGGAGCAACTGAAAGCTCTTGAGGCCGGATATGAGCAAGTGTGCGACACCTTCCACAGCTACCGCGTGGCCATGGTTCACGGGCGGATGAAACCGGCCGAAAAAGACTACCAGATGCAGCTCTTCGCAAGCGGCGAGGCCTCTATACTGGTGGCCACAACCGTGATTGAGGTGGGGGTAAATGTGCCAAATGCCAGCGTGATGGTGATTGAAAACGCCGAACGCTTCGGGCTGTCGCAGCTTCACCAGCTGCGCGGTCGTGTGGGCCGCGGCGCCGACCAGTCGTATTGCATACTGATGACCAAGCACAACATCACCAGCGACACACGGCACCGGTTAACCGTGATGACACAAACAAGCGACGGGTTTGTGGTGGCCGAAGAAGACCTCAGGCAACGCGGCCCGGGCGACATGGAAGGAACACAGCAAAGCGGAATAGCCTTCAGCCTGAAGATTGCCAACCTTGCCACCGACGGGCCAGTGCTACAAGAAGCCCGCGAAGACGCACAGGCGATACTTAGCGCCGATCCCAACCTCCAGTCGCCCGACGGCCGGCAACTGGAGGCACAAATGAGAAGAATATTCAACAACGAAATCAATTGGGGGCGGATAAGTTAATACGTTTAACACAAAGTCCTTAACAAAGTTTTACTTTATAAGATATCCACAAACGGGCGATTCAGAAAATCACTAAGAATCAACCTATTAAACAAAGTATATTGTGATTTCAAAACACAAATTTACACTTTTTATGCCGCACAATAACGGCTTTTACAAAATAAATGCTTAATTTTGAACGTCTTATTAAAAAAGAAGCCACGCTGAATGTAGTAAAGCGACCAAAAGGATACAGCTATTGCCACCATAATCCGCCCACAGGCTGACAGGCAAACGGCGATTATGCTCCATTCACACCCTACGACCACTTTACACCACCTGGCGACAAAGTTACAAAAACAAAAAGAAAGGATTTCTATGAATTTAAGGAATATGGTCGGTGCAGGATTGCTTGCTATAGCATCGCTTGCGCTCAGTTCAGGGGCAGCAGCCCAAAACCTTCAGTCGGTATCGAACTATCGTAAAGCGCACGCAGCCTTGCTGGCAAAGCAGTCACGCATTCAGGACCAAATACGCCTTGAAGAAGCTCAGAAATATGCCAACGATCTCTATGAAGAGGTTGAGCCCGAGCCCGACATCTACAACGAGGGTTGGGAAAGCGGTTCGGTGAACCCCTACAAGAACCTGAAAGTGCCCAACACCAAAGTGATCAACGTAAAAGCCTACCGCATGCCCGTCAGCGGCAACGTGATTACATCGCACTACGGATACCGCCCGAAATTCGGACGCTACCACAAGGGTGTGGACTTACGCGCACCAATGGGCGACACAGTACGCGCCGCATTCGACGGCAAGGTGCGGCTCACCAAATATGAGCGCGGCGGCTTCGGCTTCTATGTGATTGTGCGCCACGCCAATGGCCTCGAGACCGTATACGGCCACCTGTCGCGATTCCTCGTGCACCCTAACCAAGTGGTTAAAGCCGGCACACCAATTGCCCTCAGCGGCAACACCGGCCGAAGCTTCGGCCCCCACCTTCATTTCGAGACCCGCTTCATGGGCTACGCAATCAACCCTGAGGCAATATTCGACTTTGCCAACCGCACCACACACACCGACACTTACACATTCAACAAGAACACTTATACCGAGGCCCGCGACTACACCCCCAAGAGCTATGCCGCAGGCAAAAAATAAGAACACAAAGCCATTCTACAGGAAGGTGTAACATATTAATAATTCACACTGTGCCGGCATCCACCCAAACTGACTGGATGCCGGCACAGTCCATATTTTGCAAGTCACAAAAACACACTCACAGGCACCGCAAAGTAGCAAATTGCTCCAACATTTTCAAAAGCTCCCATTATAAGCAGTGATAGTTGCTAAAAAAACGATAGCCAAACGAGTGTTTTTATCGTTTTTTGTTGCTATCTTTGTGAACAACGACATATTCACACAAAAGAATGAAGCAAAACTGGAGACCCGGAACGATGGTGTATCCGCTGCCTGCCATACTGGTGAGTTGCGGAGCCGATGAAAGTGAATTCAATGTGATGACCGCATCATGGGTGGGCACTATATGCTCTAACCCTGCCATGTGCTATGTGTCGATAAGACCCGAACGCCACAGCTACGACATTGTAAAGCGTAACATGGCGTTCACGCTCAACCTCACTAACCGTGCCCTCGCACGCGCCACCGACTGGTGCGGAGTGAAATCAGGGCGCGACTGCAACAAGTTTGCCGAAATGGGAATCACCCCTGTGAAAGGAATCACCACGGCAGCACCCTACATAGAAGAGGCCCCCATGAGCATCGAGTGCCGCGTGCGCGACATAGTGCACCTGGGCACTCACGACATGTTTATTGCAGAAGTGACCAACGTGATTGCCGACGACCGTTACATCGACCCGGCGACAGGCGCATTCGACATGAAAAAAGCCGACCTTATTGCCTACTGCCACGGCCAGTACTACACACTGGGCGACGAACTAGGGCACTTCGGATGGACGGTGCGCAAAAAGAAAACACCGAAAAAGCAATAATCTATAACACAGCTTACCGAATTAAAATTTCAAAACCAAATCAATTTTCAACTTATGGAAAGAGATAACGAAATCTTCAACATCATCGAGAAAGAGTACAATCGCCAAAAGAGCGGCATTGAGCTTATCGCCTCAGAGAACTTTGTGAGCGACCAAGTGATGCAAGCCATGGGCAGCTGCCTCACCAACAAGTATGCCGAGGGCTATCCTGGCCACCGCTACTACGGCGGATGCCAATTCGTCGACGAGTCGGAAACCCTGGCCATCGAGCGCATCAAGAAGCTTTTCGGGGCCGAGTATGCCAATGTACAGCCGCACTCGGGCGCACAGGCCAACATGGCCGTGTTCATGACAGTGCTCAAACCGGGCGACAAATTCATGGGCCTCAACCTTGCACACGGCGGACACCTCTCGCACGGAAGCCCAGTCAACTTCTCGGGACTGGTGTTCCAGCAGTGTGAATACAACGTCACCCCCGACACCAACCTCGTGGACTACGACATGATGGAAGAGGTGGCAATGCGCGAGCGTCCGAAGCTGATAGTGGGCGGAGCAAGCGCCTACAGCCGTGAATGGGACTATGAGCGCATGCGTAAAATCGCCGACAAGGTGGGTGCCCTGCTGATGATCGACATGGCCCACCCGGCAGGCCTGATTGCCGCAGGCCTGCTCAACAACCCGCTCAAGTGGGCCCACATTGTTACCTCAACAACCCACAAGACCCTGCGTGGCCCTCGCGGCGGCATCATCTTGCTGGGCAAAGACTTTGAGAACCCATGGGGCAAGACCACCAAGAAAGGCGTGGTGCGCAAGATGTCGTCGCTGCTCGACTCGGCCGTGTTCCCAGGCGTGCAGGGCGGTCCGCTAGAGCACGTGATTGCAGCCAAGGCCGTGGCATTCGGCGAAGCCCTGCAGCCGTCGTTCAAGACCTATGCCGAACAAGTGCTCAAGAACTCAAGAGTAATGGCTCAAGCCCTTATCGACAAAGGCTACAAGATTTGCTCAGGCGGCACCGACAACCACAGCATGCTCGTTGACCTGCGCACCAAGTATCCTGAGCTGACAGGCAAGGTGGCCGAAGCCGCCCTAGTAGCAGCCGACATCACAGCCAACAAGAACATGGTGCCCTTCGACGACCGCTCGGCGTTCCAGACCTCGGGCCTGCGCCTCGGCACACCTGCCATCACCACTCGCGGCCTCAAGGACGACAAGATGGGCGAGATTGTGGAGCTAATAGATACTGTTTTGGCCAACCCCGAAAGCGAAGCCAACATCAAGACCGTGCGCGACAAAGTTCACGACATAATGAAAGACTACCCGATGTTTGCATGGTAACATAAGGAGAGCGTGACCACGCGCACGCTGCGACACATATAACCCGGCCGACCGCTCAGGCACAAAGCCAAGGCGGTCGGTTGTTTTTTAGGCAAGGCATCCATGCCACATCAACGAGCCAACAAAATTACAAGAGGAATCCCTCGCTCTGCATGCAAAGCCTTCCAGCCCATAGTCCCCGCCTGATTCATCTGTGTGATTCATTAGAGACAAGGCTGTTGAGCATTTGGTCAGTGGGCTGCTGATCATAAAAGACCGTACGAAAAAAAGAGCAACCACATGTTGCATTAGTACATCCGAGCGAGACAAAATATTTCCGTGATTTGGCCCAGCCATGCTTCAAAATCTTCATATTCCCATAGCCGCAACTAGGGCATCGTTTACCTGTGTCTTGTTCCGTTTGGTCAATTATTTCATCAACGAAAATAGACGGTCTTGATTTGCGGTAATATATGGTTGTATTAACCTTTGCCCTGGTTATAGCAACATAGAACACCCGACGTTCTTCCGCAAAATCGACACCTTCGTCTTGTCGGGTAAGAAGATATTCCAGCACAGGATCATCTGAAACCATTGACGGGAAACCGTATATGTCATTATCGCATTTAAGCAAAATCACATAATCGGCCTCAAGGCCTTTAGCCTGATGCACGGTAAGACAACGAACACAACGGTCTCCAATTGTGACCGATATTGTCCGGTCGCGTTCGCTATAGCGATAACCGGCTTTTCTGAACATAACAAAGTCGAAAGCATAACGCGCAAGGATGTATACCGACTTATCGACTGGCACTGCCTGAATTTCATTGACAACACTCCTGACAAGACCCTCATCTTCGCAATAGCCTCTAAACCCCACAGTCGTCGTTCTGTCATCGTTAGATGACTTGACATCCTTTTTGACTTGGTTTGAATTTTTCTGAATAAACGCAGACGATATTCCTATGGCTGGTTGCGCAAAGCGGTAGGTTGATTCAATCTTGCACATTGCAGTAAAGCCAAAGTGTTTAGGAAAATCTGTAAACAGCCCCATATCACTACCAGAGAAGCGATATATTGATTGCCAATCATCACCCACTGCAAAGATTTTACCAAGCGGAGACTTGTTGCGCAAACTCATCAAAAAACGGTATCGGTCAAATGAGATATCTTGAAACTCATCAACAATGATGTATTTGTATTTCACCGGACAGACACCATCGTTGCAATAATCCGTTGCAAGCAATATTGCATCGGTAAAGTCAATTTCTCCTTTTTGGGCAAGAGCTGATTGATAGGCATCAAAGAACGGTTTGACCAAATGCTCCATTATATAAATGTCACGGTTGTCATTATTCTTCCGGGCAACAGCCATAATGTCAACCATTTTTTTGCAGTTTGCCTTGAGCAGATTAATGACCGACATGATAAGTTCAAGCACCACATGCTCCTTGTGCTTATCCCGTGACACAATCTCCTGATACACCTGTTCTGCGCTTTTTTCAATAAGAGTGAGGCCGCAGGCAGAGAGCATATACGTGAGCTGCTGCTGCCAAGTGCCATCAGAGAACATGGCACTGGTTGTTTCAATCAGTTGCGTACCATTGCGACGGTGTATTTGTCGTTTCCAAGAAATACTTTCTTTATATTTAATGTCGGCCTCACGCCAAGTCAACCCCTTAGGAGCACCAAACCACTTAGGCACCATGCCATTCTGCCCCAAAGCATAATGCTCTAAATATAACTTGCGGGTCACACCATTAACAGTATAATAAATAGTGAAATCGGGTTTATATTGCCTATAAGATGTTGTGGCTGTGTCAAACTCATAACGCTCCTCGTAACGAAACCTAACGCTGTGAATCGACAGAAAATGGCAAATTTTACGTTCTTGCTCGCTTTTGGTGAAAATAATTTTGCCATCCATATCAGGGAAATAGGCTTGAATCCCATATTTTCGGCGATCGGCAAGATATTCACGCTCCGAAGTATATTTTTCGGGATCTTTAACGCATGACATGAGATGGACGAGATAATGCGAGATTGCTTTAACAAAGTCATGCCTCTTGAGAAGATCATAGAACAGATTTAATGAAAAATCAGCAGAAGCGATACTTGGGGCTTTGTCGACCTGCGATATTATGCTGTAGGCCAGTCCATGAAATGTTGAACACACAAGCCCGCCGTAACCGATACGTTTACGCAGTTCTTCGGCCGCCTTGCGCGTGTAAGTAATTAAAAGAATGTCATTAGGATCAACAGCACACATGTCAATCAAATAACGCACCTTGCCTTGGATAGTCGAAGTCTTACCACTGCCGGCAGAACTGACCACGAGACAGTTATCTTCACCATTGATTATTGCCTTGCGTTGTTGGGCATCAAGCGGATAAGAGAGAATATCGTCGAAGAAAGCTGAGCAACGGCCCAACTCCTCAGTCATAAAGTGGTTATTATGACTTTCCCGATTGAGCTCAATTTGACTTATGAAGTTGTAAAATTCCAACACTTGGCGTGACTGCGCAATATATTTACACAAGTCATTGTCTATACAATATCGCACAGCGTCTATCACATCCTTGTATGTTTCCAAAAACGCATTAGCGGCTGAATTGGCCACATAGTGCTTGCCGTCAAAGAGTAGACTTTGTGCCCGTATGACCGTTTCTATTTGCCGACTGACAATTTTGATATTACTACGTTTTATTTGCACTTCAGACAAATACACGCCATGATTATATTGAATGTCGACGAGTCGCTTAGCTCTGGATAAATCTTTAACAACCAATGCGACCCACTTTTTGCCCAGCACTTCAGCGGCATGTTCAAAGTCGAGCAAATGAACCGAAGCATACTGTTCCCATGCATTATCCAGTGCCGGCTTTCCCGGATCACACAAGTCATCGAATTCATCAATGGCACGTGAGAAATCGGCAGAATAAGCAGTAACGCGCATCTTCACAACCAGCACACAAATTGCAATTGCAATAACTGCAATTGCAGCAACTATCGCCAAAATCATGAATAGGGAATATGTCTGCTCCATAGTCACATTACAATTTGCACATAAGGTTGGTTTCTAAGAAATCAGTTTTCTACTTGAAATTACAGTTAGCTTCAACACGACAAAAGACGATTGCTGACCGCCATAAACAACATTCTATTTAACACAAAAATACTAACAATATTTGTAACAGCATGGCTCTTGCAGTTCAAATCGCACGAGCGGGATCTTATAGAGGAAGAAAAAAGAAAAACCCGATACCAGCCTGTGCGGAGGTAACGGGACAGCTTATAATAAAAATAACGGATGACTCAGACTTTTCGCAATGTATGAACTGCGGGATTCACAGCCACGATTTTTCCATGGGGATCGATCAGGAACGACTGATAGCCGTTACGGTCAAGATTCCAATCGCGCACCACCTGCTGGCACTGTGC
>CAVFVP010000042.1:0-17134 GCA_963625945.1 Agathobacter rectalis | reverse complement strand
AGTTGGTCCTCTTTGCTAAGGTAGGAATTTCTACCTTAGCTTTACTTCCTTTTTTTAGTCTTTTCAAAAAACGTTTAGGACAATATTGAACCACATCACCTATAAATGTAGGTGAAACATCTCAACACACCAATGAACATTGATGAAATAGCATCACGGATAGAGGCGGATCTGTCCCGCAGAGTGCAACGCAGCGGTATGATGTACCGCTTGTTTTCGCGCGTGAAAAAGGTCGACTCGTTGCGACATAAAAGTAAGGCAAAGGGGGAAGATTTCTTTTCCAACGGCGGGAAAATTCAAGATATTATAGGTCTTCGCATAATTCTTTATTTTCCTGATGATGTGGAAACAATGTCGGTGTTCTTAGGAAGCCGTGATGTGGTCAGGTCATCGATTGACGAATGTGACTTGTCTACTTTTTGCCCAAGGCGGCTTAATATCACCAAAAACATTCCTACTGAATATATCGACGACTATAGGCGCAACCTGCCGGCAGATTTGTCCGATAAAATCGACAACACGTTTGAAGTACAAATACGCACTGTGTTTTCTGAAGGATGGCACGAGGTGGAACACGACTTGCGCTATAAGTGCAAGGAAGACTGGATTCATGAAGATATGCCCAACCGCACGCTTAATGGCATGATAGCCACGCTCGAAACGATAGAGTGGGGTATGAAGTCGCTTTTTCATGAGATGGCATACCGAAGCTATCGCAAACATAACTACAGAGCTATGTTGCGCAATAAAATGCGCATTCGCTTTGCATCATCGGGATTTTCCCCCGAAGTGAAGTCTTTTCTCGATACACATCGTGAAGTGGCCAAACAGCTGCTTGGTATGGATCGTGTGGTGTTTATGTTGACGATGCTAAATCACGAGAATCCTCCGTGCCTAACTTATGACAATGTGGTGTTTCTGGCCAACAAAATCGACTTACAAAACACAGAATTGTTTGCACTGGAGAAACAGTTTGCGACACAAAAGCAAAATACTATTGAATAGTGCTTTAGCTCATTTAATCGAAATTGCCGTTGAAACCTGCCGGCAAAGTATAATAACGAGTCGCCCTTCTGGACTTGCAGTAATGCAAGACACCAAAGGACGACTCTTAGTTTTGTCTATTCGGCCGTTGTTATAAATCGTTGAAATAGCCGAGGTCGCCTATCGATTTTATGAAGCGTTTCACATAGTCGGATGCTGTTTGCGGCCACCAGTAGCCAAGGCGGTACAGCACTTGGGTTGTATAAGAACTGTCTTGGCGAATGTATTTAACCACGTGCCCGCTGTTTTCCACATAAGCAAGCAGGGGTTGGAGCACTTGCGACTTGCTATCGTCCATCATCACTTCACGAATGCGGCGCTCAAATTCGTCATATTCAACTGGCTCAATATGTATTCCGATGCTCTCCATTGCTTTAAGCACGTCGCCCAATGGCTGCGTGTGGTTGTTGCAGGCATGAAACACGACCATATCATCAGGTGTTGTGGCCAACAGACGTGACGCGTGACACACTTCATCGATAGGGGAGAATTCGCATGGAGTATCTAGCATTTCATATGGTACACACCCCATAATTGCGAAGGTCTTTAGTTGGCCCATAAATCCGTTGGTGCGGAAATTTATTTGGAACAGGCCATCGGAATTGCGAGATGCCAAAGTAGCAACACGCATGATTTTTGCCTTGAGTGCGCGGTTCTTAATTGCCTCAAGCACAAGTTTCTCAGCCTCGTATTTAGAATGAACATACTGGTTGGCCAACGACTGGCCGAAGTCAAGCACATGTTCATCGAGCACGACATCGGGAGAAGGAACGCCGTCCACACTTTGGCCGGCTACGCTCACTGTTGAAACCTGAATGAGACGAGTGTTGTGCGACACGCACCAGTCAATAAGGTTACGCACACTTTCCACGTTCACTTTTTCGATATCATCGCCTGCCGAGAAGTGCTTCACATTTGCCGCACAGTTAATCACTGTATCTACCTTCACGTCAAGTTTGTCGAAGATATTCTTGTCGGTGACATCACCTTCAATAATGAATATGCGCTCGTTGAACATCTCCTCGTATGTGTTGTCGAAGTAGTAGAACAGCAATGTGCGTAAACGGCTCTCTACGGCTATCTTTGCACTTGCCCTGAGCAAACAATATACCTTGCCCGTTTCGTTCTCAAGCAACTCGCGAAGCATGTGAATACCCATGAAACCTGTTGCTCCGGTAAGCAGCACATCGCCTATGGGCTGACGTTTGCCGTTGCGTAAAGCATCTAGGGTGTTTGCCTCGAGAATCTCGGCATAGTCCGATTTGTTTTTAGGCTCTTTGTCACTGTCGGCAACCACTTGCGGTTTAATCTGTTCGTTGCACGAGCCTCCGTCAATTTTTCCTTGCAAATAGGCTGCGAGCAGCCGCGGAGTTTGATATGCAAACAGGTCCTTATACGATGCCTGATATCCATTCATCGACAAAGCGGCCAGCACCTTGATCGCAGAAATTGAAGTGCCTCCAAGAGTGAAGAAATCATCGTTGGCGCTGATTTTTTCCTGCCCAAGCACTTTTGCAAATGCCTCGGCTATTGCTTTTTCCATTTCTCCCTCAGGCTCAACAAACGCCGACTGTGTGCCCATTGCCGTAATGGTTGGCTGTGGCAATGCCTTGCGGTTTACTTTACCATTAGGAGTCAATGGCATCTCCTCAAGTTGCACATATACAGTTGGCACCATATAGTCGGTGAGAGTTTCAGACAAAAATGCTTTTATTTCATCCTCTTCCATTTTGTGGTCAGCTGAATAATATAACACAAGACTCTCATTGTTGTTCACAGTCTTCACTTCAGCAACAGCCATCTTAATGCCGCTGAATTGTGCTGCACGGCTTTCAATTTCGCCCATCTCGATGCGGAAACCACGCAGTTTCACTTGGTTGTCAATGCGCCCCATATATTCAATCTCACCTTCGGCATTATATTTCACGAGGTCTCCGGTGTGGTACACTTTCACTGGTTTGCCGGCTATGCATATCTCGGTGAATTTCTCAGCTGTCAGTTCAGGCCTATGCCAATAACCGGCTGCCATTTGCGGGCCGGCCATACACAACTCTCCTGCTATGCCTTTGGGCAACAGGTGACCGCTTTGGTCTGCCACATATGCAGCAAGATTATGAAGCGGACGCCCTATTGGGATATTATGGTAATTGTGCCCTGGTGTCAACTCGTAGTAGGTGGCATCTACTGTGAACTCTGTAGGTCCATAGGTGTTGATGAGGCGACAGCGGCACTCTGGAGCGATTGTCATCTTCTCGCCACCAACGACAAGGTAGTCAACGGGAAGATCGGGATATAGCTGAAGCAACATCTGACCTAATTGAGTGGTGTAGCATCCTCCCGTTATTCCATTATTTATAATGAAATTGTAAAGCAATGCCATATCCTTACGGGCCTCTTGAGGAACTGTATACAAAGTGCCGCCCACGGTGAGCACAGGGTAAAGGTCTTCAATCGAAGCGTCAAACGAGAAGCTTGAGTGGCACAAAATGCGGCTCTTCTCGGTGTGTCGCCATTCCCGGGCTATGAATTGCACAAAATTAGCCTTGGCCGATTGTGGAATCATCACGCCTTTGGGCTTACCTGTTGATCCTGACGTGTATATCATATACGCCAAATTGTCGGGCTTCGATTGATCAAAACACAGGTCTTTCGGCTTATTACAACCTGCGATGAAATCGTCAATAAAAATCACCCTGCCACTATAGCCGTTAAATTCGCCATTGCCGTTCTTCTCGTCGAATATTACGTGTGAAGTAATCATGACGCTACTGTCTGAATCTTCCAGCATGTAAAGCAATCGGTCGTTGGGATAGTCATAGTCAAGCGGCACGTAGGCATAACCTGCGCGCTCGATGCCAATGGCAGCCACCAGAAATTCTTTTTGGTAGCCGAGCATAATGGAGATAAACGGCGACTTGTCGGTGTCTATGCCCAGTGTCACAATGTGTTCGGCCAGTGAGGCTGTCAACTGGTTAAGCTCGACGTAGCTATATGTGCCTTCAGTGTCGGTAACAGCTGCATTGTTTGGTGTCTGGCTTGCTTGCTTGATAAACAATGCAGGGAATGTCGCGCATGGGTCTACTTGCATAGCTTGTCCCTCTGATGCTTTTGCAATTAATCGCTCGTCATCGGGTGAAAGCAGGGGTACGTCAGATGCCTTGTGAGCCGAAGTCATTGAGCAAGCGACTGTGCTGATTGCATTGGCAAGTGCAAGCATGTCGGTTTTGCCGTAGCGATTGCCATCGTAGTCTATGGTGATGTGATAGTTGGTCTCATCGGGGAATGTGGTAATGTCGATTGGGAACTTGGTCACATCAAGGTGCAGAGGCAGGAACTCAATGTTGTCCGACAATGACTGTTCAAGAACGCCCCCTTGGTATGAGAACATCACTTCGGCATGCAATCCGTGTCTTTCCACCAAGTGTGTGTAAGGATAAAAGTCGTTGGCATAGCTTTCGAGAAGCGTTTGGTGCATCGACTTCACAAAGTCTGATATCGGCATCTCGTCATTTATGTCGAATGCCACAGGTAGTGTCTTGACAAACATACCCACACTGCGCATCAATCTCACATCGGCACTGCGTCCGGCCGAAACGGTGAGGAATAGCGGCCGCTGCTCGCGTGTGATCCTATGCAGCACTAAAGTAAATGCCGCTTGCAAGTAGCTACTGGCAGTCACACCGTTGGCCGAGCAAAATGCATCTATGTCGCTTTTGGGTAGGCACACGTCGATCGTTGCCGATTTCACCCCGTCGGGCATGGTCGAATCGGGATATGAAATAGCCGAGGCATCAGCCACTAAGCCATCAAAAAACGCTTGCGCTTTCTCGTAGGCATTACCTTTGAGCAAATTGTCTTCATAGATGGCATAATCGAAAGCCGTTATCGGCTCAATGCTTGGTGATATGCCATTATAGGCATTGAAAATATCGTTGAAGAACACGTTGCCCGACATGCCGTCGTACACGATATGGTGCACATCTGTGATAAGATATACATTGTGTGGTGTCTTCACAATTTCGGCTCTTATCAAGTCGTCGGAAAGCAGATTGAACGGACGCACCTTGTGCTGAAAGTAGTCGATGGACGGTTCTTCGGTAAGGGTGGTTACAAGAATCTTATAGGGGGCGTCGTCACGTCGTTGAAGCATCACATCATTGTCTTTCTGAACTAAATGCAATTTCAGATATGGGTGTGCATCAATCACGCTCTCCACTGCACATGCCATTCGCGTGACATCCAAGTTGGCATCTTTTAGCTTGATTACTTGAGGCACATTGTATTGAGTGGAATCACGGTTCATTTCCCAATCCACGTATATGCCTCGCTGGCTTTCGGTGATAGGGTAGAAGTCAAGTGCGGGCATGGCCTTCAGGGCGGTCTCGTCAGAAACTGCGGCGTTTGTCAAACCAACTATGCCCCGCACGGTGGGAGCTTTCATTACATCTCCCATTTTTATGCTCACGTTCATCTTTTTCTGAATCATGGCCGTGAGACGCATGGCTGCAAGAGATGAAAGCCCAAGGCTGACTAGATTGTTGGTTACTCCAAACTCATCGATATTCAGAATCTGTTTTACAAGTTCAAAAACCGTCTTTTCTTCATCAGTTTCAGGAAGAATGATCTCACCAGCTTTTATGACTGGCTCTGGCAATGCCTTACGATTGACCTTGCCATTCGGGGTCATTGGCATAACGTCCAGCCGCATATAAGCAGTGGGCACCATATAGTCGGTGAGCGTCTCGGCAAGAAATTGGCGAAGCGCTTTCTCGTCTATTTCGCAATCGGCCACATAGTAGAGCACAAGATGTTGATTCCCGTGTACTGTCTTTACTTCAGCTGCTACCGCTTTAATACCTGCGAATGAGTTGGCGCGATTCTCAATTTCCCCCATCTCGATGCGGAAACCACGTAGTTTCACCTGCGTATCGATTCGTCCCATGAATTCAAGCTCGCCATCAGCATTATACCTTGCGAGATCGCCGGTACGGTACATGCGAATGGGCATAAACGGACAGTTGACAAAGGCTTTTTCGGTCAACTCTGACCTATGCCAATATCCCTCGGCAATTTGATCTCCAGCCAGACAGAGCTCGCCTGGAATACCCTGTGGCAGCAAATTGCCGTGCTTGTCGCATATGAATGAATAGCTGTTGGGAACGGGGCGGCCAATAGGAACATCCACGTCTTTATCTTGGTCTACCACATGATATGAAGAGCACACTGTGAATTCCGTAGGCCCGTATGCATTTATGATAGTTGCTTTCGATTTTTTTACGGGCATATATTTTTCGCCTCCGAGCTCAATATGCGTCAGGTTCAGATCATATTGGTTCAGCAATGCCATTCCAATTGCAGTACTCATCACTGTGCCCACAATATGGTGGTCGTTGATGTAATGAGCCAAGCCATCCATGTCCTTTTGCATCTCGTCGCTCGCTATGTGAATAGTGGCGCCTGCGGCTAGCGGATAAAAAATCTCCAATGTCGAGGCATCAAATGAGAAACTCGGGTGATGAAGGTTATTGTCGCCTGGTTTTAAGTCAAGGTCTCGTAATCTCCATGCTTCACAAGCCATGATAGCCCGATGGCTCACTGGAACACCTTTGGGGTTTCCGGTTGAGCCTGATGTGTAGATCATGTATGCAATGCCGTTAACAGTGGCTTTGTTCACGGCGTGGTCGCACTCGGCGGCGAGGTCACAATCCTTGATGAAGTTTTCGTCAATAACCAATTTTGCCTCGGCGTCATCTTTCATATATAATTTGCGCTCGTCGGGGTAGTTCATATCGATTGGAACGTAGGCAGCACCTGCGCGTTGTGTCGCCAAAACCGCCACGAAGAATTCTTTGACACGCGGCAATGATATTGCCACAAAGTCACCTGGAACCACACCATTGGCAATGAGCTTATTCGCAAGAGCGGCTGATTGGATGTTGAGTTCACGGTATGTCAGTTTGCTGCGATAGTCTACCACGGCATCGGCTTCGGGCTGTTGCCCGACTTGCTGTAAAAACTTGTCGATCCAAGTAATGCTTTTATCGTATTCAAGTTTCTCCCCCGACGAGAGCTTGATAAGTTGTCGTGTTTCCTCTTCGTTGACCACCGACACGGTGCCAAGTGCTGCTTCAGGGTTTGCCATCATTTGTTGCGCTACGGTATTGATGCATTTGGCAAACTGGCCAATGTAGTCTGTGCTATATAAAGCGTCGCTGCATTCCACCCGTGTTTCGTATTCACCTGAAGGCGTTTGGTAAATGCAAATTACTATGTCGTTTGAGATATTACCCCTCGATAATTGATTTAAGTGATATTCATTATCACCTATCACAAGTTTCTCCTGCATGTTGGCACCTTGAAATGTAAAGGAAATACCCATCTTTTGCTGCATGTCTCCGCAAAAATGATTGAATGGGTAATTGCCGTAACGTATGGTGCTCATCAACTCGCGACGTGTGCTACTCACATAGTCGATGATTTTAATTTGCGAATCAATGTCAAATAGGATAGGTGCCGAACGCACAAACATACCATAGACGTGGGATATTTTCTTATTGATTCGCCCGTGGTTCACTGTCGATATTGCAATTTTCCGCTCATGGGCGTAACATGAGAGCACATATCCAATGGCACCCATATACAAGTTGTTGCTTGCTACACCGTGCTGTTTACTCCAATCGTCGACCTCCTCACATGGTAAATAAGCCGACCGACGAATTAGCTTGCCCCATGGTGATACGTTCTGTGGCGCAAATGTCAACAGGTTGACGTCAGCGAACTTATCGGCATAATATTGTTTTGATCGGTTATACACATCGGTGCCAAACGACAGCTCTTCCTCTTCGGCAAATTCATATTCGCCATATTCCGGCTTGTCGAGTGGTTCACCTGCATATGCTCTCGGTAGGTCTTCGTCTTTGAATTTCACGTTTGTGGTCCCGTCCGATACGGTGTGGTGGCAGTCCCAAAAGAAATGTATGCGACCGGTTGGCGTCTCCACAATCTCAAACCGCCACAGCTGCTCACCGGAAAGCAAATCGAAGGGTACGCAAAATCCGCTGTTCTTGTATTCTTCAACCTCATTGTCGGTCATATGTGTGCGCTTCACCATGAATTTCATGTTGTCGTCAGCGTACTGGCGAGGATTGCCATTGACCATCACAAATTTTGTCCTCATCATAGGACGCGCCTGAGCTACCGTCAAAAGAGCCTTCTCAAAGCGGTCGGCATTGATGTTTGAGTCGAGTTCAATGTGAAATGGGATGTTGTATTGTGTGGATAATGGGTTTGATGCCCATTCCATGAAAATGCCCAATTGGGATTGGGTTAATGGATACGTCTTCATATGCGCAGGTTGTCTAATGGGGTTAAACATCAGTTTTATCTGGCCTGTGTGCTATGTTGCCGTTGATGCCATAACAATCTGTTAACTGGTAATAACAGAGGCCGGAATTTAAATAATTGGGGATTAGACCCCGTTGAAGTCTTTTAGTTTAACAAAAATAGTAAAAAAACAGCACTATTCAAGTTCATCACTATGTTTTTTCATTAAAAACGAGCAATGCCGTGCTCGGTAGGGCGGAATGGGACTCATGACAGCTCAACCACTGTGATGCCAGCTCCTCCGAGTTGCACGTGCTCGTCGTGATATTTATTCACTCCATTCACTGTGTTGAGGTATTGCCTGATTGCCTCTCTCAAGGCTCCCGTGCCTGTGCCATGCAGTATGCGCACACGTTTAGCACTAAACTGGATTGCATCATCAATGAAATAGGTTACTGCCTGTAGAGCCTCATCGGCACGCATGCCGCGAACGTCAATCTCTTGCTTGAAGTTGAGCTGGCGCGCACGCATCTCGTCTGTCGTGCTATTACTTATAAAGGCGACATCTTTGGGCCTTTCAGCCTTACGCATAGTGTGTTTTAGCCGCTTCACTTCGACCTTTGTCTTAAGAGCGCCAAAGGCCACGGTTGCCCATTTCCCGTCGATACTCAGCACATTTCCCACTGTTGACGAATCTTCCATAACCACATTGTCACCTATAACTATAGGGCGGTCGGCAGGCAGGGTTGAAGGTTGCGTCTTACGAGGCGGTTTCACTGTGTGTTTTGGCTTGATTGACTGTTGCAGTAGGCGCGACTGGTGGTTTCTTTCGCCCAATTGGGCGTTGAATTCATCAAGCTTGTTACGGGCTTCCTTTGTGCGCTCTTTATCGGCCTGAACTTCCTTGATTTCTTTTATGGTTCGTTCAATGGCTCTATTGCTCTGTTTTAGAATTTCCTTGGCTTCTTTTTTTGCCTCGTTAATAATGCTTTTATGTTCGCGGCTTAGGGTGTCGATTTGCGTGTTGTAGTCATTGATTGCCGCATCTAGTTTTTTCTCCTTGATGTGCACTTCCTGACGCTTGTTTTCCCAATAGCGGCGGTCACGAACGATGTCGAGCAGATACTTATCCATATTAATGTAGTCCGACCCGACAATCTCTGAAGCCTTGCTTATTACATCTGACGGCAACCCAATTTTCCTAGCGATTTCGATGGCGAATGAGCTACCTGGATAACCGATTGACAGTTGAAACAGCGGTTTCATCTGTTGGCGGTCATAGAGCATGGCACCATTTACGAGTCCTGGTGTGTCTTCAGCCAAATGCTTTAGGTTTTGATAGTGGGTTGTTATTACCCCCATCATGCGTCGGCCGTTTAGTTGTTCAAGTATGGCTTGTGCAATAGCACCGCCAATTTGAGGCTCGGTGCCGCTTCCAAACTCATCAATAAGCACCAGCGTCTGCGCATTGCCCCGTGACAGAAAAGTCTTCATGTTTTGAAGATGTGAACTATAAGTGCTTAGGTCATCTTCAATCGATTGCTGGTCGCCTATGTCAATAAAAATGTTACTAAACAGGCCCATGTGTGAGTTGCTGTAGACTGGCGGCAACATACCACACTGCAGCATATATTGCACCACACCCACCGTTTTCAAACACACGCTTTTACCGCCTGCATTGGGACCTGAAATCACTAGTATGCGTTGCTTCTGGTTTAACTCTATGTTGAGCGGCACCACATCCTTCCCTTGGTCTCTAAGCGAAAGCAACAGAACCGGATGCACAGCATGATACCACTCAACAGTGGGGTGATTTTCAATGTGAGGCATTTGTCCATCAATGTCGGCTGCAAATATTGCCTTTGCTCTAATGAAATCAAACAGGCCTAGCGTTGAATAAGTGGCGTGCAGTTCATCAATGTGCGGACGGATCATATCGGTGATCTCAGTGAGAATACGCACAATCTCACGTCTTATCTCAGATTCTGTTTCCCGAATGCGGTTGTTAGCTTCTACTATTTCCTCTGGTTCTATGAATATGGTTTTGCCTGATGCCGACTCGTCATGCACTATGCCGCGAACTTTTCGCTTGTGCATAGGGGCCACGGGCAGCACAAGGCGACCATCGCGCACAGAAGGGGCTGTGTCGTTGTCAAAGAAACCGTCCTTTTTACCATTGGCTATGATTCGCCGCATTATTCCGTTGATGCTCGACGTGGCCGAAGCAATCTGTTGCCTCAATTCACGAAGCCGTGTCGATGCGGAGTCTTTGATGTTGCCAAATTTGTCAACAATCCGGTCAATTTCCGTCACAAGTTCACGAAATGGCATCATTCCATGGGCAAGATCAGATAGACAAGGATATGGCGAAGATTCGCCGTCGCTTACAGCAAAGAAATTTACAATTCCGGCCACTGTGGATAAAGAGCGGCGCAAGTCAAACAGGTTTTCCGAGGTGATAAATGACCCTGGGGCAGTAAGGCACTTGAGGTGAACACGCATATCGAAGAAATAGCTCACTGGGAAGTCTTTCTTAGATTGCAAAATCATTAGAAACTCGTTTGTCTGGTTGAGCTTTAGTTCCACGTCGGTACGATTTGCCGACATTCGCATTTTTGTACAATATGAGGTGCCGAGGGAGCTTATGCACCGGCTTTCCACCTCTTTTCGTATGGAATCAAAACCTATTTTTGACTCAAAATTGCCTGGATAAATCATAAGAATACAAAGTTAAATATTTTTACTGTTTAATCAAATTAAATAGTCCCTAACCGTGACTACTCACAGGTTACGATATACACATTCCGGTTGGTGAGGTGTTTCTTTGATTTCTAAGGCAAACGCATTATCTTTGCAAAAGTAAAAAGAAACAGATTGATTGCAGCCTTTCTGCCAAAATCGTTTGCAATAGGTTGCAACCGTAACAGTCTATATTAATCATATTGCGATTATATGAAAATCAAATTGAATCAATCGCGAGTGGGGTTGTTGTGCGCTAGTGTGGCACTGATTGTCACATTGTCTTCGTGCTTTACCGGCGTGGAAGGCACAAAACAGATAACCGAAAAGGATGTGCGCAAAGCCTATTCAAATGTTTCCCACACAAGTCTTGATGATAGTCTGCTTGCCTATTGCGACTCACTGCCGGCTTGGCGCAGTGGAAAAACATTCACAGTTGCCGACGACCAAATCAGGCTGATTTTCGCTCCCTCTGAAAAATACGACATCACTAAGCTTCGGCTTGCGGGAAAGTCGCTTGAGTATCGCGGCTACACTACCTCAACGTTGCTTGACAATCGGAAAATTCTTAATGTGCAGTTCTACGATGGCGACCACATGCTTGTATATCCATCGGGTAAGACCATCACTGATTTCAATGCCAAGACATCTATTCCATTTCTTATTGACAATGATATTGTGGCTTATGCACGAAAGTTGCTAGCAGGCAGGATTGTATATATAAAAACACCCATTTGGTACGATGTGGCAAGCGAAGAGATGGTGTCTGGCCGCAAGTTTATTGCCGTGAGGATTGACAGCGTGTTGCCAGGCAACAAGGTGTTCCCGTTAAAGGTGGCATTTACGTCAATCGATAACGGCAGGTCGGCATTCGTTTGGATGGCCGTAGGTGATACTTTCATGCGTAACCGAAGCTTCGACTCGCTGTTCTCTGTCACTGACATCCACAAATCGTATCCCGACATAAGCGCAGAAAATTGGGAGCGAATCATCAATGGCCGGGTAGCAGTAGATATGACCAAGGAGGAATGCACGTTGTCGAAAGGCTCGCCAAAAACAATTTCACGGGTTCCTGACCAATCTGGCATGCGTGAATATTGGTATTATGACGGGGGCTCATACCTTTACTTTGTTGATGGGCTGCTTAAAGGATTTAGAGAGTGAATCACAAGGGGATAAATATAAGAGGGTAAACAAATGCTTGAAATAGAATTCTTAGGAACGGGCACATCCACCGGTGTGCCACAAATAAGGTGTAAATGTCCTGTGTGCATGTCAACTGACCCACACGACAAACGCCTGCGCACATCGGTCATAGTGCGCTATCGCGGTAAGAAGTTACTTATTGATTGCGGCCCCGACTTTCGCACTCAAATGCTCCGTGCTTCCGACAATGCAATTGATGCACTCTTGATAACGCATTTCCACTACGACCACATAGGCGGCATTGACGATTTGCGGGCATACTGCTCACACGACCACAAATTTCCAGTGTATGCCAAGGGGGATGTTGTCGATGACTTGCACAACCGAATGCCTTATTGCTTTGCCAAGCATCTTTATCCAGGGGTTCCTATTTTTGAAATTCACGAAATCAACGACCGTCCGTTTATGGCCGAAGGGGTTGAGGTGGCACCCATTCCAATCATGCACTATAAATTGCCAATCTATGGCTACCGAATAGGCCCCCTTGCCTATATCACCGATTGCAAAACCATCTCTGATGAGCAGATTAAGTCTTTGCATGGGATATCATTATTAGTAATCAATGCGTTGCGCATTAAGCCACATTTGTCACATTTATCGCTGTCTGAGGCAATTGATGTGGCTCGGCGCATAGCGCCACAGCGCACCCTGTTTGTCCATTGTAGTCACGACATGGGCCTTCATGCCCAAGTAGGGCAGGCTCTCCCCCAGGGATTTGGGTTGGCATATGACGGACAAATTGTTACCGTTGACGACTGATTGATTTCACACACTGCCGTTGGGTGACGTTTGGCATTAAGATAATTTATGGCTGACGATTTCACAATACGCAAAAAGAGTATTAAATTTGTACTCTCTAAACTACGACTTTGTGAAACAACGAACAAAAAACATAGCCATTCTTGGCAGTACCGGATCAATTGGGCGGCAAACACTTGACGTGATATCGGAATATCCCCACCTTTTCAAGGCTTGGCTGCTCGTGGCCAACAGAAGTGCAGACTTGCTTATCGAGCAGGCCATTGCTTATAGACCAAAATATGTGGTCATAGCAGATTCCAGCCTCTACGGCAAGGTGCGCACGGCTCTTGATGGCATGCATATCACGGTGCTCACTGGCTCTCAGGCAATAGCCGAAGTTGTCACCGACGCCGAAGTCGACATCGTGGTTACGGCGATGGTTGGTTATAGTGGCTTAGAACCGACAATCAATGCTATAAAGGCAGGGAAAGACATTGCCCTTGCCAACAAGGAAACGCTTGTGGTGGCTGGCGAATTGATAACCGGTTTGCTCGCTAATTCACAGTCAAAGATATTTCCGGTCGACTCTGAGCATGGGGCTTTTTACCAATGCCTCGTGGGTGAAGACCCTCAAAGCATCTCAAAACTCATCCTTACGGCATCTGGCGGCCCGTTCCGCACATGGCTGAAAGACTCGCTGGCAACAGTGACTGCTGCCGACGCATTAAGACACCCTAATTGGAACATGGGCGCAAAGATCACCATCGACTCGGCCACAATGATGAACAAAGGGTTTGAGATGATTGAAGCCAAGTGGCTTTTCGGTGTGCCTCACAACCGCATAGAAATCGTAGTACATCCACAGTCGATTGTACACTCGATGGTGGAATTCGTTGACGGCTCTGTAAAGGCGCAACTTGGCCTTCCCGACATGCATCTGCCCATTCGTTATGCAATGGGCTTGCCTCAACGTCTGCCTTCCAACAGTAAAAAGCTGTCAATCTCAGATTATTCCAATCTCACATTTGAGAAACCCGATTTTGATAAGTTTCCATTACTCACCACTGCATTCGAAGCTGCCGAAAAAGGGGGAACGGCCGCTTGTGCCATGAATGCAGCCAATGAAATAGCAGTGGCAGCATTCTTACACAACCAGATATCATTTACTGAAATCTACGATATTATCAATAAATCAATGGCGGCGGCAAACTTTGTAGCCTCACCTGTCTACGACGATTATGTGCAAGTCAACCAAGAGGTGCGCCGCTACGCCCAATCATTAATCAAATAATAATTTTTACGAAACGCAATGAGTTCTTTTTGGCTTAAAGCATTTGAGCTGATTTTTTCTTTAGGTCTGCTGGTGTTTGTCCATGAGTTTGGACACTACATATTTTCTAGAATTTTCGGAGTTAAGGTAGAAAAGTTCTACTTGTTTTTCAACCCATGGTTTGAGCTTGTGAAATTTAAGCCCAAACCCAAACCACGTCCCGACGGTAGCATGCGCTCGTCATGGCGCGACACAGAGTACGGCATTGGGTGGGTTCCTCTCGGTGGATATTGCAAAATAGCTGGAATGATTGATGAGTCAATGGATACCGAGCAAATGAAGCAACCCGCACAACCGTGGGAGTTCCGTTCAAAGCCGGCATGGCAGCGCTTGCTCATTATGGTGGGCGGTGTGCTGTTCAACTTTCTGCTGGCCATCGTGATCTATTCGGGAATAGTATTCACCTATGGCGAACAGTTTATTCCTTTCCGCAATGCCACCGAGGGAATGGCTTTCTGCGACAGTGCCGATAACCGCCCACTCGGGTATTACAATGCCGAAGATCTGCAGGCTATGCTTACAGCCAAGGTTGTGAAAGTGCTGCGCAACCATAAGGATACTGTCGACATCAAAATCCCGTCGAAGTATATCTTCACGGCTAACAAAGACGCTGAGCAGAATCAAATATTCATGACTTACCGCATTCCTGTGGTAATTTCACAGCTTCAGGCACGCATGGGGGCTGAAATGGCCGGCCTCAAGGAAGGTGACCGCCTAATAGCGGTAAACTCTGACTCAACTCCATGTTACGACCTTTTTACAGAGGCCTTGCAGAAAAACAAAGGGAAAGTGGCCCGCGTAACCTACGTGCGTGCTGGCAAAACGGCAACTGTAAATGCACAAATCGATGGCGACGGCAAGTTGGGCATAATGCTAACTGAGCCCACCAAGGTCTACAAGACCGTTACTAAAGAATACTCAATATTCCAATCAATTCCGCGTGGTATTGAAATGGGATGGTCGAAGCTTGTGAGCTATGTGAAGCAGCTCAAGCTTGTGTTCACTCCTGAGGGCGCTAAAAGCATAGGTGGCTTCGGCGCTATAGGCAGCATCTTCCCGAGCGAATGGAATTGGCTTGCTTTTTGGGAAATAACAGCACTCATATCAGTAATGCTTGCCGTGATGAACATTCTTCCCATCCCGGCCCTTGATGGCGGATATGTGTTGTTCTTGATCATTGAGATTATAACACGACGCAAACCTAGCGAGAAGTTTATGGAACGGGCAGTTACCGGTGGCATGATTTTCTTGCTGTTGCTGCTTGTCTTTGCCAACGGCAACGACCTCTATCGTTTCTTCTTCAAGTAACGATGCGTGATATTTCATTTCATAACAAAAGATATTTATATTGTAGCACACACAAATAAAGCAGATTTATGGTTTACAAATCAGTGATTTTGCGTCGCGGCAAAGAAGAATCGCTTCAGCGGTTTCATCCATGGGTGTTTTCGGGTGCAATAGCCCGTATGGACAATGTTGACGAGGGCGACCTTGTCACGGTCTATGCCAACGATGGAACACTTATTGGCAATGGTCACTATCAGGTGGGCAGCATTGCAGTGCGTATGCTTTGTTTTGACGACAGTGAAATCAATGAAGATTTCTTCATTGAGCGGCTCACGCAGGCTTATGCACTGAGGGAAACGCTCAATTTGATGCGTGCCGACAACAATTCGTTCCGTCTTGTCCATGGCGAAGGCGATTTCCTTCCGGGTCTTGTGGTCGACATTTATGGTACCACCGCCGTGATGCAGGCTCATTCGCCTGGCATGCACTTCGCCCGCAACATCATTGCACAGGCGCTCACACGCTTGCCAGGAGGGATGGTCCAGAATGTGTATTACAAGAGCGAGACCACACTGCCGTTTAAGGCCCAGCTTGACCCACAAAACGAGTATATTATCGGTGGCTATGACACCGATGTTGCGATGGAAAACGGCCTTAAGTTCCATGTGGATTGGCTCAAAGGGCAAAAAACCGGATTCTTTGTAGACCAGCGTGAAAACCGCTGTCTGCTTGAGCGATATGCTAAGGGCCGCAAGGTACTCAACATGTTTTGCTACACAGGTGGCTTCTCCTTCTATGCAATGCGTGGAGGCGCTCAACTTGTGCATTCGGTCGACAGCTCGGCAAAAGCAATAAAGCTAACCAACGATAATGTGGAGCTGAATTTCCCGGCCGATGTCCGACATAAGGCTTTTGCCCAAGATGCATTTAAGTATCTTGATGAGATGACAACCGATTACGACCTGATTATCCTCGACCCGCCAGCATTTGCAAAACACAAGAGCGCACTGAAGAATGCCCTGATAGGATATCGCAAGCTCAATGCCAAAGCATTTGAGAAAATCAAGCCGGGCGGCATTATTTTCACATTCTCATGCTCTCAAGCCGTCAATAAAGAACAGTTCCGTCTGGCGGTCTTCTCGGCGGCTGCAATGTCGCGTCGCAAGGTGCGCATTCTTCACCAACTCACGCAACCAGCCGATCATCCCATCAACATATATCACCCTGAAGGCGAGTATCTGAAAGGGCTTGTGCTATATGTGGAGTAAATCAATAATAAAACTTAGAACGAACCACTCAATAATTAACAAGCAATGAATAAAATGCTAATTGCCACAGCATTGTTAGCCATCACCTCAACTTCAGTAGGCAAGGCTCAAAGCAATGATTTCAATTACAATGTCGACCGTTTTGCCGACATTCAAGTGTTACGCTACCAAGTGCCAGGATTCAACGACCTAACTC
>CAVFVP010000041.1:7030-17826 GCA_963625945.1 Agathobacter rectalis | reverse complement strand
AAAAAAGATACCGCTACGTCCAAACTGCTACGTAGCGGTATTCTTTAGATTGTGTTGCGCAATCTCACCAGATTGCCTTTTGTGTGGAGCTGGAGGGGTTTGAACCCTCGTCCAAACGCGGAACCAACAAGCTTTCTACATGCTTAGTTATGACTTGGTTTTCGTCCGCCGACAGGATCATAACCACCAATCTGCGGCTTAGCCTCTAAATTTCGGAACTTGCCCGAGGCATGCTTGTCCCTATTCCCGATATTCTAGCACCACCATTTCGATCCGCCTCGGAAAAACGGCAATCGGGTGATGTCTTGTCTCTGCCTCCTAGGGCGGAGATTAAGCCAACCTACTATACTTCAGTTAGGCAGCAAGAGCGTAGTTGTTTTCGCCAGTTAAATTGTCTGATGTCGGTTTTTAAAGAGTACATCCATCATCACTCCGCATGCTTACTCATCAACTCTACACGCTGTCAAAGCCAAATCAGCCCCAATACATGTCGTCTATGATAAGTATGGCAAATTTAGTGCAGCGTTTCGTTTTCTCCAAATTTTTACGGAAAAAATTGTCGCATTGCGTCACCGCCTTATCTGTATTGCGGACATGTATTGAGGCCGACTGGCAGCCGTTGTGGCTTGTTATTTGGCAAACAGCGACATTGCAAAGCCGCCGCCGCGTGCTTGTTTGATCTTAATCACGTCGCCTTTTTTCACCATGCGTTTCTTGATGGTGTAAGACTTGGGGTTTTTCTCATAGTCGGCATCCTTTCCGTCGCTGTAGATTGTGCACTCATACTTCTTGCCACTGTCGAGGAAGTCGAATTTAATTGTCGACTCATGGCCGTGAGCGTCGCACTTGCCGCCGACAAACCAGTTGTCGGTGCCTTTGGCTTTGCGTGCCACGGTGATGTAGCGTGCCGGCTCGGCTTCGAGATAACGCGAGTCATCCCAGTCGACGGCCACATCGCGTATAAACTGGAATGCGTCGTCATATTTCACATAGTTGTCGGGCAGGTCGGCCACCATCTGCAGTGGGCTGTACATTGTCAGGTAAAGGGCGAGCTGACCCACGAGGGTGGTGTGCACATAGTTCTTGTTTTTGCTCCATGTCGAGAGTTGGGTCTCGAGGATTCCTGGCGTGTAGTCCATCGGGCCGCCTTGCAGGCGGGTGAACGGCAGAATCACTGTGTGGTAAGGCTCACTGCCGCCGAATGCCTCATACTCAGTGCCGCGTGCACTTTCGTTACCCACAAGGTTTGGCCATGTGCGGCACAATCCGGTGGGACGTGTTGCCTCATGGGCATTGACCATGATGTGGTGCTTGGCAGCCTCGGTCACACAGTAGAGGTAGTGGTTGTTGAGTGTCTGGCTGTAGTGATGTTCGCCGCGTGGAATGATGTCGCCCACATAGCCGCTCTTCACTGCGTCGTAGCCATATTGGTTCATGAGCGTGTAGGCCTTTTCGAGGTAGCGCTCATAGTTGATGGTCGATGCCGATGTCTCGTGGTGCATCATGAGCTTCACGCCTTTGCTGTGGGCATAGTCGTTGAGGGCCTTTATGTCGAAGTCGGGGTAGGGGGTGAGGAAATCGAAAACGTCGAATTTCATTTTGCCGCTCCAGTCTTCCCAACCTTCGTTCCAACCTTCAACAAGCACTTGGTCGAGCCCGTTCTTGGCTGCAAAGTCGATGTATTTGCGCACTTCTTCGTTGTTGGCTCCGTGGCGGCCGTTGGGCTTTGTCTTGCTGTAGTCGGTGACTCCAAGGCGCACCGATGGCAATTCGTCGGTGTAGCGCCAAGTCTTGTTGCGCACAATCATTTCCCACCACACACCGCAATATTTTGTGGGGTGAATCCACGATGTGTCTTCAATCTTGCAAGGCTCGTTGAGGTTCAGAATCAGGTTAGACGACAGCATGTCGCGTGCATCGTCGCTCACAAGCACTGTGCGCCATGGTGTAGTAGCCGGGGTCTGCATATAGCCTTTAAGGCCCTCGGCGTCGGGTGTGAGCCATGATTCGAACACCATGTTCTTGTCGTCGAGGTTGAGGTGCATGGTGGCATAGTTCACGCAGGCTGCTTCGTGAATGTTGATATACAGGCCGTCGTTGGTCTTCAATTGCAAGGCGGTTTGAACTCCAGTTGGTGAGAACTGTGTCTGCGATGCGTTGTGTGTTATCGCAGCCTTCATCTTGCCTCTGATTTCCGACAGACGCGATTCCACAGTCTCATATTCCTGTGTGTCGTAGTCTCCGGGAAGCCACCAGGCAATATGATCGCCAGTCATGGCAAACTGTGTGTGCTCTTCTTTGATTACGAAATAGTTGAGCGACTTTTGCTGTGGGAATTCGTAGCGTAGTCCCATGCCGTCGTCGTAAACGCGGAAGCGGATGATGATGTTGCGCTTGGAACTCGGCTGGTTAAGGGTGACCGCCAGCTCGTTGTAGTGGTTGCGGATGGTTGACGTCTCGCCCCATACCGGTTTCCATGTTTCGTCGAAAGTGCTTGTCTGGGTGTCTTTTACTACGAAGCCGTCCATCAAGTTGGTTTCTTTCATCTTTTTGCTGGCATGCTTGTTCTTGTCAAGCTCAAGACCCAGATGGCTGGGCTTGATCACTTCATGCTGCTTGTACTTCATCTCGTAGGTTGGACGCCCGTTGTCGAGCGAGAAACTGACCGAGACGTTGCCGTTAGGCGATGTGACTGTCTGTCCGGCTGCCATTAAAGGCAGTAAAGCCAGCAGACTCCAAAAAGATTTTTTAATCATTGTTGTATGTGTTTTATTAAAGGGTAGTTCGTTTATATGTCGCGCCCACTGGCTTTAATTATCGAGGATATGCCGCTGTTGAAATTGTGGCAGTTAGTCAAGTCCTCGATGGTGAGATGCATTCGCCACTTCCAGTAATGGTGCGGATTTGCCGGAATGTTTATGCGCTCGTTGTTGATTTTGCTGTTGCGCAGGTTTTCGTCAATCGACAACCAGTCTTGCAGTGATAGCAGGCAAAGCATTGACGGGCTTCCCAAATGAGCCGAAACTATTTCTTTCGCTATGTCGGCCGGCAGTGGATGTGGTGCGTCGCCGTTATGCCCCAGCACATTGTTGAAATACCGCTGGGCTTGCACGGGGCTCTCGTCCCACCATTGTCGCAGGGTGGGCATGTCGTGGGTTGATATCGTGCTGACCGACAGGTATGGGTTCTCGGCCAAATTGCTGAATTCGAATCCGAATTTCTTGGGCATGTGTTGAATTTCCAGTGTTAGGATTTTCAAGTCGCTCATCACCTGTGGCACACATTCTGGTACCATGCCCAAGTCTTCGGCGCACGGCAGCATGCGTGTGCACTGTGTGAGGGCTGGCAGTTTTTGCATTGCCTCTTGCCGCCAAAAATCGTTGTGACGTCGATAGAAGTAGTCGTCATACAGCTTCAGCAACGCTTCTCTTGTGTGCTGGTCTGTAGCGGCAAAGCTTGTGGCGTGGTGCAGGGCGATGCGTGGGTGGTAGCGGTTGTGGTCGTTACGGTCATGCACAAAAATAACGTTGCTGATTATGGCATACATGCCAGTCCTGATTGCTGTGCTGCGGGCATCGTTGCCACGCATGTCGCATTCTATGGCCCGTTGTGTGGCATATTTTTCTTTCAGTGAGTAGGTCCCGTTGCCGTTGTCGGTCATGTACCGCGCTTTTGCTTCATCGGCCCACTCGCCCAGTAGCTGGCTGGTGATGTCGTCGGTAATGAGCGGATTGCACATCCTGCTCTCGTCGAAAAGAATGCCGTAGCTCTCTATTTCCTCTTTTGTCATGCCCATGGCTGGCGAGAACTGTCCCAACAGTCCTGTTACAGAGTTGGCCGGGATGTCCCAAATCCGAAAGAATCCGAGTACGTGGTCAATGCGGTAGGCGTCAAAATATTCGCTCATCTTAGAGAATCGTTGTTGCCACCAGGCATATCCGTCTTGTCGCATCGTGTCCCAGTTGTAGGTGGGAAATCCCCAGTTCTGGCCATCGGCCGAAAACGCGTCGGGAGGGGCGCCCGCCTGACTGTTGAGATTGAAGTATTTTGGCTCTATCCAGGCTTCCACTCCCTTGCGGCTGATGCCAATGGGAATATCGCCCTTGAGTATCACCCCCTTGCTTTGGGCGTGGAGGTGTGCGCTTTTAAGTTGTTGGTCTAGTATGTATTGCACGAAATACCAGAATCCAATGGTCGCGTTGTCGGGCTCGGCGCCGGGCCATTTTGAGTAATCTGCGGTTCCGTATTTGTCGCGGTTGTGGCAATAGGTGGCATAGGGTTTTAGCCAGTGGTTGTTGGCCTTGACAAATGCCTTGTATGATGCTCTGCGCACGACGTTTGATTTCATTTGGCTGTATGCTTCGTGAAGGTATTGGAGCTTTGCCTCGTTCACTTTCTCGTAATCAACATGTGGCAGCGCATTGAGCTGTTTCCTCACTTCGTCGTAGTGCTTGCGTTTCGCCTTGTCTTTTAGTGGCGGAAGTTGGCGCAAATCGGTATACTGCGGGTGCAGTGCATAAATGCTGATGCTGTTGTAGGGGTAGGAGTCGGCCCACGTGTGGCTGATTGTTGTGTCGTTGATGGGCAAAATCTGCAGAATGTGTTGCCCGGTGAGGGCAACCCAGTCAATCATCATCTTCAGGTCGCCGAAATCACCTACGCCGCATCCGCCATTGCTGCGCAGCGAGAACACAGGAATCACCGTGCCGGCAATACGTGGCATTCTGCTTCTGAAAGCGGCCTCGCCAAGCTCAATCACGGTCAGTTCTCCGGTAGTGGTTGTGGGCAGAACAATGTGGCGGTTGTCACGGCTTTCCCAAGTGCAAGCGCCGTTGTTGGGTGAAACAGCCACAAACTTAAACTCGAATGCTTGGAGTAACTCGCTCGGGTTGATGTCGGTTTGCCAAACGCCACATCCTATATTGTGCATCTCAAGTCCTTTTGTCGGGTCCCAGCATCCTAATGCCTCAGTCTCGCCTACTAGCCTAAGGCTCTCGTTGCGGTAGACTTGTGCCGATGTGACTGTCAGCCTCAACGTACCGGCTGTGGCAGTGTGTTTTTGCTTAACGTGCCCGAAAAGGCAATCGGTGAAAGCCGATGCATATAGTGGACTGTGGTCGGTCTCGTCGTGCCACAAATCGTGTAGGTGTGTGTGGCGGTGCTCTATGATGGCCATGTGTGGTGCCAAGTGCCATTCGGTGCGCACCGTTTGGCCTGTGCTGCTGACCACACAGTAGTGATAGCTTACTGTTTCTGCCTGTGTTGTTGGATTGTCGACTGTACACTGCCAGTTAAAACCGTCATTTGAGGCCATAGGCATCATTTGCTGGTCTTCACCGTCCAGTCTGTAGCTTACAGCAAGGCTTTCGCCGGTGATAGTGTGATATTCTAAGTAGAAGCTAATTTTCATTGTGGTATTGCCTTGACCAGGCGGGCTGTGTGATTGGTTTTGTGCATCCCGATGGGTCTTGGCATTTATATTAATGTCGTGGTGAAGGCGAATGTGTGGTCAAATCGTGTGGCCGATGCGATTCGCTGAACAAAATTACAATATTATTCTAAAAAGTAGGGCATCCTGTCTCGTTTTTTTTGATTAGTTGTTTATAGGGGCGTAGCTATTGTTTCGGCATTGGCTGTGCCCCTTGCATCTAATCGTTGTTGCTTGGCTAAACGCTCAAAATGGTTGTTCAAAACGGCATTTTGCCATGCCGCGTGTGGTTTTTACAGCTGTCATGCTTTAATAAACATGAAATTGCTTACCTTTGCAATCTCATAATGCACTGTAACAATAACAATACTATAATGACGGAAATTATTAGAAAGCAACTCAACGATTCAGCCGCAATGCGCTGGATTGCGATGTTCATTGTGGCATTTACCATGATGATGGGGTATTTTATCACCGATGTGGCGTCGCCGCTCGAAAGTATGCTCGAGAAGCCTATTGCATCAGGAGGCATGGGGTGGACTGGTTCGGAATACGGATTCTTTGCCGGTTCATATGGCATCATCAATGTGTATCTGCTGATGCTTTTCTTTGGCGGTCTTATTCTCGACAAGTTAGGCATTCGTTTCACAGGTGTGCTGTCGTGTGGACTGATGGTGATTGGTGCAGCGGTGAAGTTTTATTCAATAAAATATGTTTCCCCGCTTCCCACAGTCGAGGTCCCGGGCATTGCGTCGTTTTTCGGCCTTTCCGGACAAGTGAAGGTGCAGGTGCTTTATGCCGGCCTGGGCTTCAGCATATTCGGTGTGGGCTGTGAGATTTGCGGTATCACGGTGTCGAAGGTGCTTACCAAATGGTTCACCGGTCATGGTTTGGCTTTGGCAATGGGTATCCAGGTGGGTATGGCTCGCCTGGGCACGGCTGCGGCATTGGGCCTCAGTCCGTGGATTGCCGATCATTACGAGTTGTCGTCACCCATATTGTTTGGTGTGGTTTGCCTGTGCATAGGTCTTTTGGCTTTCCTCGTGTATTGTGTTATGGACTCAAAACTCGACAAGTCGATTGAAGCCAATAAGAAGGCCTCTATTACCGATAAGGTTCAGGCCGATGATGAGGGGTTCCGCTTGGCCGACCTCAAGGATATTTTCACTAACCCCGGTTTTTGGCTTATCACTATTTTGTGCCTGCTTTTCTATTCAGGTGTATTCCCGTTCTTGAAGTTCGCTGCCAAACTGATGGAGACCAAGTATGGTGTTGACCCGGCGCTTTCAGGTTTCATCCCGTCTATATTACCGTTCGGCACCATTATCCTTACACCAATATTCGGCACTGTCTACGACCGCATTGGCAAGGGTGCCACACTAATGGTAATAGGCTCTGTGATGCTTACTGTTGTCCACCTGTTTTTCGCTCTGCCCATTTTCAATTCAGTGTTTTTTGCTATCGCACTTACCGTGTTGCTGGGCATAGCGTTCTCTCTTGTCCCCAGTGCCATGTGGCCATCAGTGCCCAAAATCATACCAATGAAGGAGTTGGGTTCTGCCTATGCGATTATTTTCTGGATTCAGAATATTGGCCTTACCATGGTGCCGATTCTCATTGGCAATGTGCTCCAAAGCAGTGTGGTCAACGGTCAGTCTGATTTCACCAACGCCATGTGGGTGTTCACCGGTTTCGGTGTGGCGGCTGTCTTTGTTGCTGTTTTGCTGTTGTTACTCGACAAGAAGAAGCACTATGGCCTTGAGGAGAAGGACGTATAAGTGTTAAATGAGAAATTACTTCAAGTAATTCAATTGACTCACAGTGGTTTGGCTATGTAGGATCCTGGCCAAACCACTTGCTTTCTGTTAAGGTGTCTGCTATTTAATTACAGATTTTCACAGTGTGACAATAAATTTTATTACCTTTGTTACGTCATTTGGAAATGATATATGTAGAATTATCGATGTTTATCTAAGAAGAGTATTAGAATTATGGACGAAGCTTTGAAGAAAAAATTAGAAAAGGACCCCAATGGCTTATTGACTTATGAGTACATTGTTAACAACATTGGCTCAAGCGACAGTATAATGCCCGAACTGGTCGACAGAATAATCGCAGTCGACAAGACAGGGCAGTTTGTGGTCAGCACGGCCCGTTACCTCAATGCCATTAATGCTTCAAAATATGCTGAGCAGGTAAGCCGTCTTGTCAAAACGGCCATCGATAAAGATCGCGAGCATGTGTATCTTGGCGACCTCATAGCCTCAATATGGGGCGCCGACTACAAAGAGCATGCCGAGGAGCTAAGTGCCAAGGACGATAATTTCCGCCGCATCTACAAGCGCCTTTATCCTGTGGGAATGTAACTCCGCCCATCAAAAAAGACAAAAACACAATCATGACTTTTATAAACCGCTGTGCTTTGGTGTTTGCCACGATTATTTGGGCATTGTCGTGCTCAATGTCGGGGCAGAATAGCCGCATGGCATCAAACGACGATAAATTGAACAACTGCGTGAAGGTTGAATTGGAGACCTCTTTAGGAAACGTGGTGGTGGCGCTTTACGACAAGACGCCGCAACACCGCGACAATTTCATTAAGCTGGTGAGAGATGGTTATTACGATGGTGTCCTCTTCCACCGTGTGATAAAGGATTTTATGGTGCAGACCGGTGACGGTAATTCCAAAAATGCCACAGCAGATTCGCTGCTTGGCGCTGGTGACCCGGGTTACACCGTTCCAGCCGAAATAGTATATCCAGAGTATTTCCACAAGCGCGGTGCGCTTGCTGCCGCACGCACTGGTGACGAGGTTAATCCAGAGCGCAGAAGCAGCGGATCGCAATTCTACATAGTGACTGGCAACGTGTATTCGCAGCAACAACTCCAGCAGATGGAGGAGCGTATGGCCGACATGAAGAAGAATGAGATTTTCAACAAACTGGTCGGCGAAAACCGTAAGAAAATCATGATTCTGCGCCATAAAAAAGACAGCATAGGCCTAAAGGCATTGCAAGACACCCTTATAGCCACCACCGAAGCCACATATGCCCAACAGCCGTTCAGCTTCACACCTGAGCAGCGCACAGCCTATACCACAGTGGGTGGCACACCTCATCTCGACGGATCATACACTGTGTTTGGTGAGGTGGTTGAGGGTATGGATGTGGTTGATAAAATCCAAAACGTGACCACTGGCAAGAACGACCGTCCGGTGAACGATGTGCGCATAATCAAAGCACAGGTTCTTAAACAGTAAAATCCATTTCGCAGGCACGGCAAATGATCAAGGTGGATTCGTATAAGCTGTCAAATGGACTAAGGTTGTTGCACCATTATGATGCGTCGACCCGCATGGTTGCGCTAAATCTGCTGTATGATGTGGGCTCTCGGGATGAGAATCCATGCATGACTGGTTTGGCTCACTTGATGGAGCACTTGATGTTTACCGGATCGCTAAATGCACCGTCATACGATGGCCCGCTACAGAAAGCCGGAGGCAGTAGCAACGCATGGACAAGTTGCGATGTTACAAACTATTACGATGTGCTTCCTGCACATAATGTTGAAACCGCTTTTTGGCTGGAAAGCGACCGTTTGCTCAGTCTCAATCTCGACGATGAAAGTGTGGCCCTGCAGAAAAGCGTGGTGATCGAGGAATTCAAGCAGCGCTGTTTGAATCAGCCTTACGGCGACGTCCTTCATTTGGCTCATGGCTCAGCCTACACCGTGCATCCATACCGGTGGCCTACAATTGGCCTAGCCACCGAAGACATAGAAAAGGCAACAACTGCCGATGTCAGACGCTTTTTTGAGTCGCATTATTCTGTTGACAGGTTGGTATTGGCAGTGTCGGGAAATGTGAAATTCGATGTTGCAGTCAGATTGGCCGAAAAGTGGTTTGGTGATATTCCACCACGGTCCACGACGAAACGCTCGTTGCCACAGGAACCTGTTCAGTATTCTCCGCGTCTTGTCAAGGCTCGCAGGGCGGTTCCGCACAATATGATCTTAAAGGCTTATCACATGTGTGGCCGTAATGACGCCGGATACCGCGCATGTGATATGCTTAGCGATGTTCTGTCCAACGGGAAGTCATCGCGTCTATATCGCAATGTTCTTATGAACAGTGATTTGTTTATCGATATTGACGCATCGGTGTCGGGGCTCTACGATCCCGGACTTTTCTATATTAAAGGACGGCTCTGCCCCGGAGTGGAGTGGGAACGTGCAGCCGACGCCATTGACCGTCAAATATCCTCTTTGTTGATTGGCGGAGTGACCGAGCATGAAGTGGCGAAGTGTGCCAATAAATATGCGTCAACTTTCTTGTTCGACAATATTGCTTATGCCCAAAAGGCCGTAAAGATGTGTGAATACGAATTGTGCTCATCTGTCACCGAAATGAATCATGAAATAGAACACTATCGGTCGCTTACCCCCGACGACATTCTTTGCTCGGCACAACAGGTGTTGCGTCCCGAGAATTGTACCACGCTTTATTATGGCCCTGAGGCCTGATTCTCCTGACCTTTTCACTCACAATAATAAATATTTCGAAACACAATTATCACCGAAAATGTTTCATTAGTTCCATTTTTAGGGTGAAAAACGAAAAAAACACACAGATAATTTTCTGCAATATGAAAAAATGTGTATTTTTGAGTTTAAATGTGCGGGCTGTTTGCTGGCGGCCGTTGAGCCGTTTGGCAGATTGTCGGCTTTAAAAACAGAATAATATGGAATCGCGAGAAATGTCTGAATCGAAAGAGATTCTCGAAAAGGAAGTAACCTTGGGAAATGAAGCTGCAGAAGCTGCAGCCGAATGTGTTGAAAATAAGCCTGAAGTGGTCGCAGCAGAGGCCGCTCCGGCAGTTGATGAATCTAATGCGACTGCAGAAGAGTCGGCATCAGCCGGATATTCCTCCATGTCGAAGTCGGAACTTGTTGAGGCACTTGAAAAATTGCTCGACAAGCCCATTGAAAGCGTGAAGGAAGACGTGCCTCAAATCAAAGCAGCCTTTTTTGCCATCCGCAAGGATGAGGTGGCAAAAGAGAAAGCGGCGTTCTTGGCCGCAGGCAACGAGGAGGCTGCATTTGCCGTTAAGGACGATGCTGAGGAAAACCGTGTAAAGGAAATTCTGCAATCACTCAAGGAAAAGCGCGCGGCCTATAATGCCGAGCAAGATGCCATCAAGGCCGAAAATCTTGAGAATAAACGCAAAATCATCGATGAAATTACGGCTATCAGCAACGACGCCGACAATATAAACAAGCAGTTTGCCCATGTCCAACAGCTTCAGCAAGACTTTAAGACAATTGGCGATGTGCCTGCCACTAATGAGACAGATTTATGGAAGGACTATCA
>CAVFVP010000041.1:0-7020 GCA_963625945.1 Agathobacter rectalis | reverse complement strand
TATCAGGTAGCGGTGGAACGCTTCTACGACTTGCTGAAAATGAACAAAGAACTGCGTGACTATGATTTCAAGAAAAATCTTGAAATTAAGCAGCAACTTTGTGCTTCGGCCGAGGCCTTGGACGATGAAGGCAGCATAGTGGATGCATTCAAGAAACTGCAGGAACTGCACGCCACATGGCGCGAGACTGGCCCGGTTGCCAAGGATTTGCGTGAAGGCTTGTGGGCACGCTTTAAGAATGCCTCGTCTGTTGTTAATAAAAAATATCAGCAATTCTTCGAGGAACGCAAGCAAGCCGAGAAGGCCAATGCCGATGCAAAGACCGCTTTGTGCGAGAAGATAGAGGCTATAAAAATCGATGCACTCAAGACTTATGCTGCCTGGAACGATGCCACAAAGCAAATCATCTCATTGCAAGATGATTGGAAAAAGGTGGGTTTTGCGTCCAAAAAGGTGAATACCGAACTGTTTGCGCGCTTCCGTAAATCGTGCGATGAGTTCTTTGGAAAGAAGACCGAATTCTTCAAGAATATGAAAGATGAGCTTGCCGCCAATTTGGCCAAAAAGACTGAATTGTGCGAAAAAGCCGAGGCATTGAAAGACTCTACCGACTGGAAATCAACGTCTGATGCGCTTGTGGCATTGCAGAAAGAATGGAAGACCGTGGGGCCTGTTGTGAAAAAGCACAGCGATGCCGTGTGGAAACGCTTTATTGCAGCTTGCGATTATTTCTTCGACGAAAAGAAGAAAAACGCCAATAGCACCCATGCCGTTGAGCATAGCAACCTCAAGGCTAAAAACGAGGTGATTTCAGCCATAGAAGCTTTGCTGGCCGATGAGAATGTTGACCAGGCCGAAGCTTCCAAGCAAGTGCGTGAGCTGATGGCCAAGTGGCAGGAAATAGGTCATGTGCCATTCAAAGAAAAGGATAAGATATATGCCCGCTATCGTGAGGCAGTCGACAAAGCGTACGACAAATTTGACATGAAGGCCACACGTGCCCGTATGGCAAACTTCGAAAGCTCAATAGCTAAAATCGGCTCGGGCGACAAGTTGCAACGTGAGCGTGAACGCCTTGTGCGCACTTATGAGCAGAGGAGTAATGAACTCAAGACTTATGAGAACAATTTGGGCTTCCTGTCTGCACGATCCAAGGCTGGCAACTCCATTGTTAAGGAAATGGAGCGTAAGATTCAAAAGATCAAGGAAGACATTGCCATGCTCGAGAACAAAATCAAGGTTATCGACGACAAGGCCTGATTGCTTTGCCATTCCATGGTGATGCAATGACTTACACACATCACTCTCCCGTTGCAGCAGGCTATGCCAGCCCGATGGGAGAGTTTATGATATTTAACGAGCGATGCGACCGCACACAATTAGTAGCAGAACAGTAAGTGGAGAGTAAGGGTAGATACGGACAGTTTATACGATGGATTTTCACCGGAGTGGATTTCGTCATCCTTAATGCCACATATGCGTTTACGTGTCTGTGGAATCATGTGACCGATGATTTCTTCTCGCGCTCGGTGTGGCTTATGCTCAATGTGGCGTTTTTAGCGATACTGCACATCTTTTCGAGCATACACGCCCGTCGGGTTGTGTATGCCGACCGGGTTCTGCTTAAGGTTGTAAAGACAGTGGCCATTCATGCGGCCATCTTTTTGTCGCTCCTGTCGTTTCTCGACATCAGCAATACCACTTGGCGCATAGTCCTGCGATTTTATTTGCTGTTTTTCAGCTGCCTTGGAATCTGGTGGATACTGGCCCGAAAGGTGATCAAATGGTACCGCAGCAAAGGCTTTAATTACAGGCGCATAGTGGTGATAGGTGGCGGAAATGTGGGAATGAGGCTGATCGATGAGCTGAAGTCCGATTTGGGCTACGGATATCGTGTCATGGGCCTTTTCGACGACAATCCGCAGGCCTGTAAGCAAGAAGGGTATATAGCTCCATTGTCGGGCTTGGCCGATTTTCTGCAACAGCACACAATCGACGAGATGTATTGTGCCATTCCCGATACCGACGACGATGCCGTGGCACATCTTATTAAGCTTGCCGAGGCTAATGCCATTGATTTTTACTATGTGCCGCAGTTCGGCCGGCACATAACCAGACGTTTTGAGCTGGAGTCAATAGGCAATGTGCCCATTCTCTCCATCAGGCCATATCCGTTGGGCAATCCATTTAACCGCATAGCCAAACGCATGTTCGACTTCATTGTGTCGAGTGTGGTGCTCGTTCTGTCGCCCATTGTGCTGATACCCGTGGCCATTGGAATCAAGCTGTCGTCGCCCGGGCCGGTCTTTTTCAAGCAGAAGCGCACCGGGTACCGTGGTAATCCGTTTTATTGCTATAAGTTCCGCACCATGCGCGTCAATGGAGAAAGTGACACGCGTCAGGCCTCGAAAGATGACCCTCGCACGACCCGATTCGGTGAATTCCTGCGCCACACCAGCATCGATGAACTGCCGCAATTTTTCAATGTGTGGAAGGGCGACATGTCAATCGTGGGACCACGTCCCCACATGATAAAGCATACCGAGGCTTACAGCGCCTTGATTGAACAGTATATGGTTCGCCACACAATCAAGCCCGGAATCACCGGCTGGGCTCAGGTCAATGGCTACCGTGGACTCACCGACCAACTTTGGAAGATGGAGAAACGTGTGGAATATGACGTGTGGTATACCGAGAATTGGAACTTTATGCTCGACATGAAGATAATATTGCTCACCGTTATCAACGTTTTCAAAGGTGAAAAGAATGCCTTTTGATGCATAATAAGGCGGCGCAACGTATGGATGACAGAATATTAAGGAAGAAAGCATTAAGCGTGCTTAAGCGCTTTTATGGATACGATGACTTTTTGCCGCTTCAGTTTCCCGTCATCAGCCACGTGGTTAACGGAGGTGATGCCGTTGTGCTTATGCCCACGGGGGGCGGCAAGTCACTATGTTACCAGATTCCGGCTTTGCTCAACGATGGATGCACGATAGTGGTGTCGCCGTTATTGGCCTTGATGACCGACCAAGTGGATGCCTTGCGTGCCAATGGCATACCGGCCGCTGCCGTAAACAGCCAGCAGACCGAGGCCGACAACCGTGATATCTTGGAAAACGTGTTTGCTGGCCGAATTAAACTCCTTTATATTTCGCCAGAGCGCCTTTTAGACGAAATCGAACAATGGTCGCAGTCTATGCCGATAACTTTGATTGCCATCGATGAGGCTCATTGTATCTCTCAGTGGGGGCACGATTTCCGACCCGAATACACTCAACTTAGTGTGCTGCGCCGTCGGTTTCCCGGAGTGCCTATAATGGCATTGACGGCTACTGCCGACCGCTTGACTCGCGATGATATACGCAAGCAACTGTCCATTCCCGACGCAAAGATGTTTGTCACGTCTTTCGATCGTCCTAACATATCGTTGAAAGTTGTAAGTGGATTAACATCCAAGGTGAAACTTCACCGCATAGCCAACTTCATAAGTTCACACCACTCGCAAAGCGGAATAATATATTGCCTGAGCCGCAAAACCACCGAGTCGGTGGCACAAAAGCTGAGAACACTGGGGTTCAGCGCAATGGCTTTCCATGCCGCAATGCCAACCACCGAGAAAAATATGGTGCAGCGTGCCTTTATCAACGACGACGTGCAAGTGATTTGCGCTACGGTGGCATTTGGCATGGGAATTGACAAGAGCAATGTGCGCTGGGTGATACACTATAATATGCCCAAGAATATTGAGAGCTATTATCAGGAAATAGGACGTGCCGGACGCGATGGCATGCCGGCTGAGGCTTTGATGTTCTATTCTTTCGGCGACTTGACGATGCTTATGAAATTTGCCAATGAGTCGGGTCAGGCGCAGATCAACGTCGACAAGCTTCGCCGGATGCAGCAATATGCCGAGTCGAGCGTGTGCCGCCGCCGTGCACTCTTGAATTATTTCAACGAACCATATGACCACGATTGTGGCAACTGTGATGTGTGCAACAACCCGCCCGATAGAATCGACGGGACCACTCTTGTGCAGATGGCATTGAGCGCAGTGGCTCGCACCAATGAGAGGGTAGGCGTGCTCACTGCAATTGATATATTGCGCGGATCACGCAAGGCCGAAATCGCAGCCTCAGGCTACGACAAGCTGAAAACGTTTGGTGTGGGTCGCGACTTCTCCTTTGCTGAGTGGAACAGCTATATGCTGCAGATGTTGCAGATGGGGCTTGTGGATGTGGCTTACAACGAAGGCAATCACCTTAAAATCACCGATTATGGCCGCGATGTGTTGTTTGGCAGGCGGACGGTGATGTTGTCGAAATTCTATTATGAAGGTCGGACAGCCAAAGCGGCTAAGACTGCTGCCTTGTTTGACACCGGGCCGGTGTCGGGGGGCGATGAAGAGCTGTTCCAGGCATTGAAGCAATTGCGTTACGACATAGCCAAGGAAAAGGGCATTGCGCCGTATATGGTATTCAGCGACAAGGTTCTCAACGTCATGTCACGGGAGAAGCCCACCACCAAGGCGCAGTTTGGCACACTCTACGGAGTGGGAGAGCACAAGATGGAGCAGTATTGGCGTCGCTTCACCTCCGCCATATCGCAGTGGCTTCAGCAGAGCCAGTAACCGCCGCACAGCATTAAAATTGCGCTCTAACCGAAGATTATTTGCTCAATATGATACTTGGGGGCGCATGAGAACAACAGCCTTAAGCAAGCACTGTGTTTGGGATATTGCAACCTGTGAACAACAGGTAAAAACACAAAGATACCATTAACTCAAAATTAACCATAATACTTCAGAATCAACGTGATGCGATATGCTTGTCGCGATTAATCGCCATCATAGGTCCTTATTTGGGTCTTTACCAGTGGGGTAAAGCGAAAATATGCAATATATACTTGAATTTTTGAAAGTTATACCGTATAATGGACTTGTATGGTGTATGTGACGCAGAATTTGTGTTGTATGAGCCATCTGGTTATTAACGGTTTAAAAAATATTTGTATGTATTGGACTTCAACAATTGCATCCGTATTGGGCGACGCACCGTGGGAAGGAGGAATCACTAAGGAAGAACTGATCGACTATGCTGAGCGAAACAATGTTATGCCATCGCTCATCGAAGATCTCAGGGCATTGGAAGACGATGGCGAGTGTTATTACAAACCACAAGACCTGTTTGAAGTACCCATCACCGATCTAGACTTCGGATATGCCGATGATTGAATTTATGGGCATTATGGTAAATGCCTCGGCTATAGTTCAAGCCAACAGCCTCTAATTAATAAGCCCTATTTAGTTGTCTCAGATGAAAGCGATAACACATGTGGGGCGGGAATGCTGTAGGGGAAATGCAACATGCCCCAATCCGATGCCAGTTATAGTGGGTGAGACTGTTTTTACAGGTCGTTGCAAGATTAATGAAGATGATTGTGGCAACAGGTTCTGGTGTTGAACGTCAGAATTCAATTCATGTTGTGCTGTGCGGTTCATGGGCATTTGGAGTAAGCATGAAGCTTTAGTGCCATGAATGGTTGGAATCAGTCACTGATCCAAGCCTCTTTGTACTTCGACGGCAAATTGCTGATTTCTTTTGCCAATTTGCAATAGTCATCGCTTCGGTCGATGTAGATGCGGTAGGTGTTTCCTTTTACCCTAATTTTGGCATTCATGTCGGTATGGGCCGAGACAAACAGCTTGGCTTGTGCCTCGGTTTTGAATGTTGATATAATCAAGTAGTATTTTCCGCTGTTTTCATCGCTGGAAGCAACAGTTTCCGGTTTGGCAGTTTCGGCGACTTCCGGTACTGTGATTACCTTGATGTTTTGCTTGGGCTGCTTTTTGATTTGTGGCACGCTGATCGATGCCATGCTTTGGCGCGTCATGTCGACTGGTATTGGCGTGCTCAGTGTGCAGTAAAGTGCTATCAGCACAATAAACGATGCCGCAATGCGCATATAATTCCGGAACAGGCTTGTCGTTGTGGGCGACGTCGGCACGTCGTGCCACTCTGTCGTGGGGACTGTTGCTGTTTGTTGGGCCGCATCATCGGCATCTTGCTGCATTTCAGTTATTGTCTTAATGTCAAGACGTGGCTTGAGCCCGAAGTATGCATCGTTGCAGTTGCTGTGAAAAAAAGGTATGAATTCAATGTTTCCCTCATCATTTAGCTTGAAGTATCCTAGACTGCCAAAGGGAATTTCAATGCCGTCGGCTGCTATTTGCCAAAACATTTGCACATTTGCAGCGATTTCCCTCATAGCTTCATCAAACGATACACCATCTCGCTTGACTATGGATTGAGCCAGTAAACCGTCGTTGTGGCTTACTGATGCGTTGAAGCTGATGCAGCGTCGTGGCTTAGAAATGTGGTGGTTTTCAGCATTGATAATGGCATTCTCGTGCTGAGCAATCAGTGCTCCCCAGCCGGGAATCACCACGCAATCGTTGCTGGCCATCAGGAATTCTATGTGCTCAATAATTGAAATCATACTACAAAATTACGCATTTTGCTCATCATTTCAAAGCGCCCAATGTGTAAAATTGAATGGACAAAATTGGCAGCAATGTGTTTTTGTGGTCAGACACAGGGACAATCTGCTGTATTCGTACGAGGATGAGCGTCCATTGCCTGAGAAATGGGCGCAAGATATACTTATTGATGAAATCATAGAGTTGGATGGAATACAGACCAAACACAAATCTCACAAAACGGTTACGGCGCATTGCGGTATGGAATGACGAGCACGGTTATGTGGTTCAATTGCTGACCAACAAAATTAAGCCTCTTGACGAACTGTACAAGGCTCGGTGGCAGATTGAAATATTTTTCAGAAACATCAAGCAACTGTTGAAATTCAAGAGATTTATCGGCATATCGCGCAATGCTGTAGAGACGCAAATATGGGCCGCATTGCAATATTGTCCTAAACGTTTTGAAAAAACGCAGTAAGGCAGGGGCTGTCTCAATGACACCCCCACGGCATCATTTATATGGTATTTATTTCGTCAAG
>CAVFVP010000040.1:0-19225 GCA_963625945.1 Agathobacter rectalis | reverse complement strand
TATGAAGTTTCTGTCCGTTAGGCCAGATGTTTGCCGCCAGCTTCTTTCAGATTTCACCTCACGATGAACACCCTTGCTCTTGGCTATGTAATTCCCGCTATTAGGGCTTACTCGGGACTTGCACCCGTTAGACAATGCTCATGCCGAGCGTACCGAGACATTGAGCCCCGGCCGCATCAGCAGCCGGGGCTCAACGTTTTCATTTTCAATACGGCACTATGCCGCACATCAGAACGGGTAGCCTATGGCAATGTGCAGGGCGAGTGAATTCTTGAAGCTCGTCATATTGTAATAGCCGCTTTTGCCCGTGTCGTATGGAGCATGGATACCGACACCAACATCGGCGCGCACCACAAGCATGTTCATGTCGAATCTCAATCCAAGTCCTGTGCCTAAGGCAAGTTCCTTGAAGAAGCTTTTCATTTTCAGCTCACCGCCAGGACGCATTGGGTCTGCCTTTAGGAGCCACACATTGCCGGCATCGACAAAGAAAGCTCCCTTGAAATAACTGAAAATGGGGAAACGGTATTCCCAGTTGGTCTCAAACTTGAAAGTACCCGTCTGGTCGTAATATGCCTTGGTGTTTTGCACAGAGGGATGATAGCTGCCGGGGCCGATGGTGCGCACGGTAAAGGCCCGCACAGAGTTGGCACCGCCGATGTAGAACTGCTCGCTATATGGCACATGGCTGGAGTTGCCATAGGCATGCGCCCCACCCACAAACACACGGCCCACCACTTTTTTCTCGCCGCCCAACGATCGAGTCCACACCAGTTGCGACTGCACCTTGATAAATTGCGAGAACGCCGTGCCGAAAAGCCGCTTGGTGCCCTTTGAGCCACATGCAGCCCAAATGCCGGCAAACACGTTCCCGGCCTCTGAGATGGTTGAAGACCAAGTGATATTGTTGGGGCCGAAGGAATTATCGTAGGTGTATGTATATTCCATCATGGGGATGAAAGTGTTCTTAAAGCTTTGAGCTATTGCCGGATTGGCTTTCATTGCCGAGTCAAAGGCCGCCGTTTTGCTTATCACCTTGGAATAGGTGAGCTTAAACGGAGTGAACTCATTGAGCGAGCGTTTGTTGGCATGCCATTCCCAGCTGAATTTGGCACCGAACTGAGCCATTTTGAAATAGCTTGGCCTGTTCATCAAGTCGGCATTAACGGACATTCTCGTCCAGTTGAGATAGCGGCGCGAACGGTCGATGAACTTCGGGGCGAGCAGACGCGGGAAAGCCAGCGTGAGGTCGGTTCCGAACTCATAGGAGTTGAAGTCGCTGTTCTTGTAGCTGCTGCCCTTGCCCGTCTGCCACTCATAGGAGGCATTGAGGTTCCATGTGAGCAGCTCGCCGCCGCCGAACATGTTGTTGTGAGACAACGAAGTCTCCAGACCCGGGCCGATGAAACTGTTGGATTTCGACGTGCCCTGCACCTCGAGTTTGATTTCAAGCGGCTTGTCGAGTGTGCACTTTATGGCCAAGTCGAGCAGGCCGTTGCCCTCGGGAGTAAGAGAATCGACAGGCATCACATTCATGTTGATGCCACTGAAGATGCCCAGTCGCGACAAGCGCAACTGGATGCGGTCCATGCTGCCCACCTTGAACGGCCGACCCTCCATGTGCTTGCTCAGACACGACGGAATCACATTGTCCTTTATTCTCACAGGATTCATTTTTACGAGTGTGCAGTTGCTGAACTGCAGCGTGTCGGCCGTTCCGCCACCATAGTAGCCCTCAACGGTGGCAATCACCCGGCGCGTGTAGTAGCGCACCATTGCCATGTTGGGGATATTGGCCGACTTCACAAGATGAATGTCGATTATTCCCTTTTCGGTGGTGCTGTCGGCCTCATATTGAATATATTCAGGGCGATAGAAATAATAGCCCGCATCGCGCAACTTATTGACAATGTTGATGCGCACATTATTGAGCGAATCGAGGCAATAGCGCTTGCCCGTCTGCAGATAAGGGTCGGTGCGTGCAACCGAGTCGATAAAGCAGGTGATGGGTGTGTTATCGCCCATATAGGTGATTTTACCGAGCCGGTAGGGTTGCTTAACATCGATGTTGTAGGTGATGCTGGCCTTGCGGCTGTTGCTCTTGCTGTAGTTGAGCGCGTAAGATGCGCTGGAGCTAAAGTAGCCGTTGTTGTTAAGCAGGGTGTTGATCATATTCACCCGCGCCTCAGGCCTGACGCGGCTAATGAGCACCGGCTGTGCCACTAGCTTGCGGTAGAGCCACCCCATGAGACCGCTTTCACGCTCACGCCAGTGGTTGTAGACCCACAGGCCTATAGGGAATGGAGTGCGGTAATAGGGTGAATAGAGAGGATTGTTGGGCTTCACGTTGATAGCCTCAAAAATCTGATCTTGCACCGCGGGGTCGATTTTTGCAGTATCTGGCTGATTGTACTGTACCTTTTTAACGCCCGTGTACAGCACTTCGCCGTCGGCAAGGCGACTTGTGGTGGAACACGAGCTCATGGCGACCGCAAAAACAACGGCAAGAATGAATAATATATAGGTGTGACGACGCATCATTAATGGTTTCATTGCTTTTTGGGGTGTTGGGTTGAGGTTTTAGACGCTTCTTTTCTGGCTTCCTCCTGCGCGGCCTTGGCCGAATCGGATGCCGACTTGACCTTAAACGGGCGGAACAGGTGCTGAATGCCATCGAGCTTGCGTTTCATCACGAAGCCCACACCCATCTCTGTGACCTCACCTTCGAGAATGCTCTCGTAGCCAGTGTGTCGGAAAAGTCGCAAATAGCGTGTTCCCGCCTGGTTAAGGTAGTATTCAAACGAGATGTCGTTAATGAGATTCTGCGAGAAGTTTTGCTCGGTTGAGGCCTCGGTGCTGTATTCGCCGCCCACAACCACCTTGAACCGATCGTTGAACAGGGTCTTGGACAGGCGGTAGGAGTAGCTGGTCTCGGTTGACGACTTGCCGTTTCGGCTTTGATCATACTGATTGATGCCAAACGAGAGGTCGATGCCCTTAAGATTGCTGGCCGCCCAGTTGTTGAGCTGCGATTGCAAAAACGAATACAAGGCTCCTGTGGTGGATATGTTGAGCTTTCCGGTGGAGTTGGTGCCTGAATATGAGTTGTAGAGCAAAAGGTTGATGGCTGCCTGCGAGCGCTGTGTGGCAGTCATGGACTGAAGCTCGTTTTGCACCGTCATATCGTTGGTTGCACTCATGTCGAACTGCAGGCTCATGTTGCTCAACGATTTGCCCACGGTGGCAGTGATCACAAAGTCCACAAGGCGTGAGCCAGTGGCCGACTCACCCGATGTCACACTGGTTCTCACCTGCTCAGTGGCGGTGATGTCGAGCTGCGGATTGAGCATCTCGCCAGTCCACACAAGACGGCTGCCCTCCACTATGTCAAATTTCTTCTGCGAAATCAGAGGCGGTGAATAGCGCACATTTCCCTGTTCGATTGTATAGGAGCCCACCAAGTTGCTTTTACCGGCAAAATCAAGTGTATATTTGAGTTTTCCACTACCGTCGAGCTGCAACCGGTCTTTGCCGTCAACCGATAGGTAGGCATTGATTTTGGCGCCCTGCTCCACTTTTATGTCGGCGAGAATGTTGGTTGCCGACACTTCGGCCTGCGTCTTCAGGTTCATCCAGCTGAGAGAATCGGACTTGTTGACAAATCGCACCATGTTCTCATCGACCTGCGAGGTGAGAGTCGACACATCCTCCTGAAGCACATAAGTGATGTTGGAGCCAGATAGCAAAGTGACCGAGGCGTTGATGCCCATGAAGTTGTTTCGGCTGCGCACAGAACACGACAAGTCGGCATAGCCTTTGCCGAACACTTCGCTAAGCCCCTTCTGGTCGCTGCCCACAAACTGCACGTTGCTACCTGCGAGCTTGAGGTCGATAATGGGGTTGGACATGTCTTGAACGTCGACATATCCGTTGACTGATACAGGCTTGCCATTGATGCCCAGCAGAGAATAGTTGGTGAAGTGCACCACATTGGAGTCGATTGGAAGCGAGGCATCGCACAGCCTCAGCGAGCTGCCATAGCGCGGCAGCTTGACCACAGCCGAGTCGCCACGCACAAATCCATTGATGTGAGGCTCGTCCATTGACCCGGTCACGTTGATATCACCGTCGAGATAGCCGGCAAAATCAAGATACCCGCCCGGGATAAACGCAGCCACCTTGCTGAGCGGGAACCGCTCAAGCTTCATTTTCACGTTGAACGGATCGTGCGACGTGGAGTCGTTGAGCGAGCCGTAAGCCACAGCCACGTGCGAGCCGTCAACGGTCATGTCGGCATTTATGGCCGTGCTTGCCGTGGCAGGGTCGATGGTGAGTTTTGTAGTCATCTCATAGTTGCCCTGCTTTTTGTCGGCATAGACAAAATCGTTGAGCTGCACCTTGCCGTTGCCTTCAAGGTTCTTACCGTCGAAGGCCACATCCATGTCGGCGTTGAGCACACCCTTCATGGGCGGCAAAGTGGGCATGAACTTGGTCCATTCCTGAATGCGCACATTGGTCACCTTAAGGTTGATGTTCTCTTTGCCTGTGCCCTCTACCGGACAGGTGCGTAGCGAGACGAGACTCGAGTCGCTTTCAAGCTGCAAGTTGGCCTTGAGCATCTTGTCGGCATAGTTTAGATTGACATAATTGCTGTCGTTGACCTCCCACTTGCGGTAGCCTATTACGGGTTGCTTGGGGAAGAACCGCATATTGACCGATGAATCGGTGAGCGTTGCGTTCACGCCTACGCGGTAGCCTGTCTCATGCTTTATGTTTTCCTGCTCCACAAGCACGTCGAGCACCGGTCCGCGAATGCCGCCACGCATGGTTACCGAGGCAAATTCGTCCATGGTGCCGGGACGGTTGCCCATGTGGGCGTTAAAAGCCAAATACCGGTTCTTGACCTCGTTGGCATGCAGCGTTATTGTATCGATGGCTGTAGAGCCTACACTGAGCGAGTGGACGAAGCCATCGATAAAGATATTAGAGTCGTTGCGCACGTCCATGTTCACCTTACGGAAGTCGACATCATACTTGTCGAGATAGCGCTGTACAATACCGTCGGACCCCATCTGCAGCTTCAGGTTGAATTTTGGCATGGTCACCTGCAGGGTGTCGACATTGAGCGAATGCTTGGCATATTGCTCCATGGCTATTTTGTAGCAGCGGTCGAAGCGCTTAATGAGCGTGTTGAGATTGCAAGCCGCATTGAAGTCGAGTTGCGTGCCCTCGTCGCTGAAGCCGGCAGTGACGGTGGAGTCGGTGGTGACGAAACGCGCCGAGGCGGCTTTGGTGAAAAGCACATCGCTGTCGAGTGTCCAGTTGAAGTCGCTCATGTCGAGCGACACGTCGTAGATGTTGCGGCGAAGATTCACACTGCCGTTGGCACGCACCAATCCGTTGCCGTGGCATGGGCCATTATACAGGTTGAGAGCCTGCAGATTGAGGTCGTTGATGTTGCCGTCGACATCAAAATCATAATTATCGCCGTTGAGCGTGGCGTCACAGTTGAGATATAGGTCGCAATTGGGGTTGCTCGAATTCAGAGTACCCTTTATGTGCCCACCATTCATGTCGACCTGAGCCTGCAGGTTGCTGTAGGCTTCCTTATTGTAGACAATGCTTGCGAGGTTGATATTGGCGCTGACCGCAGTGTTTGGACTGAGGAAGTCAAACCCGTGGCCAGTGGCGGTGATGTGGCCGGTGACGTCACCAATGCCCATGAGCGGCAGTATTGACCGGACAGGGAATGTGGTGAGCGTGGCATCGATGCCGTAGCCCTGCGAGTTGGCCGAGAAATGGCCGCGGCCCACAAAACTGCCAGTTGCCAAGCGCATGGAGGCATCGCCCGACACATTGCTTGGCGTGAACGAGGCGTTGGCGGTAAGATCCATTGGCGGGAAGTTGACCTGACGCTGCATGGCTGCATCGAGCACGGTGGGCTTTATGAAGTTGATGTTGTCGAAACGAGCCTTGACGGCAACGTTTCCGGCCAGCCGCTTACTGTCGAGCACATTATCGATGGTGCCAGTCACCTGAGCCGTGGCATAGCCAGGCAATTGCGCCACAAACTGCTCGATGACCACATGGCTGGGAGTCCCCTTGACCTTGGCATTGACCGTGACCGGGCGGTATTGCGGTATGCCGGCAAGCATCGGTGCGAATTCGGGCAACAGGCGCGACACGTCTTGCAGGGCAATCGAAGAGCGGGTGTCGAGCCTGATAAGTCCCGAGGGCTTAGTGTCGAGCAAGCTCTGGTCAATATGAGTGTCGAGATAGATATCGCTCAGCACGGTGTGGAGCTGGAAACGCTTCACGTCGATGGAGTTTGCATCCATGGCAAACGTGCCACTGGCTCCGGTTATTGCAACACCGCAACGCTCGGCAGCCTTGAAACTCTTGACAGGAACCACCACACTGATGCCGCGATTATAGAAGTCGGTTATTTTAAAATTCACATCGCTGACGCTTATATAGTTCATGTCAAGCCCCTTTGCAGGCATAGCGCCTTTAAGGGCATAAATTGCGCTTGCGTTTGACAAGTTCACCTCCTTGCCGCGAATCTGCCACGTCACCGTGTCGGACGGCAATTTTGGCAAGGTGTCGGGCGGCAACGGGTGCTCGGCATTAAAGCGGCTGGCGAATTGCACCGACGGATATCGGTAGTCGCAATTGAGGCTGTCAACACTGAAGCGGTCGGCATCCACAGTGTGACGTGCCATGTCCACAAGACCATTGTCGAGTTGCGCCCGACCGATGTGAGTGGTAAGGGTGTCGATGGTGGGTTGCATGCTCATTGCATAGTCAACATTAGTGAGTGTGATGTGCGAAGCTTTCACCACCCATGGTTGGCTTTGTGCCGTGTCGGGCTTCTGCACCACCTTGTAGGGTTTGTAGACAAGACTCACCTTGCCGCCATCGAGGTTGGCATTGAGCAGGTTCACCTCATTAGTGTTGAGATTGACAAGCGTGCCCTTAAGCGAGCACAGGTTTACCCGGGCCTTGAGCAGCATCGACGAGTCTTCGCTCAACATGCGGTAATAAGCGCCCGTAAGCTGAGCCGACGACACATCGACACGGCTGTCGAGCAGCGGACGGAAAGCCACGTCGGCCGTGAGGTTTTGCGCAAGCACCATGGTGTCGCGACAAGTGGAGTCGGCGACAAGCATGCCGTCGAGACTGACTTTCAGCGGGAACTTTATTAAGATGCGGTCGATGCCAATATGCATTCCCGTGGCCTCGCTGGCATAGCGGCAAGCCACATCCTTCACTTGGTTTTGCACCCAGGGTATGTATAGCGACACAGGCAGTAACAGTATCAAAGTCACAATTGTGGCCGCTGCCCACATCGCAACCTTTACCGTGCGGTTGAGTGCCGATGATGACGGCGCTTTGGCTTTAGCCTCAACAGCACCACCCGGGTTGTTTTTATCCTTATTCTCGTTGCTACTCACTGATAAATGAAATAGTTGGGGGTGAATTAATTTACAAATATAATTTGAGAATGCCGCTCCACAAGCCGTTAATTATCAAGATTTTTGCGAGCATTCAACAGAAGCGGAGCACGTTTTTTGCACGTTTCGCCACTTTTTCAGCTTCTCGGGATTCCAGCCGGGAGCGTAGAAACGCCCTTGCCCGAGCAGGAGCCACGTGGGTGACACTCCGAAGTCAATGACCAAGTAACCCAGCCATGACACCTGAAACATGTCGCGCCATGGCTGCTTGCGCTGCGTGGCGAAATTCCAGGCATTCACGCCATAGATGCGCGCGAAGGCACTGATGCCGCGGATCACGCCGTCGGCCTTCAATCGGTCAAGAGCCTCATAGAAGCGCAACACCACTTTTTGACTTTGGTCGTTCTGCATTTTCGGAATCGTTATGGTAGCGGTTTGCCGCTGCCGAGGATGTAATTAATGAGCTTGGTGTTTTGCTCTGTGAGCTGGCGGTTGGCTTCCACCAGCGAGGCGATGAGGTCGCTGGCGGCGGTGGCGGTATTGCCGTTGACCACCCCACTGTTGACGCTTGCCATGACACTGGCCGATGGCTTCACATTCTTCATCATCTCACCCTCACCCGTCAGCAGCCAAGCCACCGACAGCCCGTAGGCATCACTCAGCTTCTGCGCTGTCGAGCGGGTTATATTCTTATTTCCATTGAGCATCGCATTAATAAATGGCTGCTTCACACCGAGCATGTCACCTATCATCGCCTGGGTGATACCGTGTGACTTAAAAAAATGCTTGAGTGTGGTAAAAAAATTTTCATCCATAATAAGTCACTATCCAATAGGTTATAAATTTATTATATATTTAACAATAAAATAATTGCCAAAACATTTGCATTATATCCGTAATTGCTACATCCATGTAACAGATTGTTAAACGGAATGCAAAACTGATACAAATATAAGTGATATGGAATTACAAACAAAATTTCAGGAGCGGTACGCCTCGGCGTAAGCCTTGACAAGAAATCATTATTTGAAATGCTAATGGAACGCAAGCAATTGCGAATGATTTAGCGGGGAATGAACAGGGCAAGGATTGTCGCCGCTGCGGTAAGTGCGAGGAGGACCGTGGATACAATCCATTTCCAATCAATGGGATTAATCAGTCTGGGATTTTGCTCCAAATAGGCCTTGCCCTTGACACTTATCAAAGTCGACAGAACCTCATCGGGGCCGTTGAACATAGCCTCTATAAGACCCTTCTCCACAAGCACGGCTACGGCATAGCAATAACTGGTGGCCGAAATGCTGCGCGGGCAGCCGGTCCCATTCACGATGGCCGCCGTGATTGTTTTCGTTTTTATTCATAATTTCACTATCTTTGCAGATACACCCCAATGTGGAGGGGATCGAAGCTCCCCTCCCCTCCCCTCAGGTTAGGCTTTCTTAATCACCAAGGTGATTTTGATTTTCCAAACCCGAATCTCGATTTTTAATTTCATGTTTTAGGAGATTTGGGGTGTTTTTAACTACTTCAGGCGAGTTGTTCCCTGCGGAATTTTTGTGAACGAGTTCTATAGTCTTAGTGATTTTTTGCTTAAAACAGGCTTCAACACCCGTCGTTTTTTTGTGGGTTCATAAAGATTTTTGCGTTTTACAACCCACGGGCACGAACTTGCAGAAATGGCATTATTGAAGTAAATTTGTGACACTTACTGAAAAAGAATAAGAATAAAAATAACTATGAAAGTAATGCTTGTCAACGGCAGCCCGCACGTGAACGGATGCACGGCCACGGCCCTTGCCGAAGTGGCCGGCACACTGAACGAATGCGGCATAGAGACTAAAACTTTTTGGATTGGGGCACGTCCGATGAGCGGTTGTCTTGCCTGCGGTCAATGCGAGACCACCGGCAAATGTGCACTTACCGACCAAGTGAACGTGTTTGCCGCCCAACTCGATGAGTATGACGGCTTTGTGTTTGGTTCGCCGGTGTATTATTCAAGTCCCAACGGGGCCTTGCTATCGTTTATGGACCGTGCATTCTATTCGGCAGGCGGCAAAATGGCATGGAAGCCAGCTGCCGCCGTGGTGAGCTGCCGCCGCGGAGGCGCAAGCGCCACATTCGACGCACTCAACAAATATTTCAGCATCAACAACATGCCAATAGTCACATCGCAATACTGGAACCAAGTTCACGGCAACACACCCGAAGAGGTGCGCCGCGACCTTGAGGGGATGCAGACAATGCGCACCCTTGCCCGAAACATGGCTTGGATGCTGCAATGTATCGATGCGGCACGCAAGCAGGGGGTGGAGCTTCCCGAGCTTGAGCCAAGACAAAGCACAAACTTCATCAGGTGAACCGACAGCCAGAGTCGCCTGAGGCCGGAAAGGAACGCGGAAAACGGATTTTTAATGGATGGCCCAGGCGGGAGCATCAGGGCTTGACAAGCATTGCGCTTACCTCATAGAGCAGATAAATGGGCAAAAACACCACCATCAGCGTAAATGGGTCGCCAGTGGGAGTGATGATGGCCGCCAGGACCAGCAGCGCCACTATGGCATGACGGCGGTAAGTGCTGAAGAAGCCGCGGCGCAGCACGCCCACATTGCCAAGGAGCCAGGCAAGCAACGGCAACTCAAACACCACACCCATCACAAAGATGAGCATCAGAAAGGTGTCCATGTAGCTGTCGAGCGAGATTTGGTTAGGAATCATGTCGCTCACGTGATAGTCGGCCAAAAAGCGCAATGTGATAGGAAACACCACAAAATAGCCCACAGCTATTCCCAGGTAGAACATCACAACGCCAAGGGAAAAGGCCAGACGCACACCGTGCCGCTCATTGGCATACAGGGCTGGGCGCACAAACGTCCACATCAGATAGAGCACCACGGGAAAGGCCAGTACCAACGCCAGCCAGAACGAAGTGGACATGTGGATGAAAAACTGCGATGCGAGCTGAATGTTGATGAGATTGACGTGAAAGCCGTCGGTTGTAAACTGCGGGGCAAACGGGATGCCCGCCGTCATATGCTGAAACAGGCGGTAAAGCAGAAAATCACCGTTGCATGGCGCAAGAATCACACTGTCGAAAATTCTCGGCATGCAGGCAAAAAGCGCCACAGTGAACACCAAAAGCACCAGCACCACCTTAATGAGCACAGCACGGAGCGCATCAAGATGGTCCCAAAACGACATTTCGGGCAACGTTTCGTTGGGATTCCGGGGCAAAGCGTTGAGTTTTTTTTATTTTTTGCTGTCGGCCTCTTGTTCCTTGCCAACGGCCTCCTTGCGGGTATCAGGGTTATCGAGTTCGCTGACCGGGCGGTTTATTTCCTCCTTCACATCGTTGAGGCCCTCCTTGAAGCTGCGCACACCCTTACCCAGGCCACGCATCAGCTCAGGAATTTTACGTCCGCCGAAGAGCAGCAGCACCACAAGGGCGATAAGCACCAGCTCGCCGGTGCCCAAGTTGCCAAGCAGCAACAATATTGAGTTGAGTGTCATAGAATTGCGAATTTAAAACATTGACCATCGTTGGCAGTGTGTGAAAGGCAGTTTTGCCCCACTGCATAGCAAAGTTAGTAAAAAGAATTGATTTTAATGGTAAAATATATTACCTTTGTCGCACATTACGGAATTTTTTCTTTAATAACATAACAAAACAATTATGAAAGCTTTTGTATTTCCCGGCCAAGGCGCACAGTTTGTGGGTATGGGCAAAGACCTGTATGACAACAATGCACAGGCCAAAGAACTTTTTGAGAAAGCCAACGAGGTGCTCGGCTTCAGAATCACCGACCTGATGTTTAACGGCACAGAAGACGACTTAAAGCAGACCAAGGTGACACAACCTGCCGTATTCCTGCATTCGGTGATACTCGCCAAGACACTTGGAGAGGATTTCAACCCCGACATGGTGGCCGGCCACTCGCTCGGTGAGTTCTCAGCCCTCACAGCCGCCGGCGTCCTTCCCTTCGAGCAGGGTCTGCAACTGGTAGAGACCCGTGCCCTCGCCATGCAGAAAGCCTGCGAAGCCACACCGTCGACCATGGCAGCCATCATTGGCCTTGCCGACGAGAAAGTGGAAGAGATATGCGCCACCGTGAACGGCGTGTGCGTTCCCGCCAACTACAACTGCCCCGGACAGGTGGTGATTTCGGGATCGTTTGATGCCATCAACGAGGCCTGCGAGAAATTCAAGGCAGCAGGAGCCAAGCGAGCCCTTCCGCTTAAGGTGGGCGGCGCATTCCACTCGCCTCTCATGGAGCCGGCACGCGCCGAGCTCGCCGAAGCCATACACAAGGCCAACTTCTCGAAGCCTATTTGCCCGATTTATCAAAACGTGGACGCACTGCCCCACACCGATCCCGATGAGATTAAGTATAACCTCATCAAGCAGCTCACAGCCCCCGTGCGCTGGAGCCACATTGTGAAAAACATGGTGGCCGATGGTCTGACGGAAGCCGTAGAACTCGGTCCCGGCAAGGTGCTTCAAGGTCTTGTGGGCCGCACTTCGCGCGATGTGAAAGTGTCGGGCCGCCAGTAAGCAGAAAGGCGCAAAAGCATAAAACAAGATAGAAACCGACACCCGGTTCGGGTCACTCCACCAGATGAGACCCGAATCGGGTGTTTTCCTTGCACCTCCACGGCCCACGCGACAGGTGCGTTTCTTTAACATTTTGGTTTAGCACGATATTTGCTGTAACTTTGCATTGAAGTGCGGCAAGAGACTGCCCCACGGCAGCTCACACTGCGCGCCCACATCACAAATCAACTCATACAACGACACACTTCGATATGGATTACATGTTACTACTGGCCGGCCTTGCCATTTTACTAATAGGCGCCAATTTTCTGGTGGAATCATCAGTGGCCATTGCCCAACGGGCCAAAATCTCGAATTTCATCATAGGCCTCACCGTGGTGGGGATGGGCACATCGGCCCCCGAGCTGATGGTCTCGATCTCAGCGGCCATCAGCGGCAACGGCGACATAGCCGTGGGCAACGTGGTGGGCTCCAACATCTGCAACGTGCTGCTCATACTTGGCGTCACTGCAGCCATAATGCCATTTCGCATTGACGAGACCACAAGCCGGCGCGACATTCCGTTTGCAATAGCATCGACCCTGCTTCTTGTGCTGCTTGCCAACGACTCGATGATGCCCGGGCTGACCGAGAACAGGATTTCACGCATAGACGGCGTGTTTATGCTCGTGCTGATGATTGCCTACATGGCCTGGGTGCTGATAAGCAAAGCCAAAGACCCAGCCGCGGCGATAACTGAGGCCGACGAGCAATGCCAGTCGAGGCTGACCGGAAAGAACAAGTGGCTCTTATGGGGAGTGGCTGTGGTATCGCTTGTGGCATTGATAGGCGGCGGACAGATGTTTCTTGACTCGGCCGAACGGCTTGCCAAGGCATGGCACATCAGCGATGCCGTGATAGCCATCACAGTGGTGGCAGTAGGTACGTCGCTGCCCGAGCTGACCACATCGGTGGTGGCAGCATGCAAGAAAAACGCTCAACTCGCCCTTGGCAACGTGCTTGGCTCATGCGTGTTCAACATTCTGTTCATTCTTGGCGCATCGGCCACAATCAACCCCATCACCGTGCACGGAATCAGCATAGTTGACTATGCCATGATGACCCTGGCCATAATTATGGTCTATTTAGTGATCTACACATTCAAGAAAAAAACCATGGACCGCATCGAGGGATTCATATTCCTCGCTGTGTATGTGGCCTATACAGCCTATCTGGTGGCACACTGATCACAAGCCCGAATAAGCGATGCCGAATCCTATCAGGCGGTCGTAGCGCTCACCCGACGGGCGGTCGTACACCTTAACGAGGTATTGGTTTACCGTCTGGTATTTATCGCCTTCGACAAGCGAAGTGAGCCCCGACGAAGTCCCGTCGGGCTGCCACAGGTACTGATAGTTGTAGGCACCTTGTTTGAGAAGCAAATCGGCCACATAGCACCCCGAAGCCTCATCATAGCGCATGCGTGTCGACTCAGTCGGCAACCCCTCGGTGAAAGCCCCGTCGACATGCAGTTGGCCGCCAGTCAGCTTCTGCCCGGTATACAGGCTGAAGTGAGTCACCACATAATCGGCCTCCACATCGCTACGGTCGCTGCCCGAGCAGCGTATGGTGAAGTGGCCGTATTGCGTGCGGTCGTAATTATAGGGAGCTTCGGCACGCCATTCATCGGTGCGGAGAGTGGCATGATAATAAGGCTCAAAATACTCCATCCGTTCCACACCCATATTGAGAGAGTTGACATTCACCGTCTCGATTCGGCGGTATTCGTTACCCGCCGGGAAAATGAGCTGACGGTTGTGGTCGAAACGCACCTCGGTGCCCGAAGCCATAAGTGGCCTTGTAACGGCAACCTCAGCATCGGTGCGCACATTCTGCGTCACCACAGCGGTAAGTTCATTGTAAGGGTCGCGAATGGCACCCTGTTTTGAAGTGACGGAAAACGCCACTTGCTGGTGTGCGGCATTGTAGTCGATATCGGTGCGCGAGGTTACGTCGACAGCCACCTGCACAGTGCTTTCACACAGCGAAAACCGCGTTTGAAACAGCACATCGCCGGGGTCACTTTGGTCATAGACCTTGAGCAGATAGTTGCCGCTGACTTTCAGCGGCATATCGGCATTAGGGATTGTGAACCCATAGTTATAGTAGTGGGCAAAGGTGCCGCTGTTTTGGGCATAATCGGTTATGTCGGCATAATTAAAGCCGCCCACATATTCGCTCTCAACCAGTTGCGATGGTTGCCAGTCGGCATTGCAATGCACCACTGAGTAGCGCAGGTAGTGCACATCATAATCAAGCAGGTCGAAACTAACGCGGATCGCCTCGGCGCCCGACAAGGGCACCACCGGAGGCATGTAGGAATTGCCCTGCGGAGCCACCTGTAACGAGTGAACACGCTGGTCGAAGATACGCACACGCGTGTCGGCCGGTTCGGCCCCAATGGCCGTCCAGCCAATCGCCACCGCCGCAACGGCGGCCAGTATTCTCATATTTTTAGCCATCATGCTGTGTAGTCAAGTAAATTGTGAGAATTCAAAGATAAGCAACAATTCGCACAACGGCAACATAAGACCCGCCACGATTTAGTTAAAAGAATATTTTTTGCTATATTTGCAATAGCAATTCAGCTTGAAATGAAAAAGCCACGCCAGAACATGAATGTAAAAAAATTCACACACACGCTGCTCACATTTCTGTTAGCCGCAATCCTGACCATGGGATGCGCCGCCGAAGCCAATGCAAAAAGCCGACGCGGAGCATCGAGAAGCAAAGCCAAGACCACTGCAGTGAGAAAGAGCAGCCGCCGTGCCAGCACGGCAAAACGCTACAAATACAGCAAAAGCCGACGCACGGCCTACCGCAACCGCACGCAGCGCAACCGGCGGAATGCTGCCGTGACGATTAATCTGCCTTTCAGCATAAGCGACAAAATATATCTGGCCGGAATCACACCGAGTCAAGAATACATAGTGCTTGAGCTGCTGGGCAACGAGGCCCGGTCGGTCGAAAAATTCAGCACCAGCGGCGGCAACACCGTTAAAGCCAGCTTCATGTCGGGCGGCGAAGTGTTCAGCGTGAGCAACACCGCCAGCGGTAACAAAAGCAAAGCCTACATCATGTGGAACGGCAAGACCATCAACGACCTCACAAGCAACGCCACGAACAACCACGCCAATGCCATTTGGGTATGGGACGACGAGATGTATGTGGCAGGCGTGAGCGGCAACACTGCCGTGTTGTGGACCAACGGCAAGACAACAGAACTTGAAGACGGAAGCACATCGGCAGCGCTCGACGTGTGCTATGCAAACAAGCAGACCTACTGCTGCGGTTATGCCGTGGACGGCAGCGGCAAAAGGCACGCGCGCATATGGTCGAGCGGAGGCAAGGTGCAAATTCCAGCCCCAATGAGCAGCATCAGCGCCATCATGGTAAGCGGCTCCAACGTGTGGGTGGCAGGAACTGCTCCCGACGGCAAGGCCGTGGCCTACAAAAACGCCGAGCCATTACCACTGAACAGCGACAACGGAGCTGTGGCCAACTCGATTGTTACAGCAGGCGACAACGTGTATGTGGCCGGAACCGTAACCGAGGGCGGAGCGGCAAAGGCAACGCTGTGGGTCAACGGCGAGCCTCTCAGCCTCGACGCACTCAACCTGCACGACGTGAAACTGATGCGCAAAAACTAAACGACAGACATAGCTACCAATAACACAACACTATTAGGAATGAACAAGATAATATCGAAAGAGTATTTTTCAGAGAAAGTAGCCAAGCTGGTGGTAGAGGCTCCACTTATAGCCAAATCGCGCCGTGCCGGTCACTTTGTGATTGTGAGGTGCGGAAACGACGGCGAGCGGATTCCACTCACCATAGTCGACTCAGACGTGAAGGCCGGAACCATCACCTTGGTGGTTCAAGCCGTGGGCGACTCGACACGCAAAATATGCGCGCTCAACGCCGGCGATTCACTCACCGACGTGGTGGGCCCTCTGGGGCAAGCCACACACATCGAGAACTTCGGCACCGTGGTGTGCTGCGGCGGCGGTGTGGGAGTTGCGCCCCTGCTGCCCATCATACGCGCACTGAAAGATGCCGGCAACAGAGTGGTGAGCGTGCTAGCCGGACGCAGCAAAGATCTAATCATACTCGAAGATGAGGTGCGGCAGTCGAGCGACGAGGTGATAATCATGACCGACGACGGCAGCTACGGGCAGAAAGGACTTGTGACGGCCGGAGTGGAACAGGTGATAAAGCGCGAGAAGGTGGACCGGGTGGTGACGATAGGCCCGGCCATAATGATGAAATTCGTGGCCCTGCTCACCAAGCAATATGGCATCGCCACCGAGGCATCGCTAAATGCCATTATGGTCGACGGCACCGGCATGTGCGGAGCCTGCCGGGTGAGCGTGGGCGGCAAGACGCGCTTTGTGTGCGTAGAGGGGCCGGAATTTGACGCACACCAGGTTGACTTCGACGAGCTGATGATGAGACTGAAGTCATGTTGACCACCATCGACATCATTTATTTACCAGAACCGAAAAAAATACGATTCAGACAATGAACAACGACAATAACAACGAAGCAGCACAAGCCCGCACCGAAGAGTGGCGTGCCGAGCTGCGCGGCAGGATGTCGGCCAAAGAGCGCACAGCCATTGAGCGAGTGACCATGCCCCACCTCGACGCCGCCTACCGCATCACCTGCAACGACGAGGTGAACCAAGGCATAAGCGAGACTCAAGCAATTACCGAGGCGTCGCGGTGCCTCGACTGTGCCAATCCGCAGTGCGTGACCGGTTGCCCGGTGGGTATCAACATACCCAAATTCATAAAAAACATTGAGCGCGGCGAGTTTGCCCAGGCGGCAGCTGCCATCAAGGAGACCAGCACGCTTCCGGCTGTGTGCGGCCGCGTGTGCCCGCAAGAGAAGCAGTGCGAGAGCAAATGCATCCACACCAAGATGAAACACCCGGCAGTTGCCATTGGCTATCTTGAACGGTTTGCCGCCGACTGGCAACGCACCCATGCCACAAGCGCCACAGCAGCCAAGGCACCAAGCCGCGGCATTAAAGTGGCCGCAATAGGCAGCGGCCCTTCAGGCTTGGCATTTGCCGGCGACATGGCCAAACAAGGCTACGACGTGACCGTGTTTGAGGCTCTTCACGAAATAGGCGGTGTGCTGAAATACGGCATTCCTGAATTCCGCCTGCCCAACTCAATCGTCGACTATGAGATTGAAGGGCTTAAACAGCTGGGCGTAAAATTCGTGAAAGACTGCATTGTGGGCAAAACCATCACCTACGACGACCTGCACGAAATGGGTTTCAAGGGCGTGTTTGTGGGATCGGGAGCCGGCTTCCCACGCTTCATGAACATTCCGGGCGAGAACCTGAGCGGAGTGATGTCGAGCAACGAATACCTGACCCGCATCAACCTGATGCATGCCGGGCGAGGCGGCGACACCCCCGTGATGCTGGGCGACACTGTGGCAGTAGTTGGCGGCGGCAACACCGCCATGGACTCGAGCCGCACGGCAAAGCGCATGGGTGCCAAGCGCGTGATACTGGTGTACAGGCGCAGCGATGCCGAGATGCCTGCCCGCCACGAAGAGATAGAACATGCCCGCGAAGAAGGCATCGAATTCATGACACTTCACAACCCCATTGAATACATAGGCGACGAGAAAGGCCACGTGAAAGCCATGCGTCTGCAGCAAATGCAACTCGGCGAGCCCGATGCGTCGGGCAGGCGCTCGCCTGTGCCGGTCGAAGGCGGAATCAGCGAGATTCCGGTCGATCAAGTGATTGTGAGCATAGGCGTGCAGCCCAACCAGCTCGTGCCACGGTCGATTGAGGGCCTTGAAGTGAGCCGTCGCAACACCATCGTGGTGAACGAGGAAACCATGCAGAGCTCGGTCTCCGACATCTATGCCGGAGGCGACATTGTGAGAGGCGGTGCCACGGTAATCCTGGCTATGGGCGACGGCCGACGGGCGGCCCTGCACATGCATCAAAAGCTGAAAGAACTGGAGTGAGAACTCCAATAAAACAATAAACACACAAAGACAAATGATTAAAAAACTCTCGGTTGCCCTTGCGGCAATCATGATGGTGGCGACTGCCGCCGCACAGAAGATTGGGCTTCGCCCAAGCTTGATGGACAAAGACGCATTCTCGATTATTGTGATTCCCGACGTGCAATGCTACGTGAAATTCAAGGCCAACCAGCCGATAATCGACCTGATGACCGCTTGGGTTGCCAACAACAAGACCAACCTCAACATAAAGACCGCACTGTGCACAGGCGACTTGGTAGACCGCAACAACTCACTGGTGGCCAACCGCAAAAACATGGACCAGACGAGCAAGCAAATGTGGCAAGCCACATCGCGGGCATTCTCGTTTCTCGACGGAGTGATGCCCTATGTGGTGTGCACAGGCAACCACGACTATGGCTTGTATGAGTCGGCCGTGAACCGCGAGAGCCAAATGCCCAACTACTTCTATCCCGACCGCAACAGCTGCTGGCAGCAGTCGATCGTAGACGTGGGTCTGAACGCATTCGGCCAGCCAACTCTCGAGAATGCCGCCTATGAGATTGAGACAGGCTCACCCAAGTGGGGTAAGCTGCTAGTGATATCGCTCGAGTTTGCGCCCAGCGACCGTAGCCTTGAATGGGCAAAGAGCGTGGTATCGAAGCCTAAATACAAGAACACCAACGTGATAGTGCTCACCCATTCATTCCTCGACAAAAACGGTAATCTGAAGCAGACCGAGAAATACAAGCTGACCGATGCCAACTACGGCCAAGCCATTTGGGACAAGTTGATATACCCGTCGAGCAACATAAGGATGGTAGTGTGCGGCCACGTGTGCAGCATAGCCCCATATAACGAGCAAGTGTCGTTCCGCAGCGCTAAAAACGCCGACGGAAAGACCGTGGCCCAGATGATGTTTAACGCACAAACGGCCGATGGTGAATGGGCTGGCAACGGTGGCGACGGCTGGCTGCGCATCCTTGAGTTTGAGCCCGACGGCCACACCATAGGAGTGCGCACGTTCTCACCGCTGTTTGCCGTGTCGAAAATCACCTGCGACAAAGCATGGCGCACAGCGTCGTACGACCAGTTTACAATCGACCTCGACAAGTAAGAGAGACCGACAGATTGTCGGTCTTATCACAAGCAGCGGCCTGCACAACGCGGGCCGCTGCTTTTTTTG
>CAVFVP010000039.1:0-20937 GCA_963625945.1 Agathobacter rectalis | reverse complement strand
CTTACTATATTTGTAATCAATACAATTCATTGCGTTTTGCGGGGCTCAAAAATCAGGAATTCGGCCAAGAGTTCAGCCATGCGATTCTGAGGCGATTGAGCACAAGGCAAACACATGGCAAACCGATGCGCAAACCATTGAAATTCAGCATTGTTTTACACACTGCTGCCAGGGTGGTTTTTCTATTTTGGAAAAAGTCCAGAAAACTTAAAAAGCACCGTTTTTGCCCATTTGCAGGTCACAGAAAGGACATAAAAGCGCAGGGCAACATTCAAAATGAATGCTGCCCCGCTATGAAATACAAGTCTGAATTATTTATTTGCCTCTAATTCATGCTTGATGAAACGAGCAGTCACCGATTGGGCGTTTTGAGCCACCTCCTCGGGAGTGCCACAGGCCACCAAACGGCCACCGTTGCGGCCACCCTCTGGCCCCATGTCGATCACATAGTCGGCACATTTTATCACATCAAGGTTATGCTCTATCACAAGCACGGTGTTGCCTTTTTGGACAAGGCGGTTGAGCACACCGAGCAACACGTTGATGTCTTCGAAGTGCAGTCCGGTGGTGGGCTCATCGAGAATATAAAGAGTTTTTCCGGTGTCGCGTTTGGCGAGCTCAGCGGCAAGCTTCACCCTTTGACTCTCGCCGCCCGAGAGAGTGCTCGACGGCTGCCCCAGCTTAATGTAGCCCAGCCCCACATCCTGAAGCACCTTAATCTTGTTAAGAATCGACGGCATCGACTCAAAAAAGTCAACAGCCACGTTGATGGTCATGTCGAGCACATCGGCAATCGACTTGCCCTTGAACTTCACATCGAGCGTCTCGCGGTTGTAGCGTTTGCCGCCGCACTCCTCGCACGGCACAAGCACATCAGGGAGAAAATTCATTTCAACCGTCTTGTATCCATTGCCGCGGCACACCTCACACCGTCCGCCCGATATGTTGAACGAAAACCGGCCAGGTTTGTAGCCGCGCACTTTCGACACCGGCAAGTTGACAAAAAGATTCCTGATATCGGCAAACACACCCGTGTAGGTTGCCGGGTTGGAACGTGGAGTGCGCCCAAGAGGCGACTGGTCGACGGTAACCACCTTGTCGACCCATTCCAAGCCTTCGATATTTGAATATTTCAATGGTTCGGTAAGCGACCGATAGAATTTTTTACTCAGAATGGGTTGAAGAGTGCCATTTACAAGGCTCGACTTGCCGCTACCCGACACTCCAGTGACGCAAATAAACGTCCCCAAAGGGAACTTAACATCCACGTTTTTCAGGTTGTTACCACAACACCCTCTCAGTTCTATGCAATGTCCGTTACCACTGCGGCGAGGCAGCGTAACCGGGATGCTGACAGAACCGTTCAGATAATCGGCCGTAATGGTGTGGCTCTTGAGCATTTGAGATGGAGTCCCGGCAAAAACCACATTGCCCCCCTTGCGCCCGGCCTTGGGGCCGATGTCGATCACATAGTCGGCCTCAAGCATCATGTCGCGGTCGTGCTCCACCACTATCACGGTGTTGCCCTCGTCGCGCAGTTTTTTGAGCGAATCAATGAGGCGCTGATTGTCGCGCTGATGCAACCCTATGCTGGGTTCGTCGAGAATGTAGAGCACATTCACCAGCTGCGAGCCTATCTGCGTGGCAAGCCTTATGCGCTGACTCTCGCCGCCCGAGAGCGATGCCGAGCTGCGGTTAAGCGACACATAGTCGAGCCCCACGTCGAGCATAAAGCCAAGCCGTCCGCTTATTTCCTTCACAATCTGCTCAGCCACCTTCCAATGCGATTCCGACAGATGGTTATGCAAATCGGCCACCCAGTCCCTGAGTTCCGAAATGTCCATCGACGATAGTTGGGCTATGTTTTTGCCGTTGATAAAGAAATTCAGAGCTTCACGGTTGAGCCGGTCGCCATTGCATTCAGGGCAAGTGCAACGTGAGAAGAACTGCCCTGCCCACTTTTGCGCCTGATTGGTCGACTCATCACTTTTCTGCAGCTCGATATACTTCACCAAGCCGTCGTATGTCAGGAAGTAGTTGCTCGTGCTCATGGTTTCGGTCTTGATGGCCAGACGCTCATCGGTTCCATTCATTATCTCGTCGATTGCCTCGTCGGGAATTTCGCCGATGGGGGTGTCGAGGTCAACGCCATACTTCTCGCAGATGGCCTGCACCTGCCAGAAGATAAGGGAGTTGCGGTATTTGCCAAGCGGCAATATGCCACCTTTCCTTATCGACACCGCCGGGTCGGGCATGATTTTGTCGCGGTCGATGATGTTGACATAGCCGAGCCCCTTGCAACGGTGGCAGGCACCTTGCGGCGAATTGAACGAGAAGTTGTGCGGAGCAGGCTCCATGTACGACAGTCCGGTGTCGGGGTCCATAAGTGTCTTACTGTAGTAACCCAACTCGTCGGTGTCGGCATCAAGAATCATCAGTTGGTTGCCACCTTGCTTAAACGTGAGTTCAACCGTGTCGCGCAGCCGTGCCACATCTTTGCGGGCCACCCTCAAGCGATCGACCACAAGCTGGATATCGTGGTTGCGATATCGGTCGAGCTTCATGCCGAATGTTATTTCCTTGACCTCGCCGTCGATTCGCACATACATGTAGCCCTTTTTGCGCAACTGCTCAAAGAGGTCTTTATAGTGGCCCTTGCGGTTCTTTACAAGCGGTGCCAGAATGAGGATTTTGCGACCCTCATACTTGTCGAGTATGAGTTCAAGAATTTTGTCGACCGAATATTTCACCATCTTTTTCCCTGACACATAAGAATAAGCCTCGCCAATGCGCGCAAAAAGCAGACGCAGGTAGTCGTAGACCTCAGTGGTGGTGCCGATGGTGCTTCGCGGATTCTTGTTCACAGTCTTCTGCCCTATCGAAATCACCGGATTAAGGCCCGAAATTTTGTCAACATCGGGCCGTTCGAGCACACCAAGCATGTTGCGGGCATAGGCCGAAAACGTCTCGAGATAGCGCCGTTGGCCCTCGGCAAATATTGTGTCGAAAGCCAGCGACGACTTGCCGCTGCCGCTCAAGCCGGTGATTACGGTCAAGCTGTTGTGCGGAATGTTGACGTCGATGTTTTTGAGATTGTGCACGCGCGCGCCAAGCACGCTCACGCAGTCGTCAATATGATTGTTGTCAGTGTTGTTCATTGTTATATAATGTGTGCATCGGCACTAAGATGCGGAATGGAGTTTGGGAAAAAACGCTGCATCAGTCGACCACCCACTGCTTGTTGTAGGCAGTGCAAGTGCGCCGGGTGCGGTAAAGGTCGTCGGCCACGGGTATGCGCACGGCATAATGCCTGCCCTGTGCATTAGTCAACCGGTTGGCTCTGATCCAGGGGTTGGCTTCGCGAAGCTGCGCATACGACACTCCGTGTGCCTTGGCCCACTGAGCCCAGTTAGGCACGGCTCCGGCGACATCGACTGTGGTGTAGCGCACAGGCTGATAAAGCTGGTCGCGAGTGAGCTTGTAGCCAAAGCGACGAGGGTCGGCGAAGAGCATTTTATACGCAATTATGCGAAACACGTAGCGCGACGTCTCGCTGTTGAGATACAGGTCGAATGAGTTTGACTCCAACTGCTTTTCCAGCTCCGACGATATGCGGCCCATTCCAGCATTGTAGCTTGCCGCCACTGTGGCCCAGTGACCATATTTGCGATAGGCCGACTTGAGATAGCGGCAAGCAGCTACCGTCGACTTTTCGGGGTCGTAGCGCTCATCGACCTCACTGCCCACCTCGAGTCCGAACTGGCGTGCGGTGGCGGCAAGCAGCTGCCACAACCCGGCTGCATGTGCCGGCGAGTAAGCACTGTGATCCATGGTACTTTCGGTGCAAGCCAAATACAGAAAATCGACGGGAACCCCCTGAGCTCTCAAAATGGAATCGAGCATCGGGAAATAACGGTTGGCACGCTTGAGGCACAGCAAAGTGCCGGTGTGGGCATACACCACCGAAGTGAGCTCTCGGTCGAGGCGCTCAAACATGTCGATACGGTCGAGGTCCACAGTATCGCCACAAAACGTAACTTTAAGCGGAACTGTAGGATTCGATTTCACGGCAAACACTGCAGGTTCGTATCCCTTGTATGGCGCCTGCTGCGCCCACACCGACACGGCGACCAAAGCGGCAGCTACCGATGACAATAAGCAAAGTCTGCTCTTCATGTTCTCAAAAAATTACTTTTCCAAAAAATCATTATGCACAAAAAAGTCACACGGCACAAGAGCTTGCGCCCAATGCCCGTGTGCACAACGCCAGGCAGCCACGTCGGCAGCGGCCAGTCATTGCCGTTTGCAGTGGCCGCACACATTGCGGCGGCCACGAGTTGTCAAGTCGACAGCAACCGCATCACTCTCCCGAGGACGAGCCTCCGGAGGAGGTGCTGTTTTCCTTATAACGTATTATGTTGATATCGCCTTTCAGCTTATACTTCTTTCCATCGGCCCCTGTTGCCTGTATCACATAATAGTACACACCAGTATCGGCCAACTTGCCACGATAGCGTCCGTCCCAACCTTGCGACGGATCGGTAAACTCTGTGATTTTGACGCCCCAGCGGTTGAAGATCCAGCAATGGAAATCGATGATTGACTTATAAGAGACCTTCCACACATCGTTGACGCCCTCGCTTGTTCCCGGAGAGAACACATTAGGGCACACGAGCTCCGATGTGCCGATGCTCACCGTGTAGGTCTCGCCCACGGCGTTGCACGAGCCGTCGGCATTGCTGGCTATAAAACGCCAGTAATAAGTGCCGGCCTCCTCAAATGTCTGCTCCACCTCGTCTTGGTTGAGCCGCAGCTGCAGGTTGGTGAAGTCGGCATCGGTTGACATCTGCCATTCCTTGTGAACCACAGCATCGGTGCAAAACGAAGAGAAGGTGATTTTCACAGGAGCCGAGCCTCCCATGGTTGAAGACTCGTCTTTCTTCTCGTTGTCGTTGTCGCGCTGTTCCTGCACGGCAGAAGTGCGCACATCGACAGCCGATGTAGCATAAGTGTCGGAGGTTGCCGACTGCGTCTCGCCCCAGAATTCCTTAAAGCGGTCGCCGGTGATAGTGAAAACGGTATTGCAAAGCGGAGCCGGAACCACTATTATGGGCTTGAAACTCTCGAATGATTCCTCTTCGGTCTTCTCCACCCACTGCTGCATGTCGCTGTTCCACTCAAGCGTGTTATATGAGAGCTTGAGCTTGCGGTCGAGCGTTTTGTGGACACCCGTTATGGTATAGTAGTCGATGTCGTCGCCGCTGCCTTGCACTGCAAGCGTGGCCGTGCCGCAATCCGATGCCGTCTGAGCCTCAAGCCCGGTAATCGTCAGGTTATGGGTGCTGTAGTCGGCCACCCACACATAGGTGCGGTGTGTACCCTCCTCGATTATGTAGCCGCAGTCTGGAATCACCTGCGCCAGCGAGGTCACTGTCCCACTGCTTGCCACGCCGTCGATGACCGTGGCATAGCCGCCACCGGCTGAGCCGTAGCGATACCACGTGACTGTGGCCGATGCGTCAGAGGCCGTGTAGGTCATGCCCACACCGTCGGTGCTGTGCATCACATACACGTGACTCAACCCGGTGCTTGCAGCGGGCGTCTCGTCATAGACAGCCCTGTCGGTACCGGTGAACGCAACCTGCGCATTCGCCCCCGCCATTGAGGCAAGAGCCCAAAGCGCCATCGCCGTGACAAATTCTTTTTTCATAAAGAGCAAAATTACACATTATAGAATTTAAACGCAAAAAGCCGTGTGAAAATTGCCGATTTTTAGAAACTTTTCACAGCGTTGCATCCTCAGCAGCCACAAGCTTCGGCAGATGCCTAAAAGAGGCTGGCAAAAAATGGCTGAAATTTATCGGTTTTTATTAATTTTGCATCGGAAACAAGACTCTCATCTTAAAACCACATATAAGAACAATGATTACATTCTTCAAAAAAGGAGCGAATACAATCTATGCGGTCGATTCAGACCACGCTCTTTCTCCCGATGAAGTAAAAAAACTGGAATGGCTTTTCAGCGGTGCCAAATTGGTAGCCGACAGTACATTGCGCGGCACCTTCGTGGGCCCGAGGCGTGAAATGATCACTCCGTGGAGCACCAATGCCGTAGAAATCACCCAAAACATGGCAATGACGGGCATCGTGCGCATCGAAGAGTTCACGGCAAGCACCCAAAAGGAGCCTGCTCACGACAAGATGCTGCAGCGTGTGTATCACACACTCGATGCCGACACGTTCAAGGTCGACCGCAAGCCCGACCCCATTGTCTACATCAACGACATCGAAAAATACAACGAGGAAGAGGGACTTGCCCTCAGCCCCGAAGAAGTGGGCTACCTGAAAGACCTGGGCAAGCGCCTGGGACGTCCGCTGACCGACAGCGAGGTGTTCGGTTTCTCACAAGTCAACAGCGAGCACTGCCGCCACAAGATTTTCAACGGCACATTCATCATCGACGGCAAAGAAATGCCTGTGTCATTGTTCAAACTGATCAAGAAGACCACCAACGACAATCCAAACAAGGTAATTTCGGCCTACAAGGACAACGTAGCCTTCGTGAAAGGCCCGAAAATAGAGCAATTTGCACCGCAAAGTCCTGAGGGGCCAAGCTATTTTGAGGTAACCGACATCGACTCGGTGATTTCGCTCAAGGCCGAGACGCACAACTTCCCCACCACCGTAGAGCCATTTAACGGCGCAGCCACCGGCTCAGGAGGCGAGATACGCGACCGCCTTGGCGGCGGCAAAGCTAGTCTGCCGCTGGCAGGAACAGCCGTCTACATGACATCATATCCACGCACCGAGGCCAACCGCCTGTGGGAGATGTGCACTATGCCACCGCGCCCATGGCTGTACCAGACTCCCGAGCAGATACTCATCAAGGCATCCAACGGCGCAAGCGACTTCGGCAACAAGTTTGGCCAACCACTGATTTGCGGTTCGCTGCTCACGTTTGAGCACGAAGAGAATGCAGCCAAAACCGCCTACGACAAAGTGATAATGCTTGCCGGCGGTGTGGGATTCGCCAACGAGCGCGACGCCATCAAAGGCACTCCCGTGCCACACGAGAAAGTGGTGCTGATGGGAGGCGACAACTACCGCATAGGCATGGGCGGCGGAGCCGTGTCGAGCGTAAACACAGGCCAATACAACAACGCCATTGAGCTGAATGCGGTGCAGCGAGCCAATCCTGAGATGCAAAAGCGCGTGTCTAACGTGATACGCGCCCTTGCCGAAAGCAAGACCAATCCCATTGTGTCGATTCACGACCACGGGGCCGGAGGCCACCTCAATGCCCTGTCGGAACTCGTGGAAGAGACCGGCGGCAAAATCGACATGAGCCAGCTGCCAGTGGGCGACCCCACCCTGTCGTCGATGGAAATCATAGGCAACGAGTCGCAGGAGCGCATGGGCATGGTTGTGGAAGAGAAAGACATTGCCCACATCAAGCAGATTGCCGAGCGCGAACGCTCCCCGTTCTACGTGGTGGGCGAAACCACAGGCGACGACCGGTTCGTGTTTGAGCAGGCCGACGGTGTGCGCCCCATCGACCTGGGCATGAAAGACATGTTCGGCAGCTCGCCCAAAACGGTTATGAAAGATGAGACTGTGGCACACAGCTACAGCGACGCAGAATATGATGCAAGCAAACTCGACGAGTATGTGGCCCATCTGCTCCAGCTCGAGGCCGTGGCCTGCAAAGACTGGCTCACCAACAAGGTTGACCGCTCAGTGACAGGCAAAATCGCACGCCAGCAATGCCAAGGCGAGATACAGCTCCCGCTGAGCGACTGCGGCGTCGTGGCTCTCGACTACACAGGCACAAGCGGTATAGCCACATCGCTCGGTCATGCCCCGCAAGCCGGGCTGATCGACGCGGCAGCCGGATCGGTGCTGTCGATTGCCGAAGCCCTCACTAACATTGTGGGCGCCAACCTAAACGGTGGCCTCAAAGCACTGTCGCTCAGTGCCAACTGGATGTGGCCATGCCGCAATGCAGGCGAAGACGCACGCCTTTACAAGGCAGTGAAAGCCTGCAGCGACTTTGCCTGCGCGCTTGGAATCAACATACCTACCGGCAAGGACAGCCTGTCGATGACCCAGAAATATGGCGATGACAAGGTGCTGGCCCCCGGCACAGTGATAATATCGGCTGGCGGCGAGGTGACCGACGTGCGCAAAACGGTGAGTCCTGTGGTGCAAAACCGCAAGAGCAGCCTCTACTGCGTTGACTTCTCAGGCACCGAACCCGAGCTGGGCGGATCGGCATTTGCCCAAAGCCTTGGCCACATAGGCACAAAGGCCCCGGCAGTGAAATCGGCCGAATACTTCGCAACGGCGTTCAATGCCGTGCAAAGCCTCGTAGACAACAAGATGTTGCTTGCCGCGCACGACATATCGGCTGGCGGCCTGCTGACAACGCTGCTCGAAATGACATTTGCCAACGTGAACGGCGGACTCGAAATCAACCTCGACGGCTTTGACTGCCCCGACATGATTAAGGTGCTCTTTGCCGAAAATCCCGCCTTGGTTATCCAAGTTGCAGCCGACAAGTGCGATGAGGTGGAACAGCTGATGGCCGCCAAGGGAGTAAAGCTGACAAAACTGGGACAACCCACCGAGGAGCGTACAATCACACTCAGCAGTAACGGAGCGGAGCACATGCTCTTTATCGACTATCTGCGCGATGTGTGGTTCAAGTCATCGTATCTGCTCGACTGCAAGCAGAGCGGAGAGAAATGCGCCAAAGACCGCTTCGAGAACTACAAGAAACAGCCCCTGCGCTACCATCTGCCCAAGGGCTTCACAGGCAAAGCCGCCGACCTGGGCATAACAGGCACAAGCCACACCCCCAGCGGCATAAAGGCCGCAATCATACGCGACAAGGGTGTGAACGGCGACCGCGAAATGGCCTATTCACTTTACTATGCAGGCTTCGACGTGAAAGACGTGCACATGACCGACCTGATGAGCGGCCGCGAGACGCTCGACGACGTGAACATGATAGTGTTCTGCGGCGGATTCAGCAACAGCGACGTGCTGGGCTCAGCCAAGGGCTGGGCAAGCGGCTTCGTGTGGAACGAGAACGCCAAGCGGGCATTGACCAACTTCTACAAGCGCCCCGACACGCTGAGCCTTGGCATCTGCAACGGATGCCAAGTGATGATAGAGCTCAACCTGCTCAATCCCGAATACGGCACCCAGCCACACATGGACTTCAACAACTCACACAAATTTGAGTCGACGTTCCTGGGGCTTACAATTCCCGAAAACAACTCAGTGATGTTTGGCAACCTTGCCGGGTCGAAACTCGGCATATGGGTGGCTCACGGCGAAGGCAAGTTCAACCTGCCCGAGGGTCCCGACAAATACAATGTGGTGGCACAGTACAGCTACAAGTCATATCCGGCCAACCCCAACGGCTCGCCAGGCGGAATCGCGGGCATTGCCTCGGCCGACGGCCGCCATCTGGCCATGATGCCCCACTTGGAGCGGGCCATATTCCCGTGGCAGTGCGCCTACTATCCACAAGACCGGCTGACCGACGACGTGACGCCGTGGATTCAGGCATTTGTCAACGCCAAAAACTGGATAAGCGAGCACAAATAAAGCGCAACACACAACCGGAGGGGAAGCATGGGGCTTCTCCTCCGTTTTTTCGGCACGCCGCTTGCATCATAACGTGGCATTCCGGCCAATTCAGGCAACAGAATGAGCCATAAAGGCGAAATGATGTTAAAAAGGTGGCACGAAAAATTTAATTTCAAAATCATAGTTATTAATCGCCTATTTTTTAATAATTTTGCATACAAAATTCATATCAAAATGACTGGTAATAAAAAAATAAAGACAGCTCTCATTTCGGTGTTTCACAAAGACGGACTCGGCGACCTGCTGAAAGCGCTGAACAACAGCGGAGTAAAATTCCTTTCGACTGGCGGCACACAGAAGTTCATCAAGAAACAAGGCTATGAATGCGAGGCAGTGGAAGACCTCACCGGCTACCCGTCGATTCTTGGCGGCCGCGTGAAGACGCTCCACCCCAAAGTGTTCGGCGGCATCCTTGCCCGCCGCGACAACGCCACCGACAATGAGCAGACCACGAAATACGAGATTCCCGAAATCGACCTTGTAATTGTAGACCTCTACCCGTTTGAGGACACAGTGGCAAGCGGAGCAAGCGAGGCCGACATCATAGAGAAGATTGACATAGGCGGCATTTCGCTGATACGCGCCGCAGCAAAGAACTTCAACGACGTGGTGATTGTGGCCTCGAAGGCACAATACAAGCCGCTGCTCGACATAGTCACAGCCAACGGAGAGGCATCTACAAGCCTGGCCGACCGCAAATGGTTTGCAAAAGAGGCATTTGCAGTGTCGAGCGCCTATGACTCACACATCTTCAACTACTTCGACGGCGGCCAAGAAAGCGCACTGCGCTTTGCAGTCGACGGTGTGAAGCCACTGCGCTACGGCGAGAACCCGCACCAGAAGGGCTACTACTTTGGCAACTTCGATGCCATGTTCACCCAGCTGCACGGCAAGGAGATTTCATACAACAACCTGCTCGACATTGATGCCGCAGTGAACCTCATCAAGGACTTCAGCGAGACTACCTTTGTGATAATGAAGCACAACAACGCCTGCGGACTGGCATCGCGCCCGGTGCTGGCCGATGCATTCAAGGCCGCCCTTGCCGGCGACCCGGTGAGCGCATTCGGCGGAGTGCATGTGACCAATAGGGAAATTGACGCTGCCACGGCCGAGGAGATGAACAAGATATTCATCGAGGTGTGCATCGCCCCCGGCTACACCGACGAAGCACTAAGCATACTCGAGCAGAAGAAGAACCGCATCATTCTGGTGATGAAGGACTTCGACCGCCCTGCAATGCAATGCCGCTCGGTGCTCAACGGAGCGCTGGTGCAAGAACGCGACTCACATGTGGAGACCCCCGATGAGCTTGAGCCAATGACAACAAAGAACGTGACCGAGGCTCAGGTGGCCGACCTGCTCTTTGCCAACAAGATTGTGAAGCACAGCAAGAGCAACTCGATAGTGCTGGCCAAGGACAAAATGCTACTTGCCAGCGGTGTGGGCCAAACCTCACGCGTAGATGCCCTGAAACAGGCCATCGAGAAGGCCCAAGGCTTCGGCCACGACCTTAAGGGAGCAGTAATGGCATCAGATGCATTCTTCCCGTTCGGCGACTGCGTGCAAATTGCCCACGAGGCCGGAATCGACGCTGTGATTCAACCCGGCGGATCGGTACGCGACCAGGAGAGCGTGGACTATTGCAACGCCAACGACGTGGCCATGGTGAAGACCGGCATACGACACTTCAGGCACTAATCCGTGTGCGTGACCCGAAAGCGGGGATCCGTTAATCCATTCAAAAAAAGCACAATTTAATAACAGAACTGAAAAGATGGGATTATTCTCTTTTACACAAGAAATTGCTGTTGACCTGGGAACGGCCAACACGATAATCATCCACAACGATAAGATAGTGATCGACGAGCCGTCGGTAGTGGCACTCGACACCAAGACAAACAAGCTCATTGCCGTGGGTACCGAAGCCCGCGAAATGCGTGGCAAGGTGCACGAAGGCATCAAGACAGTGCGTCCGCTGCGCGATGGCGTGATTGCCGACTTCGATGCCACCGAGCTGATGATTCGCGGCATGATAAAGAAAGTGAGTTCAAAGAACCATTGGTTCTCACCGTCGCTGCGCATGGTGGTGTGCGTTCCATCGGGCTCAACCAACGTGGAAATACGCGCCGTGCGCGACTCATCGGAGCATGCCGGCGGCCGCGACGTGTACATGATACCCGAGCCAATGGCTGCCGCACTGGGCATTGGCCTTGACGTGCTTGCCCCCGAGGGCAATATGATTGTTGACATAGGTGGCGGCACCACCGAGATTGCAGTGATATCGCTCGGCGGCATCGTGAGCAACAAGAGCATACGCATTGCCGGCGACGACCTCACCGAAGACATTCAAGACCACATGCGCCGCGCCCACAACGTGAAGGTGGGTGAGCGCACCGCCGAGCTTATTAAGATCAACGTGGGTTCGGCACTCACAGAGCTCGACAATCCGCCCGAAGACTACATTGTGCACGGCCCCAACCAGATGACCGCCCTGCCCATGGAGGTTCCGGTATCGTATCAGGAAATATGCCACAGCATCGAGAAGTCGATTTCGAAAATCGAGGCTGCGGTGCTGAGCGCACTGGAGCAGACTCCGCCAGAGCTGTATGCCGACATTGTGCGAAACGGCGTGTACCTTGCCGGTGGCGGCGCTTTGCTCCGCGGCCTTGACAAGCGTCTGAGCGACAAAATTGGAATTCCGTTCCACGTGGCCGAAGATCCGTTGCATGCAGTGGCAAAGGGCACCGGTGTGGCGCTTAAAAACATCAAGCGGTTCAAGTTCCTGCAGCGATAAGGCTACGGCAGAACCAGGCGGCACAGGCAGCCACAGAAATGCAAACCACATTGCCCGTGCGGCATGACACCTTGGAGAGAGAGGCTATGCCGCCCCGAGGCGACAAAATAACAAAGGGACAGAAGGCAACGATTTTTCATTGCCTTCTATTCCATTCTTAATGGGCATAGTGCCGCGCCACAGCCGCGAGAAGCGGCCACGGTAAAGCCCACAAGGCAATAAAGACCTGATTTATATCACATTACAGGCAACAACACGGATGAACAATCTGCTAAATTTTCTCATAAGACACTCATCGTGGTTCATTTTCATATTGTATGTGATTTTGAGCTGTGTGATGCTTTTCCAGACCAATCCCTACCAGCAAAGCGTGTATCTCACATCGGCCAATGCTGTGACGGCATCGGTCTATGAGGGATTCAGTGCCGTAACATCATACTTTCACCTGCGCGACATCAACGACGACCTGCAGCTGCGCAATGCCCAGCTTGAGATGGAAGTCATTGACCTGCGCAACCAGGTGAACAACTACAAGATGCAGGTTCCCGACTCCACAAAGCTGCAACCCGCGCTACGCCAATTCAACTTTGTGATAGCCCACGTGATAAGCAACAGCATATCACAGCCCTACAACTACATCACAATCAACCGCGGATCGGCCGACGGCATCAGACCCGAAATGGGCGTGGTGGACCAGAACGGCGTGGTGGGCATGGTGAACACCGTGGGCAAGCACTCGGCACGCGTGATATCGCTGCTCAACCCCAACATGAAGCTGTCGTGCAAGCTAAAGGAAAGTTCTTACTTCGGAAGCCTTAGCTGGGACGGGAAAAGCCCCTACCACGCCATGCTTGAAGAGCTGCCGCTGCACGGCCGCTACAACCGTGGCGACACTGTGGTGACAAGCGGCTACTCGGCAGTGTTTCCCGAGGGCATAATTGTGGGTGTGGTGGAAGGCCGCACAAAGAACATGAACGGCAACTTCGTGACCCTGCGCGTGAAACTCACCACCGACTTCTCGCAACTGAGCACGGTGCGAGCCATCACCAACACCATTAAGAACGAGCTTAAGGAGATTGAGATGCAAGACGAAAAAGGCGACAACAACACACTGGGGGAGGCAGTGAAGCAATGATAAAGACCGTGTCCCAATTTATAGTGCTGTTTGTGACACTGCTGCTTGTGCAAGTGATATGCAGCAAAATCATACTCTTCAACGTGGCAATGCCGGTGATATTCATCTACTTGATATTGCGCCTGCCCATAGGCATGCAGGTGAACTGGGTGATGACCATTGGCTTTGTGTTCGGGCTTGTGATCGACGTGTTCAACAACACGCAGGGCATGAATGCGCTGTCGTGCACGCTACTGGCCGCATTGCGCCGCCCGGTGTTCAACCTGTATGTGCCCCGCGACGACGACATGGGCTACCTGCTGCCGTCGATAGCCTCGCTGGGCATCAGCGTGTATGCCAAATACATGTCGACGCTGGTTTTGTTCTATTGCTGTGCCCTGTTTATGATACAGGCATTCACCCTCCACGACCTTCCGCTCACACTGTTGCGCATAGTGGCAAGCAGCGTGCTGTCGGTTGTACTGCTTTTGGCTATTGACAGTTTATTAAGCACCCGCCGTGAGAAAAGACTATAACCTTGAGAAGAGGAAATACGTGATAGGCGGCTTCATCGTGGTGATTGTGCTAATCTACATGCTGAGGCTGCTGCAGATGCAAGTGGTGGACACCCGCTACAAGGAGAATGCCGACAGCAATGCCTTTCTGCGTAAAGTGATATACCCGTCGCGCGGACAGATTTATGACCGTAACGGACGGCTGGTGGTTTACAACCAACCCGCCTACGACCTGATGATGATACCCAAGGACGTGCATCCGTTTGACACGCTCGACCTGTGCAACACGCTGCAAATAAGCATCGATGACTTCAGGCGCAACCTGGCCGACATGCGCGACCCGCAGAAGAACCGCAACTATAGCGGATATACGCAGCAGACGGTAATCCAGCACCTGTCGCCACAAGTATACGGCCGGCTGCAGGAGAAGCTCTACCGGTTTCCCGGCTTCTTCATAGTGCAGCGCATGATCAGGAAATACAACTATGCCACAGCAGCCAACCTGCTGGGCGACGTGCGCGAGGTGAACGAGGCCGACCTGGAGCGCGACAGCTATTACCGCCCTGGAGACTTCACTGGCGACTTGGGAATCGAAAAGAGCTACGAGAAATACCTGCGCGGCCGGAAAGGGCAGGAAATTCTCATCAGGGCAGCATCGGGTAAAATCAAAGGGCGCTACAACGGAGGACGCAACGACGTGGCCCCCATTGCCGGCCACGACCTGAAGCTGAGCATTGACATCGACCTGCAACAGTTTGGCGAGAAGCTGATGCGCGGCAAAGCCGGAGCCATAGTGGCTATTGAGCCAAGCACCGGCGAGGTGCTGGCCCTTGTGACAAGCCCCACCTACGACCCCAACATGCTCGTGGGTAAGGAGCGCGGCAAGAACTACCGCACACTAGTGATGGACAAGCAAAAGCCGCTGTTCAACCGAGCCATCATGGCCGCATATCCTCCGGGCTCAACATTCAAGCCCACACAAGGCTTGATATTCCGTCAGGAGAACACGGTGAACCTTCAGACCATGTTCCCGTGCCATCACGGCTACTTCAACGGCCTTAAGGTGGGATGCCATGGCCATGCGTCGCCCATATCGCTGTTGCCTGCACTGCAGACGTCGTGCAATGCCTTCTTCTGCTGGGGATTCTACTATATGATCAACAAGCGGTCGAAATATGGCAGCGTGGCCAATGCCTTCAACGTGTGGAAAGACTATATGGTGTCGATGGGCTATGGCTACAAGCTCAACATCGACCTGCCTGGCGAAAGCCGCGGCTTCATTCCCAATGTGGCTTACTACGACAAGGCTTTGGGCAAAGGCCGGTGGAGCGCCAACTCCATCATATCGGTATCAATAGGCCAGGGTGAAATCCTTGCCACGCCGCTGCAGATAGCCAACCTTAGTGCCACAATAGCAAACCGCGGCTATTACATACCGCCCCACGTTGTGAAATATGTGTATGGCATCGGGGCATTCAAGAAATACCTCGAGCCCAAGCGCACAAAAATTGACCGCGCATACTACAACGACATCGTGCAAGGCATGCGTATGGCAGTGCTTGGCGGCACATGCCACAGCGCCAACATTCCCGGCCTCGACATATGCGGCAAGACCGGTACGGCACAAAACCCACACGGCCGCGACCACTCGGTGTTTATGGGCTTTGCGCCGATGAACAATCCCAAGATTGCAATCTGCGTGTTTGTCGAAAATGCCGGCTTCGGAGCCACATTCGGCGTGCCAATAGGCAAACTCATGATTCAGCGCTACCTGCAGGGGCCCGATGCGCCCGGACTGGCCGCACAGGCCGAGGCCATGGCGGCACGCAACACCATATCGGGCGGTGCCGACTTGAAAGCTCGGCGGAAAGGCTATCAAAGGCGCCCGAAAAGCGACAACAACAGCAGCAACGAAGAAATAACCATTACAGAAGTAAAATCGGCAGAAAGTGGAACTACGGAATAACAACGAAAGCAGCAACCTGCTGAAGACGGTCGACTGGTTTACCGTGCTGCTCTATGTGGTGCTGGTAGTGTTTGGGGCGGTGAGCATTTATGCCGCTACCTACAACTTCGACCGTGCGAGCATGTTTGACCTCACAGAGAATTCGGGCAAGCAGTTTTTGTGGATTGGCCTCTCGCTGGTGATAGGCTTTTCGCTGCTGCTGATCGACCGCCGCCTCTATGAGGCCTATGCCTACCCCATCTATGGCCTCATGATACTTGTGCTTCTGGCCACGAGCGTGGTTGCCCCCGACATCAAGGGCTCCCGGTCGTGGCTGGTATTCGGTCCCATCAGCCTGCAACCGGCCGAATTTGCCAAAACGGCCACGGCGTTGGCGCTGGCCAAGCTGTTCAGCACCTATGGGTTTGCCCTCAACAGTTGGAAGAACTATGCCAAAGCCGCAGCAATAGTGCTGATTCCCATTCTGTGCATTCTGGCCGAGAAAGAAACAGGGTCGGCGTTGGTCTACACGTCGCTGATTTTCGTATTCTACCGCGAGGGGATGAGCGGCTTTGTGCTGTTTGCAGCGCTGTGTGCCATTGTGGTGTTTGTGGTCACGCTCAAGTTTGCGGCCATGACAATGATGGGCATTCCGCTGGGTGTGTTCATCGTGTTTGTCATAGTGATGGTGGTGATCGTGGGCATGCTGCTCATCTATTGCCGGTCCTACATTCTATGGCGCAACGTGCTGCTTGGCTATCTGGCCTGCGGCGCAGTGGCCGGAATCTTGGCCTATTTCGGAATTGTGATCAATGGCTACGCATTCTTCTTCACAGTGATTGGGGTTTCGCTTGTGTATCTGCTGATAGGGATGTTCCACGACGACCTGCACCGTGTGCTGATGACCGTGATTTTTGCAACGGTGGGCATTGTGTTTATGTTCTCAGTCAACTTCGCATTCAACAATGTGCTTGAGCCCCACCAGCAAATGCGCATCAAGGTGGCCTTGGGCATTGACAACGACCTGCGCGGCGTGGGCTACAACGTCAACCAGTCGAAAATAGCCATCGGCTCGGGCGGACTCACGGGCAAGGGTTTTCTTAACGGCACCCAGACGAAACTGAAATATGTGCCAGAGCAGCACACCGACTTCATATTCTGCACCATAGGCGAAGAACAGGGCTTTGTGGGCTCGGCCGCCGTGCTGGTGCTGTTTCTGACGCTGATATTGCGAGTGATAGCCATAGGCGAGCGCCAGCACACCACCTTCGGGCGCGTGTATGCCTACTGCGTAGCCTCGATACTCATATTCCACCTGTGCATCAACGTGGGCATGGTGATCGACCTTTGTCCGGTGATAGGCATTCCGTTGCCGTTTTTCAGCTATGGAGGTTCATCGCTTTGGGGATTCACATTCCTGCTGTTCATCCTGCTGCGCATCGATGCGGCACGCAAGGAATATGGAGTGTGGTGAGGATTGGGTCAGTCACGGCCCGTTGTTGTCCGGATGACGGAATTTTGTTATTTTTGCCCTCCCACATATTGCCATTAAATATATATTTTTTGTTTGACTAGAAACTTTTTTCACACAGCAACATGACCATATCCATAAAAAAGGCTTTTGTGGCAATTGCGATATGCAGTACCACAGCACTTGGCGCCCAGACGCTTGATATTCAAGACTTTGTGCTATCGCAAAGCCGGCCACACACCATTGGCGAAGTGAATCCGGCTCTTGATGGCGGTAGCTACTATCAACTCAGCCCCGACGGACAGAAAATTGAGAAGTGCAGTTTCAAGACCGACGCCACAACGGGCACCGTGTTTGACGCTGCCACGGCACGCGGAGCCAAACTCGACCAGGTGGACGGATACAAGATGAGTGCCGACGAGGGTAAAATACTCTTGTGGACCAATGTGGAGCCCATCTACCGGCACAGTTTCAAGGCCGACTACTATGTGTATGACGTGCGCCACAACAAGCTCACCAAGCTGTCGGAAGCCGGCGGCGAGGAAATCGCTACAATGAGCCCCGACGGACGCATGGTGGCCTATGTGAAAGACAACAACATCTATATCAACAAGCTTGACTACGGCACACAAGTGGCCGTCACCACCGACGGTAAAAAGAACGAGGTGATAAACGGTGTGCCCGACTGGGTGTATCAAGAGGAATTCGGCATCCTGAACTCGCTCACATGGTCGCCCGACAACCTGATGCTGGCATTCATCCGCTGGGACGAGAAGGACGTGCCCATGTATTCGATGACCCTTTATGGCGGTCACTGCCAGCCGCGAGAGGAATATTCGCTATATCCCGGCAGCTACGACTACAAGTATCCGGTGGCCGGCGAGAAAAACTCGGTGGTGAGCGTGGTGGCCTACGACGTGGACAACCGCACCCTCAAGACCATGCCGCTGCCAATCACGGCCGAGGACTACGTGCCCCACATAGCATTCAGCAACGATCCCGCAAAACTCATGGTGAGCACCCTCAACCGCACGCAGAACAACTTCAGCATCTATGCGGTGAACCCGCGCAGCACCGTGGGCCACGAGGTATATAACGAGAAGTCGGACACATGGGTAGACAGCGAACTGGCCAACCAGGTGCAATACTACGACGGATTTTTCGTGATACCGAGCGACAAATCGGGACACACCCACCTGTATCAGTATAGCCTCAACGGAGCCTTGATAAAGCAACTCACAAGCGGCACCTACAACGTGACCGACTTCTACGGCTACAATGCCCGTGACAAGCAATTCTACTTCCAGGCCACCAACGGAGAACTCAACCGCGTGGTGGCAAGCGTTGACGCAAGCGGACGCGTAAGGCATCTGTCGCCCGAACAGGGAACGAGTGCTGCCCGTACATTCAGCAGCGACTTCAGCTACTACATACGCACCTACAGCGACGCCAACACACCCGACCAGTATGCCGTGTATGCCACAGCCAGCGGCAAGTGCGTGCGCAACCTTGAGCTCAACAGCGAGTATGCCGAGAAATTCACAAGCAAGGCCGTGCCCAAGCGTGAGTTCTTCACCATGACAAGCGATGGCGTTACGCTGAACGGCTATATCATCAAGCCGGCCAATTTTGAAGAGGGCAAGCGCTATCCTGTGATAATGTCGCAATACAGCGGTCCTGGCTCGCAACAAGTGCTCAACAAGTGGAAGCTCGACTGGGAGCAATATTTCGCCACACAGGGCTATGTGGTGGCTTGTGTTGACGGTCGCGGCACCGGAGGCCGTGGCAAGGCATTTGAGGCCGTGGTATACCAGAACCTGGGCAAATATGAAACCATCGACCAGCTTGCAGCCGCACGCTACATGGCAAGCCAGCCCTACGTGGATAAAGACCGCATAGGCATTTGGGGATGGAGCTACGGCGGCTACGAGGCACTGATGGCCATGTCGCAGCCAGGCAGCAACTATGCGGCAGGCGTGGCCATTGCCCCGGTAACGTCGTGGCGGTTCTACGACACCATCTATGCCGAGCGATACATGCGCACCCCGCGCGAGAATGCCGCCGGCTACAAAGCCAGTTCCCCGCTCGAGGCCGCCGAGCATCAAAAAGGCAAGCTGCTGGTGATGTTTGGCAGTGCCGACGACAATGTGCACATCGTGAACGAGATGCAATATGTGTCGCGACTCACAAGTCTCAATAAACTCGTGGACATGATGGTGTATCCCAACATGAACCACAGCATCAACGGGTGTGACGTGCGCGTGCCACTATACCGCCGCGTGCTCAAATTCTTCGACGACAACCTCAAGACCAAATAGCAAAGTGAATCCACTCAACGGCATACTCACCGTGATCACCGGTCCCACCGCATCGGGCAAGACAGCCCATGCAGTGAGCCTTGCCTGCGCCACCGGCAGCGAGATAATCAGTGCCGACTCGCGCCAGCTATACCGTGGCATGGACCTGGGCACGGGCAAAGATCTGGAGGAATATGGCGACGTGCCCTACCACTTAATTGACATATGCCCAGCTGGCTACCGCTACAACCTCTTTGAGTATCTGCGTGACTACAGCCAGGCCCTCGCCACCATAGAGCATAATGGACACACCGCCATACTGTGCGGTGGCACCGGCCTATATGTGGAAAGTGTGGTCAAGGGAATTGCCTTGCCGCCAGTGCCAGCCAACCCGGAACTGCGTGCAAGCCTCGAAGGAAAAAGCATTGAGGAGCTGACCCAGATTCTACAAACCTACAAAACGCTGCACAACACCACCGACGTTGACTCGTGCAAACGTGCCATACGCGCCATCGAAATCAGTGAATACTATCACTGCCATCCCGAGCTCAAATCCCAAACCGAGCCACAGCCGTTGCGCAATGCCCTAATCATAGGCGTGAGCATCGACCGAGACGCGCGCCGAGAGCGCATCACCCAGCGCTTGAAAGACCGCCTTGATGCCGGCATGGCCGATGAAGTGCGAAGCCTCATCGACGGCGGCCTTGCCCCCGATGATTTGATTTACTATGGGTTGGAGTACAAGTGGATTACACGCTATGTGACGGGTGAAATCACACATCACGAGATGTTTACCGGACTCGAGACGGCCATCCACCAGTTTGCCAAGCGGCAGATGACATGGTTCCGAGGCATGGAGCGCCGCGGGTTCACAATCCATTGGCTACCGTGGGACATGCCACACGACCAATTCAACGCCCGAGTGCTGGATTTGGCCAACGACCTGCGCCACACGCTGCAGAACAGCTAAATTGCCAATCCAAGCACCAACCACAAGGGCTGAACAATTTTCATTGTTCAGCCCTTGCTGTTCATCATCAAAAGTTTTATTGACTGATTAACGTTGCTGTTTGGAGGTCCTGTTAATGCACCACAACCTTTTGGCTCACAGTGCCGCTAGTGCCTCTCCAGACAGCCACGT
>CAVFVP010000038.1:0-21595 GCA_963625945.1 Agathobacter rectalis | reverse complement strand
AGAAAGCCCAGGCCGCAGTCAAAAAAGACCCGCTTGACCAGAACGCGCTCGACGCGCTCGACGACGTGAAGCAGAAAATCAGCGACGAGGCCGACAAGCACTAGTTGACAATTCCGTCACTGTACCTGGGCCCCATGGCGGCAGACGCCGTCATAATGATGGGAGTTATATCTGAATTATAGTGCCCGTAAATGACTCCATTTATGTCTTGCGGTCTGTGAACCGGGAGCTTTACAGGCGTGTGTGATGGCCATATAAAAAACGAAATCCTCGATATGCCATCGGGGATTGCTTAACTAATTAACCTTTTAATACTATTAACATAAACCTTAAACAATGAAAAATACTTGCCCGTCATCACGACGTCTGGGGATTCATAACCTAAAAACTATACTATGAAAAACCGATGCAAATATACGCACGATATGTTTTACAGCATAATTTTGTGGCATAAAATGTAGTCATATTAACTATAATTATACTTATGAGTGCTAAATGTTAATCAATGTGCCATAAAATTAACTGATTTATTACCTTTGTGAGGTGTATGGTGAGGGTAGTGCTGTGCTGCGCATATGGTAGCTTGAATCAAGAATTTCTTTGCATTTAGCCGAAATGAGGTGGGCATTGTCATCATAATAAGCCCTGGAATCGTTGCTTAGGTTGGTGTCGTGGCTGAAGTCAAACACTTTGTCGTTGCCAAAAATGCTTTGCAGCTGAAACAAGTCGTATTCTCCAATCTGTTCACGATGGTATCTTGGCGGTATTATCACCATATAGTCGGTGTGGTTGTCGGTCAGTAGTTGTCTTAGCTTTATCAGTTTATCCCGCATTGTGCCGGTTATTTGGCTGGCGTAGGCCGTTGGTTGAGGGGTGAATGTGCGTCTCCTTATCCTGTCGGGTGTGAAAAACTCATTTGGATTCACTGCTATAAGTGAGTCAAAACGGCCATAGTAGCTTTCGTTGATCAAGTTGTTTCTGTCTTGTATGTCGTTAGAGGCATATTTGTTTGCCACCATCTCGTCCTTGTATTTTTCGGGTGCGATGGTGAATTTCATGAATGCCGGATTGCGGAATGCATTGAAGTAAAGTCTCTGGAAATTAAGGTAGTCGCAGTTTGGCGTTGTGGCATAGTGCTGGGCGTAGAGTATGCTTTCGTCTTGCGGCGTGCGGTGCAGCATAGCTTCTTCGATTATGATCAAGGCGTGCTTTATGTTGATGCCCTTTGAGTTTATGTAGTTTATTTTGTTGATGATCCCGTCGATTGTTTCCATCGATGCGTCGTAGTGGAAAACCCTTGCATCGGCCGGCAGGTGGTGTTTCCAGTATTCGGCCTTATAGTATTGCGACATCGATGATCCGAATATGAACGAGTCGTAGTGCATCAGATCATTGTATTGTCTGAAAATCTCGGTCGACACAAATCCGTAGTTCACCGCAAGTGTGAGGCCGTGGTTCACGGGAATGCCTGCCTTGCGGTTGTGCACTACGCCAAATGGGTCGTCGACGGCATACCAGCAAATCATTGCCAGCACCGGAATGGCAGCGGCAAGTGTGCGCACGGCAAACTTCAATATTGGTGATTTGTTGATGCTCATGTCAAAACTGGAAATAAATGAATTGTGTGTTCTGTCCGATGCTCTTCCATGCAATCAGGGCCAGCAGTCCCCAATATATTGTCCAACGGCATGCGGTGGGCATTTTCATGGCCATCAGCGGAAATTCTTGCCTCCGACCAATCCATTCAACCGCAAGCATAGGCAGGGCATAGGCAAGTGCCGACAGCCCCATTGGCATAGTCAGCCAGTTGCCGGCTAACATTGTGGTCACAATTTCCTCCAGGTGTGAGATGTTGTTGGCCCGGAAACTGATGTAGGTGAGTGAGAACAGCAGGAAGGTTGCAGCTATGCGGGGCAGGTCGCGTGTGGCCGGGGGCCAGGCTTCGTGCCTGTGGCGCATGAATGTGTGTGATGCCACCATTATGCCGTTGGCAGCGCCCCATATCACAAATGTCCAGTCGGCTCCGTGCCAAAGTCCCGACAATAGGAACACCACCATCACGTTAAACGTAGTGCGCAGCTTCGACCGCCGTGATCCGCCCAGGGGAATGTACACATAGTCGGTGAACCACCGCATGAGCGTTATGTGCCAGTTGCGCCACACTTCGCGCATCGACCTTGAAAAGAGAGGGTAGCGGAAGTTGGTGCTTAGCTTGATGTTGAAAAGCCTGGCCGAGCCTATGGCAATGTCGCTGTAGCCCGAGAAGTCGGCATAAATCTGCACCGTGAACAGCATTGCGCCCAGCAGCAGTGATGATGGACCCATGACCGATGGGTGGTAGAACACGTAGTCCACATATTGTGCCATGGTGTTGGCTACCACTATTTTTTTTGCCAGTCCCCACAATATCTGACGCATGCCCACCACTGCATTCCGATAGTCAAATTCCTTGGCATGCAGAAATTGCGGCAGCAGGTCTTTGGCTCTCTCGATGGGGCCTGCCACAAGCTGTGGAAAAAAACTCACATAGACCAAAAAAGCCGGGAGGTTGCGGGTGGGCTTGATGTCGCCGCGATACACGTCGAGTGTGTAGCTGATGGCTTGAAACGTGTAGAATGATATTCCCACCGGCAGTAGCACATTAAGTGTGGGCCAGTCGGTGACTATGCCCACGGTGTGTAGCATAGCCGCCAGTGTGTCTTTGAAAAAATTGAAGTATTTGAATTGGCACAGAATGCCCACGTTGACAGCTACGTTGGCCACAGCTGCGCATTTCGACTGGAGGCTGCGGTCAGGCTTTATGAAAAGTCCGCTCGTAAAGGTTGACACCGATGTGAAGAATATCAGGCCAAGCATCCTCCAGTCCCACCAGCCGTAGAATGTGTAGCTGGCGGCGAGCAAAATCAGGTTTTGCACATTCAGCCGTTTCTTTACTGCCCAATATAAAATGAAAACTATGGGCAGGAAAAAGGCATATGTGTAAGTGTCGAACTGCAATGGCTGTCGTCTTTTTTAGTCGTGTGAAATATCAGCCTTGGAAGTTGTTGATTATCCGGGCTATGTCGCGTGCCGATTCGGTGGTGATGGGGTGAGCTATGGGCAGGCTCACAATCTCGTCGGCCAGGGTGGTGGTTACCGGCAGTTTGCGGCTTTTAAACTGCTGGTAGCAGGGCTGTTTATGTGGTGGCACGGCATAGTGGATGTCGGTCATCACGCCGTTGTCGCTCAGATAATCTCTGAACTTGTCGCGGTTTTGTGCCCTCACCACATATTGATGCCACACCTGCTTCATGTCGCCGAAGATGGCCGGGGCTTTCACTAGCGTGGTGTCGATGGTCTCGCTGTAGGCTTGTGCCACTTCGCGGCGCCGGTTGTTTTCAGCTTGCAGATGCTTTAGTTTCACTAGCAGGAATGCGGCCTGAATCTCGTCAATTCGGCAGTTGAGTCCTTGGTAGATGTTGTGGTAGCGGTAGTCAGCACCATAATTGGCAAGGGTCCTCACCGTGCGGGCAAGGGTCTCGTCGTTGGTGGTGACGGCTCCGCCATCGCCCAGGGCACCCAGGTTTTTGGTCGGGTAGAAGCTTATTGCGGCTACGTCACCAAGTCCGCCTGTGATGCGGCTGCCGTTCAGTCCGGGCAGCTGTGCCTCGGCACCTATTGCCTGAGCATTGTCTTCAATTATTTTAATGCCGTAGTGGGTGGCTGTTTTTTTCAGCTTTTCGCTCCAGCACGGTGTGCCGTAGAGGTGCACAGGCATTATAGCCTTCACACTTGGCGACAGCAGCGACTCCAACAGGTCGGAGTCAAGGTTCATGGTGTCGGGACGCACGTCGCACAGGCAGGGCTGAAGGGCGTTGTCCGACACGGCCAGTACGGTTGCCACATAGGTGTTGGCCGGCACTATCACCTTGTCGCCCTCGTTGATGGCTCCCATTTCTTTGTATGCCCTGAGAATCAGTCTGAGGGCATCGAGACCGTTGCTCACTGCCACGCAGTATTTCGTTTGGCAAAGCCGTGCAATCTCGCTTTCAAGCCTTTCGGTGTACTGGCCGTGCAGATACCGGCCCGATTTGACCACGTCGCATGCTGCTTGCTCAAGTTCTTTTTCAAAGGGCTCGTTGGCAAGTCTCAAGTCGAGAAATGGATATTGTTTCATATATGAATGTGTGTTTTATTTGATTCACGATTGCGGTGTCGGGTGTGTCTTTTCTTTACTCTTGTTGACGCTTGTGCGAGGTGAGTCGCTGAAACTCTTTGTAGTCGCGCACATAGTCTTGCTCGTCGTAGTGTTCCGATGCCAAAACCAGGCATACCGACCCCGACGAGAAGTTCTCCAGCACACGCCATATTCCAGGCACAATCAGCAGACCCTGATACGGGCGGTTAAGCGTGAACCGGCGCTGGTTGGCACCGTCGTCGAGCACCACGTCGAAGCTGCCGCTTATGGCTACAATCAGTTGTCGCAACAACCTGTGTGAGTGCCCGCCGCGCTCGGCTCCGCCCGGCACGTCGTACAGGTAGTAGCAGCGTTTTATGTCGAATGGCACTTGCTCGCCATTTTCCACCACAGTGAGGTTTCCGTTGCTGTTGTGGTTCTTGTCGAGCTCAACCAGTCGGCAGTTGTCCACCTTTGATGTTGTATGTGGATCGGTGAAGTCGGTCATTTTCCCTTGGCTGTTTTGAATTCCGTGTAATCTTCGATGTAGTCGGCCTGGTCATATTTCTGGTCGGTCAGCACCAGCACCACCGAGTTGGTCGAGAAATTGTCGATCTTACGCCATGTCATGGGTGGCACGTAAAGTCCGTAGTATGATCGCGCCATGTGGTAACGGGTCTCAGCCTCGCCGTCGTCGAGCACCACGTCGAAGCTGCCCGACAGGGCCACAATGAACTCCTGCTGCGTGCGGAATGCGTGTCCGTCGCGGCGCTTGCCGCCCGGCACGTCGTAAATCCAGTAGGCGCGTGCTATCTCAAACGGCACGTTGCCGTTGCTTTCCACTATCGACAGGTTACCGCGCGGATCGCATATCTTGGGCAGGTTCAGTATTTGTGGCTTGTTATTTCTCATTGCTGTTGGCCAATCTTATCAAGTATTGTCCGTAGTTGTTCTTTTTCATTGGTTCGGCAAGGGCAGTGAGCTGCTGGGCTGTAATCCATCCCTTGCGGTAGGCAATCTCTTCAAGTGATGCCACCTGCACGCCCTGTCGGTTCTCAATCGTCTGAATGAAGTTTGCCGCGTCGAGCATTGATTCGGCAGTGCCGGTGTCGAGCCACGCAAAGCCGCGCCCGAGGGTCTGTACCTGCACCCGTCCTTGCTCCAGGTAGTGCTGGTTTACCGATGTGATTTCAAGCTCGCCGCGTGCCGAGGGCTTTATGCTTTTGGCCACTTCCACCACATCGTTGGGGTAGAAGTAAAGGCCGGTCACTGCATAGTTCGACTCGGGGTGCTCGGGTTTTTCCACAATGTTGGTGGCTATGCCGTCGGTATTGAAAGTGACCACTCCATAGCGGTTCGGGTCTTTTACGGCATAGGCAAAAAGTGTGGCCGCATTGCTGGCGTCGGTCCGTTCCACAGCATTGGTTAGCATGCGGGTGAAGCTTTGGCCGTAGAAAATGTTGTCACCAAGCACCAGACACACATTGTCGTTGCCTATAAATTCCTCGCCTATGATGAAGGCTTGCGCAAGGCCGTCGGGGTGTGGCTGCTCTGCAAAGCTGAAGTTCACGCCTATGTCTTTCCCATCGCCAAGCAGCCGCTTGAAGGCTGGCAAGTCGGTAGGGGTGGATATGATCAGGATGTCTCTGATGCCACTGAGCATCAACACCGAAATGGGGTAGTACACCATCGGCTTGTCATATATGGGGATGAGTTGCTTCGACACTCCCTTTGTGATCGGGTAAAGTCGTGTGCCCGAACCACCGGCTAATACGATTCCTTTCATAGTCTTGTCTTGTGTTGTGGTCTGCTGTTATTTTCTGTTGGCATACATTTGCTCGTAATATTTCTGGTAGTCGCCCGATGTCACGCTGTCCACCCACTGTTGGTTGTCGAGGTTCCATTTTACGGTCTTCTCAATGCCTTCGCTGAACGGTGTCTCCGGATACCAGCCCAGCTCGGTGGCAATCTTTGTGGGATCGATGGCATAGCGCATGTCGTGTCCGGGGCGGTCGGCTACATATTCAATCAGGCTGTCGCTCACTGCCTCGAGCGGGCATTTGAGCAGCTTTTGATATTCTGGCTGCTCATGCATTACGCGTGATATTATCGATATGATTTGCTTTACGATGTTGATATTGCTTTCTTCGTTGAAGCCGCCTATGTTGTACACTTCTCCTATGCGGCCGTTGCGCAGCACCATGTCTATGGCTTTGCAGTGGTCGTCAACGTAGAGCCAGTCTCTCACGTTCTCGCCCTTGCCATACACAGGCAACTTTTTCCCTTCGAGTGTGTTTTTGATCACCAGCGGAATCAACTTTTCCGGGAAGTGGTAAGGGCCGTAGTTGTTGCTGCATCGCGTGATGTTGACGGGTAAGTCGTAGGTGCTGTGGTAGGCGAGCACAATGAGGTCTGCGCTTGTTTTCGAGGCCGAGTAGGGCGACCGTGGCTTTAGCGGGCATTCCTCAGTGAAGAAGTGCTTGCCGTAGGTCTTGAGATTGTGTCGGCAACCAATCACTTTTTTCAGCTTGTCATCCACTTTCAGTTCGTGGGCCTCGGCAAAGTCTTTCTTCAGTGAGCCGTAGACCTCGTCGGTTGAGATTTGTAGGTATTTCTTTCCTTCGGCATACAGGCGTTTCCCGTTGCCGTCTTTACCTGTAAACCAAGCCTCGCGAGCGCAGTCAAGCAGGTTTTGCGTGCCCAGGATGTTGGTCTCCAAAAACAGCCTCGGGTTTGTGATGCTGCGGTCTACGTGGCTCTCGGCGGCAAAGTTCACCACATAGTCCACGTCGTTGTCCTTCATCAGCTTTGCCACAAGTGCTTTGTCGCCTATGCCGCCTTTCACGAAATCCACATTGGGTCGCTCAATCTCGTCTTTTATCGAAATGAGGTTTCCGGCATAGGTGAGTGCATCGAGTATGATGACTCTTATGCTGTCGCCGTGTTTGGCCAATATGTGTTTCACAAAGTTGGAGCCTATGAATCCAGCGGCTCCCGTCACGAGGTACGTCTTCATTTATTCTTGTCGTTATGTTTTAATGCGCATTCAGCGGAATGTCCACTGGCGGCAGAGTGCTCTGCCGCAACCACAAAGTTAGGCATTTTTCTCTGCATGAGCCCAATTTGGCAGTTGATAATTTGCTGGTTGCCGGCAAAGAGCCCATAATTGTGTTCTATATCCAGGGCGGTGATTGCTCCAATTGCGTGGCAGCCATCGTAGGCATATAAAGCTGATACATATATGAAATTTGGTGATTTGTCTAAAATAGCCACACGATGGTTATATACCGTAACTAATTGTCGGCATTTTTAAGTAATTTTGTATCTTGAAACAAGAATAAAGTAATAGTTAATCTTTAAAAAGCACTTTTTATGAAGAAAATTACCCTATTGGCGGCAATCGCCCTTTCATTGTGTTCTTCGCGGGCTTCGGCGTCGGTCGAGGTGAACGACAGTACTTTTCCCGACAATTATTTTCAGACCTACGTCCTTTCGACTTTCGACACCGACCATGACGAGGAACTGAGCGACTCTGAAATCGCAGCAGCGAAAACGATTACTGCCAACAACAAGAAAATCACCTCGCTCAAAGGCATTGAGTATCTCACCGCTTTGACTTCGCTTTCGGCTACCAACAACCGCATCGAGTCGGTTGATCTAAGCAAGAACACCGAGTTGACCACTGTGAAGCTGAGCAACAATCAGCTGACTGGCATCGACCTGAGCAAGCTCACCAATCTCACAACTCTTGATTTGCGAAGCAATCCAAAGCTTAAATCGGTCGACTTGACCAATAATGTGGCTCTGGCGTCGCTCACTTTGTCGAGCGACTCGCTAAGCTCTATCGATCTGACTAAAAACGTGGCGCTAATGTCGCTCACGTTGACTTCCAACCAAATCACAAGCATAGACCTTAGCAAGAATGTGGCCCTCAATTCGCTCAGCATCAGCATGAACCCGCTTACCGAGATCGACTTGAGCCACAACACGCAACTGTCGAGCCTTGACATTGGTTACAACGGTCTGAAGAAAATTGACGTATCTGCCCTTAAGGCTCTGACCTATCTGTATGCTTATCAAGACACGCTGCTGTCTGATCTCGACTTGAGCAACAATACCGAGTTGGCAACCCTTAATGTGGGAAAATGCAATTTCTCGAAGCTTGACTTAAGCAACAATACCAAAATCAGGACGCTCACCATTTCTGAGAATCCGTTCACGTCAATCGACCTGTCGAAGCTGTCGAGTCTTGCCACACTGTATTGCAATGAAAGTAAGATTACGTCAATCGACCTCACAGGTAACACCAGCCTTGCATCGTTTTATTGTTACAACAGCACCGACCTCAAGTCGATTGATTTGTCGAATTGCAAGTCACTGACAACCATTAACTGCAGCGGTTGCAATCTCACTGACATTGATTTGAGCAACAACACGTCTCTCTCGTTTATCAATGCGCGCAACAACAAGTTTACGTCTCTTGACTTCACTCCGCTCACCAAACTCCGCTCACTTTACATCGACGGAAACGACTTCACCTCGGTCGATGTTTCGAAACAGACACTTATGACCACATTTTGGTGCAACGACAATAAAATCACTTCGCTCGACCTGTCGGCCAACACAGCTCTCAGCACGCTGGTGTGCTATGGTAATGCGCTCTCCACTCTCGACGTGAGCAAGAATGTGAAACTTACCAAGATCGATGCCCACGACAATGGCTTGAACTCAATCGACCTCACGGCCAACACTAAGGTCACAAGCCTTAACCTGAGTGATAACGGTCGCCTGGTACAGGTCGACACTTACACCGACAATGGCGGCAACACTGTGTATTATATCCCCACAAGCGACATCGAGGCACGTGTGGGCGACGGCTTTGCAAAGGCCAGCGTTGTGGCCGACAGTTGGACAGGTGCGCAAATCTCAACTGTTAATGGTGTTGAGGCACTGGTGTTTGAGACCGATACCGCCACATATAACTACACCACAGGCTACACTGGTACCCGTGATGCCGTGAAGACAGCCACTTTCTATCTCACCTATAACAAGGTTATTTCAGGTGTTGACGAGATTTCAAGTGCCGACGGCTTTGTGGCCTATGGCGCCAAGGGATGCATCAATGTGTCTTCTGCCGGCGATGTCAAGGTCGATGTTTACGATTTGCGTGGCGTGAAGGTGTATGCTGGCACCGATAGCTCAATCAGTGTTCCTGCAGGCATCTATCTGGTTAAGGCTGCACGCCGTGTTGCCAAGGTTGTGGTTTACTGATGATTTTTGTGGCAATGAATAAGTGCAAAAAGTTAATACTGCTTTTCACTCTGTTGCTGGGAATAGCATTTTGTTCTGATGCAGGCGTTGCCGTCAGCAAGGCTGATTTTCCAAGTGATATTTTCAGAGCCTATGTTTTGCAGCATTTCGATGTTGATGGCGACAGTGTGTTGAGCGATGCCGAGGTTGCGGCAGCCGATTCAATATACTTGTATAAGTCGCGTTGCTCGTCGCTTAAGGGAATAGAGCACCTCACGGCGCTTAAATATCTCAACTGCAGCGTCAACGGACTGACTGAGATAGATGTGAGCCACAACACGGCTCTCACTTATCTCAACATCTATTCCACCTACATCAAGAAGCTCGACTTGAGTGCTAATATCAATCTCGAGAAGCTTGTGTGTAGTTATGCCGCTCTCGATTCACTTGATGTGACGCACTGCACCAAGCTTGTGGAGCTCAATTGCCAGCTCAACAATATATCGGAATTAGACGTTTCGAAATGCCCTGATCTGACATTGCTCAATTGCGCAACTAATGCGCTGACTTCAATCGACTTGGGCAAAAACGCCAAGTTGCGCGAGCTTTATTTGTTCGATAACAGGCTGACGGCTCTCGATGTCAGCGCAAATCCCAAGTTGGTCACCATCAATTGCACGGGCAATAAGCTCACGTCTCTCGACCTGGGCAGCAACACACGCCTCACTATGCTGTATTGTGGCGAGAATCAACTCCAGCATATCAATCTGTTGAGTTGCAAGCGACTCACCTCGCTATATTGCTCCAAGAATGTGTTGCACGACATCGACGTCACAGGCAATGTTTATTTGTCTACTTTCGATTGCTCCAGCAACGAGCTTGGGAGCCTCGATGTGAGCCAAAATGAGGATCTCACATTGCTTAACTGCTCGGGCAACAATCTCGCTACTCTTGATGTAAGCAAAAATGTCACCTATCTGTCTACTCTCAAGTGCGACAGCAACCGCTTGGCTTCTTTGGATTTGAGCAATAACCGCAAGCTCACAACCTTGTCGGCCAATGGTAATGCGCGGAGTGTAAAAGTTGATTACTATCTGAATGCCAGCGGCGATTCGGTTGCCTTTTTGACTGTCGACAGTCTGTCGTCCATTTTGGGCGGATCGTTCGATTTTAGCCGTGTGGATGTGAGCAGCCTTTCTGGCGGAGCGGTTACAACGCATGCCGATGGCCGCAAGATTTTGGCCTTCAACAAGCAGTCTTCTGCCGTCAGCTATGCTTACTCCACAGGATGCACCACCAACGACAAAGTGAAGTATGCCACATTCACCCTTAAACTGAGCAATGACGGCTCTTTGGCCAGTGTGGTTGCAATCGGCTGCGACCGTCAAGTGCAATCGGTTTGCTACTACGGGCTAAGTGGCATTTGCTATGGTTCCCGTCGCCCGTCCAATGGCCGCGTGGTTATAAAAGTGACCACATACTCCGATGGCACACGTTCTGCCTCAAGGGTGGTTGATTGACCACTCGATACAAACTAAAAAAAACGCCGGTCACCTTCAGCAACCATGTGTTGCTCCAGGTGACCGGCATTATTTTGTATCCTTGGGCAGCAGTAAAATCATTTTGCATCCAGCCTTTGGGCTTGTAGAGGTGCGGCTATAGATGCAGATGAAAGAGCAGGGGGCAACAAGCCGTCGGCCATGTAGCGTGGCAATTTAATTGTAACCACGCACTATGGTTATAATCTCCGCCAAATTCATATACAAAAAAAGCTCCCGGGAATGCCCCGAGAGCTTCTTTTGTTACAATTGTGGTTGTTGGTTATTTAACCTCAACACCCATCACGTTATATTTCTTGTCGCCGGCTAAGATGTAAACCTGGCCGTTCTCAATCACCTTGCGGGCTTTCACCACCTTGTCGGCGTTGATATTCTCAACAGCTGTGTTACCCACGGTCACCACCTTGATGTTGTCAAAAATCACGCGGTTAACCTTCACGTTTGTTCCATGAGGTGCATCGGTTGCGATAGGCATGTCGGTGGTAGAATAGTTTGTAGTCTTAGTTGCTGGAATTGTTGACATGAAAGCCACTTGAGTCTCTGCGGTTGCCCCCTTTATGGTGAGGGTGTTTTTGGTGCCTTCGAAGCTCCATGCCTCAGTGGTGTCGGGTGTGATGAAGCAATTTGTCGGAATTTCAATAACGGCAGCCTTTACATTGAGTGAGTTGTTGTACTCGTCTTTGTATTGAACTTCCATGGTTCTTGAGGCTCCTTCAATTTCGCCGGCCCCGAGTACGGCCACGCAATAATACTGGTAGTCGTGAACAAGGCCTGATTTATAATTGCCTACCGAGTCTAATGTTTGCACTGATGAGTATCCGATGCCTTGCCAAGAGAGCTTCACATCGGTTGCCTCGGTGAGTGCGGTAAACTTAGGCGAAACGAGGTCACCACCATAATTGGTCTTTGAGATGCGTACAAAGCCCTGGCAAGCATACATGTAGCCGGTTCGTGAACTCCATCCGTTTAAATCACCATCATGACCATCTTTTATGATGTTACTGTAGTTTGGCTGATAGCTCACACCTTCGGCATCGGTTCCTGTCCAAGGATTTTTGCCATACTGGTGCACGCCAGTCGATGTGAGAGCTTCGAGCTTGTCGAAGTTTTCCTGAAGAACTACCACTTCATCGGCTTGTGCGCCGAAAATTGAGGTTGCTGTAACAAATGCAGCTACAAAAAGTTTTGCGTAATTTTTTTTCATACGTTTATGTTTAAATGGGTTGATTGATGCTTCAAAGTTACACAAAATTTCTAAATAAAAACAACATCTCGGCAAATATTCATTTCATTGTAACAGAATACCATGGGTTGCATGGCTGCACAGCCGTTTTGTAGCAATAAAAAAAGGAAGCCACCGTTTCCGATAGCTTCCCTAATGGTTATTTTAATTGGCAATAGCCAATCTTGATTAGTCGGCGTTCAGGTTCACACGCTTCAGGTCGATGGCCTTCAGTTCCTTGTCGGCCTTGGCCAGATACTGTGCTACAGTGTCTTTCGAGTCGTCAGCCTCATAGATTTGCTCCATGAGCGCATTCTCCTGGAAGTATTTGTTCATGCGACCCTTAGAGATGTTCTCTATCATCTGCTGGGGCAGGTTTGCCTCTTTCTCGGCGGCCACCTTAGCCTTCAGGTCACGGATTTCCTGTGCCTGAGCCTCGGTGATGTTGCCCTTCATGATGCCCTCGTTCAGGTGCTCCTCGTTCTCAGCAATGTAGAGGTTGAAACCAGCTTTTTTCAGGGCTGCCTCAACTGCCTTCTTCACTTGCTCGGTCTTGGTCTTCTCTACGGCCATTTTGAGCTCCTCGGCAACTGTTGCCTCAGGAATCTGCTCACGGGTTGCTGCGATGGGGTTCATCGATGCCACCTGCATAGCCACGTTCTTGCCTACCTGTGCGTCAACTTCCTTGTTGAATGCTACTAGAGTGGCAAGCTTCTTGTTGAAGTGGTTGTAGCTTGCAACGGCGGGAGCCTCAAGTGCCTCGAATGCGCCGAGCTCCATCTTCTCGCCGGTGATACCGCTAAGCTCTGTGATGAGCTCGGGCACTTTCTTGCCATCGATGGCAAACTCCTTGAGCTCGTCGAGAGTCTTCACCTTAGAAGCGACTGCAGCATCAAGAATCTTATTGGCGAGTGCCACGAATTTGTCGTTCGAAGCCACGAAGTCGGTCTCGCACTTCAGAGCCACAATGGCACCGAAGCCACCTTCGGTCTTGGCAAATGCCACGCCCTCGGCAGCGCTGCGGTCCTCACGCTTTGCAGCGATGGCCTGTCCGCGCTTGCGAATCAACTCAATTGCTTTGTCCAAATCATTCTCAGCCTCGATAAGTGCCTTCTTGCAATCCACGAGACCTGCTCCTGTAAGCTTGCGGAGCTTCTGAATGTCGGCTATAGTAACTGCCATAATTTTGATTTTTCCTTATTAAGTTTTTAGTTTATTGAATAATTACTCTGCTTGGGGAGCCTCTTCTGCTGCTGGAGCCTCTTCTGCTTTAGGAGCCTCTTCTGCCTTGTGGCTTACGCGGGCACGGCGCTTGCGGGGTGCACGCTCTTCGCCTTCTCCTGCTTCCTTAGCATCAACTTTCTCAACCTTGCGCTCCTCAAGACCTTCTTTGATGGCCTCGCACACGGTGCTCAGTACAATGTCAATCGACTTTGATGCGTCATCGTTGGCCGGAATCACGAAATCTACAGTGTCAGGATCACTGTTGGTGTCTACGATGCCGAATACAGGGATACCAAGGCGGTTGGCCTCTGCCACGGCAATGTGCTCTTTAAGCACATCAACCACAAACAGAGCCGAAGGCAGACGGTTCAGGTCGGCAATGCTGCCCAGGTTCTTCTCCAGCTTGGCGCGCTGGCGGGTAACCTGCAGCTTCTCGCGCTTCGACAGGTTATCGAATGTGCCGTCTTTCTCCATCTTGTCAATCGAAGCCATCTTCTTCACGGCCTTGCGGATTGTGGGGAAGTTGGTGAGCATACCGCCCGGCCAACGCTCAATCACGTAGGGCATGTTGACTGATTGTGCACGCTCTTCTACCACTTGCTTTGCCTGCTTCTTTGTGGCAACGAAAAGAACTTTCTTGCCAGACTTGGCGATGCTCTTCAAGGCATTGGCTGCCTCTTCGAGTTTGGCCTGGGTCTTATACAGGTCGATAATGTGGATGCCGTTGCGCTCCATGAAGATGTAGGGAGCCATTGCGGGATTCCATTTGCGTTTCAGGTGGCCGAAGTGACATGTAGCTTCGAGTAACTGTTCAAAACTTGGTGTTTGCATTTTAATTTCTTTTTTTGTTTACATTCAACTTAAATCAATTGCATAGTAGCCATTGCTCGTTTCTTTCTCTTTTTTTCAAGCTCAGTGAGTCTATGCAATTTGGATACTAAACTCTCTATCACAGTAGAGCATAGCGATATTGAAAGGTGTCTCTTGCCCGTTGATGGGAACACCGGCAATATTAACGCTTGCTGAACTGGAATCTTTTGCGGGCTTTGGGACGTCCTGGTTTCTTGCGCTCTACGGCACGCGGGTCGCGGGTCATGAAGCCTTCCTTGCGGAGTGCTGCCTTGTCCTCGGGGTTGATTTTAACCAGTGCGCGTGCAATTGCCAGACGAAGAGCCTCGGCCTGGCCTTTGTAGCCACCGCCAACCAAATTCACGTTGATGTCATACTTCTCAGCTGCTTCAACGGTGTTGAGGGGTTGCTTTACAATGAATCGCAGGATCTCAGATGGGAAATATACCTCTAAGGCGCGCTTGTTAACTGTGATTTCGCCTTTTCCTTCGCTCACATATACGCGGGCGATAGCTGCTTTACGACGACCTACTGCATTTATTTTTTCCATACTTCAATCTCTTTATTTAAGTTTGTTGATGTCAATAACTTTAGGATTCTGTGCCTCGTGCGGGTGCTCGTTGCCGTTGTAGATGTGCACGTTGGTAAGGAGCTTTGCGCCCAGGTGGTTCTTGGGAAGCATTCCCTTAATCACCTTGATAAACAGGGGGTGCTTGCCGGCTTTCAAATCCTTCTTCAAAGATTTTTGTTTCAGTATGGCTGGACTTGCGAAACGCTGACCGCCAGGATAGCCTGTGTAGGAAACATACACGCGCTTTTCCCATTTGTCGCCTGTGAGGACAACCTTGTCGGCGTTGATGATAATCACATTGTCACCGCAGTCCATGTTGGGGGTGTAGCAGGGTTTGTACTTGCCGCGAAGAATTTTTGCGACTTTTGCACAAAGACGACCCAGTACTTGATCGGTAGCGTCAACCACTACCCATTCTTTCTGAATGTTTTCGGCTTTTGCCGATACAGTCTTGTAACTTAAAGTGTTCACTTTATAAATTCCTGATTAAATGTTAATTAAATATCCTTGAGCGCACTAATCACACGGCCAAATGCTTTCGTTTTGCCCTTGAATCAATCAATTTTGGATATAATCGGACTGCAAAGGTAGGAATTTTTTACTGAAATTCAAACAATTGGCACTGCGCAAAAGTGCTCAATGCGACTCCCTTGGCCGATTGTTAACAAAAAATAACAATGCCCGGGCGGGATTTGACTGCTTGATAAAAAATTATGAAAGGCGCTCACTGCAATGTTGAGCGTCTTTCATATTATTGAGTCTCATTGGCTGGATCTTGCCAGGCCTGTTGCTTTTCTTCTCTTGCGCTGGGCTGTTTATGGCTCGCGGCCTTCAACAATTGCCTCGGTGTCGTGGGCTATCATGTATTCCTCGTCGGTGGGAATCACCACCACCTTCACCTTTGAGTCGGGTTTGCTGATAAGCCCGGCTTTGCCATGCAAGGTGGCGTCGTTGGCCTTCTTGTCGAATGCCACGCCCAGGTAGGTGAGATTGTTGCATATCACCTCGCGTGTTCCGAATTGATTCTCGCCAACTCCACCGGTAAACACAATGATGTCCACTCCGTTCAGCTCAGCGGCATATGCTCCGATGTATTTCAGTATTCTCAGCTCATACATGTCGAGTGCCAGTTGAGCCTTGGGGTTGTGTTTCACCTCGGCTCCATCAACTATTTCTCGCATGTCGCTCGACAATTCCGATATGGCCATCACACCGCTTTTCTTGTTGATGATGTTGAGCATGTCGTTGACGCTCAGCTTATATTTGTCCATAAGGAACAAGAGCGCACCCGGATCCACGTCGCCCGAGCGTGTGCCCATCATCAAGCCCTCGGTGGGTGTGAGTCCCATGCTGGTGTCGATGCTCTTGCCGCCTTTCACTGCGGTGATGCTGGCTCCGTTACCTATGTGGCAGCAGATAATCTTCTGGTCCTCATACTTTACTCCCAGGAAGTCGCACACCTTGCGCGACACATAGCGGTGGCTTGTTCCGTGGAATCCATACCGCCTCACGTGGTCTACCATGTAGTATTCATTCGGGATAGGGTAGCGGAAGGCCTTGGGCTCCATCGTCTGGTGGAATGCGGTGTCAAACACGGCCACTTGAGGCACGTGTGGCATGATCGATGAAATAGCATCGATGCCGGCCATGTTCACTGGGTTGTGGAGCGGAGCAATGCCGTAGCACTCTTTTATCGTTTCTTTCACCTCTTCGGTGATGAGCATGCTTTTGTTGAACTTCTCTCCGCCATGCACCACGCGGTGTCCCACGGCGTCAATCTCGTCGTAGTTCGAAATGCAGCCATATTCCTCACAGGTGAGGTAGCCTAAAATAGAGGCAATGGCGCTTTCATGGTCGTTGGCACTGAGTTGTATCTGCTTTTTTGAACCATCATTCAGTTTAAGCTTTATGAAACAGTCGGGCAACCCGATTTTTTCCACGCCTCCTTCGGCTAGGGTCTTGTTGGCCTTAATCTCAATCAGCTTGTATTTCACGGAGCTGCTTCCGCAATTCAGCACTAATATGTTCATGTGGATGTTTTTATGTAGTTTTAGAGTTGTTTTTTAGCTTTCTTGGCTATGGCCTGGTTGCATGTCAGTAGTATGGTTTTGTACACGTCTTCCGGCGAGCAGCCTCTCGACAGGTCGTTCACGGGCGCGGCCAGCCCTTGTAGCACCGGCCCTACGGCTGTGGCTCCGGCCAGACGCTGCACCAGCTTGTAGGCGATGTTGCCCACTCCCAGGTCGGGGAATACCAGCACGTTGGCCTTTCCGGCCACTTTGCTGCCAGGGGCTTTGGTGCCGGCCACGCTTGGCACTATGGCGGCATCGGCTTGAAGCTCTCCGTCGATGTCAATGTCGGGGTTCATCTCTTTGGCGAGTCGTGTGGCCTCTACCACCTTGTCCACGTTCTCGTGGCTGGCGCTTCCCTTGGTCGAGAAGCTCAGCATGGCCACGTGTGGCTCAATTCCGGCAAGCGACTTGGCAGTCTCGTTGGCCGAGACAGCGATTTGGGCCAGCTGGTTGGCATCCGGATTGGGTATCACAGCACAGTCGGCAAACACCATGACGCCGTCTTCGCCGTAGGGCGATCCCTCGGGCAGCAGCATGATGAATGCGCCCGACACGGCGCTCACGCCCGGTGCGGTTTTGAGCACTTGAAATGCGGCTCTGAGCACATTGCCGGTGGTGTTGCGCGCTCCGGCCACTTGACCGTCGGCCTCGCCTGCCTTGATGAGCAGACAGCCGAGATATAGCGGGTCTTTCACCTTTTTGCGGGCGTCTTCCATCGTCACGCCTTTGCTTTTGCGCAACTCGTAAAACAATTCGGCGTATTTTTCAGTGCCGTTCTCATTGTTGGGGTCTACTATTTTTGCCTTGCCTATGTTGTTGAGCTTAAGCTCCTGTGCAAGGGTTACAATTTCGTTCTCGTCTCCAATCAGAATCACATCGGCCACGTTGTTGCCGAGAATCTTGTCGGCAGCCTGTAGGGTGCGCGGCTCTGTGCTTTCGGGAAGTATGATGCGCTGCTTGTTGGCAATGGCCACATCTTCCAGTCGTTTGAATAAATCTTTCATTTTTTGACAGTTGTTTTACCTTTTGCAAAATTAGCGCATTTATTCCTAAACTCAAATTTTTTCAATTCAAACTTGCCTTGCGCCACATTATATATTTAGTGCCGCATCCACGGCATTATGACTCTCCGTCGCATTGGGTGTGGGCGTTGGCGGCTGATGTGCTTTTGGTGTTTCAAGGCTGTGTGTAGAGCCGCCTTTGTCACTGTGTTTTCTCCGCTTGCATATTAATCTTATAATTGTTAATTTTGCACGCAAATAATCACATCTTTTACAGTTAAATGCTAAGGATTAAGAGGCTATATTTATTCATACTGCAAACGTATCTGCCACAATTCATGATGACGTTTTTCATCTGCCTCTTCATTGTGATGATGCAGTTTTTGTGGAAGTATATTGATGAGCTGGTGGGTAAGGGTTTGGCTGTCAATGTGATAGCTGAGTTATTCTTCTATGCGGCTCTCACCATGATTCCGCTGGCTTTGCCGCTGGCAATCCTTTTGGCGTCACTGATGACATTTGGCAACCTGGGTGAGCATCTCGAGCTCACGGCCATGAAATCGTCGGGCGTGTCGCTCCTTAAGGTCATGAAACCGCTCATTGTGTTTATCACTCTTGTTGCCATCGGGGCATTCTTTTTCCAAAACGACGTCTTGCCGCGGGCCCAGGTGAAGATGTGGACGCTTTTGTTCTCAATGCGGCAAAAGTCACCTACGCTCGACATTCCTGAGGGCGCCATCTATAGCCAAATCCCAGGATACAACCTATATGTGAAGCACAAGAATCCCAACAACGGCATGCTCTACAACCTGCTAATCTATGATGTGTCAACCTCCCAAAATTATCCCAGGGTGGTGTCGGCCGATTCTGGCTCACTCAGCATGACTCACGACAAGTTGCACCTTGTGCTCAAGCTAAGTAGCGGCAATTGGTATGAGGATGTCGCGCTTGGTGCCAATTCATCGATGGGGTCAAGCATGTTCAGGCGTGAATCGTTTGATAAAAAGGAGATATTCATCCCCTATGATGCCAATTTCACCCGTATGGACGACCAGACGATGAAATCGCAATATATAGGTAAAAACATATCGGAGCTTAACCACACCATCGACTCGGTGTCAAAGCGTGTCGATTCGGTGGGCACGCAAATCAACAATGAGATGAAAGTCCTTGCGGTTGTCGGAGTCCCGTCTGTCACCTATGAGGCTCACGACACATCGCGCATCGAGGTTCCGGCTCATCAGGTAAGTCTGTCGCGTCCCATCGATTTCGACTCAATCTACAACTCGTTGTCGGTTAGCGATAGGCTGAATGTGCTTTCCGATGCAGTGAGCAGAGCTTCAATGGCAAAGCAGGATTATGAATTCCGCGGATATTCCATGAACGAGGACAAGTTTATCATCCGTCGTCACCAGATCGAGTTGCAGAAGAAGTTCACGCTGTCGCTGGCTTGTCTCATCTTCTTTTTCATCGGAGCGCCTCTCGGTGCCATTATCCGCAAGGGTGGATTAGGCACCCCCATCGTCATATCGGTGTTGCTGTTCATTGTCTACTACATCATCGACAACATGGGCTATAAGCTGGCCCGTGATGGCCGTTGGGAGGTGTGGCACGGCATTTGGCTGAGCTCGGCTGTTCTGCTGCCTTTGGGCATTTTTTTGACCTACAAGGCGGTCAACGACTCGGCCGTGCTTAACATTGATGCCTATCGCAACTTCTTCCGCCGCCTCATGGGCATGCACCAGGTGCGCAAGCTTACGCTCAAGGAGGTCGTTATTGAAGAAGTCGATCACAGTGTGGCAATCGGTAAGCTGCAGTCGCTTCACGCTTTGTGCGATTCGTTCTTGCACCGCTATCCGCGACGCATGGGCTTTATGCGATATTGGATGTACGGCTACGACAAGATGTCGTTGCGTGCCATTGCCGAGCAGACCGATGACGTGGTCGACTATCTGTCTAATTCGCGCAGTCAGCTTGTGATCAACAAGGCAATGGATTTTCCTGTGATCCGTCAGCTGCTCACTTATCATCCCACCAATTATCCCAGGGTGGGAGCGGTGCTGGCTGCAATATTCCCCGTGTCAATTCCTTTTTATATAATAGGTGTGCGCCATCAGGCCAATCTTAAAGCCGATGTGGCTCTCGTGGCCAAGGTCTGCGATGAACTGCAGGCTTTGCTGGCCGACGATAATGCAGCGGTTGAGTCCGACATGGCGTCTGAAACGAATAAAGAAAAACAAATAGGTTATGAATGATAATACGGAAATAAGACTCAACACCATCGACGATGCCATAAGCAGCATGCGTGATGGTGACTTTGTGATAGTGGTTGATGATGAAGATCGCGAAAATGAGGGCGATTTCATCATTGCTGCTGAGAAAATCACAGAAGAAAAAGTGAATTTCATGTTGCGTGAGGGCAGGGGGGTGCTGTGCGCCCCGTTGACGTCAAAGCGTTGCCATGAACTTGAGTTGAATATGCAGGTTGAGGACAACACTTCGATGCTTGGCACGCCTTTCACAGTGACGGTCGATTTGCTTGAGGGATGCACCACTGGCGTGTCGATGCACGATCGCGCCATGACCATCAAGGCTCTCGCCGATCCCAATCTCAAACCCTCATGTTTGGGGCGTCCGGGTCATGTCAACCCATTGCGTGCACAGGACAAGGGTGTGCTCACGCGTGCTGGCCACACCGAGGCTGCCATCGACCTCACCCGTTTGGCCGGATTGTATCCGGCTGCGGCTTTGATCGAAATCATTAACCCTGATGGAACCATGGCCCGTCTCCCGCAACTGGTAAAAGTGGCCGAGAAATTCGGGATTCCCATAATATCAATCAAAGACCTCATTGCTTACCGTCTGCGCACCGAGCGTGTGGTAGAGGTTGGCGAGGAGGTTGACTTGCCCACCGAGTATGGCCACTTCCGCCTAATCCCGTTTAAGCAAATCAACAACGGCCTTGAGCACATTGCATTAATCAAAGGTGAATGGGCTCCCGAAGAGCCGGTGCTGGTGCGTGTGCACTCTTCGTGTGCCACTGGCGACATTTTCGGCTCTTTGCGTTGCGAGTGTGGCGATCAGTTGCATATGGCCATGAGGATGATCGAAAAGGCCGGGAAGGGCGTGGTTGTCTATATGAACCAAGAGGGCCGGGGCATCGGCCTTATGAACAAGATAAAGGCCTACAAGCTTCAGGAGAACGGATACGACACCGTTGATGCCAATGTGCACTTGGGATTCAAACCTGATGAACGCGATTATGGGGTTGGAGCCAACATCTTGCGCATTCTCGGAGTGAAGAAGATGCGTCTGATGACCAATAACCCTGTCAAGCGCGTTGGCATTGAAAGTTATGGGCTTGAGGTTGTGGAAAACGTGCCAATCGAAATTGAGCCCAACAAATACAATAAATACTACATGCACACTAAAAAGGTGCGCATGGGGCACGATTTGCATAAGGTTGACTGATGAACGTAGGCGTCATTTGGCGCTATAGCCAGGATTCCTACCGCCTTTCTTCCATGCTCGTTTAGGCAACTTGGAACGAAGACAAGAAAAAAGTTTGAACTTTTTTTCTTGCATCTAAACGGTTGAAAATATTGCCCATAAGTCCAATTTCGGCCTATGGCGTTACAAAAAAAGATCTGGAAAAGTTTGGCGGTTCGGAAAAAAGCAGTACCTTTGCAAC
>CAVFVP010000037.1:0-21704 GCA_963625945.1 Agathobacter rectalis | reverse complement strand
GTCATGGGGATGATGGGCCACACGCACGGAGTGAAGAGGGCCAAAAGGCCGCCGCCGAAGCACGCCACAAAGACGTACCACAGCGATGACGATGATGAGGATCCTTGTGCGTCGCCTGCGCCATTGTCGGCCTTGACGGGAGCCCAAAGCTGGTCTTGACCCACCGGTTCGGCAGGTGCCGCCTCGGCTTCGAGAGCGGGAGCAGCAGCTGTATCGGCCACAGCCGGTGTGGTTTCGGCGGCCGCGCCTCCCTTGCCGCTGAATGCAAACGGCTCCTTGGCGGGCGAAGAGCACTGGGTGTCGTTGCAGCTCATGTAGCCCACAATGCCCTTGATGGAATAGTCGCTGCCGGTGACGGTGAACCGCTGCGACAGGGTCACACGCCCCGTCCACCAGCTGAGGTCGAGGTCGAAGTTCGGGTCGTGATGGCGCTGCGGCTTATGGTCGGGCACAAGGCCGCCGTCGAGTTTCACGCCCTTCAGCTCTTTCCAGTCGACGCTGGTGGGTACAGGGCCGTCGGTCACAGCCTCGGTTGAATACATGTGCCACCCGTCGTCGATGGTGGCGGTGAGGGTGACAATGCCGTGAGTGGCATCGGTGAGGCGGACAGCCGAAGTCCATTTCACCGGATTCACAATCTGTGCCACCGCGCTGATGGCGCACAGCAGGCACACGGCTGATATCGTTAAGAGTCTTTTCATCATAAATGCTTTAATTTGCAAAATTAGTGCAAACCGAGCGCAATGACAAAAAAAGTTGAGAGTTGAGGGTTGAGAGATTAAAGATTAAAGATTACAGATTACAGATTACGGATTACGGATTACAGTTTACAGATTACAGTTGGGAGATGAGGGTTGAGCGGGCAACAGAGCTGGCGGGCTGAATAGATTAACATGAGCGCCCCACACACCCACACTCTGCAAACCGTAAACCTTAATCACTCAACATTCAACCCTCAACCCTCATCTGTAAACTGTAATCTGTAAACCGTAATCTGTAATCTTTAATCTCTCATCCCTCAACCCTCAACTCTCATCTCTCAACTTTAAACTAAACGGACGAAGGGAGGCGGGCCTGATGGCTCGCCTCCCCTATTGGTCTATTGCAGCAACCGGTTAAGCCGGGCTGCTACGCTTTATGGAATTCTATTTATTTTGCAGTGTAGGTGCCGTTATCGTTATACACTAACCAATCACCTGTAATCGTGTTACCGCCATTGTCATTGTAAGTAACTGTATTTAAGCCGGCTTCTCTTTGAACCACTGCGCGGAATGGAGCATTGCCCACAACCTTAGTGCCCTTCATGTTGAGCACGGTAGGATACTGATAAACGTTTGCTCCATCGGTGCCAAGCACGATAGCAGCCATAGGCACTTCATTGCCAGAGGCCCAGCTGCCACTCATGTATTGCTTGGCAGCCTCTTCTGCGGTGCGATGATTGCCAATACTGCCCTCAATGTCTTTTGCAGTGTCGAATGCTTGGTTAATCTCGCAACCCTCAATGGTAGCGGTTCCACCACGAAGCATCAAACCTTGCCAATAACCATTGAGCTTGGAGTTCTTAACCGTGAGGGTTCCAGCCACGTTAAAACAGATAGCCGTCTGGGCCTCAATGTTGCTGTTCTCAACATTCACAATAACAGTGTTGGTTTTACCATCAGATGCATTTGTGGCAATGCCATAGAACGGAGTCTGCAGAGAGCTGTTTTTCACATTAAGCATTGTACCCGCATCTTGAGGATAAACAGCACAGAAGGCAACAGAAGAAAGCACCTTGACGTTGTCTAACGTCATATTGGATTTTCCAAACGCACGAATCACAGCTTCATTTTTTTCACCGCCAACAATTGTTCCGTTCTTTAACTCAACTGTGTTGCCTGCAAAGATCAATGGGGCCACAGTTGAAAGCTTATAACCATTCAAATTGATTGTCACATTTCTACCATCAACAACATACAGCACATAATTGTGCTTATTATTGCCTGATCCCACTGTTCCTTTCACTTCATTTAAGTTGATATCGCCTGTGAGAGAGATTTGCACATCACCGCCCGCATCGAAAGCTTTGTAGAATTCCTCTACAGTCTGTACAGGCACCGTATATTCATAGTCGGGCTTGTTAAAGTTGGGCTCGATTTCAACGTTGAAGTCGGTGGCGCTTGTAAGCAAGTTGCCATAGATGTTGGTGCGGTAGTTGCGCTGCACGGGCACGTTGGCAAAGTGGCGGTTGATGGTGGTGGTGTTGTCAGTGATTTTCCAATCCACGTCAACGTTGGCCTTGTCGGCATCCACAAGCATGTAGTCCATCGAAAGGTAGTCGTAGCCAGCCTTGGGGAAAGTTTGGTTTTTAGGGATTGCATTGAGAGCGAAAGTGCGCTCAGCGTCACCACTCACAGCACCGTCCACAAGGTTGAGTGTGTTGTAGATGCCGGTAACCTTCACCTCGGTCCTGGCATCGTCGGTGTTGAAACCGCTGGCCTTGGCGGCAGCGAGGTCCTTTGTGCCCACGTTGAGCTGCGAGAACGGGCGATAGAGCTTGATGGGGTTCTCAACATCGGTCCCGGCTGTGTATTCATAGCAGCGGTAGAATGCGTCGAGGTTCTCATCGTTGGCTTTCATGTTTGTATAGTCCACCGTCACGCACTGAGTGGCTTGGTCGAACTTGTAGGGAGCACCTGCGTTAGCTGCCCAGAACACAATTTGGTAGGTCTTGCCGGTCACGAGCTGGAGCGATACTGTGGTCTTCAGGTTGATGGTTTGCTCACCGAGGTCCTTGCCGTCGATGATTTTAAGAGGCTCTTTGCTGTCTTTTTCATACACGGCATATTGCAGCTTGGTGGCACTGGTGCCGTCGGCATAGGCGCGCTTCGGGCCGTTGGCCTTCGGGGCACGGGCATTGATGCCGTCGGGTAGTTCGACAGCTAATTGCACTGTGGTGACTTTACCTTTTTCGGGCTCGTCGACGCCTTCTTTCTGGCACGATGAAACCGTGAGCAGCATAGCTGCCAATGCTAACATTGAAAAAATCTTTGTTTTCATTTCTGGTTGTTTTTTAATTAATACTTATTTAATCCTATAAAGAATGCTCTGCGTTTTTCGTATTCTTTCCTATTACCATAAGAGGCTTGGACTATCAATGCCAAGCGGCCTTTTCATGGGAATCATGGTGCGTGTGTGCCTCTGCCTATCTATCCGCACACTTTAACATAATTGTTTTTTAGTTTCTCTGTGAATTAGTAAAAAGCAATTAACAATGGCCCAAAGATATTTAAGAAATGTGTAATAACCTAAAAAATAAGATTAAAAAAAGAAAACGTTTTGTTAATATGTGTTAAGGTGTGAAAGTTGAGAGATGAGGGTTGAGAGATTACAGATTACGGATTACAGATTACAGATTACAGTTGACAGATTACAGTTGACAGATGAGGGGTAAGGAGGGAGCTGGGTGTTGTTTTCTGGTTATTCTTTTTTTTGGGGGGGGATGAGGCGGGGATGGACGGAAAGCGCGGGGCGGCTGAATGAGGGCCGCTCCGCGCTTTGATGGGTTTGTGTACGTGTTGACGCTACTGCTTATTTGATGCCGAGCTTTGCTTTCACTTTGGCAGTCACGTCCTCTACGCCGTTGCCGCGATAAAGGAGCACGCTTGCGTCGTAGATGCCGGCATAGCCGCCTTCAGCGCCCACCTGCTGGATGGCGTTGACGAGCTTTTGCTGAATTGGGGCAAAGAGAGTCTCCTGCTGCTTCTGCAGATCGCTTTGTGCTGTCTGCTGGAAGTTCTGGAAACGCACCTGGAGGTCCTGAATTTCCTTAGCCTTAGCCTCGAGAGTGGCCTCGGCAGCCTTGCTCTTGGTGAGGTTGTCATACTCGGTGAGTTTCTTCTGGTACTCTTCCTGCAGAGTCTTGCCCTGTGCGGTATATTTGTCGCTTGCAGTCTTGAGGGTGTTTTGAGCAGTGGCCATTTCGGGCATCACGTTCATAATCTCAGTGGGGTTCACGGCACCGAGCTTCACGGTTTGTGCCGAAACCAGCATGGGAGCAGCGACGAGCACTGCGAGTAATAATTTTTTTAGCATGATTTGATTGTTTGTTTATGATTTTATTTTTTGTTTACCATTGGAATGCAATTGTCAGAGCGTCCTCACTCACTTAGAGTAGCCGAGCTTGGCGAGCACCTCGTTGCTTATGTCGATGCGCGGCGAGGCATACACTATGCTTTGCGACGAAGCGCGGTCGAACACCGTCTGGATGCCACGCTCGTCGGCCACCTTCTTCACCGCGTTGTACACATCGTCTTGAATGGGCTTCATGAGCGACTGGCGCTTTTTGAACAATTCGCCCTGTGGGCCGAAGTACTTATAGTTGAGTTGCGTGGCCTCTTTCTCCTTAGCCACAATCTCGGCCTCCTTTTTCTTTTTCTGCTCATCGGTGAGGAACACCATGTCGGACTGATAGTTCTTGTACATGGTGTCGGACTCCTTCTTGAGGTTGTCGACCTCACGCTGCCAGCGTTGCGACACCTGGTTGAGCTGTTCGTTGGCCATCTCGTAGGCAGGTATGTTTTTAAGCACATATTCCATGTCGACGAGTGCGAACTTCTGCGCGCTCAGCTGCATGAATCCCGCAGCGAGCACCGCGATGACTAATAATGCTAATTTTTTCATTTCTTCAGCTATTTTATCTGTTTCACTTAAAGCGCATGCTGTGGCGCTTGAGATTAGACTTGCACCAGGCATGACGGTTTATTCGCTACCTGGAAAATCAGAATTCCTGACCGAGCACGAAGTGGAAATTGCTGCCACCCTTGCGACCGAACACCGTGTCGAAACCATAGCCCCAGTCGATACCGAGCATGCCGAGCATAGGCAGATAGATGCGCACACCCACACCGGCCGAGCGCTTGAGGTCGAACGGGTTGAACTTCGACACGCTCGTCCATGCATTACCGGCCTCGACGAATAGCAACGGATAGATGGTGGCGCTCGTTGAGAGCATGAGCGGGAAGTGGAGCTCCATCATGAAGCGGTCGTAGGCATAGCCGTCGTAGCCAGACGGGGTGAACTGGCCGTTATCGTAGCCACGCAGGGCGATGGTCTCGGTAGCATAGGTATAGCTGCCCGACATGCCGTCGCCGCCCACATAGAACGTTTCGAACGGTGTCTTGATATATTTGTTCCAGCTGCCGAGCAGACCGATGTCGGCGCGGGTCATGAGCACGAGAGTCCAACGGCCGTCGGGGTCGGTGAGCGGAGTGTAGGTGCGGGCCTGGAACTTGAGCTTCCAGTATTCGATCCAGCGGTAGAGCTGCTTCTTGTCGGACTCGCTGCTGCTTTGCGAGAGGCGTCGCCAGTCTTTCTTGCCGAAGAGGCTTGCCGGCGGCGTGAAACGGAAGCTGAGTGAGAACGAGCTACCTTTGCGGGTGTAGAGCGGGTTGTCGATACTGTTGCGCGCCAGTGTAAGGCCGAAGGTGATAGAGTTAGACGTACCGTTGTTCATATAATAAAGGTACTCCCAATTCTTGAGGCTATACCACTGGTAGCTGATGTCGGCACTAAGAGTGAAATAGTCATCGGGCCACTTGAGTCGCTTACCGAATCCCACGGTGATACCCGCCATCTGCAGATACTTGTTGGGGTCGTAGGCATTCTCATAGGTGCTGTTGCTGTAGCTGTAGTTGCTGTTATAATAGTAGTTGTTGTAGTAGTAGCTGTTTTGATACAGACGGTTGTAGTACGATGAGTTGATACCTGTCTGGCGGCTGTAGAAAGCCGATACCGAGAGCGAGTTGGGGCGTTTGCCGCCGAACCACGGGTCGAGGAACGAGAGACTGAACGCGTTGTAATACTTGGCATTGGTTTGGCCGCTGATGGTGAACGTCTGTCCGTCGCCCTGCGGGATTATGCCCTTGTAAGACGATGGGTGGAAGAGGTTTTGCATCGAGAAGTTGGTGAACTTGAGGCTGAGCTTACCGATGATACCCGTCTGACCCCAGCCGGCGCTGAACTCAATTTGGTCGTTGGCCTTCGACTCGAGGTTGAGAATAATGTCGACCGTGCCGTTTTCCTCGTTGGGTTCAGGGCGTATGTCCATCTTCTCAGGATCGAAGTGACCGGTCTGTGCAATCTCACGAGCCGAGCGCATGAGGTCGCTCTTCGAGAAGAGGTCGCCCGGACGCACACGCAGCTCACGGCGCACCACCTTCTCATAGAGGCGGTCGTTGCCATTGATAGTCACCTTGTTGATGCGAGCCTGCTTACCCTCGTAGAGGTGCATTTCGAGGTCTACCGAGTCGCCCTGCACCTTGGTCTCGATGGGCACGAGCTGGAAGAAGAGGTAGCCGTTGTCGAGATAGAGGTTGCTCACAGCGTCGTCGTCTTGAGTGGTGCGCTTGTTGAGCATCTTTTGGTTGTAGACATCGCCATGCTCAAAGCCGAGCACACGGTTGAGCACCGAAGTGGGATACACGGTGTTGCCCACCCAGTTGATGCTGTTGATATAGTATTTTTTGCCTTCCTCGACCTTGAGATGCACATCGACGGTCTTGTCGTTGTAGTTCGACACCGAGTCCCAGAGGATTTTGGCATCGCGGTAGCCAAGCTCGTTATACTTGTCGATGATGCGCTGCTTGTCGTCCTCGTAGTCGGAGCGGACAAACTTCTTTTGGCTGAAGATCTTGATCAGGCTTCCCTTCTCGTTGGTCTTCTTCATGGTGCGCTTGATCTTGCCGTCGCTGAGCACGCTATTGCCGTCGATGTAGATTTTGTGCACCTTGATTTTCTCATGCTTGTCAACCACGATGTCGACTATCACCTCGTTTTGCTTACTCAAGTCTTCGCTTTGGCGCACGTTGCAAGTGGCCTTTTCGAAGCCCTTGGCGGCGAAATGCTGCTTCACGATTTGCTCGATGCGGCTTGCGATGTTGGGTGTAATCTGGTTGCCAGGCTGCAGGCCGAGCTTTTCCTGGAGGTCTTTGCGTTCACCGCTTTTCACACCCACATAGTTGATTTTGCTGATGCGCGGCTGCTGACGCAGGTTGAACACGAGCCAAGCCTTGTCCTTATAGATTTTCGACACAAGGATTTGCACCTTGTTGAACAGACCTTGCCGCCAGAAGCGCTTGGCGGCAGCCTTGAGGTCGTCGCCAGGGATTTCGATGCGCTGACCAACCGAGAGACCGGAGTAGCCTATGATGATGTAGTCCTCATAGTTGTCGACCCCCTCGACCGAGATGCCGGCAATTTCGTATCTCTGCGGGTTGGCCGAGAACACGATCTTAGGGTTGAACACAGTGTCGTTGACAGTCTTGGTGGCACCGGTGGTGCTCTGGGCTTGTGCCACACGGCTTCCCGCCAGCACCGATGCAATCAGTAGTAGTATTATCTTATATCGCATGTCACGTTCAGTTTTGTTCGTTTTGGGTGTTGTTGACCTGTTCGCTCGTCTTGCCGTAGCGGCGCTCGCGCGATTGATAGTCTATTATTGCTTTCAAGAATTCTTCTTTGCCGAAGTCGGGCCAATAGGTGCCTGTGAAGTAGAGCTCGCTATAGGCCGTCTGCCACATCAGGTAGTTGCTCAGCCTCAACTCGCCGCCGGTGCGTATCAGCAAGTCGGGGTCGGGCATTTGGCTGGTTGCGAGATGGGCCGTGACTGTGGCCTCGTCGATTGAGAGCGGGTCGAGCTTGCCTTGCGCAGCCTCCTGGGCTATGAGCTTGCACGCCCGTGTGATTTCCCATCGGCTCGAGTAGCTCAGGGCCAGGCACAGCACAAGGCCCGTGCAGTGACTTGTGGCGCTCATGCACGACTCGAGGCGCTCGCGTGCCGACTGCGGCAGGCGCGAGGCATCGCCTATCATGGTGAGACGCACGTTGTTTTTAATCAAGTCGGGCGTCTGCTGCTCAATGCTCACCACAATAAGATGCATAAGAGCCTCCACCTCATCGGCCGGACGGTTCCAGTTTTCGGTCGAAAATGTGTATAGAGTGAGGTATCCGATACCCAGCTCGCTGGCTATCTCGGTCACCTGCCTCACGGAGCCCACGCCGCTCTCGTGTCCGAGCGAGCGGATTAGGCCGTGGCTCTTGGCCCAGCGTCCGTTGCCGTCCATGATGATGGCCACATGCCGCGGGAGCCTTGCTCTATCTATGTTTTCAATCAACGACATCACAGTGTGTGTAAATGTTGTATATATTGTTATCGTTCCTTGTTGTCACAATTCATTTTTTCATGCCTTCGCTACTCCACATAGTGGCATTTCACGCATCGCTTGCTGAACTCATAGGTGATCGAGAAAGCCGCCACGGCATACCAGTCGGTGTTTTTGGCGATGCCGTGCTTGACGTGATAGAGGTCGGACAGGCCGTCGAGACGGTCGCCGAACGACTTGCGCATGGTGAACTCAAACCCAAGGTTCAGGCGTTTTTTCAGCTTGAACTTGACACCGCCACCCATGGGAATCACGAAACTCACCGACGTCTTCCCGCCGGTTGTGGCAAGCACGCCACCGAGTCCAATCACCATATAGGGCGAGAGTCGCTTGTATTTCTTGTAGCGGGGGCCGAAGCCGTAGTTCAAGAAATTGAACTCAAACTGTCCGCCGAAGTCGACCAAGCTTGACTTGAAAGAATACTGCTCGCCAGCAGGCAACTTCGACTGCATGTCGGCACTGTTGCCGCTGATTGAGGCATAAAGCAAATTGGCTTTCAGCGCCCAGCGGCTGTTGGGATTGTAGCGGAACACCGCGCCCCCGGCAACTCCCGGATGGCGGAAAAGGTTGCTAGTGTTCACATCACCCAGATATCCGCTCACGCCCAATGCCGGGCCAATCTCGAAGCGGTATTCCTGGGCTGCGGCCGTTGCAGGCCACGCCATTGCCGAAAATGCCACTGCCACTACAGCCAGCATCCTGACACACTTACGCCGAAAGCCACCACAGGCAGTGCGGCCCGAGGGTTGCACGCTGCGAAAGCGGCCGTTGAGCGAAGTGCTGACGTTCATGAGTTTTCTATATTAAGATATGTGTGGGCAATGCGGCAACCGTTGCAGGCCGCCGCACGGCAGTTGTCAATATATGGGGCGCATGGCCATGCGCATGAGCACGCCGCGCCAGATGGTGTTGAGCGGAGCGTCGTTTGCGGCACGTCCGCCGAAGAGGTAGATATAGGGGCACTGCCACTCGCTTGAGTGCTGTGTGGGAGATGTCGACGCCGCCTTCCACGGCAGGGTTCCTGCCGAGAGAGTCTCCTCGTGGACGAATGCCTGTGCCGAGCTGAACGATGGCACATAGGCCGGGAGCTGATACAGGCTGTCGGCCTTCTGCCACAGCAGGCCCTGGTCGCGCGAAGAGTAGACGGTGCGGTTCATCGAGCCGTCGGCGAGCACGCCACCGAGCACCATCCACGTCTCGCGGCGCGTGGTGGAGTAGTTGGTGGAGCTCACGTCGTAGGTGTAATATTTTATGAGCGTGGGGTTCTTGAGCGCAGGCAGATGGCGCCAATTGGCGTCGTTGCTGATGCGTGCCCAGTTAGAGCCGTCGTAGCCCCACACCGAACCGGTGCTTTTGCCGTTGGCCATCACGCCGCCGGCTATCATCGACTGATGGGAAGTGGCCCAAGTGTTGGCGGCCTCGACCATCTCAGACGATCCGCTCACGGGGAAGCCGTCTTCAACCTCGGCTGGCGAGAAAGAAGCGGGACGCGGATACTCGTCGTGGCAATATTTGCCGTCGGTTACAGCCACGCCAAGCACGCGGTCATCATATGCACCCTTGATTGAATACCACTTTTGACCGGTTGCCGTCCATGTGGCACCCTTGTCGGCCGAGCGGTAGAGGTCGCCGGCGTCGGAGAGGATATAGAGGTCTGAAGCAGTGGCAGTGAGCGACTGCACTTGCGGTGTAAAGCCGAAAGTGACGGCCGACATGCTCCATTGCTTCTGGCTGGGTGTGCTTGCGGTAGACAGGGTGTAAGTGCCGCCATTGTTGAGCAGGCACAGCCACTCATTGGCCTGGCGCACGGTTTTCGACCCGGTGGTTGCGCTCACAGTGCCCGGCAGGTCGCGCTTAAGGTTGCGGTCCCAGTAGATTGAGTCGGGCTGCGTGGTGTGCACATTCACCTGCACACGGTAGATGCGCGAGTGGGTCTTGTCGTAGGAAACGACGGAGAGCTGCACATTGCCGGTGAAGTCGATGCTGTCGGTGGTGGTGCTGGTGTAGTCGAATGTGGTGTCGGACATCACCTTGCCGCCCGATACGGTGAACTGCGCGGTCGACACCGTGTGGGGGAACGTGATCGACACCGTGAGGTGGCGCACGTCGGTGCCCACGGGCAGCGAGTCGGGATTATATATCATGCGGCGCTCGGGATCGATGACAAAGTGCACCGAGTCGAGGTTTTCGAGCACATCGTCGTCCTCGCCAAGAGAGAATGCCGAGATGAGAGTCGATGAAGTGGAATAGCTTCCGTAGTAGTCATCGCTGCTTGACGACGATTTGTCGTTGCAAGATGTGTAGCCAAGTGCCAGCATCAGGCACAACAGTATGTAAACCGGGGTTTTTATCTTCATTTATTTCAATATGTTTTTGAAACTGCAAATTTACAATAAAAGTTTGACAAATGCGCGACGCCCTTGCCCTTTTCGCTCATGCGAGGGCACAGTGCAGACACTTTCGGCTTGTAAAATTAATATTTAGACCGTTACAATCGGCATCAATTTAAGATATAAAAGTGAAGTGGGCTATATTTTACACCTTTTTAACTTGATTGCGGCAAGTGACAATAAGGTTGCCGTCGGCCGAGGCCACCCTGCAGCCATGCACAGTCGGGAAAGCCGGAGCCTCCACCCCATGCCCCACCACGCGCGTGCCCAGCTCGAGCCGCATCTCATTCCACGCACCGGCGGCAAGCATTTGGTCGAGAATCTGGCGGCCGCCCTCAACCATCACACTTGTCACACCACGGGCATACAGGTCGGCAAGCCAGCCGTCGGGACGCGACGTGTCGAGCTTGACATAGGTGACACTGCCCTCTTGGGCGTCTTTCAGCCCATTATAGACTATTGTGGGCAACCCGTCGGTAAGCAGCCGGCAACCGGCCGCCACCACACTGAGGCGGCTGTCGAGCACCACCCTGAGAGGCGACGTGCCGGGCCACAGGCGTGTGGTGAGACTGGGATCGTCGGCCACGGCAGTGCGCGCCCCCACCACTATGGCATCGGCAATGGCCCGCTCACGGTGCATCAGAGCCAGCGTGACCGGAGTGGAAATGTGGAGCGGCCGCTCGGCCGAACCCTGAGGCAGGCCGATGAAGCCATCGGCCGTCTGCGCCCACTTAAGCTGCACCCACGGGCGGCGGTTGACGTGAGCCGCAAAGAAGCGGCGGTTGAGCTGCCAGCACTCGTCTTCGAGCACGCCCACCTCCACCTCGGCCCCTGTCCGGAGCAGCATCTCCACGCCACGGCCACGCACCTGTTCAAAGGGGTCAAGCGTGCCCACAGCCACCCGGCGCAGACCCACATCGACAAGCAGCTTGGCACACGGCGGAGTCTTGCCATAGTGCGAGCAAGGCTCGAGCGTGACATAGATTGTGGACTCGGGCAAAAGGCAGCGGTCGGCCTCAGAGACCGATGCCACAGCGTTGACCTCGGCATGTCCCTGCCCGCAACAGCGGTGAAACCCCTCGCCAATGATGCGGCCATTGTGCACTATCACAGCCCCCACCATGGGATTGGGCGAAGCGTGACCAGCTCCCTGGACAGCAAGCTGGAGAGCCCGGCGCATGTATTTCTCATCTATTTCCATAACAGAACAGCAATGATTTTTTCTATTTCTCAATGCACGCCGGCACAGCTTCACGCCACAAGGACATGACCGGCGGCCAGCGGGAGCGCACGGAAAAACCCGCACACATTGCAAAGATACCATTTTTTGGGCAAAACCGCGCATGCCCTACCAGACACACATAAGCGCCGCCGGCTTTTCGGCATTAGCGACATTTTTATTATATTTGCGCCATGACTATCCAAGAGGCCATCGCCACTTTCAAGAAACGGCTGCGCGGAGTGTGGCCCGAGAGTGAACTCGGGCAGATGATGCGCATAATCATGGACGAAGTGATGCACTATTCACCCGTCGACATGATAATCCACGACCACGACGACCTGCCCGACTTTTTCGAAGAGAAACTCGACGGCATAATCGGGCGACTGCAACGGCACGAGCCGCTGCAGTATGTGCTGGGGACTGCGCGCTTTTACGGGATGCGCCTCAAAGTGACGCCCGCCACGCTGATTCCCAGGCCCGAGACCGAGATGCTTGTCGACATGATTGCCGACGCCAATCCACAGCCCGACCTCAGAGTGCTCGACGTGGGCACCGGCAGCGGGTGCATAGCCATAGCACTCGCACGCACGCTCAAGTGGCCGCAAGTGACCGCCACCGACATCTCGGCAGCCGCGCTCGATGTGGCCCGGGCCAACGCCCGTGAGCTGAAGGCCCACAACGTGACATTCCAGCTGCAAGACATCATGCAAGCCACGCCACCAGCCCAGCCGGAGCACGACATAGTGGTGAGCAACCCGCCCTACATTTGCCAAAGCGAGCAGACGCAAATGGAGGCCAACGTGCTCGACTATGAACCACACACCGCGCTCTTCGTGCCCGATGCCGACCCACTGGTGTATTACCGTGCCATAGCCCGCTATGCCACCGCCGACCTTGTGCCCGGCGGAAGGCTTTATTTCGAGATCAACCAAGCACAGGGCGCTGCCACGGCGGCGCTGCTAAGCAGCATGGGGTTTGGCAACGTGGACATCGTGCGCGACCAGTATGGCAACGAGCGGTTTGCCACCGCACAGTGGCAGCCGGGCAGCAAGCAATAGCAGGCCTTGCCCGCAAAGTCACACACAAGCAGACACTTATACACTAAAAACATAACTATTCACACATTCAATTATTCTATTATGGGAGGTTTTTTTGGCACCGTCGCACACGAAGCGTGCATCACCGACTTGTTTTACGGCACCGACTACAACTCACACCTGGGCACACGGCGTAGCGGCCTGGCCACCTACGACAGCCAACAGCGCACATTCCTGCGGTCGATTCACAATCTGGAGAGCGCATATTTCCGCAACAAGTTTGAGGGAGAGCTGGGCAAGTTCACCGGCACATCGGGCGTGGGGGTGATCAGCGACACCGACGCGCAGCCCATCATCTTCAACAGCCGTGTGGGCCGCTTTGCCATTGTCACAGTGGCACACATCACCAATATTGCCGAACTCGAGATGGGTCTGCTTGAGCGCGGCCACCACTTCTCAGAGCAAGGCAGCAGCGGCGTCAACCCCACCGAGCTGGTGGCCCTGCTCATAACAGAGGGCAACACGCTTGTCGACGGCATAGCGCACGCGCAAGCCTTGCTCAAGGGATCGTGCTCGATGCTGCTACTCACCGAGCACGGCATTGTGGCCGCACGCGACCGCCTGGGGCGCACCCCGATTGTGGTGGGACGCAAGCAGGGCGCAATGGCAGTGAGCAGTGAGTCGACAGCCTTTCCAAATCTCGACTACGAGATTGACCGCTACCTGGGTCCGGGCGAGATAGTGCGCATCACGGCCGACGGCGTGGAGCAACTGCGCCCCGCAGGCCAGGAGATGCAGGTGTGCTCGTTCCTATGGGTATATTACGGTTTCCCCACATCGTGCTACGAGGGACGCAACGTGGAAGACGTGCGTTTCAACATAGGCCTGAAGATGGGCAAGACCGACGACGCCCAGGTGGACTGCGCCTGCGGCATCCCCGACTCAGGCACCGGTATGGCCATCGGCTATGCCGAGGGCAAGGGGGTGCCCTTCCACCGCGCCATATCGAAATACACCCCCACCTGGCCCCGCAGCTTCACGCCGAGCAACCAGGCGATGCGCTCGCTGGTGGCCAAGATGAAGCTGATACCCAACCGTGCCATGCTCACGGGCAAGCGGGTGCTGTTTTGCGACGACTCGATAGTGCGCGGCACCCAGCTTCGCGACAACACCCGCGTGCTCTACGACTACGGAGCCAAGGAGGTGCACATGCGCATCTCGTGTCCGCCACTCATCTACGGCTGCCCGTTCATAGGGTTCACGAGCTCGAAAAGCGACCTCGAGCTCATCACCCGCCGCATAATAGGCGAGCTTGAGGGCGACCCCAACAAGAACCTCGACAAGTATGCCACAAGCCACTCGGCGCAATACGAGAAAATGGTTGAGATAATACGCGAGCGCTTCGGACTCACGTCGCTCAAGTTCAGCACCATCGAAGACCTGATATCGGCCATCGGATTGCCCAAGTGCAAGGTGTGCACCCACTGCTTCGACGGCTCAAGCCACTCATGAGGCACACAAGCATCAACGCCACCGACACACAAGCCACAATACACCGGCATTAATTTCAGGCAGGGAAGGCGCAGCGGCCAACCAACCGCACGCGCCACCTGCCTGTCTTTTTTTCTTAACATTTTTCACTCAAGCAAAAGTTAAAGTGCAAAAAAGATTGAAAATTAGGCCGAAATATTATATTTTTGCGTAATATTTGTGTAATCTGCGCAATTGCCTCACGAGGCATAAAGCGTGAGCGGCCGCCATCCTAAAGGGCGGCACGCCACCGCCCGTGCAGCGGCGCAGGACCATAACGGACAACCAGCCAAGAGGCCCGGTGGCCAGACGCATCTGATTACAGGGGGAGGTGCGCCTCGCCATCAGGACTCAACGGCAAAAAACAACAGAGATATAACAACAATCCCCCTAATCACTAATCATCATTTTATATGAGAAAAGTCACAACTTTACTACTGGCGTTCTGCATCACCGCAACAGCGGCAATCGGAGCGAAAGCCCAGCAAGTTGCCGACTTGGCCAAGTTGCCCGTCAACGAGCTGAAGGCTCCGAGCGTGGACAACGCCGCCAATGCCACAGGCACGGCTCAGGGTGCAGTAGCCCAAGCGAAGTTCACACTTGTGGACGGCGCGACCAAAGCCTCAGCCGTGACTGCCAACCGCGCCAAGGCGAGAGCCAAAGCGCAGAGCATCGACGACCTGGAAGGCAAGTATGTGATGAGCTACAAATCGCTGGTGACCACACTTGGCGACGGCGGCTCATCGGTGACCATCAAGAAACTGTCGGCCGACAGCATCGAGATCCAGGACTTCTGGACCGCCGGCGTGAACGTGCACGCCAAGGTGAACGCCGACATGAGTATTGAGATTCCCAATCAAAAGCTGTATGACCACGCAACCTACGGTCCTATCGACCTGGCCGTGGTGGCAATCACAGGCAAGCCCGACCGCACACAGACGGTCAAGGGCCAAGTGAACGCCGACGGCACCATCTCGATCTCGAGCTGGTGGGCAGCATGGGTTGTGGAAGGGTCAAACAAAGACAACTTCCTGGTGGCAGGCTACGAAGCCGCCATCGAGAAGAGCAACGCCACCATGGACATCACCTACTACAGCGACGCCTCGACCGAGGCCAAAGACCCAGAGTCGTGGAACGTGATTGTCACCCAAAAAGGCAAAAACCTGGTGAGCGTGAAGAACCTCGGCAACCACGGCCAGACAATCGACGTGGTGCTCAAGTCCGACTCCACATTCACAATAGCCCCGCAAATCACCTGGACCGGAGGCACCACCATGGGCGACTTCTACCCCTACATGGTGACCGACGCATGGGTAGCAGGCAAATACACCTCGCCCATCACCGGCAAGGGAACCGACACCGAGCTGTCGTGGGGCGCATGGGTGATGCTCAGCACCAACAAGTATTACACAGGCAAACTCAACAGCGCCACAATCAAGCTCAACGGCTTCAAGTTTGAATATCCACAACCCGCGCCCGACAGCTTTACCGGCGCAGGCACCGAAGCCGACCCCTACCAGATAAAGACACTTGAAGACCTCGTGGCCCTGGCCGAGAAGGTGAACAACGACACCGAGCGCAACTTCGCCGGCCCCGTTGCCTTCCACACCAAGACATTCCTGGGCAAGCACTTCAAGCTGATGAACGACATCGACATGACCGGCTACCGCTTTGAGCCTATCGGCAACAAGTGGAACCAGCGCTTTGCCGGCACATTCGACGGCGACGGCCACACCCTCAAGGGCCTTGACGTGAACACCGGCTCCAACGGCTACGCCGCCCTGTTCGGCATGGCCGACACCGCATCGGTGATCAAGAACCTTAACGTGAACGCAGCCAACGTGCAAGGAGCATCATACTATGCCGGCATCATCGGCGGTTTCGTGCTCGGCACCATCGAGAACTGCAACACCACAGGCACCGTGCAGAACGACGGCATCACCGCCGCCGGCATTGTGGGCCTCGGCCAGAACGTGAAGAACTGCTCATTTGTGGGCACCATTGTGGCCAACGGCGGCTTCGGCGGCGGCATCGCAGGCCAGGTATACGGCGAAATCAACAACTGCCACGCAGCAGCTACCATCAAAGTGGGCGCTCCTGCCGACACCTACACCGGCGGTGGCGTGGTGGGCACACTCTACGGCGTGAACGCCGTCTGCCGCAACAGCTACTTCAGCGGCATAGTCGACGGCACACTGCACGCCAACCTCTACATTGGCGGCGTGGCCGGCCAGGCCTACCGCGGCTCGGTTGAGAGCTGCTTTGCTCAAGCCGACGTCTATGGCTACGACACCGAGTCATCGACAGGCGGCGTGGTGGGCCAGCTCACCGGCGGCAACCTGAGCGACAGCTATTTCAACGGCTACGTGCAATCAATCAGCTCGCGCATGACCGGCGGCATCACCGGCTGCGTGCGCTACTCGACCAACAACGACGGCTCTATTGAGCGCCAGAGCTCAATCAAGAACTGCTACTTCGCCGGACGCATCAAGGCCGAGAGCTACCTCTACGATCCCAAAACCGAGATCCGCGAGACCCTGGGCAAGATCTACAACGAGAACACAGTGCCCACCATCGAGAACATCTACTACGACAAGCAGATGGTGCCCACTTTCGGCTCACTCCAGTATGGAGCCATCACCAGTGAGCTCACCAGCGCAGCCGGCCCCAAGGGATTCAGCGCCGACAAGTGGACCTTCACCGAGGGCTACTATCCCCGGGTGAAAGGCATCGACGACAACGATGTGGCCAAGCTCAGCGCTTCGGTGCTGGCACTCGACAGCGACTTCCCCGACAACACGAGCTACATCACCGTGAGCCCCACATTCAACCTGCTCGGCACCACCAAGGTTGCCTTGCTGGTCAACGGCCGTCTTAGCGCCACAGGCCACTGCGGCAGCATCGTGGGCAACACCTACAAGCTCAACGAGACCTTTGGCAACGACACTATTGCCATCTACAGCGCCGACTCCAACATACGCGCACGCTTCTATACGGTAAAAGCCGCTCCGAAGTTCTTCGACGGCAACGGCACAGCCGAGAAGCCATTCCTGATTAAGACCAAAGCCGACCTTATGAAGCTCGGCGAGCTCACCACCAACGTTGAGCAGTACTTCTCGGGCACTTACTTCCTGCAGACTGCTGACATCGATATGGAGAACGACACCACGTTCCTGGGCATCTGCAACAGCTTGACAAACCAGGCCAAGTGCCGCTTTGCAGGCACCTACGACGGCGGCGGCCACACCATCCACAACATGATACTCACTTATGTGAGCTGGACCGTGGCTCCCACCGAGACATCGATGGGCACGCCTAACTCAAAGGGGCCAAAGTCGTCGATCTACAAAGGATTCGTGGGCAGCCTTGACAACACTGGCGTAATCAAGAACCTGAACATCGCAGCCGACTGCCGCATCGACACATGGGGCTATGCCGGCACATTTGTGGGCTACAACTACGGAACCGTAGAGAACTGCAAGAACTACAGCGACTTCTACAGCTACAGCACCACCGCAGGCGGCATCGTGGGCTACAACAACCCCGGAGCCCTTGTGAAAGGTTGCTACAACGAGGGCACCGTATACTGCGGCTATGCCACAGCAGGCGGTATCACCGGCGTTAACGCCGGCACCGTGGAAGAGTGCCTCAACGTGGGCAACGTGGTGGTTAAGCAAATCTCGAACTTCGTCAGCGCCGAGAGCAAACTGCGCTTTGCAGGCGGCATCTCGGGCTCATCGATGGGCGGCGTGTTCAAGAACTGCGTGAATGCCGGACACTGCTACGCAATGGGCGGCATGGTTGCAGGCATCTCGTCATCGTTCAACAGCAACATCGTGCACGACGGCAAGAACGATGTGTACACCTCAATGAACTACGGCACACTCTTCACCAACAACAAGAAGTATATTACCGGCATTGGCAACCTCGGCGGCAACGGCTACAACAAAGACGCCAAGATTGAGGGCTTCTACTACGACGCCCAGCTCACCGGCCAATCGGCCGCAGCCAACGACATCTGCCCGGGCGCCATTGCAGCCACCACCAAGCAGCTCACAAGCGGCGAGGCCCTCAACGGCTTCTCTACCGACATCTGGCTCTTCTGCGCAGGCCAATACCCGACGCTGAAACGCTTTGCCGACGAGCCCAAGGCAATTGCCGCAGCCAAGGCAGTGTTCACCATTGCCGACGGCGAGACGGTGAAAGGCCTCAAGAGCAACGCCACACTGAGTGCCGACGGCGCCAAGTGGCAGCTCGCCAAGGGCGACAAGTTTGCCATCGAAGGCAACACTCTCAAAGTGCCATCGGTGACAGAATTCGCCTACGACACACTCACTGTGGCCCTGAACGGATTCACACGTCCGATTGAGCTGGCAGCCCTCAAGCCCGTGCCTCTCGAAGGCAACGGCACAGAGGCCGACCCCTATCAGATCAAGACCACTACCGACTGGAACAACTTCGCCCAATACATTGCCGAAAGCCAGAACCAGTTTGACGGCAAATACCTGAAGGTGATGAACGACATCGACTTCAGCAACGTGACCCTGATACCCATGGCCTACGACGGTGTGACCAGCTTCGGCGCCACATTACTGGGCAACAACAAGACCCTCAGCGGAATCAAGTTCACAGCCACGGCCACATATCAAGGCGTGTTCTTGAACATGAGCGCCGCGTCGAGCATTCACGACCTCACCCTCAGCGGCAACGCCACATCGGCCAAGGGCTATGTGGGCGCATTCGCAGGCCGCGCAAGCGGCAGCTTCTACAACTGCCACAACAAGATGAGAGTGGAGGCAACCGCAGCCGGAGCCGCAGGCTTCGCAGCTCAGGTCGAGGGCAGTGACGTGAAATTCGTCGACTGCACCAACGACACCTCGGTGGTGGGCACCAAGGGCGTAGTGGGCGGCTTCGTGGCCAACACCACCAGCACCAGCGGCGTCAAGTTCATCAACTGCCAGAACAACGGCAACATCACCAACAACGGCAGTGCCAAGAACGTGGCAGGCTTTGTGGCCCAAGGCTACAACATCGAGATGCGCAACTGCGTGAACACCGGTGAAATCAATGCATCGAAGTGTACTGCAGTGGCAGGATTGGTAGGCTACATCCAGGGAGCCGACACGCTCAAACTCATCAGTTGCCACAACGATGGCGAAGTGCTGGGCGCATCGAGCGGCGCAGGCCTCGTGGGTTCGCCCAACACAAGCTACACCGCTGTGCACACCCCCTACTACATCGACAGCTGCTACAACACAGCCAACATCGAGACACTCACCAAGGCCACTTACAGCACAGCCGGCCTCGTGGCTCTCATCACGCCCAACACCGTGATCAAGAACAGCTACAACACCGGCAACATCCTCAGCACGCAGGCAGTATACACCGGCGGTCTGTGGGGTGCTGACTTCGACCCGACCAGTGCCGACGATGCCATCTATGTGAACAACTGCTACAACACCGGCGACGTGGCCGGCGTGAACTATGCAGGCGGCATCGCAGGTTCGGTTCCGGCCTACACCTATGTCACCGACTGCTACAACACCGGAGCCATCACAGCCAATCTGGGCGGCGGCGGTATCGCAGGCGGCCTGATGGGCAACGGCGTGGAACTGCTGCGCTGCTGGAACTCCGGCCAAGTGACCACCACAGCCAACGGTGCCGGCGGCATCAACGGCTATGGCAACTACACCGGCACAGTGACCAGCTGCTTCAACACAGGCAACGTGGCCTGCGGCACACAATCGGCTGGCGGTCTCGGCGGCCAAACTCGCGTCACCTACCGCAACTGCTACAACACCGGTACGGTGAGCGGACCGTCCCAAGTGGGCGGTCTCGTGGGTCAGTCGGCCTCCTCAACCACATTCGGCACGTCGTTCTACAACTGCTACAATGCAGGCAAGGTAGTGCCGGTGGAGACATCGTGCGGCAACCTTGTGGGCACCACTGCAGCCAAGCAATGGGGCGAAAACAATGTGATTGAGAACTGCTACTATGTGACCAGCTACGGAACATTCGAGCAAGACACCATTGGCGGCACTGGCATGACTATCGCTGCCCTTGCCAAGACCCAAAGCCTTGCAGGCAACTGGAGCTACGGCAACGACTATGAGCTGCCCGTAATCCCGGCATTTGCCGACAACGACAATGCCAAGGCCAGCGCTGCCGCACCGGTAATCGACGACGCCGACACATTCAACAGCGTCAGCAAGTCGTTCCACATCGGCTGCCCGGCAGGAGTGGAATGGAGCACCAGCAACCCGATCATCAAGATCAGCGGCGACTGGGCCTCAATCACCGGAGCAAGCACCGACGAGGTTCAGCTCACATCCACTTGCGGCCAATTCAGCCACGTGTGGACACTGAAGCTCAACACCACTTCGGGCGTGGCCGACAACGTGGCCGACAAGGCCGTGGTTGGCGAACGCTACTACACAATAGGCGGCATCGAGGTTGCCAAACCAAGCAACCGCAACGGCCAAGTGTATGTGGTAGTGCGCACTTACAGCGACGGCACCACAAAGGCAGAAAAGATTCTCGACCGATAAGCCTTACGGCCATCTCACCTGAATAATCCCAAAGCGGGGCGGCAGGAATTAAATCCTGCCGCCCCGCTGTTTTTTTATTCATTTTTCAGTTACAAAGAACAGTCTCGCCAAAATCAATCATTGGAAATCCGTAATCACTCAACCCTCAACTGTAAACTCTCATCTGTAATCTGTAATCTCTCAACTCTCATCTTTAATCCCTCATCTCCCCCATTGGCCGAATTGGGTTAATCGTCAATCACAGGTCCCATCGGTTTATAGGACTCTCGAAATCGTAAAGGAGTAACACCGATGCAGGCACTGAATATTTTCGTGAAATGAGACACATCGGCAAACCCCAAAGCATATGCTATTTGCTTAACTGTCATAGACGAATCTCTTTCGGAGACCACTCCTCTCTTGGAGCAATGAATGTGTTTGTTGGAGAAGTGCAAGGTGGCGACACCGACCAACTTTGGCTTCACGGGAAAAAGGGATTGTTTTATACAGCTGGACCACATGCGACCGGTGACCTAACACTTGGAGCAGGAGTTATTATAGAAAACGGAGCCACACTAAAGGTTTCAACTCCGGGCAAAGTTGTGATGAGTGGATTGTCGGTCCAGCCTGGCGGCACTCTGTGTATTCAAGCCAATACAGTGGAAGCGACACAGAATATCAGCGCAGACAAAGGCGGGAAAATAATTATTTAGAATTCTTCTCCACTTCGATAACTTTGATAAATAAAAAATATTTTTTTTGTAGAAACAAATATTTAAAAATCAACGACATTATGA
>CAVFVP010000036.1:0-22039 GCA_963625945.1 Agathobacter rectalis | reverse complement strand
GCAGCAGCAGAAGCAGCAGGCAAAACACCAAACAAAGCTGCCGTTGAAATTGACAACACTTATATTGGCACCAATTCATTCAAGGTAACAATCAACAACTGTACTGAAAGCGGATTTAAAGTTGGGGCGGACACAAAAACAAGTTCGTTGTATAACGTAGAAGGCTCACAAGCCACTACAGTGGTGGTTGACGGCACAACAGTTTACAGTAAATAACAAAGTGCGCTGTGGCAGACACAGCAAACGAAACTAAGCGATAACACTTGACTCGCTGCATGGCATCAGCAACCATGCAGCGAGTTTTTTATTCGGGATGATGCTCAAAGCGTGGGCAAAAAGCGCTAATTTTGCCGCAGAAAGGAGCAGCGGCACAGCCTCTGCCCCCACAGCCACACCTAATCAGCATTGACACGATGATAACATTTCCGAACGCAAAAATCAACCTCGGCCTCAACATAGTGAGCCGCCGCCCCAACGGCTACCACAACCTTGAGACCGTGTTCTACCCCATTGACCTGAGCGACGTGCTCGAGATAGTGCCCGCCCGCGAGGGCGAAGGCCCCACCCTGCAGTGCTACGGTCGCACGGTGGACTGCCCCACAGAGAAAAACCTGGTGATGAAAGCCTACCGCCTGATGGAGCGCGAAGCCGGAGCTCCGGCAGTGGCCATGCACCTCTACAAGCACATCCCCGACGGCGCCGGCCTTGGCGGCGGGTCGAGCGACGCCTCGGCTACAATGCTGATGGTGAACGAAATGTTCGGCCTGGGGCTGAGTCGGGAGCGCCTTGCGCAGATGGCAGCCACCATAGGCGCCGACTGCCCGTTTTTCATCTACAACACCCCCATGGCCGCAAGCGGCATAGGCGACGTGCTGAAGCCCGCCCAAGTGAGCTTGAAGGGGTTGACGCTGCTGCTGGTGAAGCCCGAAGTGAGCGTGCCCACCGCCGTGGCCTACTCACGCGTCACCCCTGCCCCGAGCGACAACGATCTCGCAAGTCTGCTGGCCCTGCCCGTTGACCAGTGGAAAGAGGCCGGCGTGAAAAACGACTTCGAGCCGAGCGTGATGGCCGCCTATCCCGAGCTGGCCGAGATAAAACAGCGCATAGAGCAAAGCGGAGCCGCCTATGCGGCAATGTCGGGGTCGGGGTCGGCGATATTCGGCATTTTCGGCAGTGCCAATATGGCAGAAGATGCCGCTGCAAAGTTCAGCGACATGGCCCATTATGTCATAGCACTGTAAATAATGTGAAAAAACAGCCGCCGAGCGTCGCAAAGGCGTCCGGTGGCAATGTTTTTGATATGACTGATTGGCAGGACAAACTATAAAAAGAACAAAAAACACACTAGATATGAGCAAAGACAACAAAAAGAAGCACGACCAAGAGGCCGAGGCAGCCGAGAAGCAAGCCCAAGAGGCCACACAAGAGAAGGCCGAAGCAACCGGCGAGCAGACCGAAAAGGCCGAAGAGCAGACCGAAAAGGCCGAGGCCAAAGAGGAGACTGCCGACGAGAAGATAGCCCGCCTTGAGAAAGAGCTCGAAAAGGAGAAGAAGGAATACTTGTTTCTGATGGCCGACTTCGACAACTACCGCAAGCGCACCCTCAAGGAGAAGCAAGACCTTGTGAAAAACGGATGCGAGAAGGCACTTGCCGACATACTGCCCGTGGTCGACGACTTCGACCGCGCCCTGGCCACCCTTGAGAAGGCCGACGACATCGACGCCATGCGCGAGGGAGTGGAACTGATTTACAAGAAATTCATAAAATATCTCGACAGCTACCAGGTGAAAGCCATGGAGTCGACCGGCAAGGAATTCAACACCGACCTGCACGAGGCAGTGACCACATTCCCCGCCCCCAGCGACGACGACAAGGGCAAGGTGATCGACACCGTGCTCAAGGGCTACACCCTCAACGACCGCGTGCTGCGCCACGCCAAGGTGGTGGTGGGCCAGTAAAGCCCCGCACCACAGCACGGCAAGAGCCGAAGGCCGAACAATGAAAGGAGATTATCATTTTTAAGATGGAACAGAAAAGAGACTATTATGAAGTGCTGGGCGTGAGCAAAAGCGCCACAGCCGACGAACTGAAGAAAGCATACCGCAAACTTGCCATAAAATATCACCCCGACCGCCAGCAAGGCAAGAGCGACGAGGAGAAGAAAGAGGCTGAGGAGCGCTTCAAGGAAGCCGCCGAGGCCTACGATGTGCTTAGCCATCCCGACAAGCGCCAGCGCTACGACCAGTTTGGCTTTGCAGGCAACCAGGCCGGCGGCGGATTCTCGGGCGGCGGCATGTCGATGGAAGACATCTTCTCGCAGTTTGGCGACATATTCGGCGGCGGTGCGTTTGGCGACCTGTTTGGCAGCGCATTCGGCGGAGGCAGCCGACGTGGCGGAGGCAGCCGTGTGAACCGCGGCACCGACCTGCGCATACGCGTGCGCGTGAACCTGAGCGACGTGGCCCACGGCACCGAGAAAAAGCTGAGGATTCCGCGCATGGTATCGTGTGCGGCATGCCACGGCACCGGAGCCAAAGACGGCACGGCACAAGCCACTTGCCCCACCTGCCACGGCACCGGCTACGAAATAAGAGTGCAAAACACTATGCTCGGACGCATGCAGACGCAAGGTCCATGCCACACCTGCGGCGGCAAAGGCAAGGTGATAAAGGAGCGCTGCCCAGAGTGCGGCGGCCAGGGGCTGACCCGCCAGGAAGAAGTGGTAACCGTGAACATACCGGCCGGTGTGGCCGACGGCATGGTGCTGCAAATGAGTGGCAAGGGCAACGATGCCCCCGGCGGCGGCATACCGGGCAACCTGCAGATTGTGATTGAGGAGGAGCGCGACGAGCAACTGCTGCGCGACGGCGACGACTTGGTTTACAACCTGATGCTCGACTTCCCCACCGCCGCACTGGGCGGCAAGGTGGAAGTGCCCACTGTGGACGGACGCGTGCGCGTGACCATCCCTGCCGGCACACAGCCCGGACGCGTGCTCAGACTGCGCGGCAAGGGACTGCCCTCGCCCAACGGCTACGGCACCGGCGACCTGCTGGTGAACGTGATGGTGTATGTGCCCGAAAAGCTCAATGCCGACGAGCGCCGCGCCATTGAATCGATGCGCGACTCGGAGAACGTGAAGCCCAGCGACTCGATACGCAAGCGCATATTCAGCACGCTGCGCCACATCTTCGACAAGTGAACCACCGCCCGCCACATGGCGCGGGCAAAAGAGGAAATGAGTTTTCATAACATATCAATTAAAAAACTGCCGAAGCCGGCTAAGGCCCACGAGGCCGATGCCAAAGCTCCGGCTTTTTTGTGACAATAAGAAAAAAGAGAACAACATGCGACGCAGCCACAACCACAACGTGCCGCAAATGGCGGCAGCCTACACCGATTTTCTAGTGCGCGACGGCGAAGAGGCACCATTGCTCGACTTTGTGATGCGCAAGCTCGCGGGCATAAGCCGCAGCAAGGCAAAAGCCATCCTGGCCAACGGCGGCGTGATGGTCGACGGCAAGCGGGTGACCCGCCACGACTTTGCCGTGGCGCCGCGCCAACTGGTGCAGGTGAGCAAACGGCGCGGAGCCGACAGCGGCACACGCCAGGGCCGGCGGCAGCAGCGGCAGCAATTCTTCAGGGTGGTGTATGAAGACCGCGACGTGATTGTGGTCGACAAGGCCGAGGGAGTGCTGTCGATGGGCGTGGGCGCCTCGAGCCTCAATATGAAAGATCTGCTCGACCACTACTTTGCCGAGACCCACCAGTTTTGCCGTGCCCACGTGGTGCACCGCCTCGACGTGCGCACGTCAGGGCTGATGATGTATGCCAAGAGCGTAGAGGTGCAGCAGACACTGGTCAACAACTGGCGCGACCTGATAATCGACCGCCGCTATGTGGCAGTGGTTGAAGGCCCCATGGAGAAAGACCACGGCCACGTGGAAAGCTGGCTCAAGGACACGCCGTCGATGCGCATCATCAGTTCGCGCACCGACAACGGCGGCAAGTGGGCAAGCACCGACTGGCGGCTGCTAGAGAGCAACGACCGCTACTCGCTCATTGAGCTGCACTTGCACACTGGGCGCAAAAATCAGATACGCGTGCACATGCGCGTGCTGTGCCACCCCATTGTGGGCGACCGCAAATATGGCAGTGAGAGCGACCCCGTGGGACGCATGTGCCTGCATGCCTTCCGCCTGGCCTTCAAGCATCCCGTCACCGGCGAGGAACTGCATTTCGAGACCCCGTATCCTGAGGAGTTTACCCGGCTTTTGGGGTAATGAAAGTTGAGAGATGAGAGTTGAGAGATGAGAGTTTACAGATTACAGATTACAGATTACGGTTGAGAGTTGAGAGATTTGGGATGAAGGGTGACATTGGTGGGGGCTGATTTCTTTAGGCGGGAATCAGTTTATAAATCAATGCAACGCTGCCACCGCCCATTTGCCCAGCAACCCCTCACCCCCGCATCCTTAAATCCTCATCTGAAAATCCTCAACCGTAATCTGTAAACTCTAAACTCTCAACTGTAATCTGTAATCTGTAAACTCTCAACTTTAAACAAAACAAAGGAGCCGTGCAACGAGGATTAAATCCCCTGCACGGCTCCTGCCGTTTATAGATTGGTTATCGTCTAACCGTTATTTCACAATTTTCTTCACAGTGATTGAAGAGCCGTCGTCGAAGACAGTGCGCTCAACCACCACTGAGCCTGCAGCAGGCTCAACGACCTTGCGGCCCAGAGTGTCGTAGTAGTCAACTGATACCACAGTGCGGTTAACCTCGGTGCCGTCGATGCCGGTATACTTCTTGATCACAACCTTATTGGAGGCAGCCGACTCGCCGCGGTCTTTGATGACTGCGGTCACGGCATAGGTGAATTCCTCGCCTTCGGGCAGCTGGCTGTCGACATAGTTCACGTCGGTAACAAGCTCACTGTTGACCTTAACGCCGTCGCGATATACGTTGTAGCCCTCGAGGACACCCTTTTCGCCTGTGCTTGCAGGGATGTAGGTAACATCGTCGATGTAGAGCGAATAGGCCGAGTTAGACGTGCATCGTATAGCGAAATACTTGGCACCCTCAGGCAGAGTGAAGAAGAACTTGGTCCAATCGGTAGATTGAATGGCAGTTTCCTCGCCCACCTGCTTGAAGCTTGAGATTTCTGTATCGGTGGTAGAATAGAGCACCTGGAACGTCTCGGGATAAGCCTTGGTGAAGCAGCGTGCATAGAACGAGATATCTTGCTCGATGCCTGCCAGAGCCGGAGAGATTGCCCAGTCGTTGACCACGCCCTCGTTGTAGAGGTACATGTTAGAGAGATACTTGCTGCCAGAGTGTGCGGCATAGAGCTGCTTGAGCTGGTCGGTAGAGAACACTGCATTGGAAGCGTCCATCACGAAGAACGACTGACGCGACTCGTAGTCGATGCCCGGGAGGCTGAATGTGTTGGGACCGCCGATGGGCTTCTGGTCAACGTCGACAAACTTCCAGTCGCCGAACGTTGTGGGGAACACATCCTTGGTGTCGGCACTCTCGAAGGTCTCGGTATATGCAGCCGGGACAATATTGTCGAGATCAGGAGCAGTCCACTTGAGATTGACGGTTCCGTCGGCAGAGGCAGAGCCTTGCAGATTGATCGGGGTGGGCAGTGTGGGCAGCTTGACAATCACTGTCACGGTGTCGGTGTTGTTGTTGGCGGCATTTTGGTCGCCATCAACAGTAACCTTTCCATAGAAGGTGTTGTCGGCATCATCAAGGTTGGTGAACTTTTGCTTGAACACCACTTGCTTGGCATCGTCGCTGGCAATAGTGGCGATGGTAGAGTCGGCCACGGCCTCGTTGTTGCAATAAAGGGTGACCTTCACGTTGCTAACAGCAGTTGATGCCTGGTTCTCAACAGTGACAGCCACGTCGAATTCGTCGCCGGCCTCAACCTTCGACGGAGCCTCAATGTCGGTGGCAGCCACGTCGCAAATGACAGCCTCGTCGATCTTGATGTTGTCGAGGAAGATGTGGGAGTAGAGATTCAGATGACCAATCCAGCGCAAACGCACTTCCTTGCCTGCATAAGCGTCGAGAGGAACCGAGACACGGTTCCAACCGGTGTGCGGCAGAGAGTTTTCGATATAGGACTTGAGGGTGGTCCAGCTCTTGCCGTCGGTGCTGATTTGCACATCGAGCTGGTTGACGTCGTCGGTGTCGATATTGTAGTTATAGAACGTCAGAGTGGGTTTTGCAAGTCCGGAAAGGTTAATCTTGCCTGTGTTAAACGCACTCACAAAGGTGTCGAAGCCGAAGAACATGGCATAGCCGTTGTCGTGGTCTTGCGAGGTGAAGTCGGTAATCGACTGGTCGTTGGCAAGTGACCACACATAGTTGCTGCTACCAAAGATCACCTCAGCAGCCCAAGCATGGCTTGTCTGGGCGTTGGCAAACGACTCGACGAAAGGCATCTTGTCGGGATTACCCACAGGAAGCATATCGGTGTAGACGTGGGCACTCTTGCCAACGCGGTCGTTGGCATAAACTGAATAGAGCACAAATTTCTGCTCACCGTCGGTAGCCTTGTGGGTGAACTTCCCGCCCTTGATGCTGTCGGCCACCACAGTCTCGTTACCGTCATAGTCGAATGCGGCAACGGTGTAGGTATAGACATCGGCGTTAAGCTTGGCTCCGTTGACATCTGATGCGGGAGCGTCCCAAGTTATGTTCACGGTGCCCAGGGCATTCTTGTCTTCAGAAATGGCCAAGTTGCGCACGGTGTCGGGCACTCCGATGCCCACAAAGACGCTGCGAGACACAGGCAGACCGCCTACGCCGTCGGCATAGGCTGTGAATGTGTAGGTTTGAGAGCCGTCTTTTTCATCGGTATCGGTAAACGAGCACTCCTGTCCGGCAGCTGTTGAGCCGAATTCCTTGATCTTGGCACCATTCTTGGCGACCACGATGCTGTCGACCTTAGAGATGGCGTCGCCCTTGATGTTCTTGGCAGGAGCCTTGAACGAGATATTGACAGCGACTGCACCGGTGGGATCGTTGACAAAGGTGATGGCGCTCACGGTGTCGGGGGCAGTTCCGGGAGTACCGGCATCAATTGCGATATTGTCGGCATAGATGCCAAACATGTTGGCGTCGCTCACATAGTGAATGCCAAAATAGTAGTTGCCGTCGGCCGGAGCCTTGTAGTACACTGTGGGTGTTGACGACTCAAAGCCGGCGAGAGTGACAGTGTCGACAATGACCTGAGTCATGCCTTCTACAGTGGGAGCATTGCCCACCTTAACCTCAAAGCGCTCCACGTATTTCTGCTTGTTGACGGCATCGAAATGGAAACAATATGTCTCGTCAGCCTTGAGTTTCACGGGAGGCGTAATGAGCCAGTCGTCGCCTTTGTTCTTTGAGCTGTAGTTGGCACGCATCGAAGCTGTAGCCGAGAAGTAGGCCCAAGTGCGGTTATCGTTGTTGGCATCGATGATGGTGTAGCCGGCAACGTCGCCCTCAGTGTCGAAAGTCTCCTCATAAGGAGGAACGATGACACCAAACGAAACGCCGTTTGACTGGCCCCATTGAGCCGACTCCATGCCGGCCTTTGTGGTGGCCTTCACCTTATAGGCAAGTTTGGTGAAGGTACCGTCGTTCTCAACCTTCTCGGCAAACTTGGTGTCGTAGCCGTCATACACCTGCTCCCCTCCGGGCAAACGCACCACAGTATAGCGGATGCTGTCGGCATCGAAATAGAAACGGTCGGCCGACTCGGCAGCAGCCCAAGTGAGCTTAGCCGAATCACCCTCAGCGGTGAGAGTGACCTTAGTGGGGGCTGCGGGATAACCCGGGCCTATGTAATAACTGCTGGAAGTAGCCTCAGGCGACTTGCCCACGTCGTTATAGAGACGCACGGTAAAGCCGCGATAGCCACGTGTATTTACGGTGACGGGCACTGTGACATGCTGCCCGAAGGAAGCAGTGCCACGCACGGTGTCGGAGATTGAAGAAGCAACGGTATAGGTCACGGTGCCGGTGGCAGCATCGCCATTGTAGTAAGTGGCAGGCACGTCAAATTCCACGGTGCCGCTGTAAGAGCCGTTGGGGAAGTTGGCCGACAATCCTGTGGGAGCCGCAGGAGCGTGGTCTTCGGCAAGCGGAGAGGGAACAAACATACCGCAAATCTGGGTTCTATCGTCATAGCTTACGATGAAAGTGGCGGCTGCAGTAGAGGTGTTGATCTCATAGAGCGACGACTTAGCGTCCTCGGTGAGCACGGCATAGAACATGCGGTCGGACTTGACATCGATAGTGGCCGACGACACGTAGTAAGGCTTGAGGCCGGTGCTGCCCACCACGGTAGTTGAGCCGTTGGTGAGGTCAACCTTGAGCAACTGTCCGCTCATGTCGATTGCGTAGCCGGTGCCTTTGCTGTCGATGGCAAATGCATTCCACTGGTCGGGCAGGTCGGCAATCTTGGTGCGCTTAAGGTTCACGTAGTCAACCGTGCCGAACACATAGCCTGTGCCCTCAGACTCCTCCTTGACGAAGCATCCATACACCTTCTTGTCGACAGGGTTATAAGCCACGTCGGATGCACCGAGGCCGATAGGCAGGTCATCGTCTCTAGCGATAGACTTAGAGTCATATGTATCAGTGTTGACAGACCACAAGGTGTTGGAATAACGTCCGGTGCTACCCACAGCCTGGTGGCTGAAGTAATAATAGGTGTGGTCGTAGCCCACACCGCCATAGTTAGCCCACACATAGCTTAACTTGGTGGTGAACACTTGATCCTGGGCAAGCGCAAGCTTTGCAATGCGGCTGTTGCGGGCAGTGGTAGAATAGGTGGTCACCGAAGCATGCAGGTCGGGGTAGGTGGTGTTTGCATCAGCCTTGGCGATGGGGGCAGCGCTCACTAAGCTTGCCGCCTTCGACATCGCCTTTGCCTTGACCATCACGCCAGGCTTGTTTACATCACCAGTGATGTAGCGAAGCGGGGTGAAAGTTCCGGAAGACTGAGAAACAGCCTTGTGATAGGCCGAAGTGGCCGAGGTGGTGTTGTGATTCACCCGGGTCTTGGCCGTTGCGTCGGGCGGCGTTGCTGCCGTGCCTGTAAAGACAAGCAGAGACACAACCGCAGTCAACAAGAGCGTAAGTTTTCTCTTCATAATTAATTATTAGTAACTTTATGGCTCACTAAAAAACCAGCAGGCAGCGAAGAGCCAATTGCCGCCACATGCCATGAAAAGATTGTAGAATTTCTACTGACTTTGCCCCCACATTGGGCAAAGCAACAGACAGTGTGAAATCAATTATGGCAAATTTATAAAATAATTACTAAAAACTCACATTTTATTCCACTTTTTAATTAAAAATATTCAATCTTGCAGCAAAATCACTTTCAAAAAACAAGCAAAAATCCATAAGCTTGGTTCCAGAGGAAACGGTGGGCGCAATGCACGGAAAGCGGCACGGGCACCGGCATCCCGCAAAAAGGATGCTGGGGCCCGTGCCGGCAATTGCAGCCCCAAAGAGGGCTTAAGGGAGGTGAAAAATCACTTCAGACTCTTGCCTATGAGCAGGAACGCCAACAGACGACTGCGCTTGATCACAGCCACTGCAAGCATAGTGACCGCAATCACGGCAAAAGCGACCACTGCGGCCGTGACAAGCAGCGGCACAGTGGACAAACCGAGCTGTCGCATAGGCTCCTGGAGTGGCGTAAGCGGGAACAGGAAGAAATAGTGGCACACATAGATGGCCAGACTCTCGCGGCCAAGCCAATTGAAATAGCGTGTGGCCACACCCGGGGTGACACCCGGCCGCATCCCGCGGCAGCTCCACGCCTCGGCAAGCGATATCATGACTACCATGAGGGCAAAGTGCATGAGCGGCATTGCCACAAACCTGATGGCGGTGGTAACGGGCACGTTGTCGGCCCACGGCATGTCCCACGGATACACGATGGCATACCAAATGACGGCAAAGGCCAAAATCGAGACTGTGATGCACGTCTGGCTGTGACACGCCGTCTCGAATGCCCCGCGCAGCTTGTGAGCCATTGCCCCGATCATGAACACCGGGTAGAACTGGGCCAACAGGCCGAAGCCCACCCAGTCGACATTGGCATCCTCGTCGGCAAAATTCACCGACAGCGCCACAAGCACGGCATACACGGCAAGCATGAGCACCACCTGCAGCGAAGTGCGCCTGATTCTCGACAGGGCGAAACAGAGCAGCCAGTAGACCAGCATCAGCTCAAAGAGACACAGCGTGAACCAGTAGCCACTTTTCCAGTAGCTTTGCAGCATATCGGGCAGGTTGGTAGCCAGTGGCGACTGCAGCGGACTGTGCGGGAAATAGACGGTCCACAGCGTGCTCATGGTGAGAAAAGGAATTATGAGCTGGCAGAAGCGCTTTTTGAGGTTGGGACTCGCCCATGCTCCGGCGGCGGTCGCCTTATAAGTAAAATATCCGCTGATGAAGAAGAATATGGGCATGTGCACCTGAGCAATGAGCTTGAAGGCGAATGCCGAGTCGATGCCCCTGATGCACATGGTGAGCGCATGGCCCATCACCACCATGAAGATGGCCACGCCCTTCAAGAGGTCGAAATATGGAATGCGGCCCTTGACCGCTACTGGTTGTGGTTCTGTAATTGCTGGCATATTAGTCGTTGATTTTTTCGATGAATGACGGATGGATGAAAGCGGTGGCAACAGCCACCACGCCACTGATGCTCACCACCACCCGACGATCGCCCTTGACGCGCACAAACACACCCTCGGCACCCTTGAACACACCGCCAAGGATTCTCACGCGGTCACCCTTGGCAAAGTCGCCCGGCTTGGGGGTGAGGTAGATGAGCTGCTCGCTGTGGGTCGACGCCACGGCAATGAAGCTGTCCATCTGGCGGGCGGGCACCGTCAACGGGCGGTGAGTCTCGGCATCCATGATGTAGCGCACAGGCATGGCTGTAGTGGCCTTGTAGTGCCGCATCGACTCGGGGTCGAGATGCACAAAGATGAGGTTGTGCACGCTTGGCACGAGCCGGCGGCGCAACTCGCCTTGGCATTCGTAGCGGCTCCATGTCATGGGCACGAAACTCTCGATGCCGCGCAAGTCGAGATCGGCCTTCACCTTCATCTCGCGGTTGTAAGTCACCCGCAAGGCATACCACAAAGGTGTGGCGGTTTCACTGTCGCTGCATTGGCTCATTGCCTGGTGGTGTTGATTGTGGTGTTGTGGATATGATGGTTAATGAAGCGTCGTTGTCTCAGTCGATGTGGTAGAGCTTGCGCACGTGGCGCACATCGTGGTCGACCATGCGCTTCACGAGGCGGTCGAACGGGGTGCGGTGCGGATTCCAGCCGAGCAGGCGTTGCGCTTTCGATGAGTCGCCCTTGAGGTAGTCGACCTCACTTGGACGCAGATATTTAGGACTCACCTCGACTATCACGTTGCCCGTGGCGCGGTCGATACCCTTCTCGTCGAGCCCGCTGCCCTGCCACTCAAGCTCGATTCCTGCGTAGCGGAAAGCCAGCGTGCAGAACTCGCGCACCGTGTGGGTCTCGCCGGTAGCAATCACGAAGTCGTCGGCCTGAGGCTGCTGCATGATTGCCCAGATGCACTCCACGTAGTCTTTGGCATAGCCCCAGTCGCGGCTTGCGTCAAGATTGCCCAGGTATAGCTTGTCTTGCAGGCCGCAAATGATGCGTGCGGCGGCAAATGTGATTTTGCGCGTCACGAAGTTCTCGCCCCGTCGCTCACTCTCGTGATTGAACAGGATGCCGTTGGCGGCAAAGATGCCGTAGCTCTCACGGTAGTTCTTCATTATCCAATAAGAGTAGAGCTTGGCACACGCATAGGGACTGCGCGGATGGAACGGGGTCAGTTCATTCTGGCCGTCGGGGCAGCTCACATTTCCAAACAGCTCGGCCGAGCTTGCCTGATAGACACGTGTGAGCTTCTCGCGGTGGGTGATGCGCAGGCCCTCGAGCAGGCGCAATGTGCCCAAGGCGTCGCTTTCAGCCGTGTATTCAGGCACCTCAAACGACACTTTCACGTGGCTCTGCGCAGCCAAGTTGTAGATTTCGTCGGGCTTCACCTGCTCGATGATACGGATGAGCGAGCTTGAGTCGGTCATGTCGCCATAGTGAAGATTGACGAGGCGCTTCTGGTTCATGTCGCGCACCCACTCATCGAGATACAGGTGCTCGATGCGCCCGGTGTTGAAAGCGCTGCTGCGCCTGATTATGCCGTGCACCTCATAGCCTTTGGCCAGGAGCAATTCGGCCAAATAGGAGCCGTCTTGCCCGTTGATGCCGGTGATGAGTGCCACTTTTTGATTGCTTTCGTTCATAAGTTGATGGGCTGTTGATTAGCTAACCGCTTTGCAAACTTACTGAAAATTTCGCAAACGGCGAGGCATTGAGGCCACCAATTTGCGCAGTCGCCGGCCGCAAACGGAGGCTCATGCCGCACTACATGACCTGCGGCATGGGCCTAAAGGTAAAAAAAGCGGCACCGGATGCCCAATGTTGAAAGAATCCGGTGCCTCAGTTCCAAAGCCAGGCCTCACACTGTGGGGCGAAAGCTGTATTCATATTCACTTAACAATCACCTTGGTGCGGTTGACAACGTAGATGCCGGGGGCAATACCGTCGACCGACGTGGTGCCCGAATCGGCTGTGAAACGGCTCACCACCCGCCCGGCAAGGTCACACACAGTAACCGGGGTTTCGGTGTCGACGCTCACACTGATGCATCCGTTGCCACCCCATGCCTTAAATGTGGCCACCGTGGGGTTTTCCACACCGCCAAATGGCGGGTCGAAACCGGGAGTCAAGTGGAATTTAATGTCGACCGTCATGTCGGTTTCCACCGAGAGACCGGCATCCTCAAACTTGATGTTGGAAGCCGCCATGTAGCCATAGGAATTGCTGGCTGCGCTGATGTTGTAGGAATGAGTGTAATCGAGATTTGAGAAAACGGCCTCGCCATTCTCGTCGACTTCCACCTTGCCCAGCACCTTATTGCCGTCGGAGAGGTCGATTATGCGCACAAACGGTCGGCCGTTAGGCTGCTGCGTGCTGATGGTGTCGTAGATGAGATTGCCGTCGATGTCGGTCACCCTGAAGCGCACATCGTTGGTGTAATAGGTGACTTGTGCGGCAGGCACGGAATTGCGTTTGAGGTTGAGGAATGTGGCCACAGCGCCAGCTGTGCCGTAGTCCTCGCCCGCGCTGGTGTTGAACACGTCTTTACCAGCCGACTGCGCATGGATGGCGGTGCCCAGGTTCTTGTCGGCCTTGGCTGTAGCATATTCAAAGCTTGCTGCACCCGAGGGCACATCCAGGTTGAGTCCCATCACGATATCGGTGCCTGAATAGATGAAAGGCGAACCTGCATTGCTCAGCGGCAGCGACAACAGCGGCTGCTGTCCGTCGGTACCCAAAGCGCACGGCACCGAGTCGGCATAGGCAAGCCCCACGCGCTTGATGGCCTCTTTATAGCCCAGGTCGGCATTCAGCATGTCGTTAGACGCGTTTTTCAAATAGGCGGTCACGGCCACTGTTCCGGCCGTACCGGCAGTGAGCTTACCTGGCAAGGCAATACTTGTTATCTTAGCGCCCGAGGGCAGAGAAGTGGACGTTGTGTAGCCGTCTTTCAACGCATTGGCATCACCGTTGAGCCATTCCTTCTGCGAGAAGTTGAACTCAAAGAGAACCTTATCGAGAGAGAACTTGTTGTTGGGATACTGACTCTCATAGTCAGTGCTGAGGCTTGAGCTGGTGAAAAACGGTTGAGTGGATACTGCGGGCATGGCCAGGAAATGCATGTCGGTCTTGGTGTTGTCGGTCCAAGTGATTGTCATTTGGCTGCCGGGGCTCTCGTTGTAGTTGACAGTATAGTCGTGCGCCTGCATCGACAGGACACCCGTTACCGCCGCAACTAATATGAGTAGACGTCTGTTCATAATCACTGATTGTTTTTTATGATGGTTAATACTGTTTTTTTGCGTGTTTAATGTGGTGGGGTTATAATTTCTTTCCTCCTGTTTTGCAAAACTAGCACAAAAGCACGGGAAAAGCAAAAAAGTGGAGTTTGTTTTTTCGGCTGCCTTCAGCGCAGCTGTTCAATCAGCGCATCGGCGAGCAGCGAGCCCTGCAGCTCATAGCCCGACTGGAAGAAGTGCAGATGGTCGCCGGTGTTCATCAGTTGGAGGCTGAGCCAGTTGCGCGAGGCGCCCTCGCCGCCGGCCACGGCATACAAATCCCAAACCGGGATGTGGTGCTCACGGCCATAGTCAAGGATTATGTCGCGCACGATGGCCACCGACGGGTTGACCGAATAGCCCCGACGGCCCCGACGCTGCGACTCCATGGGTGTGGTGAGCAGGATCTTGGCATTGGGGTTGGCATTGCGCAAGTCGGTCACGAGCCGGTCGATTTGCGAAGCCATGTAAGCATGGCTGCCAAAGGCCTCATTGGTACCTAGCGAGATGATGATAAGCCGGGGTTGCAGGATTGACGTTTGCCGTGCGAAACTGTCGATTTTGTGATACATCGCATAAGTGGCTCCGTTGTTGCCTATCGTGTGGTACACCACTCCAGGGTTGCTGTTGTTTGCCACGACACCCCAAAAATCGCATCCGGAAGGAATGTGGCCGAGCGACACGGAATCGGTGACAATGGGCAAAGTGAAGTCGGTGCTCCACGGGGTGACTGCATGTCCGGCTATGGTGTCGGTGCCTACGACAATGGTGTCGAACCCGGCGCTTTGCGAGTGGAGCAGCGTTATGCTGGTGAACTCGTGCCCGGCGGCCTTGGTGTGCACATCGAGCGAGACATGGCTTGAGGCAAACCGCACCGATATGCCGGTAAAGCCCATCACGGTGTGCCAGTTGCGCATCAGCAGCCTTGACCGGGCCGAGCGCGGAGAGCCTGATGACAGGGTGTAGCCCGACGGAGCATTGGTACCGGCCATTGCCAGCGGCACAAGCAGTCCGCGTCCGCCGTTGCCAAACACATATTGCAGGCGGTTGCGCACCTCGCCCGGAAAGATGTCGGGCTGCACGTGCGAGTCGCCAATGTGGATCACCGCGAACTTGCCGTCATGGCTACGGCTCACCCTCTTGAGCTCGCGCTTCAGGCCGCTCCAGTCGTCGCCATTCATGATTATATGGTTGAGGTCGGAGCGGATGAAATCGATTTCTTGCGCCAGTGCCGCGGTCGAATGCCCCACAAGGCATAAAAGGACGGCCGCAAGGAGTTTTGTGAGCAAGATTCGATTTGAAGTCATTTTTTGTCTCTCTGTTGTCTTTTTTCAATAAATCACTCGGCCGGAACAGCAACGTTGTGGCCGAGAACCAGATTGTGGGCGCGCCACATGAATGTGGAGAAGGCCTGGCGGCTGTCGGGGCGCAGCAGCGACGGATTGTTTTCGGGCACGAGCACATAATTCTCACCGTCACGTTGTGGCTTTTGCACGAAAAACAGTTTGTAGCGCGCATCATGCACCACCACCCCACCCTGAGCCAGACGCGAGAGCTTCACCTTGACCATGGCTCCGCCACGGCTGTCGGTTCCATTCTGGTTTGAGATGAAGTTTCCCAGACTGTAGATGAGCAACACGTTTTTGCCATAAGTGCGGCTATAACGCATTTCCATAGGCTCTATGACATGCGGATGCCCGCCAATGATAAGGTCGACACCCTGATCGACAAGGAAATCGGCAAGCGCACGCTGCGACTCCACTGGCTGCAGCTTGTATTCAATGCCCCAATGCATGCACACGCACACCGCGTCGGCTCCGGCGATGCGGGCGGCGGCAATATCGGCGGCAATTAACGCCCGATTGATATAGTCGACCACCACACTGCCCTGCACATTGATGCCATTGGTGCCGTAGGTGTAGGTGAGAAATGCTATGCGTATGCCATTGACCGTGGCGATAAACGGCAACCTGCCGCTACGCTGCGCGGCATTGACGTAGGTGCCTATGTGCGGAATCTTCAAGCGGTCGAGAGCCGCCACCGTCGTCACCAGCCCCTTGTCGCGGCGGTCGAGGCAGTGGTTGTTGGCCGTGAGCAGGAGGTCGAAACCCACGGCCTTGAGTGCCGATGCGTAGGCATCGGGAGCGCTGAAGGCCGGATAGCCCGTGTAGGGAGGGCCTGCAAGCGGACACTCCAGATTGGCCACGGCGAAATCGGCGTTGGCAATATCGGGGGCCACATGGCTGAAGCACTGACTGTAGTCAAAAGCCTTGCCGCTTTTACGCCCACACCGTGCGGCGGCCTTCACTTGCGGTGCGTGCTGCATGGCATCGCCCACGAAAGTCAAGTCGGCAGTCGCAGAACTGCCCGACAGCAGTTCCACAAGCGACAGAAGCAGTATTGAAAGCAAGTTTGTCATCATAGCCATCTGGCATTAGCGTAATGTCACTTATAGATTGCGTGCTGCGCGGCAAGCAGAGTGTTCTTCATGAGCGACACGATAGTCATCGGGCCCACTCCGCCAGGCACAGGCGTGATATACGAGCAGTGCGGAGCCACCTCGTCGAAGTCAACGTCGCCGCGCAGCTTCCATCCGCTTTTGGTGACGGTCGACGGCACGCGGGTGGTACCCACATCGATAATGGCGACACCATCCTTCACCATGTCGGCCTTGACAAACGCCGGCGAGCCGATTGCGGCGATGAGAATGTCGGCCTGACGGGTGATTTCCTTAAGGTTTTGCGTAGCACTATGGCACACGGTGACGGTGCAGTTGCCCGGATTGCCCTTCTGCATGAGCATTGAGGCCACAGGCTTGCCCACGATGTTGCTGCGGCCAATCACCACGCAATGCTTGCCGCTTGTGGCGATGCCGTAACGTTCGAGCAGAGTGAGAATGCCTTGTGGGGTGGCCGAGCGGAAGCACGGCAGGCCTATCGAAAGACGGCCTACATTGATGGGATGGAAGCCGTCGACATCTTTACGGTAATCGATTGCCTCGATGATTTTCTGTTCGTCGATGTGGCGGGGCAATGGCAGTTGCACAATGAAACCGTCGACATCAGCATCGGCATTGAGCTGGGCTATGGTGTCGAGCAACTGGCTTTCGGTCACATCGTCCTCAAAGCGGATGAGACTCGACTTGAAGCCGCACACCTCGCAGGCCTTGACCTTGGCGGCCACATAGGTCTCGCTGCCGCCGTCGTGCCCCACAAGCACCGCAGCCAAGTGCGGGCGCTTTTGGCCCGAGGCTACCATTTTTTCCACTTCGGCCGCGATTTCCTGTTTGATTTGGGCCGACACCTTTTTACCATCGATAATTTGCATGAGAGTATGAGTTATAATGAGTGTGTGAATCTGTCTGTTTTGCTTGAGCCGCACTGCGGCTGTTGGTGGCCAATAAACCGCAATGGGCACCGCTGCCAAGTTGACGCGGTGCCCATTGGGGCATGAGAGGCGGCGTCAGCGGCGCCGCATGCCGCGCATGGCCTTGAGCGGATTTTTCATTGTGGCCACGGTGTGCATCATCTTGCGTGTCTGGTCAAACTGCTTGAGCAGCCTGTTCACCTCCTGGATGTCGGTGCCGCTGCCGGCGGCAATGCGCTTGCGGCGGCTGCCGTTCATCACCTCGGGGTGCTCACGCTCATATGGAGTCATCGACTGGATAATGGCCTCAATACTCTTGAAGGCGTTGTCGTCGATGTCAATGTCCTTGATGGCCTTGCCCACGCCAGGAATCATGGAAGCCAGGTCTTTGAGGTTACCCATCTTCTTTATTTGTCCTATCTGTGCAAGGAAGTCGTTGTAGTCAAATGTGTTTTTGGCTATTTTGCGCTGCAGTTTTTTGGCTTCTTCCTCGTCATACTGCTGCTGCATGCGGTCGACGAATGAAACGATGTCGCCCATGCCGAGAATGCGGTCGGCCATACCTGCGGGACGGAACGGATCAATGGCCTCGAGTTTCTCGCCAGTACCCACCCACTTGATGGGCTTGTCGACCACCGAACGGATTGAGAGGGCCGCACCGCCACGGGTGTCGCCGTCGAGCTTGGTGAGCACCACGCCGTCGAAGTCGAGACGGTCATTGAATTCTTTGGCTGTGTTCACAGCATCCTGACCAGTCATTGAGTCGACCACAAACAGGGTCTCATTAGGGTTGATGGCATCCTTGATTGCCTTTATTTCCTGCATCATCTGCTCATCTACGGCAAGACGACCGGCCGTGTCGACAATGACCAGATTCTGACCGTCGCGCTTAGCCTGGGCGATGGCGTTCTGGGCAATCTCAACGGGGTTCTTGCTGTCGGGCTCGCTATAGACCGGCACATCGATTTGTGCGGCAAGCACCTTGAGCTGCTCAATGGCTGCGGGGCGATAGACATCGCAAGCCACAAGCAATGGCTTCTTGCCCTTTTCCTGCTTGAACTTGCGTGCGAGCTTACCGGAGAATGTGGTTTTACCAGAGCCTTGCAGACCCGACATCAGGATGATGGCCGGATGCCCGTCGACGTTGAAAGGCGCCTGCTCGCCGCCCATGAGCTGCGCAAGCTCATCGTGCACAATCTTCACCATGAGCTGGCTCGGCTTCACTGCCGTGAGCACGTTTTGACCCAGGGCCTTTTTCTTCACCGTGTCGGTGAACGTCTTGGCCACCTTGTAGTTGACATCAGCCTCAACCAGTGCACGGCGCACGTCCTTGAGTGTCTCGGCCACATTTATCTCGGTGATTTTGCCTTCACCTTTCAGTATCTTGAACGAGCGTTCAAGTCTCTCGCTTAAACTATCAAACATTGTATCGTAGTGTGTAAATATATAATTTCTCTTCGGTCGGGAGGAGCGCTGATGCCGGCTGGCGGCCGCGTCAATCAATCAAGCGGTTGGTGTGGGTGTCGGGAAACACCACACGGGGCTTGAAAGCGGCTGCCTCGTCGGCATTGATTATGCCGTAGGCCATAATAATGACCACATCACCCTTTTGCACCTTGCGTGCGGCGGCGCCATTGAGGCATATCACACCAGAGCCGCGCTCGCCCGGAATGGCATAAGTGTCGAGACGCTCGCCATTGTTGTTGTCGACTATGTAGACGCGCTCGCCTTCGACAATTCCAGCTGCATCCATCAGGTCTTGGTCGATGGTGATGCTGCCTATATAGTTAAGGTCGGCTCCCGTGACCGTAACGCGGTGGATCTTTGATTTTATCACTTGTATCTGCATGACAGACAATTGCTTTATCAGATAATTCCTTTTCTGTGTTTCTTGTATTTCCTTTTTTTGCCATAGCCTTAGAGGCATGCGGCTGTCATGAGGTCAGTTGCGATAGGTGACATTGTCGATTTCACGCACATCGCCGCAATACACTGTTATGCAGCCCACCACGCCGCCGGTCCAATCGTCTACCGGTTGCAGTGTGGTGCTGTCGCAAATTGAGAAATACTCCACCTCCATCAAGTCGTAGGCATTGATTTGAGCCACGACCCAGTCGTGAGTCTCAGCCACCGTGTGTGTTGCCGAGTAGTCCACGCTCTCACGTAGCACCCGGTAGATGTTTGGCGCCACTTTTCTCACTTCGGGGGTGAGCCTTACGTTGCGGCTGCTCTTTGCAAGTCCGTCGGGCTCACGCACCACTGGGCATGGAACTATCTGCAGAGCGAATCCGAGCTGCTTGACCATGGCGCGTATCACAGCTATCTGCTGAAAGTCTTTCTCGCCAAAATATGCCCTGTCGGGCTCAACCATGGCAAAAAGCTTGCTCACAATTTGGCACACCCCATTGAAGTGGCCTGGACGCATGGCCCCCTCCATAACCTCGGCTACCTGGCCAAGAGTGAACACGCGGTTGTCGGGCTCGGGGTATATGTCGGCCACAGTGGGCATGAATGCGATGTCGACGCCACACGCTTCGAGCATAGCGGCATCGGCTTCGGCCGTGCGCGGGTATGTGCGCAAGTCCTCTTTATTGTTAAACTGGGTTGGGTTCAGAAACACACTCACCACCACCACGTCGCATTCGCGGCGTGCACGGTCGACCAGAGACTTGTGGCCACCGTGAAGTGCGCCCATCGTTGGCACGAGTCCTATGTTCTTACCCTCTTGACGATATGCCTTGACGGCGCTTTTGAGTTCGTCAACCTTACTGATAATCTTCATTGTAGTATAGTTCGATTTTACAAAATCAGTGCAAAATTAATACTCTTTTCACTGATAGGCAAATAAAATCATTAACCAAACCACATTCACAGTCATAAAAGCGCTGATTACTTCAAACAGTTTCCTTGCTATTCTTAACAGGCTCTTTGTTCATAAGACAAAATCAGTTGGTGATATCATATGACGCACACTCATTGCTTGCCTTGATTGTTCACATCAGCGCAGCCCGTCGTATCAGAATCTGCCGTTTTCTGATTGAGGCCTGGCCGATTGGGGGTATTGCGGTAGAATGAGTCTACAATGAGTTTGTTGATTGCAACCATGTGAATAATGACATGATGCGGTTTTCGGTGTTCTATATAGTTCATTTTTTTCTTTCTGTTTTTTCTGGTGCTTCACTGGCAATGGGAACAACCGCTTATTTCAGACTGCGTGAAATCAGCCACATGTTCAAAACCAGAAGCCCTACACACAAAACCATAAATATGGCAATTTCCAATTCAGCCAACACTTTATTAATGCCCGAATCTCTTTCTTTCCACACTTTGTCGATAAGCTTAATCCTTTGGCCTTTATTGAACAAATTCGCCAAAGGTTCTTCTAACAAAATATTAAATGTGAATGCAAAAACGAACTCCAAAACCATGACAAACGCCACACCGGAGTTTAGCGGTTTCGATCCCCAATGTATTATAGCCGAATTCTTCAGGGTTAAAAACACAAGAAGTGTAAATGAAATCGGGGCACAATTATAAGAGAACTCGTATGGCGACTCTTCAAATGCAAAGTGAACAATTGCAAAATGCCAATCGAGCATTCGTGCCAATTTACGTTTTATTCTTACTTTAATATTTTCTTTATTTTTCTTCACAACAGCCATTTATTCAAATATTTGTATTAAATTCACCGCCGAAATCATTACAAACCACAAAACAAACAATTATCATGAACAAATATTTAAAACCAAAACATTTTTAGAATGAAACGGACAACATTAATAATTCATTTTGCGTTGGCTATTGCTGCAATTTGCATAACCTCATGCAGCGAGCCAGATCTCACGTCATCATTGCCAGAAGCCACACAGGAGAGATACAGTGAGAATGACGATTACTACTTGGTTACGAGAAATATGCTCAACAGGTATTTAAGCATCACAGGAAACGACAAGAAAGTGGTTAGCACCACGACAATTAAAGATGGTGACACACCTTTGGCATATATTGTGAATTTCAAAACCGGGTGGAAACTGATATCGGCCGACTCTAGAATGACACCATTACAGGCATTCGCAAAGACAGGCACGCTAAACCTTGATAACGACAGTGACCCGGCAGTGCAACTTGCACTTGGAATTGCCTCCGACATAAAAAAGATTAAGGAGAGCAATGACAGCACAAAAAACGGATTCTGGACCGCCATTGAAAACGAGGCGGCAAAAGCATCGGATAAAAGTTCCAAAGCCATAGCCCGTGGCGTGGGAATGGGCATGTGGATTCAACAAGAGCCCGAATACGAGAGCCTCACTGAAGAAATGCCCCACATCATCGCCACAAAATGGGGCCAACAAATCCCTTACAATCTATACATGCCTTACATCAACACAGACCTGACCAGTAATTCCAACGTGGGGTGTGTTGCCGTGGCGTCAGGGCAAATCATATATCACTACAGAAAAACCAATGATCGCGGCATAATGGTGCCAGTTGAGGCTTATTTGCCTCAAGAAGTGGGAAAGGAGATGGTGGTGACGCACAGCTCGGTTGACGGGTGGGCCTTAATAGGCAAATACCACTCACACACTAGCATGTTTCTTGCACAAATCGCAAAAGAGTTGAACACAGACTATACCGATGCATCGGCTTACCCCGAAAGAGCCCAATACGTGTTTGACAAATATTTG
>CAVFVP010000035.1:0-23156 GCA_963625945.1 Agathobacter rectalis | reverse complement strand
GCCGGTTGAGTTTTTTGGGGCTAAATTCCGAATGACTGCGGGAAATGCGGTAACTTTGCCGTGTATAAAGAATTAATATATGAAAGTCAAGGAAATAACAAATGCCATCGAGGCCTTTGCTCCCCTTTACCTGCAAGAGGGCTTCGACAATGCAGGCATGCAGGTGGGTGACCCCGACAGTGATGTGAGCGGTGCGCTACTTTGCACCGACGTGACCGAGGAGATAGTGGACGAGGCCGTGAGCCGCGGCATCGGGCTGATTGTGTCGCACCATCCGGTGATATTCCACGGGCTCAAGAAAATAATGGGCCGCAACCGCGTGGAGCGCATCGTGGCCAAGGCCATAAAGCACGATGTGTGCATTTACAGCGCACACACCAACCTCGACAATGCCCGTGGCGGCGTTAACTATAAAATGGCTGCGAAGCTGGGCATGACCGATTTGAGCGTGCTTGAGCCTCAACGGGGCACGCTCAGGAAGCTCGCCGTGTATGTGCCCACGGCCCAGGCCGATGCCGTGGAGCAAGCCATGCACCGTGCCGGGGCCGGACGTCTGGGCGATTACGACTCGTGCAGCTACCGCCTGAGCGGCGAGGGGCGCTATCGTGCTCTTGAGGGGGCCGACCCGTTTGCCGGCCAGGTGGGCGAACACCATACCGAGCCTGAGGTGCGCGTCGAGGTGCTGATGCACAAGGCTCAGGCGCCGGCCGTGCTACGTGCCATGCTCGAGGCGCACCCCTATGAGGAGCCTGCCTTCGATGTGATACAGCTCGACAACGCCGACCGCTATAGCGGCTCGGGTGTGGTGGGCAGCATTGAGCCAATGCCTGCCATCGACTTTCTGCGCATGACCAAGCAGGCCTTCGGCACCGGAGCAGTGCGCTACAGCGGCCGCACCGACGGCGTGATGGTGAGCCGGGTGGCACTGTGTGGCGGAGCCGGGTCGTTTCTGGTGCCGGCGGCCATAGCCAGCGGTGCACAGGTGATGGTCACCGGCGACGTGAAGTATCACGAGTTCCAAGACGCTGCCCAGAGCATAATTCTCGCTGATATTGGTCATTATGAAAGCGAGCACTTCACAAAAGAAATATTTTGTGACATTATTAAGAAAAAAAATCCTAACTTTGCAGTCTATTTCGCAGATAACGAACGAAACCAGATAAATTATTTGTAATTATAAGCTATGGCTACTAAGCAAGAAAAGGAACTTACGGTAGAAGAGCGCCTGAAACTGCTCTATCAGTTGCAGACCATCCTCTCTGAAATCGACCGAATCAAGACGCTCCGCGGCGAGTTGCCTCTTGAAGTGCAGGACCTGGAAGACGAAATCGCAGGCCTTGAGACTCGCATGGGCAACTACAACGGTGAGGTCGACGACCTTAAGAAAAGCATCGACGACTATCACGCAGCCATCGATGAGGCTTCAACACTTATCGACAAGTACACCCATGATCAGGACAATGTGCGCAACAACCGCGAATATGACTACCTGACCAAGGAAATTGAGTATCAGCAGCTCAATATCGACCTTGCCGACAAGCGCATCCGTGAGGCCTCACAGAAAATCGAGAACGTGAACCGCGACATCGACGAGATCAAGACTCAGCTCGAAGACAGCAACCACGTGCTGGGCGAGAAGAAAGAGGAACTCAACGACATCGTGAGCGAGACACGTCAAGACGAGGAGAAACTGCGTGAAAAAGCCAAAAAGCTTGAGGGCAAAATCGACGAGCGCCTGCTCACTGCATTCAAGCGCATACGCAAGAATGCACGCAACGGCCTCGGCGTGGTGTATGTGCAGCGTAACGCTTGCGGCGGTTGCTTCAACCGCATCCCCGCACAGCGCCAGATGGAAATCAAGATGCACAAGAAAATCATCGTGTGCGAATACTGCGGACGCATCCTCATCGATCCTGAAATTGCAGGTGTGACCGATGTCGACGCACGCAACGTGGAACCCACCACCAAGCGCTCGGGCAAGAAGGCCAACGCCTAAGGCGTCACGCATTACATATCACCCCGGTCCCGGCCATTGACGGCCCGCTACAGTGCAACCGACACACGGCGGGCGAACAAGGCCCCGGCCGCGCAAGGACTGACGGACCGGAGAGATTGCCATATGTGCATTCTCTCCGGCCCGATATTTTATGCCCGGCATGAGTCGAAGGCTCATGCCGCAGTCAGCGCTACTGGTTGCCTGGGTTGTGGAACACCTTCGAGGCGATGTGGCGCCTGTAGACCTTGAGGCTTGACTTATCGAGCACCTTGCTGATGTGGCTGAGCCGCTGGCTTTGACTGTCGAAGTCGTCGCTGCCGTTGTCTTCCTCCATCACAATGGAGCCTGTGCCCACCACGGGAATATATTCGTCCCAGTACACGGGCACGTTGTGCAGCCGCCCGTCACCGCCCAGTTTCTTCACATAGGTCAATCGCGGCTCGGTCCGGTAGCCGTAGGCGGCGACCGCTATGATGGCGTCGTTGTCGCCATTGCCCGTTTTGCGGCTTTCCTTGGTCTTGAGGATGCAGTTGGTCACACAGCTCGGGTGCTTGAAGTGCTCGTAGCCCCAAAAGTTAGCCAGGGCCTCATGCTCCCAAAACGAGCTGTGCGTCGGCATGTCGCGCCCATAGATGTCGTGTAGCGGGCGCATTTGCTGATACAGCGGGACGCACAGTAGCGGAGCCAGATTGAAGTAGATGGCCCTGAAATACCGCGCGTTGATTCCATAGAAGTCCTGCTTGGCCTTGTCGAAGTCGAAATTCTTATACTGGTCGGGGTCCATGTCGAGGTCGATGTCTTGCATGTGCTCGGCCTCTATGGTGTTTATCATCTTGTTTTTGCTGAAGTCGAAGTCGTCGCCATATCCTGCCTGGTCGTCTTGCAGCAGTTTCATCATGCTCTCTTGTGCCACGGGGGTGAACAGCAAGGCAAACTGCTGGTTGCTGTTGCGGTTGCTCGTGTCGAAAGCCACTTCAAACTCCTCGTTGGTCATCATTGCAAAGTCGGCATTGCTCAGTTGGCGCGACTTTTTACGCAGCCTCCATCTCTTCCACTTGAAACTCAGCGAACCTTCCTTGTTGGCCATGTTGCTCCGGCGGCGGTAGAATATCAGGTCGGGGGCGGCGGTGTTGCCATAGATGAGTCGTGTCTTCTCGAAATATTCAGGATAGGGTGCCGTCACGGTGGCGGTCAGCGTCTCGGAGTGGTGCACCGTGTGCGACCGTCCGTCGCCGTCTACCTCGCGGGTGGTCCAGTGAATGGTCTTCGACCCGTAATAGGTCTTGGTGCCCATCTCCATTTTGCGGGTGCGCACTATCACAAACGGGTTGCCGTTGATGAGGCCTGAGTGCGAGCACACCACCGACCGCTCTTTGTTGAACGAGTCGTCCCACCCATAGGTGGCCTTCAAGTCAGCCAGCCGCTGCGTGGTGAAATAGCGGTCAAACTCGAGCTTCGGCACCGTCTTTGTCATCATGCGTGTGAGCACATCCCAGTCATAGAGGCGGTTGAGCGGCTCCATTTGCGCCCAGGCCTCGCTTTTCAGGGCTCTTATGTCGCCGCTCAGTCGGTGGCTGTCTTTCTTCAGTTCCTTAAGGCGTGGATGCACCTTGGCAAAGAGGAAAGCCAACGCCGCAACGGCATAGGTGCCCATGGCGGCATATACCCGGTTGTCAATCTCTCCCCACTTGGCGATGGTCAAGCCTGCGCATACGGCTATGCCCAGCCACAGCACCACGCACAGCAGTGTCCATTGCGATATCAGCGACTTCACCGATGCCAGCTCGGATTCTTTGGCATAGATCTCGGCGCATGTCTTGCGGTTGGCCTTTACGTCTACATTGGCCTCTGCGGCCAGTTGGGCAAAGGTGGCTTCGGCCACTTCCTTGAAGCGGTCGTGAAACACGTTGACATACTCCTCGAGCGGATCATACACATCGTTCTGCATAAGCGGGTCTCCCTCTGCTTAAAAGAACTTGCTGCGCGCCATTTCGCGGGTCTCGGCCGATGCGGTGAACGGGATGCGGGTGGTGTAGCCTTGGCGTGCCGCCACAATCATCTTGGTGGGCCAGGCGAAGATGTCGGTGTTCCACTGGGTGACGCGGTTGTTATACACGGTGCGGGCGGCAGTGATTTCCTTCTGCAGGTAGCTGTTCTGCTGCATGGCGTCGGCAATGGCGCTGTGCGCCTTTAGCTCGGGATAGGCCTCCACTTGCGGAAACAGGCGCCCGAAGGCTGTGGTCACCTGGCTGTTCACATCGCTCCGGTTCTCGGCATTAACCGAGCCGCCACGCAGGGCCGCAACCGATTTCATCACGTCCTTGTCGAGGTCGATGGCTCGGTCCACGATTCCCACCACGTTTTGCAGTATCTGCACCCGCTGCTCAATGAAGTTGTCGATGTTCGACGCTTCGGCCTGGATGCGCTGCTCGAGCTGCTGGAAATAGTTGCGGGCATTTATTTTCATGAATATGAATATCACGCCCGGCAGGATGCCTGCCACGCAACCGATCACTGCCACAAGCAGCGGATTCTCAAGGGTGGCCCCCATGATGGCAACATACAGAATTACCAATATCGGAATTGTGACCCACAGTGCTATCTCGAACAGCGTGGAGCCAAAGCCCACTGTGACGGGCAGCTGGCGGTCAATAACGTGTATGTCACGGCCCTCGTTGTTGACGGGCCCCGTAACTTCGTCTAATAAATTTGCCATAGTTGTAATTGCATTAGTTGTTAATCGATAACAAAATTACATTATAAAATAGTTACCGCCAAATTAAGAACAAGGCTCATTGCCTGTTTTTTTGTTTCCGGTGGCGTGTGGTGATGGCCATAGGTGCTTATTGCCGCAAAATCAATTGTCCGTTGCGGGCTCTTATTGCCGGTCATTCGCCACCAAATTCAAACAAAATGGCTAAATTTGCACTTGTGCATGGGAATATCCTATGCGTTGATGTTGACAACATAAAAATTACCGACTGACAAAAAATGAAACAACGACTCACAATATTGCTTGCCGCAGTGGTGGCAGCCATGTCGGCCTTTGCGGCCCAGCGCCTGCATGATTCTGCCGTGGGACGCATCATGTGCAGCGAGCCCGGCGAGGTGCTTGCCGATCTCACTCCCGACGTCAGAGCCGAGATGCTGGCCTATTACATAGGCGGAAAAGTGGTGGAAAAAGAAAACGATATGGGCGGGAAAGCGGCAATCGACACCGTTACCGACCAGTACCTGCGCATGCACACTTCGGTGAGCCGCACGGTGCAGATGCGCCTGCTGTGCAAAGGGCAGTCGAAAGGCGACACGGTGGTGGCTGTAATCGAAACGGTGAAAACCCCGGTGCCCGACAGCCGCCTCACGTTCTACGACACGCAGTGGCGCCCGGTGCAGGCAAAGCGCGTGATCAAGGACTTTCCCACAATCCGGAGCTTCATGCGACCCGGTACGTCGAAGGCCGATGCCGCCGATGTGTTGCAACGCATCGACTTTGCCGTGGTCACCTTTGATTTCGAGGGCCCTGGCTTCGCAACCCTGGTGGCGCGCCAGCGGCTGCGGGATTTCTATCCGGTTGCCGACTATAAGCCAATGGGCAAGCATCTGCTGAAGTCAATCTCGTATGCAATTGTGGGCTGTCGTCTGCACAAAGTGTCGCAACAATGATACCAAACACGCCGTCGCAATCCACCCAGTCAACTCCGGCCGCCATATCGCTGCTTGAGTTCAACAACCGCATCAGTGCCCTCGTCAACAACGAGTCGGTGAAAAACTGCTGGATCACGGCCGAGACCACCGATGTAAGAGTCAGGGGACATTGCTATTTGTACCTGCTTCAGAAAAACGAGGCCGGCAACATTGTGGCCAAGGTGTCGGCTGCCATTTGGGCAAGCATCTTTAGCCGTCTCGATGCACGTTTCATGGCAGCCACCGGCAGCCACATCACAAGCGGCATCAAGGTGATGGTTAAGGTGTCGGCTTCGTTTCATCCCGCCTATGGGCTGAGTCTCACAATCACCGACATCGACCCTAATTTCACGCTCGGCGACATGGTGAGGCAGCGCCTCGAGATTCTCAACCGCCTTAAGCGCGAGGGAATACTCGAAATGAACAGGCAACTGGTCATGCCGCTGGTCCCGCAGCGCATAGCCGTCATATCGGCTGCCGGTGCCGCCGGCTATGGCGACTTCATGAAGCAGCTGGCGGGCAATCCTAGTGGTGTAGCCTACTACACTTGCCTTTTCCAAGCCGCAATGCAGGGTGTGAACACCGCTCCAAGCATCATTGCCGCCCTCGACCGCATCAACGCCAACGCCCACCTTTTTGACTGTGTGGTCATAATCCGCGGCGGCGGTTCCACCACCGACCTTAACTCGTTTGACAACTACGACCTTGCGGCCAACATCGCCCAGTTCCCGCTGCCTGTGATCACCGGCATAGGCCATGAACGCGACGTCACCGTGCTCGACTATGTGGCCAACCGGCACTTGAAGACGCCTACTGCCGTGGCCGAATTCATAATCTCGTTTGGCACAAGCAGCATGAACCACCTCGGCGAGGTGAGCAACCTGCTGGTTTCAACCGTGCGCGAGTCGGTGAGCCGCCAGCGCGATCGCCTGTCTTATTTGGCCAACATGGTTCCCACTCTTGCAAGGCACATTGCCGACTCGGCCCGGCTGAGTCTTAACCGCTATGCGTCGGTCATCCCGGTGTGCCTCAAGGGCAGGATCGCGGCCGAGCGCTCGCGCCTTGACGCCGATGCCGACCGCCTGCTCACCGCCGTGCGTAACTCAATCATGCTCGAAGACCGCCGCTTGCAGTCGCTATCCGACAAGGTGGAGATTCTGTCGCCACGCAACACGCTGCGGCGCGGCTTCTCGCTCTCCATGTGCAACGGGCGCATCATCACTTCGGCTTCGCAACTCAAGCCGGGCGATGTGATGACCACTCATTTCAATACCGATAAAGTGAAATCAACAGTCATAAAATAGTAGAAAAAAACATACCATTATGGAAGAAATCGACAACAGCATCACATATTCCAAGGCAATAGCCGAACTCGATGAGATAGTGGCCAAAATGCAGGACCAGGCCTGCGATATCGACCACTTGAGCCAGTATACGGCGCGAGCCTTGCAGCTGCTCAAGGTGTGCAAGAGCAAGCTCACGTCGACCGACGAGGAACTCAAGAAAATCCTTGCCGCCCTCGACGAAAGCGGCAGCAACGCGTAGCGCGTAGCTGCCGTTATGAGTCAGGCCGCTGCCGGCGGTGACTGCCGGCTGTGGGCGGTAGCCGCTACTTGATGTAGCGGCCCACAAATTGCGTTACCCGCTTGATGTATTCGTCGGGATGGTCGCGGAATGCCCGGGCGTGTTTCGACCCCTTGGCCACATATATTTCCTTGTCGCCTTTCTTGGCGTCGTAGAGCGGACGCAGCATTGCCGATGGCACAAAGTCGTCGTTGTCACCATGAATGAACAGCATGGGCAACTTGCACTTTGCCACTTGCTTGATGGGCGATGCCTCGCCGAAGCTCCATCCGTAGCGCAGGCGGCAAATGGCGCTGGCTGTGTTCAGCAACGGGAACTTGGGCAGATTGAACTGCTGGTGCAGCTCATGGTCAAACTCATCCCACACGCTGGTGTAGCCACAATCTTCAACAAAGCATTTCACATAGGAGGGCAACTTCTCGCCGCTCACACACATTGTGGTTGCGGCGCCCATCGATATGCCGTGAACCACCATCTGGGTGTTGCCGCCAAACAGCCGGTTGGCAATGCCCATCCAAGCTAGCACGTCGAGGCGGTCGAGCCAGCCCATGTTGATGTGGTCGCCGTCGCTCTTACCATGGCCGTACAGGTCGGGCAGCAGCACGTTGAAGCCCATCTGCTTGTTGTATATGTAGGCTATGTGCAGCATCGATATGCTGCAGTCCTTATAGCCATGCACCACCACGGCAGTGTGTGGAGTGGGCGACGGGGCACTGATGTAGATGGCGTGCATGCGCCGCCCGCCCATGCGGGTGTAGATGTCGTGCACGGCATGTGTGGCGCTGATGCTGTCGAGCCATGGCAGTATGTCTTTGGGCGAATGGGCCATCAGGTGGGCACGGTATTGCTTCTCTGTCTTGCGTTGTGGGGTGAGCGCGTAGTGGAGCAGATACATGCTTCCGCTTACAACTGCCACACTCACCGCGGTAGCTGCTGTGACGGCAGCTGCCACTATGTGTTTTTTTGTGCGGGTGTTCATACGGCAAAATATGTTATTCAGGTTCATATAATCACAAATTACTCTAAAAATCATTGTTGTCGACAGCCGCTGTTGTCAACTTTGTGGCACAGTGCTATCACTTGCACCCCAGCCGATGTGGTGGTGGCAAATGCATAGCAGTCGCCACCGTCGCTCACTTTAAGTTTCTTTTTCAGGGCATCGGCTGTGAGTCTGAAGTTGCGCACTGCCACATTGAGCTGTCTGTGCTGCCGGGCCAGGGCTTTTGCTGCATGGCTGCTCCATGGCACCACCTCGTCGACCGCAAATGCCCGGCCAGGAAAGTCGGCAACGGGCCCGGCCGAGACGTAGAGGTGTGAGTTGGGTGCGACTTTGGCCACGCCGAATTGTGCTGCCACCGCATTGTGTGCCGCAATTTTCATGATGCTGGCGTTCGGCTCGAGCAGATAGCCGCCGGCCGCAGGTGGCTCGTAGCGGCAGGGCGAGGCACTTTGTCCTGTGGACACAACGATGTGCTGTGCGGTCCCGTCGGCCGGGAGATTCACTGCGTGTAGACGCTGGTTTTGTGTCTCATGGCCGAAGCTGAGGTCGAAAAGCAGCTCTTTGCACTCGTTTCTCACGCTCACGGCCCACACGTCGGTCACCCAAGGCTCAAGGTCACGTATGCCCTGTGTGACGTCGATCATGGGCGAGGCTTTTATCACCAGGCGTCCTGTGTGCCTCTTTATCAGTTCAAGCAGACCGGTCACGTCGGGTTGGCAATCGGCAAGGCCGAAGAGCCGTTTGCCGCCAGCCGACCTCCTGGCAGGGTCGATGAATATGGCATCGAATGTCAGCTCGCTATCCTCAAGCCATTTTGCTGAATCTGCCTCCACCACGGTCACGCCGTTGCCCAGTGTGGCCGCGTTGAGCTTCCCTGCATAGGCGATGGCGGCATCTTGCTCTATGGCTGTCACTTTCTTGGCTTTTTGCGATATGTAGTGGCTGTCCACACCTTGCCCCATGGTCATGTCGAGCACGGTGTCGGTGTCGGCAAACAGCGATGCGTGCAGCATGGCCACTCGCTCGTGTGTGCATTGCTCGGCGCAAATGGGCTTGGCAAACACGTAGCCGTCGTGGGCAAGCAGCTGGGGTATCTTGTTGCGTGCCCGTTGCCGGCATTCAATCTGTGTCACGGCCATAGCCTTGTCAAATGCCAGTCCGGGTTCGTCTTTGAGCATCAGTTGCCTGATGTCGTCGTTGGCGTGACGTTTCACATAGTCGGTCATTGCTGCCAGTTGGCTGGTTGTGATTGTTGTTGCCATAGTCGATAGGGCTTTTGCCCGGTTAGTTTAAAAAATCATGCAAGGACGTGTTGCGGTGCGCCTTTTGTGGCACTGCCGTCACACCCTTGCATGTATGTTCTGCCGTGCTGAGGTCATATTTGAATGCTCCGTCACGGCGCGTTTGTCTCTCGTAGCTTACTGCTTTTCAGCGGGCTTCTCCACGCTCAAATACAACTCGTCGAGCTGCTTTTGGTCGATGGCGCTCGGGGCGTCGAGCATCACATCGCGACCGCTGTTGTTCTTCGGGAACGCAATGCAGTCGCGTATGCTGTCGAGTCCGGCCATAATCGACACGAAACGGTCGAGTCCGAAAGCCAGCCCTGCGTGTGGCGGTGCTCCATACTTGAAGGCGTTGATGAGGAATCCGAACTGGGCCATAGCACGCTCGGGTGTGAAACCAAGTATGTTGAACATCTTTTCCTGCAACTTGCTGTCGTGGATACGCAGGCTGCCGCCGCCCACCTCAATGCCGTTGCACACAAAGTCGTAGGCTTTGGCGCGCACTTGCTCGGGGTGCTCGTCGAGCAGCGGAATGTCGTCGGGGTTGGGCATCGTGAACGGGTGGTGGGTGGCCATCAGTCGCTGCTCTTCGTCGCTCCACTCAAACAGCGGGAAGTCTACTATCCACAGGCACTCAAACTTGTCTTTGTCGCGCAGCCCCAGACGGTCGCCCATCTCGAGGCGCAAGGTGCACAGCTGTGTGCGGGTCTTGTTGGCCTTGTCGCCGCTCATTATCAGCACCAGGTCGCCGTCGTTGGCTCCCATCTTGGCTTTCAGATGGGCCAGAACTTCGGGCGTGTAGAATTTGTCGATGCTGCTCTTGACGGTACCGTCAGCATTGAATTTCACGTAAATCAGGCCCTTGGCTCCCACTTGCGGACGCTTAACCCACTCGGTGAGCTGGTCGAGCTGCTTGCGCGAGTAGTCGGCACATCCCGGAACGCAAATGCCGCCTATGTATTCGGCATCGTTGAGCACACCGAATGTGCCTGTGCCCTTGAGCACGTCCATCAGCTCCACAAACTCCATACCGAAGCGCAAGTCGGGCTTGTCGCTGCCGAATCGGCTCATTGCCTCTTTCCATGTCATTTGCTGCAGCTTGGCCGGAAGCTCCACGCCGCGCACTTCCTTAAACAGGTGGCGGGCCATGTCTTCAAATATCTGAATCACGTCTTCCTGGTCCACAAAGCTCATCTCGCAGTCAATCTGGGTGAACTCCGGCTGACGGTCGGCGCGGAGGTCTTCGTCGCGGAAGCATTTGGCTATCTGGAAGTAACGGTCAAAGCCGCTCACCATAAGCAGCTGCTTGAGTGTCTGCGGACTTTGCGGCAGGGCATAGAATTGACCAGGATTCATGCGCGAGGGCACCACAAAGTCGCGGGCACCTTCGGGGGTAGAACCAATCAGGATAGGTGTCTCCACCTCAATGAAATCTTTGCTGTCGAGGAAGTTGCGTACCAGTATGGTCATGCGGTGGCGCAATTCCAAATTCTTGCGCACGCTTGGACGGCGCAGGTCAAGATAGCGGTATTTCATGCGTATGTCATCTCCGCCGTCGGTGTTGTCCTCGATGGTGAATGGCGGGGTAGCGCTTTCGCTCAGTATGTTGAGCTCTTTCACTATTATCTCGATGTCGCCTGTGTCAAGATGGTCGTTCTTGCTTTGGCGCTCGTTTACGGTACCTTTCACCTGAATGCAGTATTCGCGGCCAAGCTTGTTGGCTCGCTCACACAGCTCGGCGTCGTTTTGCTCGTTGAAAACCAGCTGGGTGATGCCGTATCGGTCACGCAGGTCCACAAAGGTCATGCCGCCCATCTTGCGGGTGCGCTGCACCCATCCGGCCAGTGTCACCTCTTCGCCGGCATTGGCCAGGCGGAGTTCTCCACATGTTCTTGTTCTGTACATTGTTATATCTTATTTTTGCTTTATTTTTCAGTCTGTAATGCTGGGCTTGAGGCACTGTTGTGTATGCCACTCCCTTTATCGCACAAAATTACATAAAAAAGCCCACACCAAGTGCCGCAATTAAGCCAAAAAATCAATTAGCCCGCCATTGCGCCCTAAAACCGATGTGGTAATGTGAAAAAACAATTAAGGCTAAACGACTCGTTCAAGCCATTTAGCCTCTTTTTGTGTCGGGATGACTAGATTCGAACTAGCGACCCCACGCCCCCCAGACGTATACTCTAACCGGACTGAGCTACATCCCGAACTTATATGTGCTTTCAGAGGAATCGTGTTCTCCTTCAAAAGCGATGCAAAGATAGCTCGTTTTTTTGAAGTGGCCAAACTTTTGGTTGTTTTTTTTGCCGAAAACCGTTTTTTTAAACTCCGTTAGCACTTCGGTGGCGGTGTAAGGCCAAGTGGGAGAGGCTTGCATGTGCCTTGAGCCGGTTGGGGCTGCTCACAAATGCAGAAGCGGCCATCGTGCTTAACAGTGCACGACGGCCGCCCGTGTGGGTTATGTGGTGGTTAGTTGTTCTTGATTTCCCATCCCAGTGCCGATGCGCCGAGCACTGCGGCATCGCTCTCCTTGAGCTCTGAAAGCAGAATCTTAACCTTGCCTTTGTAGATGCCCAGAATGTTCTTGTCGAAAGCCTCTTTCAGCGGTTTCATGATCAGGTCGCCGCTCTTGGTGAGGCCGCCAAACAGCACAAATGCCTCCGGGCTTGAGAATGTTACGAAGTCGGCCAGCGACTCGCCCAGCAGCTTGCCGGTGTACTCAAATATCTCCTTGGCTATATTGTCGCCGGCTATGGCGCAGTCATACACGTCTTTCGATGTGATGGCGCTGATGTCGATGTTGCGCAGCAGTGAGTCGTCTTTGCGTATCTCAAGATACTCGCGGGCTGTGCGTGCCACACCTGTGGCCGAGCAGTAGGCCTCGAGGCATCCGGTGCGTCCGCATCCGCAGATGCGGCCGTTGTTGCGCTTCACAATCACGTGGCCAAGTTCTCCGGCAAATCCGTCGTGGCCATACACCATCTGCCCGTTGACCACGATGCCGCTGCCCACGCCAGTGCCCAGAGTGATCATGATGAAGTCCTTAAGGCCGCGTGCGGCACCGTAGGTCATTTCGCCTATGGCTGCGGCGTTGGCGTCGTTGGTGATAAGGCACGGAATGCCGAATTTGCTGGTCACCATGTCGGCAAGTGGAATGGGGGTGGGCCAAGGCAGGTTCACGCCGTCTTCTATTATGCCGGTGAAGTAGTTGGCGTTAGGGGCGCCTATGCCAATGCCGTTAATCTTGTCGACGGCGTCGTTGGCTTCTACCAGACGGGTGATTTCAGCGTGAAGTTCGTCGATGTAGTCGTTGATGTCGGCATGCTTGGCTGTTTTGATTGAGCCGCTTGCAAGTACAGTTCCGCGTGCGTCTACTATGCCGAATACTGTGTTGGTACCGCCCATGTCGATACCTATTACATAAGGTTTAGCCATGATTATTTATATTTCTGGTTTTGTTGAATAAAATGTTTATAGTCTTGTTAATTCCCGACGGCTGCATTTACTGTGGCCGCCTTGTTCTATAGCCGCGTTGCCGGGGCTGTGTTGTGTGCAAATATACACTTTTTCGCTCAATGAGCCATCTAAATGGTGTTAAAAGTGGAATTTGCCAATCAACTCTTGCGGCAATGCGGGCATGGCTCCCGGGCAAGTGCACACGTAGGCGCTCACTTCCACTGCCAGCTGGTGGGCCTTTTCCATTGGGGCTCCGTTGAGCCATGCGGCGGCAAATGCGGCGGTAAACGAGTCGCCGGCCCCCACGGTGTCGGCCACCGCCACGTGCGGCGTGGCTATTGTCGAAGTCTCGCGTGTGGCCTTTATGGCATGGCTGCATGCTGCGCCGCAGGTGAGTATCACCATATCGGCTCCGTAGTGTCTTGCCGTTTCCCTTGCTGCCTCCACAGGGGCTCCGGCCGGAGCAATGTGCATCTGCTGCAGCAGTTGCAGCTCTTCGTCGTTAATCTTTATTATGTTGCACATTTTGAGTGAGGCTGCTATGATATCGGCGCTGTAGAATGGGGCACGAAGGTTCACGTCGCAGATTCTGAGTGCCCCGGCGGGTGCTTCGGCCACAAGCTGCTTTATTGCTTGGCGTGATTGGGCCTCACGCTGTGCGAGTGTGCCCCAGCACACCACGGCGGCTTTGGCTATGGCCTGGCGCGCGTCGGCGGTGGGCTCAATGCGGTCCCATGCCACATTGCGCCTTATTTCGTATTCGGGCACACCGCTTGCGTTGAGCCGCACTCCCACTGTGCCGGTAGGAGCGTCGGCCACCGTCACCACGGGTGTCACGCCGCGTGATTCCAGTATTGTGACAGCCTCGTGGCCCAGCTGGTCGTGACCCACGGCGCTGATTACTACGGCCTTGTGGCCGAGTTGTGAGGTGTGATAGGCAAAATTGGCGGGCGCACCGCCAAGCCTTGCCCCTGTGGGCAGTTCGTCCCACAGCAGCTCGCCCAAGCCCACCACTATGCCGTCGTGCAGGTGTATCATGTTAATGCTTTTTTAGAATGTTAGCGACAGGCGTGCGTTGATTTGCCTGCGTGTCAGGTAGTTCGGTACTGCATACTGGATGTTGTTCACGTCGGTGACCCAATAGTAGCTGCTCACGTTGGAGATGTCGAGCAGGTTAAACACGTCCACGCCGAGCCAAATGCTCTTGAAGTGGCTCAGGAATCCGCTCGACGGCTTGTGCTCGCCGCCCACAAGCATGTAGCTCAGCCCTATGTCGGCACGTTTGTAGGCCGGCTGGCGGAAGTAGCCGTCGGCTCTCGTCTTGCGGGGCGAGGTGGTGGGCAGGCCGTCGCTCAATATGGCCTTGAGACTGAATTTAAGACGCGGGATGCCCGGGAAGTAGTCGGTGAAAAACAGCGCCACGCTATAGCGCTGGTCGGTGGGCAGGGGCACTTTCACACCGTTGAGGTTTTCCTGGGTCTTCATCAGTGAGAGGCTTATCCATGAGTCGGTGCCTTCCACAAACTGGCCGAACAGCTTGAAATCGATGCCGGCAATGTGGCCTTTCGACTCGTTGCGGCCGGTATACACCACTTTTAGGTTGTCGACCTCGTAAGGTATCATTTGGCTCAGGCTCTTGTAGTAGAGCTCGGCGGTGAACTTGAACGGGCGGTTGATTGCGCGGAACGTGTAGTCGCCGCCGAGAATGAAGTGAATGCTTCGTTGCGACTTTATGTTGCTGTTAAGCTCCACGCGTGTGTTGCCGGTCGAGTCGGTGGTCTGCATGCGGTATTCTTTGTAGAATGGCGCCTGGTAGTACAGTCCGCCGGCCAGCCTGAGCGAGAACCGGTTGTTGCGCTCGGGCACAAAGCCGATGTTGAACCTCGGCGATATCAGTGTCTCTTTGTTGAAGTTCCAGTGGCTTAGGCGCACGCCGCCGTTGATGCTGAGCAGTCCTGCGCCGGTATACAGCTTGTAGGTGTCTTGCAAAAATGCCGCAAAGCGTGTGGTGTTGAGGTCGTGGTCCGACGACAGGTTGTAGATCACGTTCACCTCGCCGGGCACGTGGGGTAGTGAGTATCCGGCCGAATCGCGCCATTGCCATTCGCGCGACCGCTCGTAGATGGTCTCGCGGCGCACGGCCACGCCATAAGTCAGGTTGTTGTGGTTGAGCGAGGTGTTGCCTTTGAACGAAAGGTTATATACGCTTATTTTCAGCCTGTTGCGGGCATGCTCGTGATATTTGCCCACACCCAGTTCGCCGCCTATGCCGTCGCTTCCGCTCGTGCCGGCCTCGTCGAGCCAGTATTCGCCGTGTATGTCATAGGCCACAAGCTCGTTGGTCTGGTAGCCCGATGCCGTGAGTGTGAAGTCGTTGCCTTTGTTGAGTTTGTAGTTGAGGCTCAATGCTCCGAAATAGGTCTGGAACTTGTCTTTCTCCTGTCCGTCGAAATACACCTTAAACGTCTTGGCGTTTTGCGAGGTGCCGAAGCTTGTCTCTCTGTTTTCGGGGGTGAAGCGGTAGTCGTTGACCGACACGTTGCCCAAAAACGACACTTTGAACTTGCTCGACGGCTTGAACACCAGGTGGGTCTGGTAGTCGAAATATTGCGGGTCGTATTCGCCTTTGCTCTCTAGCGAGCCAAGCAGCGAGGAGTTGCGTTTATATCGGAAACCGTGCAGTTGCGTGAATTTGCCGCAACTGTGGCCGAGCGACAGGCTGCCGCCCTGGAGGCTTGCTGCAAATGAACCCTCAAAGGCCTGCGGCTCGCGGTAGGTGATGTCGAGCACCGACGACATCTTGTCGCCATATTCGGCATTGAAGCCGCCTGTGGAGAATGTGACTTGGTTCACAAGGTCGGGGTTGATTATGCTGAGGCCCTCTTGCTGTCCCGAGCTCACAAGCTGTGGACGGTAAACCTCTATGCCGTTGATGTAGACGCTGTTCTCGTCGTACGACCCTCCACGCACCATGTATTGCGAGCTCATCTCGTTTTTCGAGCTCACGCCGGCTTGCGTGGAGAGCACGGCCTCCACGCCTCCGCCTGCCGCGTCGGGTGTGAGTTTCACTTTGTCGATATCGATGTTCTGCATGGTATTGGTCTGTTTGCGGAACTCTGTCACCTCCACCGTCTGCAGTTGGTGGGTCTTCTCATACAGCTTGGGATTGATGCTCACCGTGCCTTGAGGCTTTATGAGCTGGCGCTTCACGGTGCTGTAGCCCAGGCATGTGAATTCCACCATCACTGTGTCGGCCTCTGGCACTTTAATCTCATACAGACCGTTGTTGTCGGTGTTGACGCCTATGGTGGTGCCCACCACACGCACTGTGGCAAAGCTCACAGGGCTGCCCACCTCGTCGACCACTTTGCCTTTTATCGTGACTGGGGCGCCGCCTGCGCTGCACATGAGCAGGCACATCATTGCCAATGCCAATGTAGTTATGTAAGTCTTCATCAAAATAATAATCGTATCGTTGGGTGTTGCTGCAAATAATGCAATTATATTAATAACGTGAAATCTGCCTGATAAATTACATCGCCCCACACAAAAATGTCGCTGACTGGCTCGCATCGGTGCATTCTTTCAAAAAAGCATGCAGCATGTGCGCTGTCACTTGGAGTGAACGGGCACATGCTGCGTGGGTTAGGTTAGGATACAGCCGCCTTTGCAGTGCTGGACTGTTATCTCACTATTATCTTGCGAGTGGCACTGCCAGCCTTGGCCACATAGATGCCTGGCTCCAGATTCCATCGGCCGCTTGTGGCGGGGGCAATCTCGCGGCCGGTGATGCTGTATACCTTTCCGGTCACATCGCCGCTTATGGTCACGCAGTGGCCGTTGACGGCAATGGTGCCGTTGGCGGCACGCACTTCGCTCACGCCTGAATTGGCTTTGAGCGTCACGGTGGCTGTGGGCGACCATGCGCTTGAGTCGCCGTCGGTGTAGATTACTTTGACTTTATACACATATTTTGTGCCGGCTTTGAGTCCGCTCACCGTGTAGGTGGTGTCGGTGATGCCGCTGATGGTGCGGCGCAGCGAGTCGCCGTTCTCGCGTGGGGCAAGGCTTGCCTGGGTGGCGTCGCCTGCATATATCCTGATGCCGCTCACCAGTGCACGTTGCTTGCTGGTGGTCGATGCAATGCTCACGTTGGTGGGGCCTTGTGCATCAAGTACAACGGTATAGGTGGCCTTTGCGCTTGCAGTCTTGATTGTCTGCGAGGCGGTGCCTGCGCTCACCTTGAGTTGCACGTTGGAGTTGTTGCCATAGCTTTGGGCGTCAATCATCACTGTCACTTTGCCATAGTCGCCCACTTCTACCGATGGCGATGTGATTGTGCCGGTTTTGCGGTTCGACCCGAATTTCAGGCTGCCCAGGCTAGTGAACACATACGACCCGGTCCATCCGGCGTTGTCCATATAGTTGTCGAGTTGTGAGCCTATGTCGGTTCCGTTCTCTGATGCAAACTTCTTCACCGGGAATGTCTCGGTGAGCAGCAGCTTCACCTTCGGCTCGCTGGCTTCTTCGCCCACATAAAGGGTATAGCTTTCGGCATTGGGCACGCCTGTCCACGAGGCGGTGAACGCTGTGGCCTGCACTTGTGTGCTGTCGGCCGGGATTATGGTGGGCACGTCTTTCTGAATCTCGGCTTTCATGTAGGTGAATGTCACCTGGCCGTTGCTTTGGCTGATGCCTGTGATTGGCTGACTCATGTAGTAGGGGCTTGCACCCACGCCGTTAAACACCGTTGCTGCTGGCACCGACTCGTCGGTGAGCTCGGTGTTGAGGCCGCCGTTGGGGTAGAGGTCGCCGCTTTCGGTGGTCGATGTGGGCTTGTTGTCGGCCGGGATTATGCTCACGCGCTTATGTGTGCGCGACACGTTCACCGAGTTCTGCGTCCATGCGTCGTAGTCATAGTCCACGTGTGTCACCATCAGGCCGCTGCCGGCAAGATACTTGTCCCAGCCTTCTTGCTGGCGGTTCTCAAGCACGTAATATTCGTTGGCGGTGGCTGTGTTGACCACCTTGTAGCTCTTGCCTCCGGCATCGAGCGTGTAGGTTTCGCCCTTGACGGGGATGGCAAGTGTGTCCCATCCCATGAAGTCGCGCTCATAGGCTGTGTAGTTGCACGGGGTGATGCCGTCGTTGTTGTAGCATCCGTAGTCAAGGATGCTCCATGAGCCCATCGCATAAATCGAGGGGCTTGAGTAGTTCACGTCGTAGAGGTCGGGCAATCCTATGCAGTGCGAGAATTCGTGGCAGAAGGTGCCTATGCCGTCTATGCGGTTGTCGTAAAGCTCGTTGAACACGGCAAACTTGTCGAGCTTAATGCCGTTGTAGTAGGCCGGTTTGCCGTAGTCGCTCGATGTTAGGTCCCACTGGCAGGGCCACACCGACTCGGTCAAGTCGCTCGATGCTTCGCCTACTCCGGCATACAGCACTATGGCCACGTCCACCATGTTGTCACTGTTGTTGTCATATTTTTCAAGGGTCACGCCTGTGGCCACCAGCTTGTCGTAGGCTTCTTTCACCATCTCGCCCAGACGCTGGTCGTTGCCGTCGCTGTCGTTGGCTCCATAGTAGCTGCGCTCATGGCTCAGCGTCACGGGACCCAGCACGTCGAACTCGGTTGTCAGCTGTCCGCGCGATTGGTCGATGAAATACTGGCGCACGCTTGTGGTGCTTTTCACCAGCTGGTTTTCAAACACTGTCTTGGGGTCGGCGTCCTTGAATTTCACGTCGCTGTAGTTGACGAGCACCACCGGCACATGGATGGTGCCGGTTTGCGGCACTTCGGTTTGTGCTGCTCTGGCTGCCTGGGCGCGCATCGGGTTGCGCCGGCTGGCGCTTGCGTTTCGTGTGGCGGCCATGGCTTTGAGTGTCATTCCGTCGCGCTCGGTGGCCACCCATGCGCTTTCGGCGGCGCTGCGTGTGGCGCTGTCGTGTGCCATCACGCTGCTTGTGCCGGCTGTGGTGCGGTAGTGGAAGTCACCGTTGCTCATTTGCACCACGGTGAGTCCGTCGTCGGTAACGTAGCTGTGGTTGAACTCGTCACCCATGAGTGTCACCGTGATAGATGTCCCGTCGCTTTGGATGTGTGTGCGTGGCAGGCGTCGTGCAGGCACTGCACTTGCTTCCATGAGGCAGAGCAAGGCCGCTGCCGCACACAGGATAATCTTTTTCATATCAGTCGTTTTCTTTTTGTTAAATCGCATTATTGTCGTGTAGTATAATTATGTGTCAGCCGTTTTTGCTGTGCCGGGGATGGATAATGGGGCTTGTGGCGGTTTTGCGTCAGTTGGCGAAGTCGACCGACACTCCCATTTGGAACCGCCCGGGGTTGAGCGGATAGTGCGGCGACGAAAAGTAGTTCTTGCCGCCCACAATGCCGTCGTTCACGTGGCTGTAGAGCACGAAGAAGCGTGCCCGCTTGAGTCGGAAGTTGGCATATGCGTTGGCAAATGCGAAGTTGCCGCACTTCTGTCCCCGCTGGGTGTGGAAGGTCATTGTGGCAGGGTTGTAGGCTGGGGCATAGTAGTGTGTGTAGTAGTCGCAGTCGATGCCCAGTTGCACTTTAAGCACTTTTGCCACCTTGAATGCTAGATACAGGTTGCTGTATACCGCCAGCTTGGGTAGCGGCAGCACTTGGTCGTTACTGGTGGTCTGGTATGTGATGGCATTGTCCCAATGCAGTATGCCTAAGCGCAACCGCTGGTTGAGCGTGGCGCTCAGCACGTGCACTGGTGCGCCGTGCTGCTCAGGCACACCGTCGTTGTTGAAATATATGTAGCTCTTCAGTGTCTCGTAGCCCACATTCACCGTTGTGCCGGTGTGCGGCACTGCTATCTCGCCTCCCAGCCGCAGTCGCTTCACTTTGTCGAAGCTGTTGCTCCACACATAGTGGTTCGATATGAAGTGCTTCATCAGGTAGGGGGCTTCCAGATTCTTGAAATATCCGTAGCCACGCACCGTCACCGAGTCGCCGAGCAGTCGGAACTTTGTGGCCACGTCGCCTGTCACGTCGATGTCGCCTGCCACGCTGCCCACCACACCGAATTGTGCCGTTGCGGCATAGGTCAGTATCGAGCCGCGTTGCTTGGTCAGCTGTCCGCCCACCCACATCACATTTTCAGTGTAGCTTGGAGCCACGCTCGCCGGCAGTGGAGTGAGTCCGGCCGGCAACTCATTTCCGCTCACGGTGTCGGCTATCTGGCTGTAGCGCCTCACGCTGTGTGTGGCATACACGGCAAAGCCGAATTTCGCATATCGGTTGAAGCCTTCAAGCATCGACACTCCCACCGTGTTGGTCAGGCTCCAGTAGCTGGTGGTCTCGTCGGTGCCGCCGAGTCCCAGGTAGGTGTGGGCGAAAAATGCAGTGTCGTCGCTGGCGCTCGTGTTTAGGAAAAGGTGCTTGGCTGCCTTGTAGTCGAGTGTCCAAATGAAGCTTGTCACAGGTACGTAGGTTCGGCTTATAATGGTGTCGGTAACCGAGTCGCGCTTGTAGCGGTAGAAGCCCACTTTGTAGCGCTGATTGAGATACAACTCGCGACCACTGAGCCTGTTGTGTGTGGCGGTGAGGCGTGTGGGTATGCTCTTGAAGTCAACTCGCGTGTCGCCGCCCTGCACCTGTGCGGGGTCGGTGATGTAGCGGTCGTCGGTGATTCCTCCGTTCTCTTTGTTCAGAAAATTGTAGCTGTTGAAAAATGCCTGCATCTCGTAGCGGTCGCCCATATACGAGGTGCTGAGCCCCCAGGTGAAATCCTTGTCGGCCTGGTAGTCAAACGACCCCTTGCTGTAGATGTAGTCCATCATTGCCCCCACCTGCATGCGCTTCCCGGCATTGCCGCTGAAGGTGATCGACGTGCGGTCCTGGTTGCTGTATTTGTTGCCGCCGGTGCTGTAGCCTATTAGGGTCATCGGGATGCGTGTGTTGTAGAAGCGCTGGGTGTCGATGCTCGGCAGCCATGCCCCTAGGGCGTCGGCAAAGAAAAAGTCGCTTTGCTGTTTACGGTCGAAGAACACTTGGTTCTGCCCCTCGGCTCCATAGTTGCCTGTGGTGGTGTAGGCACGGCTCACGGCCGACGGTATAAAGCGCTGGTGATAGTCTTCGTGCAGTGTGTCGATGGTTGATTCATACTGCATCCCCAGCGGGTCGGTCACGCGCCATGCGCGCGAAGGCCCGAGCTGGGTCTTCGTCTTGGCCTGGATGCCTATGCCGCACCACAATGCGAGCAGCAACATTGCCACATATGTAACTTTTGGTCGTTTCATATCAAATTGCAAAGTTACAATGTTGCCAGTCAACTACAAAACAACTTTCCGCAATATTCACTGCCATCTTGGCGAAAAAGCGGTGAAAAAACGAGCTTGTGTTGTATTTTATCGCCATTGTGGCTACCTTTGCCACAATGCGCGCAGCCTCGGGCAATAGGGTGCCCACTGCGGCTTGCGTGTCGTCAGTTGCTTTTTTCAGTGATTGGTTATGACTGAATATTTATCTCATATTGCCCTCCGCCTTGTGCTTCTGGTTGTAGTCGCTATGACGGCCGCAAACCCTGTGACGGCTGCTGAAGCCGATAGTCAGGCCACTCCGGCCGTGCGCACAAGCTACACCCTCGACAACTGCCTGCAGGCGGTGCCGGTGGCCACGGCTCTTGCCCTTGATGTGACCGGGGTGAGGGCTCGGCATGCGTTTTGGGACCGCACGGCAATGATGGGACTCTCCACACTGCTCACAGTGGGCGTGAGCAAGGGCCTGAAGTGGGCTGTGAGTGAGCGCCGACCCGACCACACCGACATGAACGCCTTTCCGTCGGGACATGCGGCAATAGCCTTTATGGGTGCCGAGGTGCTGTATCAGGAATACCGCGATTTGAGCCCGTGGTTGTGGATTGGCGGCTACACGGTGGCTACGGCCACTGCTGTGCTTCGCGTGCATCACAAGCGCCACTATGTACACGACGTGCTTGCCGGAGCCGCCATCGGCGTGGGATGCACTAAGCTCGTCTATTGGCTTTACCCCAAGATAGTGGGCACGGCTGGCCGCAGTGGGCGCGCCTCGAGTCTTGTGGCCGCTCCGTGGGTGGGAGACCACTCGGCCGGGTGCTCGGCTATGGTCACGTTCTGAGGCCTACCTGGCGTGAGGCAATGTTATAATTGCTGAAAAATTTCTATGATTTTTTGTCTAAATTTTTGATAACCCCATAGGTTGCAGTATCTTTGCAGTCGGAAATGCAAACCATGCCCGCTGTGGCCCCGAGCAGGAGCATGCAAAGGGTATAATAATCTTATTGACTACAACTAATAAGAACATTTTTAACTTAAAATACTTTTATTAATAACAAAAATGGTAAGTTATAAAGATCTGGGTCTTGTCAACACCCGCGAGATGTTTGCCAAGGCAATCAAAGGAGGATATGCCATCCCCGCATTCAATTTCAACAACATGGAGCAGCTTCAGGCCATCGTGAAGGCTTGCGCTGAGACCAAATCACCGGTAATTCTGCAAGTTTCTAAGGGCGCACGCAACTACGCCAACCAGACTCTGCTCCGCTACATGGCACAGGGTGCCGTTGAGTATGCTAAGGAACTCGGCTGGGAGAAGCCGCAAATCTGCCTCCACCTCGACCATGGCGACAGCTTCGAACTTTGCAAGAGCTGTGTTGACTTTGGCTTTTCTTCGGTTATGATCGACGGCTCAGCTCTCCCCTACGAGGAGAACATCGCCCTCACAAAGAAGGTCGTTGACTATGCTCACCAGTACGACGTGACCGTAGAAGGCGAGCTTGGTGTTCTCGCAGGCGTGGAAGACGAAGTGGCTTCTGAAGAGTCGCACTACACCCAGCCCAGCGAGGTTATCGACTTCACAAAGCGCACTGGCGTTGATTCTCTCGCCATCTCAATCGGCACAAGCCACGGCGCTTACAAATTCAAACCCGAGCAGTGCACACGCGATCCCAAGACCGGCCGCCTCGTTCCGCCCCCATTGGCATTCGACATCCTCGATGAGATCATGGAAAAACTCCCCGGATTCCCCATCGTGCTTCACGGATCTTCTTCAGTTCCGCAAGAATACGTTGATATCATCAACCAAAACGGCGGCAAGCTCCCCGATGCAGTGGGTATCCCCGAAGAGCAGCTCCGCAAG
>CAVFVP010000034.1:6338-23573 GCA_963625945.1 Agathobacter rectalis | reverse complement strand
CCGATATAATGAGACTGCAGCAGCTACAGACCGACTCCCACCTGACCACCAAAGAGCTTGCAGCGGCAGTGAACCTGTCGCCATCGCCTACATTTGAGCGACAGAAACGGCTTGAAAGCGAGGGATATATTAAAAAATATGTAGCGATTCTGAATCCTGAGAAGGTGGGAGACTCGATTATGGCCCTGTGCAACATATGCCTCAAGCAGCACAGCCGCGACAACATTGAGCAATTCACCGAAACGGTGAAGAATCTTGACGAGGTGGTGGCTTGCTACAAGACGTCGGGCGACTACGACTTTATGCTGAAGCTGTATGTGAAAAGCATGCGCCACTATCAGGATTTTGTAATGAACGAGCTGGGCACCATCGAATCGGTGGGTAGCGTGCACAGCGTGTTTGTGATTGACACGGTGAAGGACACACACGCCATTCCGCTCAACCTATAGCGGCATGAGCCTTATGTGCTGAATCAGCGCCTCACTGTTGACAAATCCAGGCATCTGCGGATTATAGACAGTGATGGTGATCACATTGCGGCCACGCAGCAGCTCCACCGGCAGCATGTTACTCCAGCCCATGGTCATCCACTGGTTGCGGCCGCGGCACGGCATCACGAGCACACCTTGCCGGTGCGTGTTGGCCTCGACCGAGCGCACAGCACAGTGGCCATAGGAGTTGCCGTTGGCATAACGCACGCCGAGCATATACACACCCGCCTTGTCGACATCGACAGTGAACGGCATCGAGGCGTTCCGCCCATCGGACGACTCGGCCACAACGGCAGCCCTCTCGGCCGAAACAAAACGAGTGCCACGCTCCACGCCCGGACCCGGCGCGACAAGCTGAGTCGCACCCGAAGACACCCACGGCCTTGATGCGTAGCCACTGCCCCACTTGTTGACCGGAGCCAGGCAGAGCACCCTGAGGTGCGTGCCCGATATTGACGGACTGGCAAACGACGTGTCGCTGACCGGAGACTGCATTTGGCCGTTGACCACCACGCGATAACCCTGGCCCGGCACGAAATTCACTATGCGCGAATGCTGTCCCCACAGCACCGACGGCGTGACAGGCACGGCAGCCACATTAGGATCTATCTTGACTTTTGATGGCTTGCCGCCAGATTTCTTTAGTTTGATGATGACACTGTGATGCCCGGTGAGTGTCGCGGGGAAAAAGTTATCGGCACTGAGAGATCCGTCAATCTTCATCCACTCGATATCATTGCCTGTGCCCTCGATAGTGATGTCGAGCACCGACTTGCGGTAGTTGAAATTCTTGATTTGCCTGTTACCCTTGAAACAGTCGGGCACCAAGGGGTTGAACTCAATGCCATCGGGCAGGAACCTCATGCCAGCAAACACGCGAAACACCATGGCCACATTGCCAGCTGCGCCATCGACAGCACTCACGCCGCCCATTATGTCGCCGGTCGAGGGGTCGCACAAGGGCGATGTGGCACACGACAATGCCTGAAGACGGTACATTGCGCCAAGCCCGCGGCGAAGCATATTGGTGTTGCCAGTCTTTTTAGCGGCAAGATTCCACAAAGCCTGCACAAGCGGATGCACGGCATTACCCGCCGACTCAAGACCCTGCCGACGCGGATATACCGAGGGAACACCATAGTTAGTGACAGGAGACTCCTCGATGAGGGTGGATGCGCGGTCATCGTCGGCGATGTCCCAAAGGATGCTTAGAGCCTGGCCCATATTGTCGACAAAAGGCGACTGCATAGGATAGGCCGAGCCATAGACGTATTGCATGTAGCGTCCGCGGCTTTCGTTCCACAGCGTGTGGTTCAAGGCGTCTTTCAGACGGTCGGCCTGAGCCCCGAAGCTGTTGTCGACATCGAGCTCATCGCCCATCTCGGACAGCAATTCGTAGGCATGCTGATATATAATGTTGACATATAGCGACTGGCTCTCAAACACATCTTTGGGCTCCATCCACTGCGGATAATAATAAGGATTAACCGACAGGCACGGCGATCCGCCATGCATCAAGCCAGTCACCGGGTCGGTTTCCACCTCACGGCCGGCCTCGACTGATGCCGACACCACATTGTAGGCATAACGCAGCCAAGCCTTATCGCCTGTCACATTATACACTTCCCATGCGGCTGCGGCCCACACCAGGAAGCCACTCACCACCGGCCACCGTAGCGAACCGCTACTGCCAGGAATCAGCCTGCCATCGTGCACCATACCCTTGAGCACATCGATTGAGCGATAGGGGTCTAGATACGACAAAGCGAGCATTATGGGATAGCATATTTCGGAGCTTGATGGTCTCACGGCCGATGTAATGGTAAAATTGCGGCTTATGTTGTCGACGGCCATATTGTAGAGGGCGTCGACAAGCAACTGTCCGCTTTCGAAGGTGGGGAAATCACCGTTAGGGGCTGGGGTCTCCCACTCATACCTGTGCGCCGCACGGCGCTGCACGGCATTGAGCGTTATGGCAGCCTCGTAAATGCCTGGGCGGCTGGGATGCGGATGCAGCTTGAGGTCGGAGCGCGACTGCAGGCCATAGGCATCACTGCGCAGCGGAGGCACGTTGCCGGTGAGCCAAATGCCATTAAAATCGGCGGCAAAGACGGTATCGCCCGTTGCTGTCACATGCCATCCGTGCTCCTTAAAGTCCTGCTCTATCTTAGAGACATCGACCCGCACAGTCCACTTGGTGTTGGGGCCAAGGCTTGACGAAGCAGAGGGGATTGAGTCGGAAGTCACACCGGCCACCACAGTGGTGTCGGTTGCCGGAAGCACGTGGTGATATTTGCCGACGGGAAGCTCATTGTCGCGCCCGCCAATCCAAAGGCGGAAATCCACCACGGGGCTCACGCTGTCGGAGGGCTGGCTATAATAGGTCGACACTATGTGGGTGGGCGACATGGCGCGTGCCACAAAAGAGTCTTCCACCACGCTGTCGGCCGTAATGGTAAAGTCGTCGTTGATGACAATAAAGTCATTGCTCATGGCCTTATCGCCACAAGCCGAGAGGACAACCGCCACAATCAACGAGAATCCGACGGCGGCCGCCAAAAGCCTATAAGCTTTCAAATCGTGCATTTTACCTTTATGCAGATGCGGCACTGCTTGCCTAACCTTGCCACAACCGGTAGAGCCAAGGCAAAGTCGGTCAACGGGCTGATGCCGCTTCTTGCAAAGTAAGTGATTTTTTTTGAATTCAGCGCGACAGCGGTCGCATAATATTAAGTGGCAATTGGCATTTTAGGCATTTTAGGTTGGTTTCATGCCTTTACGGGGAAAAGGAAGGGCACAGAGACCATTGCATAGGCACAAGACTCAGCTCAACTGACGCTCAATCCATGCCATGATCACACACACTGCATAGTTCCGCTCACTGGCCGTCAAAGCCCTGCCGGCAGGCACATGATGCCATTTTGCAAAACAGCCCCGGCAACAACACCCCGTGGCATGTTGGGCAACAAACACAGGATGTCCTCTCATGGGAGTCTGTTTTCCATCGTTGGGAATGACTGCCGGAGCCAACCGCTTGGCCACAAAGTCGGCGGCATGGCGTCGGACAGTAGCGACTCCTTTGGCCGCAACATACTCCCGGTCTTTATCCGAGAGGCGGAAACGGCTGCGGAATGCCGACCTCGCAAGTCTGTCTAAGAGGGCCGTGAAGTCGTAATCAATTGAGCAGGAATCCTCGACCGGTTGAAATTCCTCATCGGGGAACAGAAGCAGTTCCTTGTAATCTTTTGCTGATTTCATAGTCCGGGTTAGTGTAATTCCAACATGCCATCGGCTTGAACAGACAGCACTCCATTCACTTTCTCCAGTGCGGCTCGCTGCTCATCGGAACGCAACAGCAAGGCGTAACCGTTGATATTGGTGTAGCGGTAAACCACCTCTATTTTATTTTCCTTAATGAAAGCCTCTATGTGGGCATTGCCCACAGCCGTGTCGTAATATACAATGTAGGTGGCTTGAGCCGACTTGCTCTCGCCCCCGGGTCTCGCGTTGGCAATAGGCATCGCCGAATAGCACGCCGACAAGCCAGGCGACAATGCCGCCAGAAAAACAGCCATAGCCGTCAGGCGGATAGATTTGTGGGATTTCATTTCACATGCGTTTATGCCAGAATACATTAACATTGACTTCAAGCCGAACATTTGTTCCGCTAAGCAAAAATACTTCATTTTGCCGACATTCACGCCGTCGGTGCCGGCAAGATTTCAAGCCACGGTTTACACACCAGTCCACATCAGTGGCCATGTGATTTGTTTTAGACACTTTATTATTGTAACTTTGCACAGATAAATTGGCATTGCATTACGAGTGAGAAGATTTTTTGTCATAGTTATTGTGGTGTTGTCGGTTCTGCTTGAGCCCTCAGGCATAGCGGCCAAGCTGCGCTGGCAAGAGACCAAGCGCGAGGTTGCAGGCCGCAGCCTCACCGACCCGCGATACACAGATGGCATTGAGATTTTCGGCAACAATGGAGTGATAACAATTAGGACTACACACCGCATTCAAGTGAGAGTGTTCACCATATTGGGGCAGTTGGTGTCACAGTCGGTATTAAATGCCGGCACATCTGAGCTGCACGTAGGGTCGCGAGGCATCTACCTGGTAAAAATCGGCAACAGCATCACCCAGAAGGTTGCGCTTTAACTTAATAGATTGTGCTACATCTATATAAACGACAATTTTAAAAGAGAATATGTCAAACAACGAAAACATCGATTGGTCACATTTGCCCTTTGCTTATTTCAAGACCGACTATAATGTGCGTTGCACATTCAAAGACGGCAAATGGGGAGAAATTGAAGTATCAGACTCTGAATATATCAATATTCACATAGCCGCCACCTGCCTGCACTACGGGCAAGAGATTTTCGAGGGTCTCAAGAGCTTTAGAGGCAAGGACGGAAAGGTGCGCATCTTCCGAGCCCAAGAAAACGCCCAGCGCATTCAGCGCAGTGCACGCGGCATAAAAATGGAGCCCGTGCCCACCGAAATATTCCTTGAGATGGTGGAGAAGGTGGTACGCCTGAACGAGCGTTTCATTCCGCCCTACGAAAGCGGCAGCTCGCTTTACATACGCCCGGTAGAAATAGGCATCACGCCTCGCGTGGGAGTGCGCCAGGCCGATGAATACACCCTCATCATGTTTGCCACCCCGGTAGGCCCCTACTTCAAGCATGGATTCCAGCCCACCAAGGTGGCCGTATTGCGCGAATATGACCGCGCCGCCCCATGCGGCACCGGCAAATGGAAAGTGGGAGGCAACTATGCCGCCGGCCTCGTGGCCACCGACCGCGCCCACAGCCTCGGCTACTCGGCGGTGCTCTTCCTTGACCCTAAAGAAAAAAAATATCTCGACGAGTGCGGCCCTGCCAATTTCTTTGCCATCAAGGGCAATAAATACATCACGCCGAAGTCGAATTCAATTTTACCATCGGTGACCAACAACAGCCTGCAGCAGATTGCCAAAGACATGGGTCTTGAGGTGGAATGCAGACCCATACTGCTCGAAGAGCTCAGCGAAGTGGACGAGGCCGCCGAGTGCGGAACTGCAGCTGTGGCAGCTCCTATCAGTGAAATTGTGGACCTGGACAACAACGTGACATACACGATTTCAAAAGACGGCAAACCAGGCCCCGTGACCACGGAACTCTACCACCACCTGCTCGCCATCCAAAAGGGAGACGAACCCGACAAATATGGCTGGGTAACCGTGCTTGACTGACGGACAGAGACCATTATGGACATGCCGCACACACGGCGCGCCCCATTATGAGACACATATAAAAGAATGCGACACAGACGGTTTCGATGCACTGAGATGCCGTCTGTGTCGGTTTATGGAAAAACAATATGCTAAATGATTGACTACGATTCTATTATAGGCCGATACTACAAGCACGGCGCCGCAGACTACGAGCTGCTTGTGACACACAGCCGGCAAGTGGCCGAGCTGGCCATGCAGCTGTGCCGCCGGCTTGTGGAGCAACACACGCCCATCGACATGGAATTTGTGTATGAGGCCGCAATGCTTCACGATATAGGCATGTTTAAGACCAATGCGCCGAGTATACACTGCCACGGCACCGAGCCCTACATATGCCACGGCATCATAGGCCGCCGGCTGCTCGACGGCATAGGCCTGTTCAGACATGCGCTGGTGTGCGAGCGCCACACCGGGGCAGGACTCACCGCCGCCGAGATATCCGAGCAGAATCTGCCGCTGCCTTGCCGCAACCTGCTCCCGCTGAGCCTTGAGGAAAAGGTGGTGTGCTATGCCGACAAATTCTACAGCAAATCGCACATTGCACCGGCCAAACCAATTAATTTCGTAAAAGAGCAGTTAAGCAAATACGGGGCAGGCACTATGAGCCGTTTTGCCGACCTTGAAGCCCTCTTCGGCCTACCCGACTACGACGCACTCGACAAAGAGCTGCGCAACGGCATGGCCTGACATTGGGCGGACCAACCCAAAAAATGAGGCCGCATGATTAATTATGCACAATAGAGTGGCCTTAATTGGCAGAATTGCTTAATTTTGTAATCTGTTTTGATGAAAAAGGAGTCGACACATATCAGAGCACACGCCTTGCTGCCCCTTATGCTCATGCTGTTGTGCCTGGGGCCAATGCTGGCCGCCAGTCCCACAGGCTTGTCGCACCAGGGCAAACAAGCCGACACAGTGCCGCCTGCCGCCGTTAATCGCGACGGCAGCGGGCAAGCCGCATTGCACGCTGCCGACACGCCATCGGCCACGCCCCACATGGCGGGCGACACACTGGCCACGCTGCCGCCCGACACCTCGACATTCAAGAAAGACCATGCCATCGACCTCGACAACGTGGTTGAATTCACCGCCAAAGACTCGGTGGTGTTCTATGGCCGGCGCGACGCACGCATGTATGGCTCAAGCGACATCAAATACAGCACCATCGACTTGAGCGCCGAACGCATCAAGATGAACATGGACAGCAGCCTGGTTTATGCCTCGGGCATTCCCGACTCGACCGGCACGCTGAAAGGCAAACCCATCTTCAAAGACCCGAGCGGCGACTATGAGTCGAAGACCATGCGATTCAACTTCAAGACCAAGAAAGGACTCATCACCGACATAATGACCGAGCAAGGCGAGGGTTTCCTCACCGGAGGCATCACCAAGAAAATGGACGACAACGTGTATTACCTGAAAAACGGGCGATACACCACTTGCGACGACCACGACAATCCGCACTTCTACTTCCAGATCACGAAAGGCAAAGTGAAGCCGAAAAAAGACGTGGTCACCGGCCCAGCCTATATGGTGCTTGAAGACCTGCCACTGCCCATAGCGGTGCCGTTTGGCTTCTTCCCGTTTTCCAGCAAATACAGCAGCGGCATTCTGGTGCCCACATTCGGCGAGGATTACAACCGCGGCTTCTATCTGCGCAACGGCGGATACTATTTCGCCATCAACAAATATGTGGATCTGGCCTTGACCGGAGAGATCTACACCCGCGGCTCGTGGGGTGTCACAGCCCAGTCGAGCTACGTGAAGCGCTACAAGTACCAGGGCAATGTGAACATAAGCTACCTCACCACCATCAATGGCGACAAGGGCGAGGCCGACTACTCGAAGATGAAAAACTTCAGCATCAACTGGACCCACTCGCAGAACACCAAGGCAAATCCGAACATGACATTCTCGGCCAGTGTGAACTTTGCAACCAGCGGCTATTCGCGCAACAACCTTGACAGCTATTACAGCAGCGCTTTCACTGAAAACACCAAGAGCTCAACGGTGAATCTGTCGTATAAGTTTCCCGGCACGAAATGGAGCATATCGACCACGGCCAGCATCACACAGCGCGCAGCCGACTCGACGCTCAACGTGTCGTTCCCTAATTTCACAATCACCATGTCGCAAACCGCCCCGTTCAAGCGCAAACATGCCGTAGGCGACGAGAAATGGTATGAGAAAATAAAGCTAAGCTATTCAGGCCGTTTCCAAAACTCGCTCACGGCCAAGCAGGACGAATTCTTCAAGAAAAGCCTTGTGAAAGACTGGCGCAACGGCATGTCGCACTCGGTGCCCATCTCGGCCACATTCACGATGCTCAAATACTTCAACGTGACCCCGTCGCTCACGCTCAACGACCGCATGTATACCAGCAAGATACGCAGGTCGTGGGACCCGAATGCCAGTGCGGAAGTTCAGGACACCACCTACAGCTTCTACAATGTGTTTGACTTCAACTTCGCACTCTCGTTCAACACCAAGATCTATGGCTTTTTCAAGCCGCTTAAATTCCTGGGCAACAAAGTGCAGCAAATACGCCACGTTATCACCCCCACCATCTCATTCTCGGCTGCGCCTGATTTCAGCTCACGTTTTTGGGGTTACTACGGGCAGTATTACTACCCCGACGCCAACGGAGTGCAGCAGGTGCACAAGTACTCCTACTTTTCCCATGGGCTCTTTGGCGGCGCATCAAGCGGCAAAAGCGGCATCGTGTCGTTCAACATCGCCAACAACCTAGAGGCCAAAGTGCGAAGCGACAAAGACAGCACCGGCTACAAGAAAGTGTCGATTATCGAGAACCTGAACCTGAGCCAAAGTTACAACTTCGCCGCCGACTCAATGCGGTGGAGCAACCTCAGCACATCGATACTGCTCCGCATAACCAAGGGATTCAACCTCAACCTGAGCGCCACATGGGACGTGTATAAGTATGCCCTGAACGAATATGGCAACCCGGTGCGCATCAACAAGCTGAGGCTGTTTAACGGAGGCGGATGGGGACGCCTGTCGAGCACAGGCACATCGTTCAGCTACACAATCAACAACGACACATTCCGCAACCTCTTTGGCCGAGGCGGCAATAGCCGCAACACCGACGACAACAAGCAGAAGCGCGACGACAACACACCACAAGCCGCCACCGACGGCAGCAATGCCAACAACACAGACCTGAAGCTCGACCGCGACGGATATGCCCAATGGTCGTTCCCATGGAGCATTACGGCCAACTACTCAATGTCGTACGGCTACGGCACATTCAATAAAAAGAAGATGGAGTATAACGGCAAATGGACGCAGAACCTCAGCATCAACGGAAGCGTAAGGCCCACCAAGAACTGGAACTTCTCGTTCTCGGCGAGCTACAATTTCGACACCGGTAAGATAGCCTACATGAATTGCTCCATATCGCGCGACCTGCACTGCTTCTCGATGAGCGCAAGTTTCGTTCCCGTAGGGCCATATAAGAGCTACAGTTTCCACATAGCCGTGAAGTCGAGCATGCTCAGCGACATCAAGTATGACAAGCGCTCGAGCTACAGCAACGGCGTGCAATGGTATTAAGCATCAGTATTGAAACCGCGTGACAGGTTAGATGCTGCGTGACAAGACGTGCCCCACCCCACTTTCATCCCAATCACATCAACACAGAGAAGAGGAACCGCTAAAAAAAGCGGTAAATGATGCGCACATTCCCGTCACGTGACAGTTGGCCGGGATTGCTGCCTTGAGCACCCTCGGGCACACGCAAGCCACGCCGCGCATAATAGTTGCGCCAGAACGGCGTCACCTGGCCGCTTTTATCGTGAAACGACATTCTGATAGGGGCGAATATCGGCTTCCCGTTCTTGTTGACATAGCTCAACATGACCAACTCACTGCAATATAATTCCTGGTCGTCATGCATAAACAGATGGTCGTAAGGCCGCCCCACATACTTCAAAGCATTACTTACCCACACCGGGGCATTGTCGCGACAGGCCAGCCGACCCACCACCACAAGCGGGCGACGGCCACCCGCAGGCGTGGCCCTACGCATAAACGAGTCGACCGGCGTGACACACACACCACGGCTTATAGCCTCAACCACTTTCAGCTGATTGCCACACAAGCTGTCGCGAAAAGCAATAGCCACATGGTCGATGGCCAAATTGCCAATGCCTTGAGTCACACTTGTGATGCCGTTTTCCTCGGCCGACACCACAAACAGCAAATCGCCGCTTTCTATCACGCCATAGTCCTCCGTATATGCCATGCCAGTCGTTACATCGGCCGCCTTTACCATGCCGCAACACACGGCAATGGCTATCGCCATAATCAATATTTTTGTCCTCATCATTGTCAATCACTTAATTTAGTGACGGCAACTGCATTCTACCCTCATATTGCAGTGAGTGTGGGCAAACGTCACCGCTGGCAAAGGTACAAGCAGCAACGCAAAAGTGCAATAAGCCACCGAAGAAAAACGACACAATCAATCACCGTCACCCCCAGCGCACTACAAACGATTCTAAAAAAAACGGCGTTTTTTATGCGAAACACCGCCAAATAACAACGAAAATATGTAAATTTGTAATCACTTTTTAACATTGATTTTGTGATTTGGAATTTCAGCATAAAGGCTTAAAAAAGCGGCATAACGGCACCCCCAAGGCTGCCGACTGGACCTCTACTGCCCACTGTCACAATCGAAGACAATCATTTATTATTCTTTTCAAATATCAACAGTTAAATTAAGCATTATGAAAAAAGCTACAACTTTGCTGCTATTGGCAGCTTGTTTGGCATTCAGCGCTCCTGTCGCTACGGCATCATCCGACGGCGATTTGACTGCATTCCCCGTCAAGGGGCAGGCGGTCACCGCTCCGGGAACCGAGGTGGGAGCCATGCAACTGCGCGTGCCCAGTGATGGGGCTGTGTTGCCAGGGCTTAGCCAAACAGCCAAAACGCCTCGCAAGGCTCCGGCCAAAGCCGTGAGCATGAGTGCGCTGGCAGGGAAAGGCGTGATGACCTACAAAACCATCAGTTCATCGACGCCCGACGGCGGCCTGTCGGTAGAAGTGGCCCAACTGGGCACCGACTCGGTGACCATCACCAACTTCTACAATGCAGGCGTGGTGGTCAAGGCCAAAGTAGACCTTTCGGCCGGCACCATAGAGATTCCGTCGCAGTATGTGGGCACAACTACCGACGGTGAGTGCGACATTGCAGTGTCGACCATCGTGGGCAAACCGGTGCGCACCGAAGTGATTACCGGAACCATATCGGCCGACGGCACAATATCAATTCCAGGATATTGGGGTTTCTTCATCAATTCAGGCTCCAAGAAAGACCGGTATGTTACCATAAACGAGAAAACAATCATCGAGCGCGCCAACGCATCGATGGATGTCACCTACTACAATGGTGAGAAAGACGCCGAGTCGTGGAATGTGATTGTGAAAAAGGCCGGCACCAATGTGGTGACAGTGAAAAACCTGGGCAACCACGGATGCACGGCCGAGATTGTGCTCAATGCCGACAAGTCGCTGCGCGTGCTGTCGCAGAAAGTGTGGACTGCCGGAACCACTATGGGCAATTTCTACACCCTCGCAGCTGACTGGGTCAAGGGCGGTGCTACGACAAGCGCCATCACCGGCACCGGTACCGACACCCAACTCACTTGGGGCAACTGGATAATGTATAGCACCACCAAGTATTACACAGGCAAGCTTGCCAGCGCCAAAATCTATGGCGACGGCATCACATTCACCTATCCCGAAAACAAGCAGACATCCTTTGAGGGAGAGGGCACCGAGGCCAATCCGTATAAGATCAAGACGCTCGACGACCTGGTGACACTTGCCACTAACGTCAACAGCGACGACAACTATGTGTATGGCGACCCGAGCCTTACAATGTATGCAAGCACCTACCGCGGCAAATACTTCAGCCTCGAGAACGATATCGACATGACCGGCTACCGGTTTGAGCCTATCGGCAACTACTACACTCAGCGCTTTGGCGGCACATTCGACGGCAATGGACACACGCTGAAGGGTCTCGACGTCAACACCCGCGGCGCCGGCTTTGCCGGACTGTTTGGCGTTGCCGACACAGTGTCGGTGATCAAGAATCTGAACGTAACCAATGCCACAGTGAGCGGCAGCTACTATTATGCCGGCATCGTGGCAAGCTGCAGTTTCGGCCTCATCGAGAACTGCAACACCAGCGGTGAGGTGACCAACGAGGGCGTGTGCGCCGGCGGCATCTGCGGCTATGCCTTTAATGTAAAGAACTGCTATTTCAACGGCATGGTCTACGGCTTAGGCGGCATGGGCGGCGGTATTGCCGGCCAGTCAAGCGCTGTGGTCGAGAATTGCCATGCCCGAGCCGGGGTGTATGTATCGGCCCCGACAACCGGCTACAATGGCGGCGGCCTGGTGGGCACGCTTTATAGCCCGGCAAGTGCGCTCCGCAACAGCTACTTCACCGGCATAGTCGACGGCCGCAAGCACGCCGACATGTATGTGGGCGGCGTAGTGGGCAACAATGCCGGCGGCACAGTGGAAAGCTGCTTTGCCGCAGCCGACGTCTATGGCTACAACAGCAATGCCGCCGTGGGCGGTGTGGCCGGCGTGAACCGCGGCACCATCACCGACTGCTACTTCACCGGCTTTGCATCGTGCTACAACAGCAACTACGTGGGCGGCATAACCGGCAAGGTGAGCCCCTATGTCGTAGCTCTCGACACCGTGCAACCCACAATCAAGAACTGCTATTTTGCCGGCCGCACCTCGTGCAACACATATCTATATGATACCGAGAACGGCGTGCGCGAGGCACTTGGCACCATCGAGAGCGGATGCTTTCCTACGATAGAGAACGTGTATTTCGACAAGCAGATGGTGAATTACTCATCGAAGCGCCTTGTGGCTGTGACATCCGACCTCACTAGCGCCAGCGGTCCTAAAGGATTCTCATCGTCGAAATGGACTTTTGCCGAAGGATACTATCCGCGCATCAAGGGCACCGAAGACACACCCGAAGCCCAGCTGAGTGCCACGGTTCTGGCATTCGACGCCCAGTTCCCCGACAATGTGGAGCGTGTGGCCAACGACTTCGCCATCCGCTCGCTCGGCTCAACGGCAGCCTATTCGCTTCAGACCATCAACGGCAGCCAGCGCTTGAGCAAGACAGGCCTGATGGGCACAATTGCCGACGGGGCCTACAAGCTGAACGGCAAGTTTGGCAACGACACCATAGCAATCGTTGCGCTGAACGCCGACGGCAGCATGAACGCATCAATCCAGCCGCGCATCGTCAACATCAAGGTAGCGCCCAAGGTGTTTGAAGGCGTGGGCACGGCTGAAAGCCCGTATCTCATCCAGAACAAGGCCGACCTCGTGAAACTGAGCCAAGTCACCACGAAATCGCGTCAGTTCTACAAAGACACCTATTTCCTGCAGACGGCCGATATCGACCTTGAAAACGACACAGCCTTTGCCGGCATTTGCTGCAATGTAGAACTCACCGACAAGTTCCAGGGACATTATGACGGCGGCAACCACACCATCCACAACATGAAGCTCGACTTCGTGCAGTGGTCGGTAAAACCCACCGAAACCACCCTTGGCACACTCGACTCAAAGGCAAGCGGCGACATCTACAAGGGCTTCATAGGCAACCTTGCCCCCATGGGTTCGCTCAAGAACCTTACCATCGCCGCCGACTGCAGCCTACAGTTTGCCGGTTACTCCGGCGCCTTTGTGGGTTACAACTACGGCACAGTGGACAATTGCCGCAACTATGCCGACGTCACCGTCTACCGCACCACAGCCGGCGGCATCGTGGGAGCATCGGTAGAAGGCAGCTCAGTGACCAATTGCTTTAATGCCGGTCACGTGCGCTGCGGCTCTGAGACCACTGGCGGCATTGTGGCCGATGCACAAGGCATCGTGGCCAACTGCCAGAACGTGGGCACGGTTGAGGTGTGCGTATTGTCGAAATTCAAGACTGCAACTGCGCAACTGCGCACTGCCGGCGGTATCGCAGGCAAGGCACTCGGTGCCACAATAAGCAACGTGGTCAATGCAGGCACCGTGAAGGTGGGTGTTGGAGCCGACGCGGCAGGTGGCCTCATCGGAGCCAACAACTCAGCCGGAGCCGCCAAGAGCCACAACACAATAACCGCTGCCGTGAACTATGGCACAGTGTTCTGCACCAAGCTTGCCGCTATGGGTGCAGTGAGCGGCAAAAGCGGCAATGCCGGCAACGTTGAGGCCGTGTATTACGACGCTCAAGTCACCGGACTCAACGCCGAGGCCAACGATGCCAACCCCCAAATGAAGGGACTTTCCACAAGCGACCTCACATCGGGCAAGGCAGTAGAAGGCCTATCAACCGACGTGTGGAAGTTTGAGGCCGGGAAATATCCGGTTCTTGCACAATTTGCATCCGAGCCCCGTTCACAGGCTGCATCGCAGGTAGTGCTGTCGATTCCGGCCAACCAGGACGCACGCCACATATCGAGCACGGCATCGCTCAGCAGCGTCGACGGAACCATATGGACACTCACACAGGGCAAGCAGTTTGCCATCGATAATGCCACACTTGCGGTTCCCGCAGTGACAAAGGCCACGACCGACACACTGACGGCATCGCTCAACGGCTACGTCAAGCAAATTCCGCTTGTGGCCGTCTACGCGCTTGCTCTTGAGGGTGATGGCTCAGAGGCCAATCCCTTCCAGATCAGCACCGTGAACGACTGGAACACATTCGGCTCCTACATATCCGAAACAGCCAACCCGCTCACCGGCCAATACGTGAAATTGATGAACGACATTGATTTCAGTGCCGCCACATTCAAGTCGGCGGCAGCCGACGGCATCACCCCGTTTGGCGGCGTGTTCTTAGGCAACAAATGCTCACTCAAGGGTCTTAAAATAACCACATCCACACGCAACTACGGCGTGTTTGGCTCGCTGGGCACAAGCGCCCAAGTCAGCGACCTCACGCTTGAGGGCACACTGACGTCGACCACAACTTATGCCGGAGCATTTGCCGGCTACAGCAACGGTGCCCTTGTCAATTGCACCAACCGCGTCAACGTCTCGGCCAAGGGCTATCAAGGCGGTTTCGTGGCAAAGATAGGCGGCAACGCCAGCTTCGACCACTGTGTGAACTATGCGACTGTCACATCTACCGCAGGCAGTGTGGGCGCATTTGCAGGTGAGGGCGCTGCTGAGGGCGCACGTTTCACCGACTGCACCAACGAGGGAGCCGTGACCAGCTCGGGCACAGGCGCCAATGTGGGCGGATTCGTAGGCTCAGGCTACAGCTCGCAATTTGTGCGCTGCGTCAACAAGGCCGACGTGAGCAACGCCAAGGGTACGGCAACGGCCGGACTCATGGGATATGTGCGCGGCACTTCTGAACTCACCATCACCGACTGTGCCAACGAGGGCACCGTCACTGCAGCCGACCTAGCCGCAGGCCTTGTGGCAAACGTCACATCCACCGTGCCATTGCACGTGAGCAGCAGCCACAACACAGGTGACATCTCCACTTCGCTGTCGAAGAGCACCCACGGCACCGGCGGCTTGCTGGGCATGCTGTCGGCAGGCAGCAATGTAGCGGACTGCTACAATGAGGGCAATGTGCTGTCGGAAAAATCGGTCTACACCGGTGGTATCTGGGGTAACCAACTCACCATCAAGAGCGACAATCCTGCCCATGTGGCTCGCTGCCACAACACTGGTGCCATCATCGGCGCCAACTACGCCGGCGGCATTGGCGGCTATCTGCCCAACTACACCATAGTAGACAGCTGCTACAACACAGGCGACATTTCGGCCTCTCTGGGAGCCGGTGGCATCATCGGTGGCCTGCTGGGCGACGGCAGTACCATCAGAAACAGCTGGAATGCCGGTGAAATCACGACTGTTAACAATGGTGCCGGTGGCATCAACGGCTACGGCAGCGGCAACTCACGCGTGGAAAACAGCTTCAACACTGGCAGCGTGGTGGCCGGAACCTCCAACGCCGGTGGTCTGGGCGGACAAGGCCGCATTCAATACTACAACTGCTACAACACCGGCATGGTCAAGGCTACGAAGGCCGTGGGCGGCCTCATCGGCTCGCCGTCAAGCGGCACATCCACTTGGCAAGGCGCAGCACTGGTCGACTGCTACAATGCAGGCCCCGTTGTGAAAGTGGACACTCTGTGCGGTTCACTCGTGGGCGACAACACCGGATGGCGTGTAGACCAAGGCAGCGTGATGCGCAACACCTACTATGTGACCGACTATGGCACCTATGCCCAAGACACCATTGGCGGCACTGCCGTAACCATCGCGCAACTTGCCGCCCTCACAGACATTGAGGGTAATTGGGCTACTGGCGACAGCTACAGCTTCCCCGTGATACCCGGATTCACCGACAACGACTGCGCCCGCGCCAATGCGGCGGCAGTGGTGCTGCCCGCCGATTACACTTACGATGACGTGCGCGGCAACTTCAATGTGGGCAACCCGTCGGGTGTAACTTGGACCGTGAGCGATCCTGTTGTTGAGATTAAGGGCAACGACGCCTATGTGACCGACCGCAGCACTGCCGAGGTGTCGCTGACCGCAACTTGCGGCAACTTCAGCCGTCAGTGGACCGTGAAACTCAACTCGGCATCGGGCATCGATGGCGTTGACGCCGACAAGGCAATAGTGGGCGTGACCTACTTCAACGTGGGCGGCATGGAGGTAACGGCTCCGGCCAAGCACGACGGCCAGACCTACATTGTGGTGTGCCGCTACTCCGACGGCTCAGTCAAGGCTCAAAAGATGATCAACAAATAATGCAAATGGCCCCATGTGGGCCATTTGTTTTCATTTTCAGGGTGCAAATGATGTCATTTTCAGCAAAATAGTGCGGCAAAACTTTGCCGTGACAGAAAAAATGCCTAACTTTGCCCCGCAAAATAAATATTATCAATTAATAAAGTAACGAAGAATGTATTTAGATTCAGAGAAAAAGAAAGAGATCTTCGGCACTTACGGCAAAAGCAATACTGATACTGGGTCTCCCGAGGCTCAGATTGCATTATTCTCGGTCCGTATCGCCCATTTAACTGAGCACCTCAAGTTAAATCACAAAGATCATACAACTCAACGTGCACTTAAGATGCTTGTAGGTAAGCGTCGTCGTCTGCTTGATTACCTGATCAAGACCGACATCAACCGCTACCGCGCAATCATCGCTAAGAAAGAACTCGGTATCCGCAAATAAGTTATCGGTTCATAACACGCAAAAAAGAAACTGTGAAAAGGCCGGCAATTTTTGCCGGCCTTTTTCGTGCTTTCTGCTACCGTCATAGAGCCCTTTTTACATTTATTTCATGTCAATCACTTGCTTTCTTTGCATTAACGGCGTAAATTTGCATAGATTTATATGAAGCACTATCACTAAAGCCTGCCAGAGGGC
>CAVFVP010000034.1:2988-6328 GCA_963625945.1 Agathobacter rectalis | reverse complement strand
ATATCATCCTAATGCCTCTTTTCGGTTTGAGACCCGCAAGGCCTACATTGCTTGGCCACAAGCAGGCAGAAGTGAAAAGACAATGAAGTGACAAACAACAAGCAGCAAAGTTTTCAACAACTTTGTTTTTTATCTGAAAGTGATGCGATGCTGATTATGCGACGGAGCTGACTGCGGCAACCGAGCCGAAGCAGCCCACAGTGCAGTGAAGACTGGAATCAACACAGGCGCCTGCCCGCCCGCACAAAAAGCATCAAAAAATAAATATTCGCGCGCGTCCACGCGCGGGTTCACGACCCGGTGACGCAGACGCGTCCCAGCAGTCGAGAGACAACAACAACTATCATAGCCGCTGCAATTGGTGACACGGCCACTGGAAATCAGTGTGGACAGCCAGGCTGCCAGCAATCATGATTGACAGGATACGTTTGATTGGTTTTTAATAAAAAGTTTAAAAAGATTTTTAAGAGTTAGCCTTTTATACCACTTTTTTTATTCATACTATTTTTTCCTAGGGCATTGCGAAGTGATTTCGCGGTGCTTTTTTTTGTTTGCCGCCCCTCTGCCACCTCCGCTAAAGGCCATAACAGCACAGCATCGTGCCGAATGCAATGATTATGCATATATGGATTGTTGTGTGGATTGTTGTGGATGATCCGACAAATTGTTTTCCGCAATTAGTTGAGGCATTGCGAATATTTCTGTAAATTTGTCATCAATCAAACCCCACATATAATAAAACATGACAAATCCAGTAAGACACACCCGATGCCTTTTCAAGGCCAAAATATCAGAGTTTCTTGCCATGAACAGAGCAGAAGTTTTGGGAAACATCGTGGATTCATTTCACGGCATTGACCAGACGACAACCAACGAAGCATGGAAAGGAGAGATTGATATCATGCAAGAGGTGCTGACGCCATGGGAGGACGATGATGATGCCTACATTTTCTTTGAATACGACATTCCACGGCTTGGTAAACGGGTGGATGTGGTGCTTTTGATTCAGGGTATGGTTTTCTGCCTCGAATTCAAAGTGGGAAAAAAAGACGCATTGCAGGCCGACGTTGAGCAGGTGCTTGACTACGCGCTCGACTTGAAAAACTTTCACCTTTACAGTTTTGGCAAGCCAATTGTGCCCATCCTTGTGCCGACTAACTACGCGAAAGCATCTACAGTGATCCAGCCATCGGCCTACGACGATGCCATATACAACCCCATCATATCTGGACAAAGCTCGCTTCAGGGCGTAATAGCCAAAGTGCTGTCGATTGGCAAAACCACATTCAACCAGCAAGAATGGGGCTATAATTGGCTGATAAGCCCATACAGCCCCACGCCCACAATTGTAGAGGCTGCACGCTCACTCTACGAGAATCATTCAGTAGACGACATCACCCGCCACGAAGCCGACAAAGTGTCGACCGACGCAACCATTGCATATTTGCTCGACATCATAGAGCAAAGCAAGCAAAACCGCGAAAAAAGCATCTGCTTTGTGACTGGCGTTCCAGGAGCAGGAAAAACGCTTGTAGGTCTTGATGTTGCCATCAAGCAATCGTATAAAGACGGAGAAATGAATCGGGAAAACGGAGCCGTGTATCTTTCAGGCAACGGACCGCTGGTGGCCGTGCTTACCGAAGCCCTTGCAAAAGACAATAAAGAGAAATGCAATGCACGGGGCGAGAAAAAGAATCTGTCGGATTCGCGCCGCGAAGTCAACGAGTTTTTGCAGATGATACACCGTTACCGCGACAATATGCTCGCAAAAATAAAGAACCCCGTTGAAAACGGACGGCTTGAAATAGATCCCGAGAAAGCCATTAAGACGAAAGACGCAGGCTACGGCGAGGTGGAGCATGTGGCAATATTCGATGAAGCCCAACGGTCGTGGACGCATAAGCGCTTGGCCAACTACCTGAAACGAGGCGGCACCTATGGCAACAAGCTGAAAGTGCCTAATTTCCCCGTTTCGGAAGCTTCATTCCTAATATGGTCGCTTGACCAACGCAAAGACTGGGCTGTGATAATATGCTTGGTGGGCGGAGGCCAGGAAATAAACACCGGCGAGGCTGGCATATCGGAATGGATAAAAGCGCTGAACGAAGAATACACGCACTGGAAGGTATACATTTCGGACAAGCTCACTGAAAAAGAATACGCTGAGGGGAAAGTGAACGAGCTGCTCCAGCATAACACCAACGTTACCTACTCCATCAACCTGCATCTGGCCGTAAGCCTACGGTCGTTCCGCGCCGAGACGTTGTCATCGTTCATCCACGCACTACTCGCAATCGACAGCAGCGCCAGCGCATTGTATCAAGATGTGAAGAAGAAAGGATACCCGATTTTTCTCACCCGCAACATCGACAATGCCCGCCGATGGCTGCGTTCAAAAGCCCGTGGTTCGCAACAAACCGGCATTCTGGTGTCGAAAGTGGCGGCCCGCTACAAGCCGCAAGCCGTCAACGTGCTGGCAACAGGAGACGAAAACGCCGTGCACTGGTTCCTGGAAGACAAGTGTGATGTGCGTTCATCAAACTACCTCGAAGAGGCAGCAACCGAAATTCAAGTGCAGGGATTGGAACTGGATTATGCATGCATACTTTGGGACGCAGACATGCAATTCACCGACGGGCGATGGAAGTATTTCAAATTCAACGGAAAAAACCGCTGGATTCCGGAGAAGAACACAGAGGCGCAGAAATATATGCTTAACGCATATCGGGTGCTACTCACAAGAGCCCGTCAAGGCATTATCATCTGCGTGCCCAACGGCAACAACAGGAAAAACTCAGAAGGATTTCCTGAAGATGCCACACGTTTGCCCGAATTCTATGACGGGACCTTCAACTACCTTAAGGGTTTGGGGCTGGATGTTATATGAAAACACGCCGGTCTTTGGCGTGGTGTTTAGAGAGACAAAAACGGACTTTAACTTTAATATGACTATGAACGACTTTGATGACTATTCAGCCTATAACGGCGATGCGACTCACGACATGATGGTGGACTATGACTACCACCAAAACACCGGTGAGCTTTCGGAATATTTTGATAACGAATACACTAGCGGGGAAGACTGCGACGAGCCTGACTGAACCGCGGCCCGGTGTCATGAATGGCGCCATGGCACTGCGACACAAGGCATGAGCCGCCCCGCTTTGCCACACGACCGCCATTGTGGACCCCGGACAGGATTCCGTTCACGCCAAGCATATCTGAATAAAACGAGCCGGAAGCTCATGAGAGAGCTGCCGACTCGTTTTTCATTTGCGCTATTGTTGGTTAGTACTGCGAAAGGTTGTGATTACTGCAAGGTGAATGAGCGGGTCTCCAC
>CAVFVP010000034.1:0-2978 GCA_963625945.1 Agathobacter rectalis | reverse complement strand
CAGCAACACTGGGCGTGAGCCGTCCCACTCTGCCCCGCACCCGCCATTGTGCGCGCATGGCATGGAATCCGCTCATGCCATGCAGATATGAATAAAACGAGCCGGAAGCTCATGAGAGAGCTGCCGACCCGTTTCCATTTTTTTGCGCTATTGTTGCCGTCTTGCGCTGTGGCGGGTTGTGATTACTGCAAGGTGAATGAGCGAGTCTCCACATCGCGGCTGTTGGGCCCAACCATCACGCAGAACTCGCCAGGCTCGCAGTCATACTCCAGCTGGGCATTGTAGAACTTCAGCTTGTCGGCCGTGATTGTGAAAGTCACCTCCTGACTCTCGCCCTTCTTGAGGATGATGCGCTTGAAGTCTTTCAGCTCCTTCACGGGGCGTGAAATGCTTCCCACGAGGTCGCGGATGTAGAGTTGCACCACTTCGGCACCATCGTAGTTGCCGGTGTTGGTCACGGTCACACTCACATCGATGGTCCCGTCGCGGCCCATGGTGGTGCTGCTGAGCGTCATGGGGCTGTAGGCAAATGTGGTGTAGCTTTTGCCATAGCCAAATGGGTAAAGGGGCTCGTTATCCACATCGAGGTAGTTGCCGGTATATTTTTGAAACCACTTGGCATTGGGCCGCCCGGTGTTGAGATGGCTGTAATAGATGGGAATCTGCCCCACGCTCTTGGGCATCGAGGCACTAAGGTGACCGCTGGGAACGGCATCGCCAAATACCACGTCGCTAATGGCATCGCCCGTTTCACTGCCACCAAACCACACATTCATTATGGTGCCGAAATTTTCCTTTTCCCAATTCATAACCGTGGCACGGCCGGAAAAGTTGAGCAGCACTATGGGCTTGCCTGTGGCCTTTAGGGCCTCGAGGAGGTCTTTTTGCGCGTCCAGAATCTCAAGGTTGGTGCGCGAGCTGCTCTCGCCGCTCATCTCACTCGGCTCACCCATGCATGCCACAATCACATCGGCCTGACGGGCAACATTCACAGCCTCGTCACGCATCACGTCGGCCGGACGCGGGTCTCGCATTTCACGCCCGAACATGGTGGTGTTCTTCTCCAGCTCGGCATCGTAGCACACATTGCACCCCTTGGCATAAAGCACGGTGGCCTTACCGGCCAATGCCTCGGTCATGGCCTGGCGCACCGACTTGTATTTGTCCATGACGGCAGCCACGCTCCATGTGCCCGGCATATTGGCGCGTGTGTCGGCCAAAGGGCCCACAAGGGCAATTCGTCCCTGCTTTTTCAGCGGAAGCAGATTGTCGCGGTTTTCAAGAAGCACAAAGCACTCGGCAGCCAGGCGGCGTGCGGCCTCGCGATGCTCTGGAGTGTAGACATCCTTCTTAGCCCTCTTCAAATCGGTATAACGGTAAGGGTCGTCAAAAAGGCCGAGTTTGTATTTGGCCTCAAGGATACGGCGGCAAGCCTGGTCGATTTCGGCCATAGTGACCTTGCCCTCGCTGAGCGACTTCGCGAGAGTGCCCAGGAAGCCATCAGCCACCATGTCCATGTCCACACCAGCCTTTAGGGCAAGAGCCGACACTTGCTGAAGGTCGCCAAGGCCGTGATTAGTCATTTCACTGATTGCTGTGTAGTCAGTCACCACAAAGCCGTTGAAGCCCCACATGCCACGAAGCACATCGGTCATGAGCCAACGGTTGGCAGAGGCCGGCACATAATCAACCACGTTAAACGACGTCATGAAAGAGCCGGCACCCGCATCGACGCCAGCCTTATAGGGCGGGAAATACTCATTGAACATGCGAATGCGGCTCATGTCAACAGTGTTATAGTCGCGACCTGCCTCGACTGCGCCATAAAGGGCAAAATGCTTCACGCAAGCCATCATCGTGTTGTTGGCACTCAGGTCGCTGCCCTGGTAGCCCTCAATCATTGCCTTTGCGATTTGGCTGCCCAGATAAGGATCTTCGCCCGATCCCTCGCTCATGCGCCCCCAGCGCGCATCACGACAAATGTCGACCATGGGGCTGAACGTCCAGTTAATGCCGTCGGCAGTAGACTCAACGGCGGCTATTCGCGCCGAGTTGCGAATGGCATCCATGTCCCACGACATCGACATGGCAAACGGAATGGGGAACACAGTTTCGTAGCCATGCACCACGTCCATGCCGAATATCAGCGGTATGTGGAGTCGGCTCTGCTCCACGGCGATCTTCTGCACCTCACGAATCTTATCGGCACCCTTCAGATTGAAAAGGCCACCCACCTGTCCGATTTTGATTTTAGCAGCCACGTCGCTGCTCTTGGCAGAACCAGTCACTATTTCGCCAGCCACAGGCAGATTCAACTGGCCAAGTTTCTCTTGAAGAGTCATCCGCGACATGAGGTTGCCTACAAACTTGTTCATCTTAGCCTCGTCGACTGTTGCCGATGCCGATAGGGCAAGCATTGACAACACGAGAATGAATACTTTTTTCATATTCTTGATTGTAAATATTTAGTTATTACTTATTAGCCTTTAAGCCATTAACGGCAAGCCACAATGTTATCATAAATGATAATTGACAACAAAAGGCAATGAAACACAATTAAAACAGACATTTCATCATCAACAAAGAGATGTCGCCATCTTTTTATATTCCATAGCAAATATAGCCCTTTTGCGCAAGTAGAAACAAGCTAGCGAAAGGAAAAATCAAATAATTAAGTCACAATACCATTTTTGTTTATCTGTTATTCTGATTTGTTGCGGAGTTGAAGTAGCACAAAGCAGGTGACTGATGGATGCTTACAGTTCAGACCAGATTGCTGCAAGTAGGCCTATTTCGGATGGTTACAGTTATTCTTCCCATCGTCACCTACAAAAGTGAATTACACTTCTTCTGCCAAAAATTTGTTTTTTTTGTCGTTCTGTCGAAAATTCAAGCGTGGTTTTCGGTCGAAATCAGGGAGGGTGGGTATAAAAGGAAAGAGGAGGGGCAGATTGCTCTGTCTCTCCTCTTAGGGGGCG
>CAVFVP010000033.1:0-23621 GCA_963625945.1 Agathobacter rectalis | reverse complement strand
CGGGGGTCAAATGGGCGTGGCTTTTCCAACTGCGTCTGCACCGATTGAAATGCGAAAAAATTGTGGAAATCAACAATATTTACTAATTTCGCATTTTGTAAACAAATGTGCAATTTTTTATATCAAAATGGTATCTAAAACTCGCGATAAACTCATTGATGTGGCAAGGCAGCTCTTTGCCAACAAAGGTGTGGAGAATACCACAATGAATGATATTGCCTCGGCAAGCGACAAGGGCCGACGCACCATCTACACCTATTTCAAGAGCAAGCGCGAGATTTTCAATGCCGTGGTGCGGCGCGAGACCGACATTGTGATTGAGCGCCTGAGCAAATTGCCGTCGATGCCCACTCCGCCTGAGGAGAAACTCATCAATTTCATCTTCATCCGCTTCGAGGCCGTGAAGGAGGTGGTGGGGCGCAACGGTTCGCTCAGGGCCAGTTTCTTCATGGATGTGCGTAGGGTAGAGCGTGCCCGCAGGGCCAACACTGGCCGCGAGGTGGCCATTCTCACGCAGATTTTGCAGGAGGGGGTGGATCGCGGCGTGTTCCGCATCAAGCACGTCGACAAGGCCGCCAGTGTGATGATGCTTTGCCTTCAGGGGCTTGACATTCACTACATTCGCGACAGCTTCGGCGACTTGGGCATTGAGAAAATGAAACTGCGGGCCTATATCCGCGACTTCATTCTGCACGGCATAGCCGTGGCCGACGAGACAGCCCCTTGATGAATTGCGACTTTGATTAAAAAATAATCATAATAAACACTCATACAGACAAAAAATGAAATTACTTGAAGGAAAAGTGGCGCTCATCACTGGCGCCGCACGCGGTATCGGCAAGGAAATCGCGCTTAAGTTTGCCAGCGAGGGCGCTGACGTGGCTTTCACCGACTTGGTTATCGATGAAAACGGTAAAAAGACCGAAGAGGAAATAGCCGCTTTCGGTGTAAAGGCCAAAGGCTATGCATCAAATGCTGCCAGCTTTGCCGAGACTGAGGCTGTTGTGAATCAGGTTAAGGAAGACTTTGGACATGTCGACATCCTGGTCAACAACGCCGGTATCACCAAAGATGCAATAATGCTCAAGATGACCGAGGCTCAGTGGGATGCCGTGATTGCCGTCAACCTCAAGTCGGCTTTCAATTTTATCCATGCACTTATTCCGGTGATGATGCGCCAGCGCTCTGGCTCAATCATCAATATGGCTTCGGTGGTTGGCGTTCACGGCAATGCCGGCCAGGCCAACTATGCAGCCTCTAAGGCTGGCCTTATCGCCCTTGCCAAGAGCGTGGGCCAGGAAATGGGCCGCCGTGGCATCCGTGCCAATGCAATCGCCCCTGGCTTCATCGACACTGCAATGACCAAGGCTCTGCCCGAGAACATCCGCAAGGAGTGGATCGACCGCATTCCTCTGCGTCGCGGCGGCACTGTGGAAGATATTGCCAATGTGGCAACCTTCCTTGCCAGCGACATGTCGAGCTATGTGACTGGCCAGGTGATCCAAGTCGACGGTGGCATGAACATGTGATAAGCCATATATCCCCAAAAAACACAATCAGCGGAGCGGCCATGTGGCTGGCTCCGCTGATTGCTTTTGAGCTTGCGCTGTGCAGGAGTGCTGGAACTTCAACCGTGGCTGCTGATGCATCTCACATAAAGCCCGTTTGTGGATTATTTTGTAATTTTGCATCTGTAAAAGAGATTACATGAATAAAAAAGACAAGATTATTTCATTTGTTTGGCAGCATTTGTTGCTGCTCGCGTCATTGTTTGTGATGACGCTTGGCGTGGCGGTTTGCGTGCGCAGTATGTTGGGCTCGAGTGTCATTTCCACTTTGCCCTATGTGTTTGAGACGGCTGGAAAATGCATGCCGTCGATTCCTGCGCTCACCATCGGACAGTATACCTACATCATGAACGGCCTGCTTGTGCTAGGGCAGATTGCGGTGCTCCGCCGCCGCTTCGAGGCTGTGCAGCTCTTCCAGTTGCTTGTGGGTTTTGTGTTCGGCTCGCTGATTGATGCCAACATGGCAATCACCTCATGGCTTGTCCCCGATGCCATGTTGACCAAGATTGTGGCTCAGGTAGCCGGTTGCACCCTATTGGGCGTGGGCATTGCCTTCGAGGTGCGTTGCGGATCGGTCACAATGCCTGGCGAGGGATTCCCGGTGGCTATCAGCGAGGTGGCCGGTGTGGAGTTCCATAAGGCAAAGATTGCCGTCGACATCAGTCTGGTGGCTCTTGCCGTGGTTTTCAGCTATGTGTTTTTTGGCTCTTGGCAATGGCACATTGTGGGCCTGGGCACTCTTTTCGCCATGGTCTATGTGGGAATGGTGGTGCGTGTAGCCGGCCGCCGTTTGGGCTGGTTTGACCGCCTGCTTGCCTACAGGCCTGGCTTTCGCCGCTACGTCTATGGCTTGGCGCGAATCTTGTTTAAGCAATCGAATTGATACTCACCTGGGCGCAGTTGTTTTGCGATCCGTTCATAGCATAACGTAACTGATTGAATATTATGACAGTCGATTTCAGCTACAAGAAAATTTGGAGCATCACATATCCGATACTCCTCAGTCTGCTCATGGAGCAGATGGTTGGCCTCACCGACACTGCCTTTATGGGGCGTGTGGGCGAGGTGGAACTCGGTGCCTCGGCCATTGCCGGCGTGTTCTATCTTATTGCGTTCATGATAGGCTACGGTTTCTGCATAGGTGCCCAAATAATGATGGCGCGCCGCAACGGTGCGTCGCAATTCGAGTCGATAGGGAGCATTTTCAGCCAAGGCATGTATTTTCTGATGGCTTTGGCTTTGGTGCTTTGGCTGGTGTGCCGCTTTTTTGCCGGCGACATCCTGTCGCTGCTCATATCATCGCCCCACGTGCTTGCCAAGGCCGAAGCCTACGTGCATTGGCGCATCTATGGCTTTTTCTTTGCATTTGCCGGCGGCATGTTTAATGCCTATTACGTGGCCACTACCCGCACAATGGCTCTCTCGCTCAATTCGGTGGTGCTTGTGCTGTCAAATTTCGTGTTCAATTACATCCTGGTCTTCGGTAAGCTCGGATTTCCGGCTCTTGGCATCGAGGGAGCTGCCATAGGCTCGTCGCTTGCCGAGCTGGTGTCGCTGTTGTTCCTTATAGCCTACACCCGTCTGCGTGTCGATTATGCCCGCTATGGTCTCAACCGCATTCCTGCCGTCGACTTTGGCGTGCTCAAGTCGGTCTTGGGACTGTCGGCATGGGTGATGGTGCAGAATTTCCTCATGGTGTCCACATGGTTCATCTACTTTGTGATGATTGAACACCTTGGCGAGGAGCCGCTGGCCATTACCAACATTGTGCGTGGCCTCGGCGGATTCCTGTTTATGGTGGTCATGGCGTTTTCCTCGTGCTGCAGCTCGGTCGTGAGCAACATGATGGGGGCGGGGCAGGCGGCCCAGGTCACATCGGCCATAGGCCGCCACATAAAGCTTGCCTATGCCTGTGTGCTACCGCTGGCGCTACTGTTTGCTGTGTTTCCCACCACGTTCACTGCCATCTACACCGATATTCCGCGGCTTATCACGGCATCGGTGCCGTCGTTGTGGGTCATGTGCTCGTCTTATGCGGTGCAGGTGCCGTCGAATGTGCTGTTCCAGAGCGTGTCGGGCACGGGCAGCACGCGGATGGCTTTCTTCATCGAACTCACCACCTTGGTGTTCTACGTTACCTATATCGTGCTGCTTGTTTTCTACCTCCGTGTCGATGTGGCCATAGCTTGGACGTCCGAGATTGTCTACGGCACGGTGATGCTTGTGCTCTGTCTGCTGTTCATCCGTCGCGGGGGCTGGCGCCGAGCCAAGGTTTGAAGCAACCACCGGGAAACAGATAAAAAGAAAAATCGCCGCAAGCATTGCGCTTTGCGGCGATGTCTTTTTTTGTCGCACTCCCGTGCCGTGTAGGCTTGCGGGCGTAACGGTTGCCGTTGAAAATACTGGTTAAGCTTACCAGTCCAGCATGCCGCGGTTGAGCACGGCCGACACAAGCCATATCACAAGAAATGCCAGGATGCTGAACACAGTGGCCACCAGCAGCATGTTGCTGTTGGCGCTGCCTTCCACGTCGGCCACGTCGGCATCGGCCTCAATCGTTGTGCTCGATGTGCGTTTGCTGCCTTTGCGGCGGCTGAAACTCACCGATATCAGTCCCGCAATAGCTCCGAACACTACCGAAATTAATATCCAAAACATGATTTTCCCCATAGGTATCTGTAGTTTTAATAGTGTTTGTTATATTAATGATTCTCTCTCAGGTGTGTGGCTTGGTTGCGGGGCTTTGCTGTGGTGCCGTTTCAGTCTTCTCCGTCGGCAATCTCGGTTTCCCTCATTTCGCGGTATTCGTTCCATTCGGGATCGCTCACGGCTTCGAATTGGAGCGGCAGCAGGTCGAATTTTGCCAAGGCCTCGTTGATTTTGCGCTGAAAAATGCTTAGGCTGCGTGTGTAGAGCACCCAGTCGCGCTTGCCGTCGCCGGTGTATATGCCGGTGTTGATGGCCACGGGGTCGGCATCGAATTCGGCCGCAATGGCCTCGTTCACCTCATCCATCAGCACCGATGTGGCATAGTCGGGCATTCCGTCAGGCATGGGCTCATAGTTCCATGTGATGGTCACTCTCACGTCATAGAGTCCGCATTCTATCACATTGTCCATTGCCCGCCGTCCGGTCACCATCACCAACTGGCCGTTGTCACCCTCGGCAGGGGCGGTCCACCAATCGTTGCATATTTTCAGTTTTGCCATAAAAAACCAAATTTTGTTCGTTTTAGCCCAAATTTACTCACAATTTTCTATACCGCCAAATTTGGCGGTTGTGGCCGCAAAATAAGAGGGTGGACCGGCTTGCGTGTTAATGATATTTGTATTAACTTTGTGTATAATTGATGTGCTGTGCATTGTGTTGATTCTTAGGGTGTTGATAACTCAAGGCAATGCATGTTGCACGTTAACGGCAATTTGAATAATTATAGAAAACAAAAAGCAAGATAAATGATTAAGACAAAATTAGCGCTTGCATTGGCTGTGGCATCGCTTACTGCCGGCCAGTGCATGGCTTGGGGTAAAAAAGGACACGACGTTACGGCCTGCATTGCCGAACACCACCTCACGGCCAAGACCAAGGCCTGCGTCGAGGCTGCTCTCGACGGCCGATCGATGGTTTATTGGGCCAATTGGCTCGACGATGCCAGCAATAACATTGCCGGCTATGAGCACACCAAGTCGTGGCACTACAAGGACGTGGACGAGGGCAAGACGCCCGAGACGCAGACTCCCAACAAAGACGGCGACGTGGTGCGTGCTATCAACGAGCAGGCCGCCCGTCTGCGCACTCACAGCCTCGGCCACGACGAGGAGGCCCTTGCCCTGAAAATGATAATCCACTTTGTGGGCGACATGCACCAGCCGCTGCACATGGGCCATGTGACCGACCTGGGCGGCAATTTGTGGAAGGTGAAATACTTTGGCCGCGAGACCAACCTGCACAGCGTGTGGGATACCAATCTCGTGGACGGTGTGCACAACTGGAGCTACACCGAGTGGCAGCAGCAAATCGACGTGTGCACCCCTGCCCAGGTGGCCTCTATTTCAGCCGGCACACCCGACGACTGGTCGCACCAGACCTACAAACTTGCCTCTATGGTCTATGAGAGTGCTCCGCAAGGAACCAACATAAGCTATGCCTATCTGGTGAAAATGCGCCCCGTGATTGAGCAGCAGCTTGTGGCCGGCGGACTGCGCCTCGCTGCCTTGCTCAACAGCATCTACGACCCCAGCGGCAAGTAGCCGCGACGCACTGTCACAAATCAGCATTAATTGCTATAACGTAAAGACAAATGAAAGTATTAAAGTTTGGAGGGACATCGGTTGGCACTGTGGTCAGCCTTGCCAACGTGAAGAAGGTGGTTGAGGCGCAGACGTGCCCCGTGATTGTGGTGGTGTCGGCATTGGGAGGGGTTACCGACCTTCTCATCAAGGCCGCATCGCTCGCTGCCGACGATAAGCCCGATGAATGCGACGAGACGGTGAGGCTCATAGCCGGCCGCCACCACGATGTGATTGCAGGCCTTGTGCCTCCGGCACAGCACGACGACGTGGCACAGCTCACCGACACCCTGTTGCAGAATCTGAAATCCACTCTCGTGATGGTGCGGCAGATGCGCACCATCACACCGCAGCTCCAGTGCCGTGTGGTGAGTTTCGGCGAGACCTTGTCGTCGCTCATAATAAGCTCCATCATCACCGGAGCCAAGTTTTTCGACTCGTTCCAGTTCATAAAAACGCGGCCCGATGCCAGCGGAGCCAATGTCGCCGACCTCGACACTTGTGCCGGTCTCATAGCCTATGCTTTTTCCGGTTTTAGCGGCCCTGTGGCTGTGGCTCCCGGTTTTGTTGCAACCGATGCCGCCACTGGCGAAATCACCAACCTGGGACGCGGCGGAAGCGACTACACCGCAGCCATCATTGCGGCGGGCCTCAACGCCTCAAGCCTTGAGATTTGGACCGATGTCGATGGCTTCATGACCGCCGATCCGCGCAAAGACCCCTCGGCCACAGTGATGCCTCATATCAGTTATGCCAAGGCAAGCCGCATGTGCCAGGCCGGCGCCAAGGTGATTTACTATCCCACCATCAGGCCGGTGGAACTAAAGCAAATTCCAATCTGGGTTAAAAACACGTTTAACCCAGATGCCCCAGGCACCCTAATCGATGCTGCCGGCGACTGACGGCCTCAGCCGCTGTGTGGGTGACGCTATCATCCACATGGCGTAAAGTTAAGATATTGACCTGCTACCAAATAAAATCATGAAATATTATAGCACAACCGACTGCAACGTGACGGCCACACTTGAGCAGGCTGTCATCAGGGGACATGCCCCCGACCATGGATTATTCATGCCTGAGCAATTGCCTGTGTTGCCCTCAGCATTCGTGCGCAACATGGCTTCGATGTCGCTTGGCGAAATCTCTTACGCAGTGGCCAACTATGCCTTGCAGGGCGATGTGGAGGCCGAAGTGCTAAAGCGCATTGTGAGCGACACGTTTTGCTACGACATGCCGCTGTGCCACCTGGCCGACAACCGCTATGTGCTCGAGCTGTTCCACGGGCCCACATTGTCGTTCAAGGACCTGGGTACGCGCTTCCTTGCCCGGCTGCTTCAATACTACAACAGCCGTCACCGTCGCAACATCAATGTGGTGGTGGCCACCTCGGGCAACAGCGGTGGTGCCATTGCCCACGCCTTTACCGACATTTCCGACGTCAACGTCTATGTGCTTTATCCGCACCACGGTCTCGACGAGGTGCAGCGGGCACAGTTTGCCGCTGTCGACAAGCCCAACATCACTGCCATTGAAGTCAACGGCACGCTCGATGACTGCCGCAACATCGTGGACCAGACGTTTCGCGACCCCGAGGTGTCGAGCCGCATGATAGTGAACAGCGCGCGCACCGTCAATGTGGCGCGGCTGTTGCCGCAGATGTTCTGCTACTTTTATGCCGCCGCACAGCTCATGCAGCGCGAGCAAGACCCCTCGCAGGCTGTGATTGCGGTGCCGTGCGGCAACCTCGGCAATCTCACCGCCGGCCTGATGGCCAAGCGCATGGGACTGCCCGTGAAGCGGTTTGTGGCCGCATGTGGTGTCAACGACACCTTTGCACGCTATCTGGCCACGGGCGACTACAGCCCCCGTCAGCGCGTTGAGAGCATAGCGCCCGCCATAGCATTGCCCGACCCGAGCAATTTCAGCCGCATAAAGGACTTATACCCAAGCCATGCCGATCTGTGCCTCGACGTGCAGCCGTATACATGTGCCGACGATGACGTAGTCAACTGGATGCGCCGTGCCTATCACGACGACGGCTACATTGTCGACCCACACACTGCCATCGCTTATGGCGCCGTGTGCTCGCAGCTGCGCCCCGGCGAGACCGGAGTGGCGCTCGCCACCGCGCATCCGGCCAAATACCGCCACACAGTCGACCGCGTGCTCAACACACACATCGCCATGCCCCCGCAGCTTAGTGATGCCCTCAATGCTCCGCAGCGCATCGAGCACATCAACTCAGGCTACAACTCATTCAAAAAATTCCTCCTCTCCCGCCACTGATCCCCACCCGCCCACCAATACCCAAGCAACAATGTTGCCATAATCAAATTCCGGTATGTGGAAAGGAGGGCGGAGCCTTCTGCTCATTGCGGGCTGTTGCCGGGCACGCGACACGAAATAGCGGCGGCCTCCCTTCTATCAGGGAAGCCGCCGCACTCGTTGTCGTCTAACTAACTTTATTGAAACGCTATTCTACAATATGTGTTTGGCATTATTCACATTCGTAATACACATACCATCCGTAAGAGTCCCAGTCGACTCCGCCGGTGTATTTCACCGGGTGGAATAGGGTCATGTATTTATCGTCAAGCGTGAGTATCCAGTACACGATGTCGGTCTTGGCTGTTGAGGTCTCGTCGAACTCGCCGCCCATGGTGCGCACCGACATGGTGAGCTCGCCTTTCACCAGCTCGTCGGCCACTGTGTGGGTGTAGGCAAACGATCCGCTTCGGCGCACTGTGGTGCCGTCGGGCTCATAGATTGTCATTGTGGTACCGTTGTAGCTCATCACCATGCTTTGGTTGCCGAGCGTGCTCAGGTCGGTGATGTTGCTCCACCAGGCAAAGTTTGACTCGGGTGTGTAGCCTGCCGAGGTGTATTTCCAGCCGCCGTAGGCGCCCATGTTGCAATATGAGCCCCATTGCACCTTGCGGAACCTCCACACCTTCTTGGCGCTCTTGTCGGCCTTGTCGGTGGCGCCGGTGAGGTAGCGGTCAAAGATGTCGAACACGTTGGTCACCGTGATGCGAATGGTGTCGCTCACCACTTGCTGGTTGGCCGAGATGCCCTCATACACTATTTTGTAGTCGCCGTTGGTGCCAAGCACTATGGTGTCGGCATCGGTGGCATAGGTGGTGACCACGCTGCCGCGGTAGAACTTCCACACGCCGCCTATCTCGGGCTTGTTGTTCTTCACTATCACATACTGGTCGCCTTCCACTTTACCGTCGGCATTGGGTAGCTGTTTCACGCTCAATGCGGCAGTGAGGTCGGCTTTCGAGACGGGGGTGCCGGCGTTGGCATACTTGTTGCGGGCATCCATGTCCTCAATAGGGTCGCATGAGCTGAGCGCCAATGCCGATGCTGCCAGCACGACCACTATGTTGAATATCGATTTTATTCTCATGTTTGAATCTTGTTTTTTGTGGTTTGTTTCTGCAATAATGGTTTTGTCAGGGTTGTGGCCTGACGCGCAATCACATGTTGCTCCAGTCCTTGAACAGAGCGCTTACGTCCCATCCTGGGTTCTGCTCAAGCACGCCGTTGCTCAGGTCGATTTCGTCTTGCGGAATAGGCCAGTAGCCTTGTGTCTTCTTCAGGCGGGCGGCATAGTCGAATTTCACCATCGGCACCACCACGGCTGCGTTGATCACATCGAAGCCCGACTGCTTGTTGAGTGCCTCGCCTGCCTCTTCGAGCGATGGTCCCGACCAGCGCAGCAGGTCCCACCAGCGCAGCGACTCGAATGCGAACTCCCAACGGCGCTCCTGCTTGATGGCATCGAGCGAATAGGCTACCGGAGCCAGGTGTGAGCGCTGGCGCACGCGGTTCAGGCCCGTGGGGTCGTGGGTGAGCTCGCTTTGCATGAGCAGCACGTCGGCAAAGCGCATGTGTATCAGGTCTTGGATTTGGGTGAGCGACTGCGATGTGTAGTTGCTCACGTCGGGATACATCACGCGGCCAAAGGCTGTGTAGTTCTTTGCCTTGGGGTCATAGGCGTTGATGTTGATGTATTTCTTGCCAAAATAGCCGGTCTGCTCAAAGTAGCGGTAGCTCACTGTGTAGTCGGGCTCGTCTTCGTTCAGGCGGCAGTCGAGCAGCACTTTGCCGTCGGCATTGGGGTCGATGGCGCGGTAGCTCCACACCGAGCCCGACAGGCGCGGGTCTTCAGTGTAGCCGTCGAGGAATTGCTGCTTGTCGCTCCATTCCTTCCACTCCTTGACCATTGCAGGCGACACGGGGCCGGCTCCCCATCCGGTGCCGAACGGGTAGCTCTGCTTGGCGCTGAAGTTGTCGCCCGAGGGTGAGTAGAATTGCGACACTGTGTTGGAGAACCATGTGTAGGTCCAGTTGCTCTTCAGGCTGTGCTTGTTGGCAAAGAGGGTCTCGATGCAGCTGTTGCCGGCCCATTTGAGACCGTTTTTCACCACGTAGTTATAGCGGTCGCCGCTCTCGGCCTCTTCCGATGTGGGATTGGTGTAGGCCCAAATGTTGCGTTGGTCGTTCACAAGGTCGTTGCCCGAGTTGTTCACGCAGTCGTTGATCCATGTGATCACTTGATCGCGGGTGATGCCGTTAGGCAGGGTCTCTTTGCCGTAGCGGCCTGTGTAGAACAGGAACACGCGTGCCATGTAGGCTTCGGCAGCGTATTTGGTGGCGTGGCCTGTCATGTCGGATCCGGCAAAGTAGTTGGCCTCTGGCATCAGTTCGATGGCCTTTTGCAGGTCGTTGGCAATGAGGGCATACACGCTGTCGACCGATGCGCGCGGCAGGTTGGTGTTTTCAGCCTTGGTGCGCAATGGCACGCCGCCAAACACTTGTGCAAGCTCATAGTAGGTGATGCCACGCAGGAAGTAGGTCTCGCCATAGTGGCGGTTTTCTTCGCTCTTGCTCGACCACTTGGTCACGTTCTTAAACGAGCTCAGGGCTGAGTTGGCACGGTGGATAAGGGTGTAGCAGCGGTCCCACAGGCCGGTCAGCGTGTTGAGGTTGCCGGTATACATGAGGAAGTTGACCGCGCAGTTGCCGGAATATGACAGGTTGCCGCCCAGGCAGTCGTCGCTGGCAAGCTGGGCCAGATAGTATTCCGACGATGACTCGGGATTTTCAAACAACAGGTGGGCATAAATGCCGGTGAGCACCTCGTTGGCTTCTTTCTCGGTCGACGGGAAATTCTCTGAGGTCTTCTGGGTGAGTAGCTCAGTGTCCAGAAAGTTCTCGCAGCTGCACAGCGTCATCGCCACGACTGCGATTATTGCATATATTGACTTTTTCATTGTGATTTAAAATTTAACGTTAACACCAACGATTACATTTCGCGAGCTTGGGTAGTAGCCCAGGTCGATGCCTTGGGCGTAGCTGCCTGCGCTTTCACCGCCGAAGCCTATTTCGGGGTCCATGCCCGAATAGCTTGTGATGGTGAACGGGTTTTGCACCGATGCATAGAGGCGCAGTTGCTCGAACGGGATGCGCGGGAACTGCTTCTTGAAATCGAATCCCACGGTGATGTTCTTCACTTTCAGGTAGTCGCCGTTCTCAACATAAATGTCGCTCACGCGGTTCCAGTTGCTGCTCGATGCCGAGCTCAGGCGTGGCAGTTTGTTGCTTGTGCCTGCTCCGTGCCAGCGTGCAAAGATGTCGGTCGTGAAGTTTTGGTTGGGTGAGGTCGAGAAGTCTCGGTAGCTTTTCATTATCTGGTGACCGAATGCTCCGAATGTGGTAACGCTCAGGTCGATGGCCTTATAGGCCACGTTGAACGAGAATCCCATCGTCACGTCGGGGTGCGGGTCGCCTATCATTGTGCGGTCTTTCGAGTCGATAGTGCCGTCATTGTTCACGTCGACCCAAATCACATCGCCGGGTGCGGTCTTGGCTCCGTTGAGTTTTGCACCCTTGTAGTTGTCGATTTCTTCTTGTGTCTGGAAGATTCCGGCGCTCTTGTAGCCGTAGAAGTAGCCCACGGGATAACCCACCTCGGCTGTGCGCAAGCACTCTTCGGCGCCTTCCCACAGCACACTGCCTGAGCCGTGGATAATGCCGTCGGCGTTGGCAATCTCGGTCACTTTGTTTTTATTGTAGGCAATGTTGAAGTTGATGCCGTAAGAGAAATCGCGGCCCACGTTGTCGTTCCACTTGATGGCAAATTCCACACCGCTGTTGGTGATGCTGCCGCCGTTGACCGACGGAGCGTTGGCGCCCACGCTGTAGAGGATGGGGGCCGTCACGAGCCAGTCTTTGGTGGTGCGGTGGTAGTAGTCGAATTCAGTGCTCAGGCGGCCACGCAGGAAGCGGGCGTCGAAGCCCAGGTCGAGTTGCTCTTGAGTCTCCCACTTGAGGTCGGGGTTAGTGATCTGGTAGGCATACGAACCGGTGCCCACCTCGTCCATCTTGTCGCCGAAGGTGTAGCCGCCGTAGCCGTTGTTGCTGGTGATGAGCGACAGGTATTGGAATGTCGACACCGAGCAGTTACCGTTCTGGCCCCACGAAGCGCGCAGCTTGAGGAATTCGAGCCATGAGCGGGTGCTCTCCATGAAGTTCTCGTTGGTCACCACCCAACCGGCCGACAGTGAGGGGAAATAACCCCAGCGGTTGCCGCGGGCAAAGGTCGATGAGCCATCGGCACGCATAATCACCGATGCCATATATTTCTCGTCGTAGTTGTAGTTGACGCGTCCGAAGAACGATGCGATGGCGCCAGGGCTGTTGGGCGAGCCTGAGAGTGCGGTCACGCTTGTGGGTGTGGTGGTCACGTTGCTCAGGTAGGCGTGTGCGAAGTCATAGAAGTTCGACCCTTTCTTGGTGCCGCTGATTGAGCTTCCGTAACCCCATTTCTCGGCCGACTGGCCAATCACGGCGTCGAAGGCGTGCTTTTGCAGCTTGAAGTTGTAGCTCAGGGTGTTTTCCCATGTCCAGCGGTAGGAGTTCGACTGTGATTGCGTCACTTGGTCTTGTGTGGTGGCAAGACTTGATGTGAGCTCATAGGTGGGAATGTAGGCCCGGTAGTCGCTCGACGACATTATGTAGCCAAACTGCGACTTGAATTTCAGGTTGCGTATGGGCTGAATCTGAATATAGGCGCTCGACTGCAGGTAGTGTCCCTTGCTCTTGTTTTGGTTCATCACATAGTCGAGATAGGCGATCGGGTTCTTGTTTGATCCGTTCGATATGTCCCACTTGTAGCCGTCGGCCACTTGGTCTTGATACACGTAGTAGTCGCCAGTGCTGGTGTAGGCGTGCATGAGCGGACTCATCACAAGCATGTTGTGGACACCGTTCCAGTAGATGCCGCCGGTGCCGAACGACCCGTGCGTGTCGCTGAACTTATAGTTCAGTGTCTCGCCCACCTTTATAAATTCAAAGTCGTGCAGGCGTTTCATCACGTAGTCGTTGTTCACGCGCAGATTGAAGCGCTGCATGTAGGGCATTTGGCTGGGTACGCCCATGGTGGCCTCTTGCTTGGTGTACGACAGACCGTAGGCATAGGTGTTGTTCTCGGAGCCTCCGGTGAAGTTGAGTGAATGGTTCTGCACCAAGGCGTTTTTGTTGGTGATTTCTTTCAGCCAGTTGGTGCCTTTCCACTCGCCGCTCATCAGTTTGTCGTAGTCGGCCTTGGGCAGATAGGTGCTCCACGAGTAGGGAGTAAGGCCGTCCATCAGTCGTCCTTCGTCCTGTATTGCCATGAATTCCTGTGCATTCAGGATTGTGGGAATCTTATACAGGTTTTGCCAGCCCACATATCCGTCGTATGATATCTGTGAGTGGCCGGCACGGCCGTGCTTGGTGGTCACCAGTATCACGCCGTTGGCAGCGCGGGCGCCGTAGATGGCAGCCGATGCGGCATCCTTAAGCACGTCGATACTCTCGATGTCGGTAGGGTTGAGGCCGTCGATGCTGCCGCCTGCCACACCGTCGATCACATAGAGTGGCGACGATGTGCCTATGGTGCCAATACCGCGGATGTTGACTTTGAAGCCTGAGTTGAGGAATCCGTTGCTTTGCGTGATGGCCACGCCGGGAGCTTGGCTTTGCAGAGCGCCAAGTGCGTCAACCGTGTTGAGTCGGGCAATGTCGTCGCCCTTCACCTGCACGGTGGCTCCGGTCACCAGTTTCTTCTTCTGCACGCCATAACCCATCACCACCAGCTCGTCGAGCGACTGTGCGTTGGGCACAAGGGTGACGGTGACCGTGGGCGCTGCGTTGACTTCCGACTTGTCGCAGCCCACATAGGAAACCACGAGCTTGGCTCCGCGGGCCACTTTGAGGCTGAATGTTCCGTCGGCGTCGGTGGCGACTCCGTTTTTAGGATTTTTCTTTTCTACTACGCTGGCGCCTATCACGGGTTGTCCGTCCTGGTCCAGCACTGTTCCCTTCACAACCAACGCGGCGTTGTTCTTGGCGGCTTGTTGTGCCGCCACCTGCGTCGGTGCAGCTGCACTGCCTGTAGCGGCACTCATTGTGCCGCCTGCCAGCAGTGAAGCCATGATTATAAAATAAGCTTTGCAGCTCTCCATGATTGATTAAATTTTAAATTTTAAGTACGGCTTGGTCTTTCTGTGCCATCAGGTCGCTGTGTCATGGCGCGGCCTTGGCTTGTGGTGGCTTTCACCGTCATGCGCGTGCCGCAGGGGAGGGTAGGAGCTTGCGGCACTATGCGCGCGATGCGGTGGGATCGGTGGCTTGCGTGGCTTAAAGCACGTGCAGTCGCTTCTGGTATTCGTCGATGGCGGCATCCAGTCGCTCCTGGGCTGTGGTGTCGCCGGGTACGTTGTGCGATGGGTTAATGTAGAGCTTCACTCCGCGGCTCTCAAGGATTTCCACTACTGTGGCGATTGTCATCCACACCATGGTCACGAAGCCAAGAGTCGATAGCGGGCCAATCTTGTCGAATTGGTGCTTGGTGGTTACTGATGCGTCTTGAAGTGGCACGCACGAGTCGACCACGATGTCGGCGATTTGGAACAGGTTCTTGCCGCCTGAGTGGCGTCCGGGCTTGTCGCCGGTGGCGCCTGCCGAACCATAGGCAATCACCTTCATGCCGCGGCGGTGGGCCTCGTTGGCGATGTCGATGTTCACGGCGTTGATGCCGGTGTGTGAGAAGATCCAGATGCAGTCTTTAGAGTCGAAGTTGTAATTCTTCATAATCTGCTGTCCGTAGCCTTCTTGGCGCTCCAGGTACAGGAACTGGTGTATGCCCATCTGGCCGATGATTTGTGTGAAGAACGTCAACGGAAGCTCGCACAGCGGGTGGAAGCCCACGATGCCGCCAATGCGCGGATACATCTCTTCGCACGGGATGGTGGCATGGCCGCATCCCCAGGTGTGCACCCAGCGGCCGGCCTCGATGGTGTCGGCCATCACCGTGGCGGCTTTCTTGATGTTCTCCATTTGTGTCTCTTCGATTTTGCCCATTATTTCACGGGCGTTTTTCAACCAATCTTTTGCGTACATGTTACTAAAGCTTTAAATTGTTATTATAATGTCAGTGAATTTCTTTTTCGCGGGTGTCACTTGTCTTTCTTGTTGCCAAGTGTGAAAAACACGGCCATCATGGCCACGCACAGCATCATCACCACAGGCATCACCTGTTCGCTGAATTGCCCTATCACGGTGCCCATTATGCTGTTGAGCAGTGTGTTGCCAATGAGCGAGATTGTGATTGCCACGCCAAAGGCCGTGCCGGTGAGCATGGGATAGCGCTGGCCTATCACGCCCAGCACCACAGGGAATGTGGCGGCCGTGCCCACGCCTATCAGTGCCATGGACAGCATTGAGGCGGCTGTGCCGCGGGCTGCAAGCATGATGAGGAAGCCGCACATCAGCAGACCGAAACAGCACATCAGCAGGCGCGATGCCTTGTAGCGGGCCAGTAGCCCGGCCAGCGCAAAGCGGGCAAGGGTCAGTGCCAGCACCAACACGGTGAGCGTGAGCAGGGCGGTCGAGGCGCTCACTCCTGCACTCTTGGCCAGGAATGTGGTGGCCCAGGTGTTGGTCACCATTTCAATGCCACTCTCGAAAAACAGCACCAGGCTCAGCATCAGCAGCATTTTGTCGGAGAGCAGGCCCACGGCTTTCTTGATGGGGAAGCTCTGGGTTATCTTTGGCTTTGGAAATGTCACTGTGACGCAGTAGATGATGCATAGCAGCATCACCACGCCTATGCCGCGGGTGGTGGTTTCGAAGTCGGCTTTCCCGGTCAGCAGATAGAGCAGCAGTGTGATGCTGATGGCTCCCACGCCGTAGAACGCACCGAGCAGGCTCAACCGTGATCCGCGGGCAGCTCCGTCGTAGAGGTCCGACACCAGGGCATTGGTCTGCCCGTTGAGCACTCCGCCGCCTATCCCCACGAGCAGCACTGCTGCTGCCAGTGCGCCGGTGGCTGTGAGCGCTGTCAGTCCCATCAGCCCGGCCAGCACCATCACGCAGCTTACAATTTGCAGCCACTTGTGCCCATAGCGGTCACACAGCGGACCGAACACAAGTGAGCCGATGAGGATCCCGGCCGACTCGGTGCCGGCAAGCAGTGTCTGCTCCATCGTGCCAAGGTTGAGTTTGGCGCTGAGCGAGGGCAGCAGGGCCCCCAGCGTCACCATTGTCACACCGAAGAATGCCATGCCCATGCATGCGGCAATGAATGCCCTGGTGGTGCTGGCTTTGGTGAATGTGGTGAATGTGTCGGTGTTGTTAGCCATATTGACTGATGTGTATTATGTTATAAATATGTGTGGATTTTTGTCTTTTTTTCTGTGGGTCACACGTTGCCGTGCATCTTGGCTATGTAGGCGGCTCCGGTGAGTCCGGCGTTGCCGCTGTTCACGACCGACGGTTCGAATCTGACTTTCTTGATGTTGAGCGGCTGTGCCCATTTGCCGGCTTCGGCATATATGCGGTCGATCAGGTTTCTTGCCGGACCGAACACGCCGCCGCCCCATATTATCTTCTCGGGGTTGAGCAGGCTCACGAAATTGGCTGCTGCCATTCCCCAGAATGTGATGGCTTTCTCCACCACTTTGACGGCTATGGGGTCGCCTGAGGCATAGGCGGCAAACACCCGGCTGGTGGTGATGCGCGAGATTGGTGTCTGGCGTAGCTCACCGCGGTAGCTCTTGTCGGCTTTCACCAGCTCTTTGGCACGGTTGCTGATGCCTGGCCCGCTTGCGTAGTATTCAAAGCAACCCACAGGGTCGTAATCGGTGCGGTAAGGCGGCTCAAGCGCCATCCATCCTGTGGCTCCCACGCAACCCGAGGCCCCGTGAAGCGCATGGCCGTCGATTATGATGCCGGCGCCTATTCCGGTGCCCACGGCCATAAACACCACATTGTCGCAGTTCTTGGCGGCTCCTTGCCACATTTCGCCATACACATAGCAAATGCGGTCGTTGTCCACATGTATGTTCACGCTCTTGTCGGTAAGTGAGTTCTTGATCACTTCGCGCAATGGATAGTTCTGCCATCCGGGAATGTTGGGAGCCCACACCCGGCCTGTGCTCGGGTCGGCATTGCCGGGAATGCACACACCTATGTCGGTGATGTCGATGCGGTGATAACGTGCCGCCTGTAATTGCCGCTGCAGGCTCTCGATTATGAGGTTGCCCACATCGTGGCCTTCTCGCCCGTTGAGCATGTTTTTGTGAAGCGACATCATTGTGCCGTCGTCCTTGAATATGGCGCTTGATATTTTGGTGCCGCCCACGTCGATTGCGATAACTGCCATAGTTTTTGTGGTTGGGTTTAAGTGGTTAATAGTTGTTATTGTGTGCTGTTGCGCACGATTCTGCATAGCAGATTTTAAGTTGTGGACTAAATTACTTATTTAGTGCTCAAAGATGGTAGAATGAGCCTAAGTTTTTTCAGTTAAAATGTGTGAATATACATAAATTGGCGGTGGAACAGATACTCAATGGAATGGTAATATGCAGATCTATAACGATGTAACTTTTTATTAGTATGTGTGGCTTGTGTGCGATTAATGTTTGTTAACCTTTGCTTGCATTCATTTTTTGTGCCAAACGGGGCCGAAATCTGGAAATTTATGATATTTTTTTGAAAAATGTTCTGTATCTATTTTCTGAACCATCATCTTCGGTCTTTCCTTTTTGGGTGGTTGCCTAAGGTTGGTGGAAAAAATGTTATATTTGCCGCATGCTGTTTCGGCAATGCCTTTGTATGGAAAAACGGGCCTACTGGTTTTGCTGAAGGGGCAGCGAATGAAAAAAGAATTTTGTGATATGGACAATCCTAGTGCGACATCGGCAAAGAGCGATGTCAATGACAGTAGAGTGCGGGTCGGGGTTCTGGCTCAAGCCAAGGAATTCTGCGCCGGGCAAGGCTTTTGTACTGCCGTAGCTGTGCTGGTCGACTTCTCGCGGCCTTCGTGCGAGCCACGTTTTTTCGTCTATTCGTTCAGTGAGCGGAGAGTAGTGTTGCAATCGTTGTGTGCCCATGGTCAGGGAGGCGGCAGCACGGTAGATGAACCGGTGTTCAGCAACGCCGTTGGCAGCGAGTGTTCATCGTTGGGCCGCTTTCTGATTTCAGGCTATCGCCGCATGAACACATTGCCCGACAACTGCTTTGAGCTCGACGGACTCGACGCCGACAACAGCAATGCCCGTCGCCGCCTTCTTCTCATCCATCCCTATTGGGTGGTCGATGACTACGATTCAGGGAAAAAGCAGGGCATGATACCAATCGGACCTGTGAGCCGCGGTTGTTTCACCATCAGCCACAGGGCAATGTCGGATCTAGAAGAGATATATGAAGCCCAAGCCAACAAGAGAATCCTTCTTTGGGCCTACGTCTGACAATGGCGGCTATGGCAGCAGTGCGGCGCAGTACTTCGTGTCCTCGGCAACCGGTGTGAGGGTTGTGATGTCGTTTGCGAGATGGCTTGTATCGGTGATGACCAGCTTGCCGCGCATTCCGCGCTTGCCCAGTGCAGCGGCCACAAGGCCCATTGTGGGACGCAGGTTCAGTTCCACGCATGGGTTGATACCCACCGCGCCGCCAGGCTCGCCGAAGAGCAGCATGTCCACTCCCAGCCATCCGGTGTAGTGGCTGGCCACGGTTTCTCTCACTGCCGCGGCCACCCATCGCTCCACATCATCGAGGTGGGGATAAAGTGTGGCTATGCGGCGGCGCAGGCCCTCGGGCGAGTCGACTATGCCGTGTTGGTACTGGCTGTGAAAGTCGCTTGTGAACACCGAATACCCGTCGATGTGGCATTCCCCGCAGTCGCACCGCAGCTCAAGCGCAAAATCCATTATGCGGTTAAATGCCTTTTCGCACAACACCGACCCCTGCCGCTTGATGATGCCGCCGCACCACTGCTTAAAGTCGCGCAAACCGGGTTGCAGCAGGTGGTACACTCCACGCCCGCTGCCCGACCAAGGCGACTTCACGTAGCACTCGCCATTGGCGGCAAAGCGGTCGACTTTGGCCAAATCGGCGATTTCAACGGGGCATGCGCACAGTGGCTTACCTGCCAAGCGGGTTACTGCCTGGTGGATGGCCACCGATGTGCGGCGGTGCGACAGGTTGCGCAGTATCGGCATGTGTGCTGTGGCAGGCATCCATCTCTCAGATGACCCCATCCGCTTCAGGTAGTGCCTGATGGCGGGGCTCCACCCCCAAGGTTCCACGCTCCATTCGCCGGTGAGCGATGCCAGGCACTGGGGCTCCACAGCCTCCACGTCGAGGCCGTGGCTGTTGAGCCAAGTCTGCGCCTGGACGGCATGGTCGCATATCACAGCCGCTCCCGGTGGGGCAAACCAGGCAGGCAGCAGCTGTAGGTCGAGCCGCAGCTGTTGCGCAAATGGCGGGGCTGTGTAGTTCTTGCTGCCGCTGGCAAGTGCCAGGTCGTTGTCGGGGTTGAAAATGAATATCTGTCGCATCACGGGTGCAAAGGTAGCCATTTTTTCCCTTTGTTGACGGCTGTCGCATCCTCTCGACGCCGGCACATTGTGCCCGAAAATGCGTAACTTTGTAATATATAAGGATACAATATTAATTTTAATCAACATATTATGGAAATAACATTAGCTCTTATCGCATTGGCGGCTATCGCACTTGCCGCTGTTGCGGTGGTCAACTACAGAAACAGTCAATCTCGTCTCGGCCAGCAGGTCGAAAGCCTGCAACGCACCAATTCGGCCCTTGCGGCATCGGAGGCGGCGCTCAGGTCGCAGGTCGATTCCCTAAACGCTGCCGCTACCGACGGGGCGCGCCGTGAGGCCGAAAGTCAAGACAAGATAGCCAAACTCAACACTATGCTTGCCGATGAGCGCGTGCGCTCGGCTCAGCTCGATGAGAAGGTGAGGCAAATAACCGAAGAGCAAGGCCGATTGATGGAACGGAGCCAACTCGTGTTTCGCGACGTGGCTTCACGGGTTATTGCCGACCAAAGCAAGGCGGTCAAGGAGCAGCACGACTCGCACCTGGGCGAGGTGCTGCGACCAATGAAGGAGCAAATCGACACACTACGCAAGCAGATTGATGAGTACCGCACCTCGCAAGTGGAGTATGCCTCGTCGATGAAGCAGCAAATAAAGGACCTGAATGAGATGAATGCCAATCTTGGACGTGAGGCGCATGAACTGGCTGTGGCCTTGCGAGGCAACTCAAAGCAGCAGGGCGACTGGGGCGAGGTGGTGCTCCAACAGCTGCTTGAGGCATCGGGGCTGCAGGAGGGCGTGAATTTCATGGTGCAGGCCACCGAGGTCGACGGTCAACCTGTGCTCAGCGACTCTGGCACACGCTACCGCCCCGACGTGCTGCTTATGCTTCCCGACAAGAAAAACCTGGTGATCGATGCCAAGACATCGCTCACTGCTTATGTGAACTATGTGAATGCCGAGACCGAGGATGAACGCGAGACTGCCATCAAGCAGCATGTGGCGTCGGTGCGCCATCACATCGATGAGCTTGCGCAAAAGGAATATCAGAAACGTGTGAAGAATTCGGCCGACTTTGTGATGATGTTTGTGCCCAACGAGGCCGCCTACCTCCTTGCCATGAGTGGCGACCGCGACCTTTGGCGTCATGCCTACGACCATCAGGTGGTGATAGTGAGCCCCACACACCTCATTGCCGTGCTCAAGCTCATAAGCCAATTGTGGACTCGCGAGCGTCAGACGAAAAACGCCATTAAGATTGCCGAGGAGACATCGAAGCTCTACGACAAAATGGCGGCCTTTGTCGACGACATGAACTGCATCAAGAAAAATCTAGACCTATCGGCCGCCTCATGGGACAAGGCTATGAAGAAACTCAGCACTGGCCGTGGCAATGTGATAGGTCGCTTCGAAGCCATACGCAAGTTGGGCGTAACCACATCAAAAAACCTTCCCGCAGCCGATGATGACGATGATTCCGAAGCCGGACCCGATGCCTAGCGCCACTTGTGGGAAAAGCCACTGATGGCAAATGAAAATCCCCGTCTGCCGGACAATGAATGGCAGACGGGGATTGTGTGTTTTCATTGTGCGGGCCGAGCTGGGGTCAGCTGTTGGCGTTGGCCACGTTGTCGTCCATAAACGAGTCCTTGAAGCCAAGGAAATACAGCACGCCGTCGATGCCTATGGTGCTGATGCTTTGTCGGGCGGTGGCCTTCACTTTAGGCTTCGCATGGAAGGCAATGCCGAGGCCTGCCGTCTGAAGCATGGGCAAGTCGTTTGCTCCGTCGCCCACGGCTATGGTTTGTGCAATGTTCACGTTTTCTACTTGGGCAAGCAGGCGCAGCAGTTCGGCCTTGCGCTTGCCGTCTACTATCTCGCCCACATAGTTGCCGGTGAGTTTGCCGTCTTTGATCTCAAGCTCGTTGGCATACACATAGTCGATGCCGTATCGGGCCTTAAGGTAGTTGCCGAAGTAGGTGAATCCGCCCGACAGAATGGCAATCTTGTAGCCTGTGCGTTTCAGCACCGACATCATGCGGTCCACACCCTCGGTGATTGGCAGATGCTCGGCAATGTCTTTCATCACGCTTTCGTCCAGACCTTTGAGTAGCGCCACGCGCTTTGTAAAGCTCTCTTTGAAGTCAATCTCACCGCGCATTGCGCTTGCGGTGATGGCTTTCACCTGCTCGCCCACGCCGGCGCGGATGGCCAGCTCGTCGATCACCTCGGTCTCAATTAGCGTAGAGTCCATGTCGAAGCAAATCAAGCGGCGGCAACGGCGGTACATGTTGTCTTCCTGCAGCGAAATGTCGAAGTCGAGTTCGTTGCTTAGCCGCATAAACTCGCTTTGCATTGCAGCCTGGTCGGCGATGGTGCCGCGCACCGAGAACTCAATGCACGACTTGCGGCTGGTGTCGGCAGTGAGCGGAATGCGGCCGGTGAGTCGCCTTATTGAGTCGATGTTGAGGCCTTGCTGGGCCACTACTCCGGTCACGGCCGAAATCTGCTGTGCCGTGATGGTGCGGCCAAGAATGGTGATTATGTAGCGGTTGCGGCCTTGGGCACGCACCCAGCCGCTGTAGTCGTTCTCGGTAATCGGGGTGTAGCGTATCTCCACGCCCATTTCTGAGGCTTTGAAGAACAGCTCTTTCATGATTTCGCCGCTCTTGTCGCTCGATGTCATGAACATGATGCCAAGCGACAGCGTGTGGTGTATGTCGGCCTGGCCTATATCCATGATGTTGGCGCCGTATTTACCCAAAATCGCCGTGAGGCTTGAAGTCACTCCTGGCTTGTCGTGCCCCGAAATGCTGATCAATATCAGCTCGTTTTCTGTTTTAGATGCCATGTCTTTGATTGCTCTGAAATATATATGCTGCTGTTTCGTTGTGCAAATGTAGCCACTTTTTATCCTTTTGCACACTTTTTTTCGCGTTTTTTGTCTTCTTGTTTTTAACACTTGGCGCACATGTGCCAAATCTTAAAATCACCGCGTTGCTCTATGCCTCTTTATGTGCTGCATCTCCTTTGTTAATCGTAGCTTTAACATTTTAAGTTAAAATTATTCCGCAGTTAAACATTGCCGGAAATTGCTCGCTTTGCAAATGGATAAATTTCAGTATTTTACGTTTTATTAAACTGCTTGGGTTTGTGTGAAAAAGATTTTTTGCTTACCTTTGCACCGTGATTTTGAATGTGCAATCTATAAAACCAACGCAACATTCAATGCGGCGCCTGATCATTTTCGAGGCGCGCGCTTGCCGAAAATCGGCGAAGGCCTGCGGCATAATCTTTGTTAAGATTCCCGCACTTGTCTCTTGGGCATTAAGGCCTTTAAGTGTAACTTAATTCAAACTTTTATGAGGAAATCACTGCTCACAATCGTGACATCCGCTTTTTTCCTGTTTTTAACAACATCTGCTTACAACCCTTCGACCGCCGACGCGCGCTCTGGCTACCGTGCACCATATCTGGGTGTGAACGCCGCCTCTACCACAAGCCACAACGGCAAATACGTGCTCGTTACATTCTGGTCGACATCTAACCCTGACTCACGCATAAGCAACCGCCGCTACGACCGCGCTTGCCGCGGCAATGGCAACATCAGGCACATTTCGGTTAACCTCGACCGCAGCAGCGGTGTGGGCGACTTTGCCTGCCGCATCGACTCGCTCGATCCCGACAACCAATTTCACTGCGATTCGGCACAGTGCCAGCAGGTGGCGCGCGATTGGAATCTTGACCGTAACGGCTATCAGTCGTTCCTGATCGATCCCCACGGAAAAATCGTGGCGGTGAATCCGGCAGTTCATACATTGCGAAAAGTCTGAGGCATCCGTTATTTTTATTATAAGCTGTCCCGTTACCTC
>CAVFVP010000032.1:7568-24263 GCA_963625945.1 Agathobacter rectalis | reverse complement strand
CAAAGTTCGTGATTGGAAAAGATTGCTACAAGTCGGCTTGTTTCGGATGGTTACGTGCGGAAAGCAAAAAAAACTCGACCGCGATAGCGGCCGAGGTGGCGGTTCCCTGAAGTTGATTGTCTCACTCTTTTTAACTGATCTGTGATATTTGATTCAAGTCTTTTTGGTATTTGGCATGCTGTGATGTCAAAGGATTTAAGGCCTATCGTATGTAATATTTCTCAGCTGTTGCAGAGCCATTGCTGTAAACCGTCGTTTTAATGTAGATGCCGCTTTGGCTTGGATATCCGGTAAGCTTTTGACCTCCGATTGTATACCAGGATGTGGATACTGCATCGCTAAGGTCGCAAGTTGCCGTTTCTACTCCCGCCTGGCTTTTTGTGTGATTGATCACCCACTCGAGCCGGGCCTTGGTGTAGCTTTTTGTGCACACATCCTCATGCGTCCAGCCATCCTCGCAGTCCAGCACATATTCGGCATTGTAATCATCCATTTTTTCAAGAAAACTTTGCACTGTGGGGATGCTCATTATTTTGTCGGCGGTGCCCATTACCGTATACACTGGGGTCTGCGACACGTTCTGTGCGTCAAGACCGTCGGGGTTTCCTGCTGTTGGCATGGCAGCGGCAAACACGTCTGGATAATTTGATATCATGTTCCAGGTGCCTGTGCCACCCATTGAGCCTCCCATGATGTAGACTCGCGTCGGGTCGGCAACACCTTGGTCGGTGTATTCCCTCACAAGGGCACGCAGCACTCCCAACATTGGCCCCAGCCAATACTTGTCGCTTGGGCATTGTGGAACAAGCATGATTGCATTAGTGTGCTTTCCTTCGAGAAAAGAGAAAATTGAGTCTACCCCTTCCTCTTGCAGCTGCTTTTCGTTGTCGTTGCCTTTGCTTGTGCCTCCGTGAAGATATATCACCAAAATGCTCTTGTTGGCCACATCGCCTGTGATCACGGCTTTGCGGTATTGCAATGTGGTTCCTCCCCACGAAAAGGTCTCTTTCGAAAAAATACTGTCTTGAGCGTTGCAGGTCATGCTTGCTGCCAGCATTACTAATGCGATGATTAAATGCTTATACATGATTGTTGTCAATAATTGGTTGCTTGTGGTGGTGACTTTGCTCTTTTATGTCACGGTTTGGCGTTGTCAAAGTCTGTGTGTGCCAGAAAGTACATACACCTTCTTCTTGCCGTCAAGTATTGTGACAATCGGGTTGTCTCTGTTGGCCGAGAATGCGTCGAGCTCTGCCTCGGCAATGGCAGACGACAGTCCGGTGATTTTACTGTATTTGCCTATGGTGAGGCTTTTGTTGTTCTTTAGATATGCCAAGGCCATTTCAAACCGGTCTTTCTTGCTCAAACGGTTGGTGGTGCGTGACACTGTTACTGGACGGCTCACATATTTTGTCACATGAATAGTGTTGGGATAATAGTGATGCAATGTGTGGGGAAAGTGTCTGTGCTGTGCTGCAACGGGGATGGCTGTTGAAGCTATCAACATAGCCGTTGCAATCATACTTTTAAGTGTACTCATAATCTACTTTCTTTAAGGGTTAACTTCTTTTTTAATAACACTCTGTCATTATCCTTTTGTCCTGGAGTAATGAACATTTACACCTTAATAACCCTAGCCCGGCAGAAAAGTAAAAAAACAGCAATGATTTTTTTTCGACGAGTCCTCGTCGTGCCCATGTACCTACGGGTAGGCGCTGGCTATGGATGAATATCGATATGGGGATTGATTTGAAGCAAATTGTCAATGAAGTTGTGCCGGTTGCGTGGCGAGATTATTATGCTTTGCCGTCGGCCGTATTTCACTTCAATGCGGTGCCTCACCGACAGGGCTGGTGCACTTAGCCACGACTGTGTGCTCTTTATCGACGTGATTTTGCTGATGTCTACAATGTAGCGCTGTGCGAATCCGCATTTTATGATGAGTTTGCCACCGTTGCTGATGGTGTAGTTGGTGTTCAGCAGCATGTCGGCAAACAATCCGCCCAGGGCTGTTGTCATTGCCGCTGTCATGGCGATTGGCATGGGGCGTGTGTCGGTTACTGCAATCCATGCCACAAGTGATATCATGCCGGCCATGCACAGCCCTAACACAATTAAAATCCATGTGTCGATGGCCGATGCATAAACGTGGATATGTTTCTGCAATGTGTCTGTGTTCATGCTTGAATGTGGCTTTTTTTGATGGAAACAGCAAGCGGCTTAAGTAAATCAATGGCGGCCATAGCTTTTCACGTGTGGCCGCCATTGTGGTGGTGAATGAAAAAATGCGTGTGTGGGTGAGTGATGTTTAGAACACCAGGCCCACGCCGCCCATCACGTTCAGCTTTTGTGCGCCTTGGCCCGCTATCACGTCCCACTGGCGGTTGAGCAGGTTGCCTGCCTCGACCCACAGCGTGATTGCCGGGCTGAAACGGTAGCTTGCGTTGGCACGCAGGTTGAGCACGTCGTCGAGGTCGTGTTTCACTAGGCTCATCTCGCCCGTGACTGAGTCATATACGCCTTTCCACTGGCTGCGGCCTCCGCGATAGTTTAACCCGAGGCCAATGTTGAGTTGCTTGGTGGGATACACCTTCAGGTCGGCGCTGCCCACAGTGGTGGCGCGGTCGATGCCTGTGAAATAGCCGCTCATGTAGCCGTCGGCTTTGTATTCCTTTGCTTGCGGGGCATAGCAGGCTTTGATGTTGATCTCAAAGAGAGAGCGGAACTCATAGTTGATTTCGGCTCCTGCTTTGTAACCGCGCACCTTGGGGTAGATGTAGTTGGCATAGGCATAGGCACTAGCCGATGCATCGGTGCCGTCGGCAAGGATAGGTATGAAGGCGGGGAGCAAGGCCCCGTTAGTGATTCCGTAGCCGCCATAGAGTTTCAAATAGAAGCCGCTGAATGGTCCTATCTTGAAGCCTGCCTCGCCGTCGAGTGGCACAAATGTGCTTGTCGGCACGCTTTGAGGGGTGCTGTAGCGGTAGTAGTGATAGATGTCGCTGAGTTGGTTTAGACGTTTGCCGCCTTGTGCGTCAACGTAGATCACGGCCCCGTCGACCATGGTCACGTCGAGCTTCACCGCAGGCGACAGGCGCAACTTGGCTCCGTCGCTGAACGAGAAGTCTACGTTGGCACCAAATTGGGCGCGCAGCATGTCGGTGCGGATGCTGTAGAAGGGGGTGAGGGTTATCAAGCCACGGCTGTGTGTGGTGTCGCTCACGGTGGCTCCCTTGCCCGCCTTGGTGCTCAAGAAGTTGCCTCGAAGGTCGATGCCCAGGCGCGATGTCTCGGTACGGTCGTAGTCGAAACCGGCATTGAATTGCACCGAGTTTTCTTTGAAGCCGGCGTCGTCGGTTATCAGGGCGCGGTTCAGGGCTGTGTGGTTGTAGTGCAGTGCCGCGCGGTAGTTGAGGCTGCCGAGTCCCATGACGGTTGTGCCGTCCCACCCGGCCCCTATGCGGGCGGTGAATATGGTCTGCTTGTTGTCGTTCCACAGCTTTTCTTGTCCGCCATAATAGTTGAAGTTGTCATAGTGCGCCATGGCGTCGGCTCTTAGTGTGCCGGCGCTCAGCCTGTGGCTGAGGTCGATTCCGAAGGTGTTGTCGTTGTAGCGCTGTTTCAGGCGCTCCCCATTGGCCGAAATCAGTTTGGTGGTGTTCTTGCCGGCCCATGTGCTGTTGTGCTGGAACCATGCTTTCAGCACTGTGGTATCGTTGTCGATGAGCCTGTAGCCGGCACTTGCCGTGGCGTTGATTTGCGACCCGAGGCCAAACTGCAAGTAGCCGCGTGCGCCCGAAAAGTTGTGCAGCGTGCGGTAGCCATAGGGGAGCATAGTGGGTATTTGTGCCGGCACTGTGGTGGGCACTGCCCAGTCGCTGTAGGCCAACGACACTTTCTCGGTCGTGGCAGTCTTTTTTGCTTTGGGTAGCACGTTTTTCTTCGTGGCTTTTTTCTCCACGGGCACAAAGTCTTTCTCGAGAGTTATTTCCTGTTTCAGCTCGGTCTTGTCGGTCGCCTTGTCGGCCTTGGCCGTCTTTTTAGCGGCTTGCTGGGCTTGGGCGCCGGCCATTGTGGCCATGCAGGCTGCGAGTGCTGCAATATATATTTTCTTCATTGTCATGTTGTCTCAAAAAATGGATTCTTCGGTGTGTGGATGTGTGTCAGCGGCTTTTTGTCGTGTTCTTGTTGTCGGCGCTTTGGTTGCGCTTCTTGGCTGTGGCCGACGTCTTGGCGGCCGATGTCTTTGAGGCGGCCTTGCCGTTCTTCTTCCACTTGTTGAGCCGCGTTTCAATCTCGTTGAATGTCTCCTTGTCCTTGCCCGGATAGTTGGCTTTGAGGCTTTCAAGATACTCGCAAGCCTCAAACGTCTTGCCTTGTGCATTGTAGATGTCGGCCAGCAGGATGAAGCTTTGCCCCAGCCAGTAGTAGTGTGGCGTGCCGGCGTCGATTATGGAGTTGAGCGTTTTTTCCGATGCCTTGTAGTTACGGGCGTCATATTGCATCTTGGCGAGCAGGTAGGCTGCTTGGGCTCCCTGCTCGGTCTGTACGTCGGCGGCGAGTTTCTTCAAGTCGGCTTGTGCTGAGCTGTTGTTGCCCAGGTGCGTGTTGGCGATGGCGCGCTCAAGTGTTGCCTCGCGCTCTTCATCGGCCGAGAGGCCGCTGGTCGACAGCACCAGGTCGGCATAGCGTGCCGCATACGACCACTGGCTTGCTTTGCTGTAGGCCCGCATCAGTTGCAGCTGTGCGGTCACTTTGTTGTCGCCGCTCGATGCTTTGGCCTCAAGCGCCTTGAGGGTCTCGATGGCCTCCTTTGTGCGTCCCTGCTTGGTGAGGATGTCGCTCTTTATTGCCAGGGCATCTTCGGCAAACGATGCGTCGGTGCCTGCTTTCAGTGCCTCGTCGAGGCTCTGCAGCGCAGCGGCATAGTTGCCGCGGTTGGCTTCGTGGCGGCCTATGTAGTAGTTGGCTTTAGCCACGTAGGCTCCGTTGGGGTTGGTGTTGAGGTATGCCTGCATTTTTGCGATGCTGGGCTTGCTGGCGATGGCGTCTTTCTCGGCCGTCTCGAAGGTGAGGCGGTCGACCTCGCTCACATCGAGTGTGGGTGCGCCGGGCACGCTCTTCAGGAATGCTCCGAATTGTGCCAGTTGGCCGCGGTCGGCATAGATTAGTTTCAGGTCTTCGGCTGCAGCTTGAGCCTCCGAGCTGGTGGGGTATTTTGTGATCACGCTCTTGTATGCTTTAATGGCGGCGTTCTCGTCGTTGGCGTTTTTGCTCACGATGGCTGTCTGCAGCAAGGCCTTGCGCGCTTCGTTGCTCTTGGGATATTTCGATGTCAGCTCGCTGTAGGCTGCGTTGGCTTCTTTGCTTTTGCCCAAAGCGGCAAGGGCGTTGCCTCGTTCAAGCATTGCCGCCGGAGCCACGTTGCTCGACGGGTGGGCTTTGAGCAATGCCTCAAGCTGGTCGGCTTTCGATTGGTATTGCTTGTTGAGGCCGGCCATCATGGCTTTCTGATACAGTGCATAGTCGGTCGAGCCTTGCGCGTCGTTGGTCACGGCTTGTGCGTAGCTCTGCTCGGCGGCGGTGTAGTCGCTCGTGTAGTATTGTGTGTCGCCTATGCGGTTGTAGGCATCGGCAAGCAGACTCTTGTCGAGGGTCTTGCTGCTGATAGCGTTTTGGAATGCTTTCTTGGCGGCTTCGTATCGGCGTTGCTGAAACAGCGAGTAACCCAGGTTGTATTGGGCCAGGCCATAGTTGGCGTCGGTTTTCGATACCGAGTTCACGAAGGCCAGCTGATTGTTGGTGGCGGCGGCGTAGTTGCCGGTGCGGTATTGGGCTTCGGCAAGCCATAACTTGCTCTCGTTGACCACGGTGCGGTCGTAGTTGCCCACGGCTATGGCTTGCTGCAGCCATTTGGCAGCCTCGGCCGGCTGGTCGTTTTTCAGCGTCTGCATGCCCAAGTTGTAAAGTACGGTCTGCTTGGCTTTCAGTACTTTAGCGCTAGGGCTTTTGATGTGAGAGATGCTTGTGAGGGCTTTGTTGTAGTCGCTGGCGGTGAGGTAGGCGTCTACCAGATAACCTTCTACTTGTGATGCATATTTCGATTTCGGGTATTCGTTGAGGAATTGCTCGAACATGTCGATCGACCGGTCGAACGGTGTGCGGCCGCCTTGGCTCTGGCTGATGGCATAGTTGTAGAATGCCGTTTCGCGTACAGAACTGTCGTAGTTCATTCCGGCGGCTTTCTCAAATGCCATGGCTGCGGCTTTGTACTGGCTGGTCTTGAGCTGGCTTTGGCCTATATAGAGATATGCGCTTTGTGCGAGAGCATCGGCTTCCGATGTCACGTGGTTCATGTTGTCGATGGTTCCGTTCCAGTCGCTTTGTCTGAAGTTGATGACGCCCAGCGCATAGGCAGCGGTGCGCACAATCGGGTCCTCGGTCATGGCCATGTATTTTTGCAGGTGCGACTTGGCTTGTGCGTCATCGCCCTGCTGATAGTGGCTTTCGCCCACAAGGCGGTGCAGCTCGGGGGCAAAGTAGTCGTTGGCCTCGTCGCTGAGCAGGCTGTTGCCTAGGCTTATCACGCGGTCATATTGCTTGCGCGTGTATTCAATCTGGCACAGGTAGTACTGGGCTTGGTAGCCGAGTTGGCCGGTGCGGTTGATGCGGCTGAATTGCTGGTAGGCCTTGTTGTAGTCGCCCTTGGCATAATTGATATAGGCATGGTAGAATGTCGATGCGTCGGCATAGCGCTTGGTAACGCTCAGTCTGTCGTAGAGCAGCTTGGCATCGTCCCACTGGCCAAGTTGCAGGTAGCAGTAGGCCTCGCGGTACAGTATGTCTTCATTGTCGTCGGCGTTTAGGGCTCCTTCGCGCACCTTTGAGTATTCAATGAGTGCATCGGCATAGTCGCCACGGTAGAAGTAGTAGCTGCCTATACGCTCTTGGGCGTTAACCGCGAGGGGCGAGGTGGGGTAGTCGGCAATGAATTGCTTAAGTGCCGTCAGACTGCCGGTCTTGCCGCGCTCAAATTCGCTCAGGGCGGCCAGGTAGGCGGCATTTTCGCCTTCGTCGGCGCTGTGAGGCAGTTGGCCCAGGCGCTGTGCCTGGTCGATGGCTCCGGCATAGTTGCGGTTCTCATACATCAGTTTGGTGCGTTCCAAGTAGCCGTCGGCACCGCTGCCGGCAACCTGGGGCTGCGCTCCCACAAGGGCGGGAACGGCCAGACAGGTCCACATTATCAAGTGCTTCTTTTTCATATTCGGTTTCCAAATAAGTGGGTAAGGCCGCCTTTGTGGCATCACGTGCGGGCTCCGGCCGGTCGATGGCTGGCGCTTGTGTGCCGCGGAGGCATTCATTTGCAAAGATAATGAAATAATCAGCACATAGGCTATGCACTCTGCGTTTTAATCCTTTTTTCTGCAGTTTGGCTGCGTGTTTGCTTGTGTGACGCCGCCGTCGCTTTGCGTTGTGACGTGAAGCGGCGCGTGATGGTTGGGGCTTGATGCTTGATGCAGAAAAGGCGCTACGCATCTGTCTTTACAGGGTTGCGCTGCGCCTTTTTTATAGGTGTGGGCAATGCTTGCGCGGCTCTACTTGCCGCTCTTGTCGTGCTTCTTCTCTTTGTTATCTTCGTGCTGGATGGCAAACGATGCGTAGATTTGAAGCAGGGCGCCGGCGAGCAGGAATGCAAGCCAATCGCGGTTGCCCCACGTCTGCCCGGTGTTGATGTTCAGTGCTGTGCTGAACTGGAAAAACGCCGACACGCAGTAGAACATGGCCGAAACCTTGCCCATGCGGTAGAGGCGGCGTATGCGCAGGTTTTTCCCCTTATAGCGCTCGGTGAACCGCTCGGCCAGTGCCATCACGGCTCCGAATGCAAACGCGTATTTTGTCCAGTCGTTTACAATTCCGAATATCGGCAACGCTGCTGCCACAAGCAGCACGAGGGTGGCCACGGCCAGCGTTATGTTCTGAATCTCTATTTGTCTCTTCTCGTCGTTGATCATTTTATTTTCTATTATTTCGGTGAAACTGTAGTTTTTTGTGTTTTAGGGGATGTCGGTGATGTAGACGTCTTCGTTGGCGCGTTTCATCCCATACTTTTCGCGGGCTATGCGTTCCAGCGTCTGGCGGTCGGTGTCAAGCTCGCGGCTCTTTGCCTCATACACGGCTGCCGAGTCTTCGTTTGCCTTGATTTCTGCCTTGAGGGCACTTATTTGGTTGATGTAATCCTTGCGGTTGATGAAATTGTAGTCGCCGAAGAAAAACAGCATTATAAAAAAGGCAAGGATTATGATGAAGGGCAGGTGTATCCACCTGTTCTTGAATTTCGATATCTTTTCGCGTATTGTCTTGAATTGGGCCATAATGCTTAGCTGTCGTTACTTGTGTTTGGGAAAATCAGAAATGCCAGTCGAGCTGCCACCACTTTTTCTTCTCGGTCTTTTCAGTACTGCTTGTGTTGCTCTTGGCGCCGCTCTTGGAGGTGTTGCTCTGGGTTGTAGCCGCCGGTGCCTTTGTGGTTGACAGAGTGCTGTGGCGGTCGGCTATGTGGCGTGCGAGTTTCTCCAGCACTTGGCGGTCGCGGCTCCGGCTGCTCTTGGCCATGTCGCCCCACACGGTTCCGCCCAGGTAGTAGGCTACCGAGGCGTTTTTCCACACACCGTAGCGCTCAAATGCATCGTTGTAGGCCTCTATGTGCTCAAGAGCCTCATCGTGCTTGTTGGCGTTGTTGTATGAGCTCTCGTCAAACTCCATCTCAAGGGCCGACCCCACCTTCAATGCACTGTTGATGGCATCGGTGAGGCGTTGCTTGGTCAGTCCTTTGGTCACGAAATAGTTTGGCTGTAGGTATGTGATGTCGAATCCCATCGACTTGCCCTTGTCGTTGTTGTTGGCTCCGTAGAATGGAATCCAATACATGCGTTTGCCAAGCTTGTGCACCATGCTGCTCACCCGTGTGGGCAGCTCTTTGCCGGTTTGTGTGGTGGTTTCCTCAATCCAGTAGAACCCGCTTAGCTCCAAGTTCTTGAATCCGGCCTTGTTGAATCGGTCGTAAATGGTCTGCAGGTACCATTCCACGGCGGTCTCCTTGTCGTCGATGCTGTTGAAGTTCAGCTTTCGGCCATTCACGCGCCCCCAGTCGGTTTTCCCGTTTTCAGGACTGGGAAGCATCAGCACCACTTTGTGCTTGAATCCGGGGGCACCGAGCTGGCTCTTGGCCGCGGTGATGCACTTGTCGAGCGCGTCGAGCGCTTTCCCGCTTTCAAATATGCGGTCCATGAGCCATTCCCAGTCGGTGCGTGTAGAGCCTGTGCCGTAGCCGTTGGCATAGGTGACGTTGCCCTGCCGGCGGAATTCGAGAAACAGAAATCCGTCGAACAACCACCGGCGTGTGCCGTCGCTGAATGTGTGGGTCACATAGGGCTCAAATTCGCTTTGGGTCCAGTCGGGGCGGAATGTGCCGCCTTGGTATATCAGAGCCAGGTCGTTGATGGGGTCGCGGGCAAAGGTTCCGGCTGTCTGGGCGCTTGCTGTGGCCAGCAGTGTGGCCACGACCATCATTAGCAGTGTGGTGAGTGTCTTATGCATGATGCGGGAGTGTTGTGTCAGTCTTTAAGCAGGTTGGGACGCAGGCGGCGTGTGCGTTCCAGGGCCTGCTCCATTTTCCATTCGTCGATTTTGGCCTGGTTGCCGCTCAGCAGTATTTCGGGCACTTTCCAGCCGTTGAATTCGGCTGGGCGTGTGTAGACGGGGGCCTCGAGAAGCCCGTCCTGGAACGAGTCGCTCAGTGCGCTCTGCTCATCGCCTATGGCACCAGGCAGGAGTCGCACCACGGCATCGGCAATCACCGCTGCCGGCAGCTCGCCGCCGGTGAGCACATAGTCGCCTATCGATATCTCGCGCGTAATCAAGTGTTCACGTATGCGGTAGTCCACGCCCTTGTAGTGGCCGCAGAGTATAATTATGTTTTTGGCCATCGAGAGCGTGTTGGCCATGGGCTGGTCAAGGATGTCGCCGTCGGGCGAGGTGAATATGACCTCGTCGTAGTGGCGCTGCGACTGCAGCTCTTGCATGCAGCGCCACACCGGCTCAATCTGCATTACCATGCCGGCATTGCCGCTGAAAGGGTAGTCGTCAACCTTGCGGTGCTTGCGTAGCGACCAGTCTCGCAGGTTGTGCACGTGGATTTCCACCAGGCCCTTGTCTTGTGCGCGTTGCAGTATCGAGCAGTGCAGTGGCGATTCTAATGCCTCAGGCATCACGCTCAGTATGTCAATTCTCATTTTGCCGTTGTTTTCGTCCATATATATGCGATGGTGTCGTTGTCGTGTTTGTGTGTCTTTTTTCAGTGCCGCAGATGTCGCTTTTTAGTCTTGAATCCATAGCGATGCCACCTTTCGCCTGATGGCTGCCACGTTGCCTGCTGTGATGCAGGTCATTATGGCAACAGCTGCGGCTATTGCCGGCCACACGCTACCGCCCTGTGTTCCCATGGCTCTGAGTGTGAGCATATAGTAGGCCCGCGAGGCCATGGTCAGTGCCAGCGAGAGCAGCAGCACTGCTCCGTTGATGGCGGCCACCATAATCATGTAGGTGCGCGACACTTGCGACGGTGAGTAGCCTAGCAGAAGCAGGTTTTGCAGCTTTCGGGTGTTCTTTTGCAGCAGCAGATAGATGCTGAGCATGAGCACGAAGAACGATAGCAGACTGATGACTATGCCCACTACGGCCACCACGCTGATGATGACGGTGAGGAAATAATAGGCCTTGCTTGACGACATCTTGTCGCCGGCCACGTCGTAGTGGTGCTCGCTCATGTAGTCGGAGATTTTCACGTCGCCTGGGCGGTTCACTTCCACAATGAGCCTGAGCGGCTGTTGCTTTCCGCCTTGCCCGTAGCGGCTGTTGCTCCACCGCATGAACTCGTCGGGCACGATGATGGTGTTGAGGCGGTTGCTGAAACCCACTATGCGGCCTGGCAGCACTTCGTTGCGGCCGTTGCCTGTGAGTGTGAATGCGAGCGGTATTATTCCGGCTTGACCCTCGCTTATCTTGGGCATCCTCTGGGCGGCCGCAAACCCGAAGTTGTAGAGCGACAGATAGTCGCGGCTTACAATCACGGGCACTTCGGGTTTCGACGGGTCGAAGCCCCAGTCGCCGGGGGCTATGTCGATGAAGTCGCTTGGAATCGACTCAAAAAAGAACTGGGTGCGCATCGCCTTGCCGTCAGATGCCCCGATGGTGGCGAATGTGCTGTATTCGCTGCTCACAAACCTGCCCACTTTGCGGCACCACGGTTGCCGCTCGATGTCGGCGATGTCGGCATCGCTGAACTCGCTGCTGCTGCCCAACATGGCACCGGCGCTGCTCACCGAGCGGGTTATGATCAGGTAGTCTTTGCTTATGAAGCTCTCTTCGTCGTTGAACACGGGCAGCACGTCGTTGTAGAATTGCACAGCCAAGGTCACTATGGTGAGACCCACCAGATTGGCCACGGCAAACCCTATCAGCTGCAGGGCGCTGATGTGCTTGCGAAGCAGCTTCCACATTAATCCTTTCATAGCTTGAACTCCTTGTCTACGTTAATCATCAGGTTGTTGCCCACCGAGGTCGAAATCACGCCGGCGCCTTGCCGCCGGGCCTCGTCGGTCACCATTTGGGCCACAATCTTGTTGTTGGCCGCGTCAAGATGGCTCACCGGCTCGTCGAGCAGAATGAAGTCGCATGGCTGGCACAGCGTGCGTATTATGGCCACACGTTGCTGCTGGCCTATCGAGAGCTTGCCGAGCTGGCTGTCTACCTTGTCGGAAATCCCGAGCATCTCAAAGTAGTCAAGCACCTCCTTGCGTGTCTTGTGACCAGTCAGCCGGTTTTTGAGCTCTATGTTCTCATAGGCCGTGAGCTCGGAAAACAGTCTGAGGTCTTGTGGCAGATAAGCTATGTGGCGGCATCTCACATCGCACCATTCGGCCACGCTCAAGTTGCTGATGTCGCGGCCGTCGAAGGCTATGGTGCCCGAGTAGTCGTTGCGATAGCCATAGATGTAGCTGCACATCGACGACTTGCCGGTGCCGCTCTCGGCCGAAACCAGATGCATCTTGCCGCGCTCAAACTCCACCTGCCTGAGCCAAACCTGCGAACTGTCGTCGTCGCGGCCGGCAAACACGGCGGGCAATGTGTGACTTAATTCTATTTTCTGCATTGTCAGTAAATAAAATGGTGAAAAGCAATTCAACTTACAAAAATAGTCAATTGCGGTCAACGCACCGCTATCTTTAACCAAATTTTAGTTCTGCCATTTTGCTTGCCCCGACGTCGGCGGGTTACGGCCGTGCAGCCCGTCAATTGCTTTGCACTGCGCATTATCACCCAGTCTTGCCGCAAAAGTGCAAAATCGGCTATGAAAAAATGCATCCGTCGACGATTTTTTGCGAAAAAATTTGCAATGCAGGAAAAAAGCATTATCTTTGCACTCGCAATCGAAGAGAAATCCGGTCGCAATCCCCACACGGTGCGTTAGTTCAGCTGGTTAGAATACATGCCTGTCACGCATGGGGTCACGGGTTCGAGTCCCGTACGCACCGCTATACTTAGCCTCACAATGCATTTGTGGGGCTTTTTTTGTGGGCCATTCCTAATTTTAAGCCACCGGGCACCCTCATTATAATAAAAAAGAGTTATTTTTGTGCATATATTAAAGTGAAACTTGAATAAACCATAGGATGAAGATATTTACAACCAAGGCAATCAGAGAAATAGACGAGGCAACCATCAAGGCCGACAACATGTCGACGCTCGACCTGATGGAGCGTGCGGCACAGGAGGTGTCGTTCGAGATAATGTCGCGTTGGCGTCCCGTGCAGCGGATTGTGATTTTCGCCGGTCCGGGCAACAACGGCGGTGATGCCCTGGCGGTGGCAAGGCTTCTCTATGAGCAGGGGTATCGCCCCGAGGTGTATCTGTTCAACATCAAGTCGTCGCATCTGTCGCCGGCATGTGCCACTAATCGTGACCGCCTGGTTGAATTGTGCGAGGGAATCAGCTTTACCGAGGTTGTGCGTGATTTTATCCCGCCTGAGCTAGGACCGGCCGACGTGGTTGTCGACGGTCTTTTCGGTAGCGGCCTGCGCACTCCGCTCAAGGGCGGATACACGGCCCTCGTTCAATATATCAACGATAGCCACTCGTGTGTGGTTTCAATCGATGTGCCGTCGGGTCTCTTTGGTGAGTGGAACACCGGAAACGACCGGCGCAACATAATCCGCGCCAGCCTCACGCTTGCTTTCCAGTTCAAGAGGTTGTCGTTCTTTTTCAAGGAAAATGCCGGCTACATAGGCGAGTGCAAGGTGCTCGACCTTGAAATGAATGCCGATGCCATAGCCAACACTGCCACCGATTTCTACCTCATTGAGTGTCAGGATGTGCAAAGCGTGCTCAAACCGCTTAACCGTTTCATCCACAAGTATGACAACGGCACTGTGCTCGTCGTGGCAGGTAGCTACGGCATGATGGGCGCTGCCGTGCTGGCCGCCCGCGGGGCAATGCGCTCGGGAGCCGGGCTGGTGACTGTGCATGCGCCACGTTGTGGCTACGTGCCATTGCAGACTGCCGCTGTCGAGGCTCTTTTCGAGGCCGACCCGAGTGAGTTTTTCACCACGCAAATCGAGCTTCACCACGATTTCAAAGTGGTGGCTCTTGGCCCGGGCATGGGCACCCGCACCGAGACGGTCGATGCGCTCGATTCGTTTCTCAAGTCGTGCCGTCGTCCGTGCATTCTCGATGCCGATGCCCTTCGCTGCATCCACTTCCGTCCCGTGCTGCTGCGCAGCATTCCCAAGGGTTCGGTGCTCACGCCGCATGCCACAGAGTTTGACGCGCTTTTTGGCAAGCACAATTCTGATGAAGAGCGTCTTAAAAAAGCCATCGAGGTGTCGAAGCTGCACGAGGTGACTATCGTGCTCAAGGGCCACTACACCATGACGGTGCGCCCCGACGGCAAGGTGTATGTCAATAGCACCGGCAACCCGGGCATGGCCACTGCCGGCAGCGGCGACGTGCTCACTGGTGTGATAGCCGGCTTGATGGCGCAGGGCTATCCCACCGACTGCAGCGTGTGGATGGGCGTGTATGTGCACGGCCTGGCTGGTGACTTGGCTGCGCGTGTGCATGGCGAGCACGGCCTTATGGCCGGCGACATTGCCGATGCTGTGGGTCCGGCAATCGCCGACATCCTCTCCGACGTGTCACGCAGATGACGCTTCCCCTGATTAGCTAACGACTGATAAACCGAATGATATGATTAATTGCAAGAAATCAACCCTTATAGCGGCTGCCGCTGTCATGCTTGCTGTCCCGGCTATGGCGCAGCGCACGCAGAAGTTTACTGCCGACAAAAACAACGAGTATGGCCTCACCTATGAGCTGCCCACCACCAAGGTGCGCATCTATGCCACCGCATTGAAAACGGTGAAAAAGGCAGGGCCTTTCTGGAAATATGCAAAAAAATACCTGGGCACCACCGATGTGGTGACTGCCGACTCGCAGACGTGGACGCTGACGGGCGTGAGTCTGGTGAGCTATGGCGTGCCCAACCCCTCTCAGCAATATCTGATGCAGTTTAAGAGCGGTCAGGCCCCGTTTATAATGAAGACAGCCGACAATTTGCTGCTTGCCATCAACAGCGAGAATACTTTGCCCACAGAACCCACGCTGCACACATCGCAAGGCAAGGAGACTGTGCTCGACAACAACAACTACATCAGCTCGCTCTCGGCCGACATATTGGCAAGTGAGTCGCTTTCGAAGCGGGCCGAGCTTGCCGCTCAGCAGATATACAAAATACGTCAAAGCCGCACCGACTACGTGACCGGTGAGGCCGACACCATGCCCGACGGTGCCGCACTGAAAATCATCATGCAACAGCTCGATGAGCAGGAAGCCGCTCTCACGGCAATGTTTGTGGGCACCACCACAACCAGCACTGCAAGCACTGCGTTTGGCTACAATCCTGGAACCGAGGATGTGACCAATGCCGTGGCTTTCCGTGTGAGTGACGTGAACGGCCTTGTCGACAAAAACGACCTTAGCGGTGAGCCTGTTTACCTCACAATGCGTGTGCTGAACCGCGGAAAGTTGCCGGTCAACGAAAAGGGAGAAACGAAAAAACTGCCCAAGGATGCGGTGATATACCGAATTCCCGGAAAGGCTCAGTTTACTCTCACCTACAACGGCAAGCAGGTGGCCACAACCGACTTCGATTTGGCGCAGCTTGGCGTGGATTTCGGGCTTGATCCCGACCTGTTCTCAAACAAGAAGCAGCAAAGCTATGTGAAGTTGTCGCCGTCTACAGGCGCCGTCATCGAATTAGGCAACGTGGGTCAGCAACAGTAACCGCAGTGTGACCCGGTAATATAACAAGGGCGGTCAGACTCCTGTTGGAATCTGGCCGTCCTTGTCATACTGTGTCGTGGAAAGGGCGCGTGTTAGTCTTTGTCCTTTGGCTCCAGAGTGAGGCGCACAAGTTCAATGCGGGCTGCGGTTTTCTTGATTACCGTTATGCGTGCGGTGTCGGTCTCTACGGTGTCGCCCTCGTTAGGTATCTCGCCCAGGCGGTCTATCATCAGTCCTGCGATAGTTTGGTAGTCATCGCTCTCGGGCAGATTGAGGTGGTAGGTGTCGTTGATGTCTTCAATTTCCATGCGGCCCGAGAACTCGTAGGTGGTGTCGTTGATTTTGTGCGACACAAGGCGTGGGCGGTCGTGCTCGTCTTCTATCTCGCCGAAAATTTCTTCCACAAGGTCTTCAAGGGTAACCATGCCGGCTGTGCCGCCGAACTCATCAACTACAATGGCCATGCTCTTCTTTTCGTTGAGCAGGTTTTGCATCATTTTCTTGGCAAGCATGGTCTCGGGCGCAAAAATCACCGGCTTCACGCGGTCTTTCCAGTTTACTTCGGGCACAAACAGCTCACTCACTTGTATGAAGCCAAGCACGTTGTCCACATCATCGTGGTAGACCACTATTTTCGACAGGCCGCTACGCGTGAACAGCTCACTCAGTTGCTCGCGTGTGGTCTCGGCAATGTCAACGCCCACAATCTCGTTTCGCGGTATCATGCAGTCGCGCAGGTGGGTGTCGCTGAAGTCGAGTGCGTTCTCGAAAATCCTCACTTCTTCCTCCACTTCCTTGTTCTCGTCTTCACGCTTGTCGATGTTCTCTTGCAGATAGGCGTCAAGCTCATCGACCGAAATCAGGTTCATGCGCTTGGCGTCGGCCTTGATGCCGCAGATGCGCATCAGCGTGGCCGACAGCAACGATGTGAATTTCGATACTGGCCACAACACGTAATACACCACCATCATGATAGGTGCGCAGGCCCTGAGCGACCGGTTGGGGTTGATGCGGAACACTGTCTTGGGCATGAATTCACCCACAATCAGGATTATGCCGGTTGAAATCAGCGTCTGCACAAGCAGCAGCAGTGCCTCGTTGTGCCCAGTCCACTCCGACAGCACAGGGTAGAACAGCTGCGCAATGGCCATACCGTAGACCACATTGGCAATGTTGTTACCCACTAGCAGGGTCGATATCAACGTGTCTTTGTGTATGTAGAAAAGATCGATTATGCGGTTGATCAGGCCGCTTTTCTTGACGTCGATCTCAACGCGCACCTTGTTTGATGACACG
>CAVFVP010000032.1:0-7558 GCA_963625945.1 Agathobacter rectalis | reverse complement strand
TTCCATTCCCGAAAAGAAGGCCGAGAACATCATCGATATGAGAGCTATGACAAGAGGATAGACTAAGTCGTTGTTCATCTGATTATAGGCAATTGATAAATCCTGCCGCAAATTTACAACATTATGGATTTTTGCGCAAATAATAGGCGTTTGGCCGTGGGGTAGGGTGGGGCGTCCTTAATGCAAAAAACGAGGAGCACGCCTTGGCGTGCCCCTCGTGGCTCTTATCGGTTGTTTAGCCGTCACATGCCGGCACGCATCTTTGTCTGGTCGACGGGGAATATTGCTTTCACCTTGTGTATCTGGTAGGTGGTCAGCTTCTCGTTGGAGTCATACCCATAGCCCTCAATCACACGGTCAATCTTCTCGATGTGGATGAAGGCGTCGGAATACAGCCGATGCTCGCCTTGATTCCAATACATCTGGTCGGTGAGAATCAAATCCTTGTTCACATTGGTGATGCGCACATTGCCGTTGAGGCTCCACAGGCGCGCCTGCTCGTCGTAGTAGGCCGAGTCACATCTCACCGAAGTCACTGTCTCGAAGCCTGGCCCGAGTTCTTCGGCTATCACGCCGTCGGGAAATGTCCAGTGCGGTTTCTTGGCCTCTTCATACATCAGCCACGTCTTGGTGGTAATGCGGTAGCGGGTACGTCCCGAGTCGCTAATCACCGTCTGCACGTTGCGCGACGACATCGTTGGCACCTTTTCGGGGTCGGTGCTGCGCTTTACGGTGCTTTTCACATCGTCTTTGCAGGCACTCACGGCCAGCGCCATGACCAACGCCATCAATATGTGAAGCCATGCTTTCATCGGTGCTCTGTGATGCCTTGTGCCTGAGGTTAGCGTATCTTGTTCTTCCAGAACCACAGCTCGTTGAACGTCACGCTCAGCGTGATGTTGAAGTAGTCCTCGCTAATCAGGTTGGCGGGCTTGGTGTAACGGTGCTTCCACTCAAATCCCAGGTTCACGAGCGTCTTGCCGCTTGGGGCGGGGAATGTCAAGCCAAGGCCCATTCCGTAGTCACGCACGTTGTTTTCGCCCACATTCACGTAGTCGTGGTTGTAGTGGCCGCCGAAGCGGTAGGTCATCCGCTTGAGGTAGCTGCCTCGCGGGTTGGGTGTGTATTGCAGTCCGGCGGCGACTTTCCACCGGTTGTCAAACTTCTGGTTGCTGCTCTCGAAGCCCTCAAGAGGCTCATATTTCGCCTTTGCCCAATCTTGATATGTGAAGTCGACCTCTGCAGTCAGCTTGTCGGCATGCGAGAAACTCAAACCCACGCCTATGGTGTTGGGCTTTTGATATTTGCCTGTAAGTGATGTGTATCCTATGGTGTCGGCGGTAGTCTCTTGGCCGGCATCGTAATATGCGCCCCATGTGTGCCCGTGAAATGTTTTCTTGGGCGAGTAGGTGACACCGATCACCATGTTGTCCTTCCGGTTGAGCTGAGCCCTGTATTGCAGACCGAAGTTCACGTTCCAGTCACGTATTTCCATCACTCGCTCAAACAGTGTGGTCGATGTCGAGTAGATGTAGGTGTCGTTGGAGATTGTACCAAACATATAGCTCACGTTGAAACCGGCCGACAGACCGCGCACTGGTTCCCATCCCGCGCCCACATAGAACTCGCTTATGCCACCAGATCCTGCACGGGTCTCGGTGCTGCTGTTCTCCAGTGTTTTGCCGAATGAGTAACCCACCGACGAGAATGGCACGATACCGAACGAACCGCCCACGTGCTTGGCTATTTTGAACTCTGCGTTTATGTAGTCGAGACCGCCACCGAATGCGTGTCCTTTCACATCGTTTTCCTTCGACCACACGTTGGTCAAGTCAAGGCCTATGTCCCACAGGAATGTGAGTGAGTCGACTGCGGCATACGATGCCGGGTTCATTGCATTTATCTGTCGGCCATTCTGCATAGCGTAACCCACACCGCCCATCGAGCGTTGGAGCCCGGTAGCGTTCTCGCTCATCAGGCCATAGCCTATCTTTGAGTAGGGGCTGGTGGAGTTTTGTGCGCCAGCCAGGCCTGTGCCTGCTGCCAGCAGGGCGGCCACGAATAGTGCTTTATATGTTTTTTTCATTATATAATAATATTCTGTTAAGTCCTTTGGCCAGCATATTGTGGTCAATCTTCACGCTGTTGTGCAGCAGTCCGCTTATCAGCCTGCAGTCGCCGCCGGTGAGGAATGCGGTCAACCCCGGCATCTCGGCTTTGAGGCGGTCGATGGTCCCGTCGATCTCGTATGCGAGCCCGCGTATCACGCCGCTGCGTATGGCTGTGACCGTGTCGGTGCCCGTCACGGGGGTGTCACCCTCTTTGTCGACGAGCGGCAGGCGGCTTGTGAGCATGTTGAGCGACTTGAAGCGCATGCGCAAGCCTGGCGAGATGTTGCCCCCAAGGAAGTTTCCTCTGGCATCCACCACGTCGAGCGTGGCGGCCGTGCCCACGTCCACAATCAGCGAGTGGTTGCCGGCATTGGCATGCCAAGCCTCTACGGCAGTGGCTATGCGGTCGCAGCCAAGGGTGTTGGCCGACCGGTAGAGAATCTTGATGGGCAGCGGGGTGGCACTGCTCAACCTGATGAATGTGGGGACGGCTTTGGCAAGAAACTCTTCGGCCTCGGGATTGCTGTCAACCACACTACTTACAATCACAGCGCCAATGTCATAGCTTGCCATAAAGCGCTTCAGCATGGACGTGTCGAAATGCTTATACTGCTCTGTGCCTACAAATTCCTCGCCACTGAACAGCGAAAGTTTTGTCGACGAATTGCCTCTGTCGATTGTGAGATTTAAATTCATTTAGCCACAAAATTACTAAATACTAATTAATTAATAGTCGTTTTCCACATTTTTTACCACTTGTTTTGCTTTTTATAGCAAATGCGGCGGGTTTGTGCGACCGCAGGTGCTTGGTTGCCGCATTGGCAGGGTGGACATGCGGCTGTTGCGCTCTTGGCGCTCTGCCGGCGAGGCTTTCATGCGGCATGGGGTGTTTTTATTCCGAAATGTCACCTTTTCTTTAGTTTTGTGAAAAAATGGCCAAGGGCATTTTGTCATTGCGCTCGATTTACATTATTTTTGCAAAAATATTCTCAACCCGTTAAACATGGAAGAAGTAACCATAAAAGGCATGACTTTCGAGCCATACCTCCGAAAAGAAGAGATCGCCAAGCAAGTGAAACGTGTTGCAGCCGAGATTAAGCGTGACTGCGCCGACAAAAATCCGGTTTTCCTGTGTGTTCTCACTGGTGCGTTTGTGTTTGCAGCCGACCTCTACCGCGCATGCAACATCCACGAGAGTGAAGTGGCATTTATCAGATTCAAGTCCTATGAGGGGACACAGACCACAGGCTCGGCCAAGCAGGTGATGGGACTGTCGGAAGACATCGCAGGCCGCACGGTAATAATCGTTGAAGACATAGTCGACACCGGCATCACCGCCATGCAGCTGCGCAAGCATCTTGAGCAATTCAATCCCAAGGAGGTGAAAATGGCCACGCTCTTGTTTAAACCCAAGTCGCTTCAGGTGGGCAATCCTCCAGAGTATGTGGGGTTTGAGATCCCTTCTAAATTCATCATCGGATATGGCCTTGACCTCGATGGCGTGGCACGCGACCTTGAGGATATATATGTGATCAAGGACACGAAGCAGGCATAATCGCTGTTGCCGGTGAATCACAACGAATTCAATCATTTAAAATATCAAGGAAAGAAAAATGCTAAACATCGTTATTTTCGGCGCTCCGGGTTCTGGTAAGGGCACTCAGAGCGACAACCTGATTAAGACTTACGGTCTTTTCCATATTTCCACTGGCGATGTGCTACGCGACAATATCAAGCGCGGCACCGAACTCGGCAAGACAGCCAAGGCTTATATCGACAAGGGACAGCTGATTCCCGATGAGCTGATGATAAGCATTCTTGCATCGGTTCTCGACGACAATGCGGAAGCTGCTGCCAAGGGCGTGATTTTCGACGGATTCCCACGCACCATCCCGCAGGCCGAGGCTCTTGAGACTATGCTCAAGGAGCGCAACACCGGCGTCACTGCTGTAGTGGGTCTTGAGGTGCCTGAGGATGAGCTCGTGGAACGCCTTATCAAGCGCGGCAAGGAAAGTGGCCGCAGCGACGACAATCTGGAAACCATCAAGGGCCGCCTTGAGGTTTACCACAACCAGACTTCGCCTCTTCAAGACTTCTACAAGCAGAAGGGTCTCTACCATGCCATCAAGGGCACAGGTACAATCGATGGCATTTTTGCCGACATCAAGGCTGCTGTCGATTCGGTTTGCTAAGGCTTTCCTGTGACTGGTGCGGCTTGAATAAAACTGCCGCTATGTGAAGCATTGTAACGAAAAGAGCGCGCCACCGCATGTCTTGCGGTGGCGCGCTTTATAGTGCTTGTTTGAGCGCCCTGGAGGTGTCGTGTGGCACTTGTCAGAGCACTCCCTTTGTGCTTGGAAGTTGATATTTGAACACGTCGCGCCGTGAGGCGCACTTGAGGGCATGGGCAAAGCCTTTGAAGATGCCTTCGATTTTGTGATGCTCGTTGATGCCATCGGCGTGCACATATAGGTTGATGTGTGCACTGTCGGTAACGCTTTTGAAGAAGTGCATGAACATTTCGGTAGGCACATCACCCACGCGCTCGCGCTTGAAATCGGCCTCCCACACCAGCCAGCTGCGGCCGCCGAAGTCGAGGGCCACGGTGCAGTTGCAGTCGTCCATGGGCAGCACAAAGCCGTAGCGCTCTATGCCCCGCTTGTCGCCGAGAGCCTTGGCAATGGCCTCGCCAAGTGCTATGCCGGTGTCCTCAATGGTGTGGTGCTCGTCCACGTTAAGGTCGCCGTGCACGTTGATGTCGAGGTCGAAACCTGAGTGGCGCCCTATTTGTTCGAGCATGTGGTCGAAAAAGCCGAGGCCAGTGTTCACGTGGCAGCGTCCGGTACCATCAAGGTCGAGGCTGATGTCGATTTGTGTCTCGGCTGTGTTGCGCACTATGTGGGCCGTGCGTGAGCCGCCGCGCAGAAAGTCGGTTATGCGGTGCCAGTCAGCTGCCACCAGCGCTGTGCATTCTTCCAGTCCGGCTTGGGCCACGGCGGTTTGTCCGGCCTCTACGTCGGGTGAGAGCAGTATGCCTTTTGCTCCGAGATTGCGGGCAAGCATCAAGTCGGTCAGGCGGTCGCCTATCACGAAGCTGCCCTCGAGGTCGTAGTCGCCGGCCATGTACTTGCCCAACAGGGCTGTGCCGGGCTTGCGGGTGGGCTTGTTCTCGTGCTCGAAGGTGCGGTCGATTATCACGTCGCTCCACTCCACGCCCTCGCCCTCGAGGGTGCGCATCATCAGATTGTGCGGTCCCTCAAAGTCCTCGACGGGAAACGACGCTGTGCCGAGTCCGTCTTGATTGGTGACCATCACCAGCTCGAAGTCGAGTGTGCGGGCAATGAAGCTCAGGCTGCCTATCACACCGTCCACAAATTCAAATTTGTCGTAGGAGTCGAGTTGGTAGTCGATTGGCGGTTCCACTACTATTGTGCCGTCGCGGTCGATGAAAAGTGCCCGCTTCTTTGTGTTGTCAGTTGCCATATTTCGCTATTCCTTTAATTACTGCATCGTTTTCGGCCTCGGTGCCCACGGTGATGCGCAAGCATCCCTTGCACCCGTCGAGGTGGCTGCGGTTCCGCACTATTATGCCTTCGGAAAGCAGGCTGTTGTAGATGCCGTCGGCATCGCTTACGCGCACCAGTACAAAGTTGGCGTCGCTGGGAAACACGTGCAGCACCTGTGGCAGTGCCTCAAGGTCGCTGATGAGCTTGGAGCGCAGCTCAAGGGCTGTGGCCACTTGGCGGTGCACTTCATCGGCTTGGCCGAGGCGGTCGATAGCATAGCGCTGAATGAGCTCGCTGATGTTGTAGGGGTATTTCACGCGGTTGAAAAGCTCAATGATTTCGGCCGAGGCATAGGCGATGCCCAGGCGCACTGCCGCGCTTCCCCATGCTTTCGACAGCGTTTGAAGCACTATGAGGTTGGGAAACTCATCCAGCCATTCGGTCATCGACGGCTGGCTTGAGTAGTCGATATAGGCCTCGTCGACCACCACTATCCCATCGAACTCGCGGCACAGTGTCACCATGTCGGCTGTGGGGATGGAGTTTCCGGTGGGATTGTTGGGCGAGCACAGCCAAATCACCTTGGCTCCGCGCATGGCCGTGCGCATGGCGTCGAGATCGAGCGAGAAGTCGTCGCGCAAGGTCACCTTAGTGTGCTTCACGTCGTTTATGTCGGCACACACTTTATACATGTCGTAGCTCGGCGACAGCACCACCGACCGGTCGATGCCCGGACGGCAGAACACACGATACACGGCATCGATGCATTCGTCGCTGCCCACCCCCAGGAATATGCGGCTCGCGTCCACGCCTTTTACTTTGGCCAGCAGGTCTTTCACATTGGCTTGAATGGGGTCGGGGTAACGGTTGTAGGGCGTGTTGTAGGCGCTCTCGTTGGCATTGAGCCACACGCCGGCTTGACCTGTGAACTCGCGGCGCGCACAGCTGTATGGCTCAAGGCTCCAGATGTTGGGCCTTACTAATGCCTGCAAATTGAATTCCATAAATCTTATACTTTGAAGTTTTTCTGTCTTTCTCTTGAGTGGGCTTGTGTCATTTTTCTCCAAGCCGCACGGCCACAGCCATCCGGTGTGCCATGAGGTCTTCGTTTTCGGCCATTATCTCCACAGCACGGCTAATTCCTGCAAGTCCCTTTTGCGATAGGTGCTGGAAGGTGATTTTCTTGACAAAACTGTCTAGGTTTACTCCGCTATAGGCTTTTGCATAGCCGCTGGTGGGCAGGGTGTGGTTTGTCCCCGATGCATAGTCGCCGGCGCTTTCGGGTGAGTAAGGACCCACAAACACCGATCCGGCGTTTTCCACGCGGGCCGCGAGTGCCTCGGCATCGGTGTGGTTGATGATGAGATGCTCGGGAGCATACTCGTTGGCAAAGTCCATCATGTTGTCGATGCTGTTCAGTAGTATGATGTGGCTGTGGCTTAACGACTTGCCCATCATCTCCTGGCGGGGCAGGCGCTCAAGCAGCTTTTCGATTACGGTAGGCAGCTTTTGGACAAGTTCGGGGCTGGTCGTGAGCAGTGTCGACTGGCTGTCGGGGCCGTGCTCGGCTTGCGAGAGGAAATCGCTTGCCACATATTCGGCGTTGGCTTCGGCGTCGGCGATAATCATCACCTCCGATGGGCCTGCTGGCATGTCGATTGCTGTGCCCATGCTGTTCACTTGAAGCTTGGCTTCCATCACAAAGCGGTTGCCCGGACCGAAGATTTTACTCACACGCGGCACGCTTTGTGTGCCAAGTGCCATTGCCGCAATGGCTTGGGCTCCGCCAGATTTGAATATTTGCGTCACTCCGGCTTGCTTGGCGGCATAGAGGATTGCCGGATTTACTTTTCCGTTGGGGTCGCACGGGGTACACATCACCACATTGCGGCATCCGGCTATACGGGCGGGAACAGCGAGCATCAGCACTGTTGAAAACAG
>CAVFVP010000031.1:0-24336 GCA_963625945.1 Agathobacter rectalis | reverse complement strand
GTTGACACCAGTTCCATAACTTATCGGCATAAAAAATGATTATATCTACTGCAAAGATAGCCGTTTTCTTGCCGATATCGGCAAGAAAACACCACTTTTACACGAAAAACCGCCAATTCTTGCCGCTGTAGAGTCCAACAGCGGTGTTACACACGCAACAATGTGAATTATAGAATCAATGCGCAATCATTCAGCAACAACTACGTATATTTGCAGAATGACAAGAATTTTCATTGTGGCGCTTTTATTATTGGCCACAGCCGGTGTGAATGCACAAGACGGAAGTTGGAACGGCAGCCTTGCTATACAGGGCATCAAGTTGCCGCTGGTGTTCAATTTCTCAAATAACGACTGCACACTCGACTCTCCGTCGCAGGGCGCAAAAGGCATAAAGGCAGAGAAAACGGCTTTGGCAAACAACAGAATTCGAGTGACCGTCACCGCCATAGGAGCTGTGTTTGAAGGTACAAATCACGGCGACAGCATTTGCGGCACATTCACCCAGAACGGCATATCGCTCCCATTGACACTCAAGCCGGGAGTCCTTAAGGCAAGGCGTCCGCAAACGCCAACCCCTCCATTGCCCTACAGCCAAGAGGAAGTCTGCTTTAGCAATGGGCAGTTCGTGTTTAACGGCACACTGACATTGCCCGCACGATGCGACGGAAAAACACCCGCAGTGCTCATGGTAACCGGCAGCGGACAACAGAACCGCGACGAGGAAATATTCGGGCACAAACCATTTGCCGTAATAGCAGACGCGCTGGCCCGACAAGGCATTGCCTCATTGCGATATGACGACAGAGGATTCGGCGACAAGTCGGTCAACTTCACCGACTTCACTACCGAAGACTTCAAACACGACGCAGAGGCGGGCATAAAGATGTTGCGCACACGGTTTGACAATGTGGGGATATTGGGTCATAGCGAGGGAGGCTCCATAGCCCTGATGTTAGGCGCTGAGCACAAAGCAGACTTCGTGGTGTCGCTTGCCGGCATGGCAATATCGGGCAAAGAGACCCTGTCACAGCAAAACCGACTGGGGTTACTTGCCGTGGGCATGCCAGCCGAGACAGTGAACAAATACTGCGGAATAATCGACAGCTTACTCACAGCCATAGCAGAAGGCAAGGATACCGAAGACTTTGACACCGAACGCATTCAACCCGCATTCAAGCATCTTGCCGAAAAGGCTAAAAAGCAGTTGGCCTCACCCTATATGCGGCAGTTTCTGAAAGTAGACGTGAGCAAATTGCTGCCGTCGATAAAATGCCCGGTGCTCGCCCTAAACGGCAAGAAAGACACACAGGTGGATTGCAGCGCCAACATCAACGCGCTGGAAAAAGGACTTATAAACAGCAAGCACACCATCCGTGCAATCGATGAGCTCAACCACATGTTCCAGCATTGCACCACAGGCAACATTGTAGAATATCAGCAGATAGAGGAAACCATTTCGCCAGAAGTGCTGGAAACAATCGCGGCATGGATTCTGTCATTACATTAACCAACAAACCCAAGTCCGATACCAAAAGGAGCAAACAGTCTCGATTGGAGCACCGCACCGACTACGGATTTCACACCCGCAGAAAAGATTTAATGACCACTTGCCGCCGGGATTGGAAGTTTTTTTGTAAGTTTGTGCAGCGCAATCCACAAGCGAGCCTTGTCAGCCCGTTCAGATTGTGTGTGACAACTAACTAAAACGCATCTGATTCACGATATGAACAACCTAATCAAAACCGCCTTGGCCACAGTAGTGGCAGTGCTTGCGTGCGCCTGCACCAGTAACAGCAAAAGTGACTATCCGCTCAACACCGAATACCTGCCCGTGAGGTTGCAAGGCTCGGCCAAATGGAGCATAATCGACTTGAACACAGGCAATGTGGTTGCCAAAGACGCATTCAAGAACCCGCCATCGAGCATCATAGGCGACATGTTCTTCGTGATGAACGACAACGGCACCTACGACTACTATAACGTAGCCGACACAAAGCACCCCATCAACGACACTCACTACGGCAGCGTCACCTACTTCTCCACCGACGGCTATGCGATAGCAAGCGTGAAAGGCGGACCGCTGCAAGTGATTGACAAGGAAGGGAAGACAGTGAAGATGCTGTCGAACGAAGTGGCCGAAGCCACAATGTTTAACCACAAACTTGCCGTTATACGCACCGACCAAAACAAGTGCGGCTACATCACCGAAAAGGGCGACACGCTCTTTGGTGCCGACCTCGACAATGCCGCTGCCTTCCTTTATGAGGACGTGGCAGTGGTGACCCGCGAGATTAAAGACAGCACCTACGACATTACCGGCATCAACAGCAAGGGCAAAGAGCTGTTCACGCTCAGCAGCACCGAGTATGGAGTGATAAGTCCCTACTTCTGCAACGGAGTGCTCCCGCTGCAAAAAGGCGACACGATAGTGTGCGTTGACCACAACGGCAAAGAAGTGGCCAACCCCGACGCACTGCCCGACTCGATTAAAAACGCAAAATACCAAAACGGACAACTCACCAACGGCGGCTACTACATAGTAGCCCGTGGAGGCAAAGCCGGAATGGTGGACCGCGATAACAAAGTGATGATTCCGCTCGAATACAGACAAGTGGTTGATCTGCGCGCCGACCGCTACGTAGTGGCAAAAGACAGCACCTACAGCCTACTCGACCAGAACGGGCAGCCAGTGGGGAACTGCAAGTTCGACGCATTTCAAATGCCCAACACCGACCTTGCCGCACAACGCGGATACATCGACGTGGACCTGGTGGCAGCCAACCTGATGACAATGTTCAATGACCAGCACGCCTGCGGAGCGCCCAAAGGCAGCACACTGATGGACCTCAACGGCCTTGTGGGCAGTGACCCCAACGCCTATGTGGGCGTCAACTTTGTGCCACAGCAGATGGGCGCGCTCACCATACGCTATTTCTTCGACCGCAACATTGCCTCGATAGCCAACAGCACCATGGCGCCTCAATTCAACCTCGACGCACGCATCAAAGCAGTGAGCATCGACTACGACCTGCACCAGTGCGCCAACGGCACCGAAGACGAGATGCTTCGCAAGATTCAAGGAGCCATAGGCACCATAGGCTTTGTGCTCGGCAACAACGGAGTGTCGACCAGCGACTTGGGCACAGCCGTCTCGATGGGCTATTCTGATGGCATATTCAAGATTGCCTATTTCATGGATGCGGCCGATGCCACCCCACTGCCGCGCAAGGCACGCAAGTAGGCCACACTCGGCTGGCAAAAACACAGCCGGGCTGGCACGGGAAAGTAAGGCAAACGGCAGAAATGCAAATTATTACACTTTTTAACGTGGACTCATCGTTAAATGTTTACAAATATTGCAGAAACAGGCAAGTGAGTTGCACAAAATGCTCAAAAAAGTGCAAGGCAAGGCATTTTATGGATATTTTTCTTTAATATTTGAATAATAATTGTTTACTTTGCACCCAAAAATTGGATAGAACTCAATTTAGAATTTTACAATAACACTTTAAAACTTATTATTATGTCTGAAATTGCAGAAAGAGTAAAAGCTATTATCGTAGACAAGTTAGGCGTTAGCGAATCAGAAGTAACCGAAGAAGCAACCTTCGCACAGGACCTCGGCGCTGATTCACTCGACACAGTAGAGCTCATCATGGAATTCGAGAAAGAATTCGACATCCAGATTCCGGACGAGAAATCGGAGACCATCCAAACTGTAGGCGACGCCATCAAGTATATCGAAAACGCAAAAGCCTAAGCTTTCCTAATTTCCACTATACTCAAAATATGGAATTAAAGAGAGTAGTGGTAACTGGGCTCGGAGCCGTAACCCCGCTGGGTCTCGATGTGAAGACAACATGGGACAACGCACTTAACGGGGTGAGCGGAGCTGCGCCTATTACCCATTTCGATGCCTCTAAATTCAAAACGCAATTTGCCTGCGAGGTTAAAGGATTCAATCCCGCCGACCACGGCATGGACCGCAAAGAGTTCAAGCGAATGGACCTTTACACCCAGTATGCCATGGCAGCAGCCAACCAAGCCATCACCGATGCAAACTTGCTCGATGAGAAGGTTGACGGCAATGAGGTGGGCGTGATATTCGCATCGGGCATCGGCGGTCTGCACACATTTGAGCAGGAAGCCGGCTACTATGCGCTTCACGAAGAGAACGGGCCAAAATTCAACCCATTCTTCATCCCGATGATGATTGCCGACATAGCAGCAGGACAAATTTCGATAAAATACGGATTCAGAGGTCCCAACTTTGGCGTTGTATCGGCTTGTGCCACATCCACCAACGCAATGATCGACGCCTTCAACTACATCCGTTTGGGCAAGGCAAATGCCATAGTCACCGGCGGTTCGGAGGCATCGGTATATCCGGCAGGAGTAGGCGGCTTCAACTCAATGCACGCTCTGTCGACCCGCAACGACAATCCCCAAACCGCCTCTCGCCCATTCAGCGCATCGCGCGACGGCTTTGTAATTGGCGAGGGCGGTGTGTGTCTCGTGTTTGAAGAACTTGAGCACGCTATTGCACGCGGAGCCAAAATATATGCCGAGGTTGTGGGCGGCGGCATGTCGGGCGACGCTTACCATATCACAGCAAGCCATCCCGAAGGATTGGGCGCAAAGCTTGTGATGGAACGCGCCATCAAGGATGCCGGCCTCACTCCCGACGACATCGACTATGCCAACCTTCACGGAACATCAACCCCTGTGGGCGACATTTCGGAGGTAAAGGCAGTGACGGAGGTATTCGGCAAGCATGCCTATGAGATGAACATCAGTTCAACCAAGTCGATGACCGGCCACATGCTCGGTGCAACCGGCGCAATGGAGGCTTTGTTCTGCGTCAAGTCGTGCCAGGAAGACATCATTCCACCCACAATCAACCACGACGAAGACGACAAAGACGAGAACATCGACTACAACTTGAACTTTACGTTCGGCAAGGCCCAGAAGCGCGTGGTGAACTACGCACTGTCTAACACCTTCGGCTTTGGCGGACACAACGCAAGCATAATCGTGAAGAAGTATAAAGGTTAACCTTAACACACATCAGTTAAGTGCTTAACAAAGTCATATCAGCCATAAAGCTCCTTTTCTCTAAGGATAAGGAGCTTTATGTTTTTATACACAGCATCACCGGCTTCTATCCACGCCACATCGAATTCTACAAATTGGCGCTGGTGCACAGGTCGATGCCCGTGAAAAGTGCCGACGGACACTGGGCCAACAACGAGAGGCTCGAGTTTCTGGGCGATGCCTTGCTCGATGCGGTGGTGGGTGCATACCTATATGACAAATACCCGGGGAAACACGAAGGATTCCTCACTGCAACCCGTGCCAAGATAGTGCAGCGCGATAGCCTGAACCGCATTGGGCGCAAATTCCGCATTGAGTCGCACGTGAGAGCCGCCACCCACTCATCGTCGCACAACTCATACATTGCCGGCAACGCCGTTGAGGCGCTTGTGGGTGCAGTGTATCTCGATTGCGGCTACAACACATGCCGCAAGTTTATAGAAGAGCGCATAATAGGCGACAACTTCGACTTAAACGACCTCGTGAAGACTGAGCAGAACTTCAAGTCGCGGCTCATTGAGTGGACTCAAAAGTATCGCGTGACCATCGAGTTTGCGCTTCTCGACACCTATAGCGACAGCGACAACAATCCGGTATTCAAGACAGGAGTGTTCCTTGGAGGCATATTTGCCAGCGACTCCATTGGCTACAGCAAAAAGGAATCACACCAGGCAGCTTCAAAGAAAGCCTTTGAGAGGCTTCAAAAGGACCAGATGTACCGCCAGCAAGTGATGTCGACAGCTGCCGAACAGGCGCAGCGCAACACCACCGTGTGACACACGATTGGGCACAACAGGGGGGGGCAAGACCATTAACGGGAAAAGCAAAAATGCCCGCATACTCACGTATACGGGCATTTTTACTTTTTATGGGACTGTCGTGTGCCTGCCTCAGTCATCGCGACCTCACACCGACGGTGGCGCACTATTTAAATTCCACCGTAGCTAACGGGTCGACAGGCGGGCAACGACGTCCTCACACGAAACGATGTGTGTGCTCCATTCACGGATTGACTTAGGTTCGAATAGCTGTGTTTTTCAATATTTGACTTTTCCCCGACACGAGTCGAGATCGCTTTAATCACTCTTCTGTAATGTTCCTTGGTTACGGGGAACGGGGAATGAAACGAAATTGTCTGTCCTAGGCAGCTGCCTGCGGTCTACCGGATTCAGCCACTCAAGTGGCTTTGCCATCGCCTGTCAAGAGGCAGCTTAGTCGTTGCGAAAACTAAAGATGTTCAAAGGTCTCATTTTAAAATTCAATACACAAACTCAAAAGCTATTATGTAAAGCCCTTAATGCAATCAAAACACTCAAGCGGCCTCAGTGGTCAGCGGTGTGTTTTTGATTACACTTGCAAAGATAATGAGGTTTCATTCAGATGCAAATTTTTGGGTTTGTCAATATATTTCAACTAAACAAATATGCTATGTCAAACCGACAAACACACACTTAACTACTACTGCACCATACCGCTATCACCTGTATTACAACACATTAAATCACCCAATAAAATCACACTAAAACAAGGGTAAACAACCGCCTTTTTACTACAAACAAGCATTTTTCTTAAGCGAAAATGGATTTTTAACAGTTAAGACAGACTTTTCGCCTCGACATACGGTTACCGGCATCCGCCTAAGCCGCACAAGTCAGAGCGATTTTATGGAATTTTCGGAAACATGCATTTTGATTTGGAGGCGATTCTTGCTAAATTAGCCGAAACTATTCAACACTTACCTACAAGACTATGGACATAACACTGCCAAAAAAGACCGAAGGCCGCCCCTGCGATGTGCTGACAGACGCCCACCAAGTGACTATAATCGGTGCCAACGGCTCGGGGAAAAGCCGATTCTGCACCGAAATCATCAACCAATGCCAGGGCCGCAGTTACCGCATCTCGGCACTGAGAGCCATCTACGGCACAGCCAACTACAACGACCTCGCCGGATCGATTGACGAACGATTCGAACGCATCAACAAGCAAAACCCGCTGATGAAATTCGGCGCATCAACCGAATTCGAGCGATTGACCTACTTGATGCTTTTTGACGAGTTCCTCGACCTGATGGCCTTCAAGACCCGCAGGCTGATGGGTGATGAGTCACCGTTTCCAAAAACAAAACTCGACACCACGGTAAAACGCTGGCAAGAAGTGTTTCCCAAAAACCGCGTGTTGCGCGAGAACGGCCGCCTTATGTTCAGCACCGAAGGCAGCCACGACCGCTACACGTCGCTCAGACTGAGCGACGGTGAAAAAGCAGTGCTCTATTATATAGGTGCCGTGCTCTATGCCATGGCCGATGCTGTGATTTTCGTCGATGACCCAGAGACGTTCCTGCACCCTTCGATAATGAGCACGCTGTGGAACGTGATTGAGCAAATGAGACCCGACTGCACATTTGTGTACAACACCCACGACCTGGGCTTTGCCTCTACGCGAATCGACAACCGTTGCGTGTGGGTCAAGGACTTCAACCCCGAGAAGCTCGAATGGGACTACGACGTACTGAAACCTGGCGAAGACTACAGCGATGCAATGTCGATTGAGCTGTTGGGCAGCCGCAAGCCAATCCTTTTCATCGAAGGCGATTCCACACACAGCATCGACTCACGCCTGTATCCTCTCATATTCACTGACTACACCGTGCGTCCTCTGGGCAGTTGCAACAAAGTGATAGAAGCAGTGCGCACATTCAACGACCTCAAGCGGCTTCATCACCTCGACAGTTGGGGAGTGGTTGACCGCGACCGCCGTGACTCAAAAGAGGTTCAATATCTGCGACAGAAGAAGATATTTGTGCCCAATGTGGCCGAAATCGAAAATATACTCATGCTCGAAGACGTGATAAAGACAGTGGCATCGCACCGCCGCAAACCGGCCGAAAAAACCTTTGAGACCGTGAAACAGCGAGTGATGCAGATGTTTGCTAGCGAACTGAAGCAGCAGGCCCTGATGCATGTGCGGCACAGGGTAAAGCTCGAGGTGAGCAAGCGCATCGACATGCGATTCCGCAACATAGCAGCCCTCGAAACCCACATGGTCGACCTCGTGAACGAGATTAAACCACGCGACACCTACGAACAGCTGTGCCGGAAATTCCACCAATACCTTGGCACTTGCGACTACATGCAAGTGCTGCGGGTGTATAACCAGAAACAGATGCTCACGACCACCAATGTGGCCGGGCTGTGCGGCCTAAACGGCAAAGACGACTATATCAAAGAGGTGTTGAAAATACTGAAAGGAGACGGCAAGGAAGCCGACACTATACGCAACGCCGTAAAACGGTGCTTCGGCATCGCCAATGGCACAAGCGCTGGCCAAACAACGGCCGAGGCATAAAAACAGAGGAAGTAATGCTCCCGCACAGCGCAATGTTTTTTACAATACGCCAAGCCATGAGCCAAAGGATACGCTTTACTAATGCTTGTACCTAGTCAGGCAAAAGCCACCATGGCAACCGCGAGAAGGACTGTAAAGACGAGCATATTGCGCGCCGTGGCGCCGAGCAACTGATTCAAGGCGGCGCCATCACGCACCGTGAGGCGGCGCCATGCCACAACGTGCAGCACAAGATACACCACCGGGACAGCCAGAGTGACTGCCGGAAGAGTCTTGCCAAGGTAGATGGAGAACCACAAAGGCGACAGCAGTGCCACCCCGATGAAGCCATTGAATAAATAAGATACAGCCGCGGGCTTGCGGCCAAACATCACCACCGAAGTGCGCTTGCCCGCCTCACGGTCATCGTCCACATCGCGGTAATTATTTACCAGCAGCACATTGACACCCATAAAACCTATTGTCATCGAAGCCAGGAGTACAAGAGGATTGAAGTAACCTGCCATCACATAGAACGTGAGGTTGACGGGAACCAAGCCATAGAATACAAACACGGCCACCTCGCCAAGTCCATGATAACTGAGCGGATAAGGGCCAGTGCTATAAGCCAGTGCCATGACCGCAATCACTACACCGGCAGGCACAAGCCACCAGCCGCCAAACGGAATGAGGCCACACCCCACTGCACAAGCCACCACCAAAGTGCCAAAAGTGGCACGGAATAAAGTGTCAGGCTTTATGTCGCCCTCGGTGACGCCACGCCGGGGGCCCACTCGTCCAGCCTTATCTGTCCCCTTCTTGAAATCGTAGTATTCATTAGCAAGGTTCGAAACCGTCTGTGCAAGCAAGGCAAAAGCAAGGCACAACACAGCCGGCACCCACTTGAAGCAGCGCATCCACACGGCCAGGGCAATCGCAACAAGCACCCCACTGGCCGACACTGGCAGTGTGCGCAGCCGCACCGCCTCAATCCATATCTTTAAATTCCTGTTCATCGCATTTAAGTTTACCGGATACAAAATTACGCAAAATAGGCCATGCGGCAAAAAGGCTCTTGCCCCATTATCAGCAATGAGACAAGAGCCCGTGGTTGAGTGTGTATTTATAATTATATCAGTGTTTATATGCAGAGTATGAGCAGACAGGACTATTTCATTCCTTCCTGCGATCCGCCTTTGTTTGAGCCGCCGAGCACGTCGTTGTTCTCAATCGACTTATCAGTTTTCTTTACACTGGCTCTTAGCGAGCCGAAGCGATAGCTAATTCTGAGGTCAATGCGGCGGCTTTGGATGAGCGATCGCGACAACTGAGTGTAATCGCCCTTCACAATACGATTTTCATAGGCAAAATACTTACGCGCAAAATTACTGGCCGAAAGGCTGACCGTGAGTCGCTGGTCCTTGGTTCCGCTCCATTGCAGGCTCAAGCCGTACCATTCCATGGAACCCGTTCTGCCATAAAGGTCATCGGGGCCGCCGTTCCAGCATCCGCCAAAGGCTTGCAGACGCAACCCGGCTGGCAACGCCTGTGAGACGGTACCATTGCAATTGACACTCCACCCGCCGTTTTCGAGCATAAGTTGCGAGCTTTTGCAGTTTTCGTAACCTGCCGATCCGTTCAACATAATTGAAGTCCTTGTGAAAGGATTCCACTGCACATACCCGCTTAATCCGCCCCACAAGCTGCGTACTATGTTATAAGGGCAGGTGACGGTTTTCCCCGACTCCACCCATTGCTTCGAAGCGATACCGTTGTCGGAAACAGAGAGACCAGGCACTATGTTGAACGTGAACTTCTGGCCGATGTGCATAAACGTGAGACTTGTGGAATAGTTGCGCACACTTTTCAAGCCGGGGTTACCATACGACTTACTCTCGACCCCATCATCGATGGCCGGATTCAAGAGCCGGATACCAGGACGGTTGATGCGCGTAGAAAATGCCCACTTCAGCGAGTTGGCGTCACTGAACTTGTAGTTAACACTTGCCGATGGCACCCAGTCGCTCAAATTGGAGCTGAACCCGCTTGCCGAGCCGTCGGGATAAGAAGCGGCCATGTGGCTGAACTCGTAGCGTAATCCGGCACGGGCGCTCCACTTGCCGTAGTTGAAAGTGTAGCTTGCATAAGCTGCCCCCACTTGAGTGCAGTGCTCAAACTGCGTGTCGGTGTCAAGGCCGCCAGCTTGCGACTGGTCGGCATAATGGTGCACATAAGCAGCGTGGCTGTTGTTCATGCGATAGATGTATTTCAAGCCGGTCTCGAATTTGTGGTATTGGGCAAACGGGCGGGTCCAGTCGAGCTGCGCCGTGTGCTCAATAAAGCGCTCATGCGTGTCGGCAGTGCGCGCCGTGTAGCTTACCGGGATGTTAATGACATCTGTGTATTCTTCGGTGCTGTTGTCGCGCGAACGTTCAGTCGACAGCATATAGCTCAGCGTCAGTGCCTCATCTTTGCGGTGAGTCTTGTGCTGATAGTCAAAGCGTCCGCTGAAATTGTAGTACGACGTGGGATCGGCCAGTTGGTGGATGCTGAAGCCGTATTGGTACATTGGTGTGTTGTCGGCACCACACCTGGCCACGCTGCCAACTACGCAGGAACGGTAATTGTAGTAGTAACCGCCAAACGAAAGGGTCATCAGGTTGAGTGTATCAATCTCCCAACTGGCATCAATGTTGCCGTAATGCACATTACTCTTGCCATAGACGCTATAGGTCTGCATGGTGCGCTGCCCAAGTGAGGTAAACTGCGTTTCATTGGTTGTCTGGCTTGGCAGATGTTTGGTGCTGGTGTGGGTATATCCGTAGTTGACCGATGCCACCACATTGCCGATCTGCGTGGTCAAGTACAAGCCAGCTTTAGGGTTGGCAAGGTGGTCGATACCAGCCGATACCGACCCCGCGACCCCCTTAACGGAAGAATTGTCGACCATCACGATGTTAAGTATAGCCCCCACACCCTCAGCGTCGTATTTTGCGCCAGGCTCGGTGATAACCTCTATCTTCTTAATCATCGAGGCCGGAATGGCCTTAAGCACCTCGCTGGTGTTGGAGTTGCTCAGACTCGGGTCTGGATGGCCGTTTTTATAGATTTTGAAATTGCTGCTGCCCCGCACTTTGATGTTGTCCTGACCGTCAACGCTCACCAGCGGCACTTTGCGAAGCATTTCGAGCACGTTTTTAGACTTGCTGTCCTCATCGGCTTGCATATCGTAGCTCAATCGGTCGATTTCGGCGGTCACTATGGGCTTTTGCGCCGTAACGGTCACCGCGCTCAGCAAGTTGCCGTTGTCACGCATCACCACGCGCCCCAGGGTGGCCTTTGGCCGTTGTTCGGTCACGGTAAATTCGGTCACGGCATCGGTTTTACCTACCGAGCTGAAGCGTAAGCGGTATTTGCCGGGAGCCTTGAGGCTAGCGTCAAACGAGCCGTCATCGGCAGTCACGCCAGTGGTTATCACTTTTGAAGTGTCGGGCAGGAGATACAATCGGGCAGTAGCATATGGCTCTCCGGTTCCGGTGCTGTCGGTGAGTTGGCACTTCACGCCATATTGTTGGGCGGCTGCCGTGAGCGACACCGCCGTGAGAATCATCACCACAAAGGGTTTTGTTGTCATTATCATTAGTCTGTTTCACTTATGGCCAGCCAGTGCCGATTATCGCTTCTGTTTGAGTTTGCCGATAACGCCACTGCAAGAGGCCGAAACCAGTTATTTAACGCACATATATGCCGTTTTCAAACGCAGCGGGGCTTAAACTATGTTAAAACACGTCATAAACAGGCCATACACACATTTGACGGGCTTCGGCATTGAAAAGGTTGCGCATTATGACTAACTTTGCCATTCCAAACGTGCTTTTCGGCACACACATATTATATTATAGGAGTAAATTATGAGCATTATTGACGATGTGCGCTCACTGCGCATCAGCGACTATAACTATCCACTGCCCGACGAGCGCATAGCAAAGCACCCGCTTGCCGAGCGCGACCAGTGCAAGCTGCTTTGCTACCGCAACGGCAACATAAGCGAGCATCGGTTTGCCGATGTGCCCAGCCTGCTACCTGAGCACTCGATACTGGTCTACAATAACACCCGCGTGATTAATGCCCGCCTGCGGTTCCGCAAGACTGGCGGCGGGGCACTGATTGAGGTTTTCTGTCTCGAGCCGGTGGCTCCACACGACTATGAGCTGATATTCCAAACCACCAGCCAATGCACCTGGCTGTGCCTTGTGGGCAACAGCAAGCGATGGAAACAGGGACAACTTGAGCAGACAGTAACCGTTGACGGCGAAGAAGTGACGCTAACCGCCGAACGTGGCGAGCGCCGTGGCAACGCATTCGAAATCACCTTCGGCTGGAACAAAGCCGACATCACCTTTGCATCGCTACTCAATGCCATAGGCGAAATTCCCATTCCGCCCTATCTGAACCGCAACACCGAAGCAAGCGACTCGACCGACTATCAGACAGTGTATAGCCACATCGACGGCAGCGTGGCTGCGCCAACAGCCGGGCTCCACTTCACCGACACCGTGCTGGCCGAGTGCTCGCGGCGTGGCATCGAGCGGCGGGAACTGACGCTGCATGTGGGAGCTGGCACATTCCAGCCGGTAAAGAGCGAGGAGATAGGCGGACACGACATGCACACCGAGTTCATTGCCGTGACACGCGCGCTGCTCACCGACCTGATTGAGCACCGCGGCCCCGTGGTGGCCGTAGGGACAACCTCGGTGCGCACTCTGGAGAGCCTCTACTATGTGGGACAAGTGCTCGAGACCAATCCCAACGCAAGCGAAGAGCAGCTGCGCGTAACCCAATGGATGCCTTACACCACCCCATGCGAGATAAGCACCACAAAAGCACTGCAAAACATAGTTGACTACCTTGACCGCCACCATGCAGACTGCTACCTGGGAAGCACCCAACTGATGATTGCGCCCGGATTCAACTACCGCATAATCCAAGGCATGATCACAAACTTCCATCAGCCTCAGTCGACACTGCTGCTGCTCGTGAGCGCATTTGTGGGCAACGACAACTGGCGCACGATATATGACTATGCCCTTGAGCACGGATTCCGGTTCTTGAGCTATGGCGATGCCTGTCTGTTCCTAAAGTAAAGCGCACTACTGCAATCGGCAAAACACAGCAAGTGTCGCAACGCAACAGGGCGGTGCGCTCCACCTCATGTGGCTGCGCCCCGCCCTTTTCAAAAGTTATTGAACGATAAGCCCTCTCTTTAGAGGGTTTTTCTTTTTTATAGTGAATAGCGGCGCTATAGGCCGCAAGTCACACATGCACAAGAGCAAAGCCAGGCATTGCCTAACGCTCTGAGCCGACATATCATGAATAATGGAGTCTTTTTTCTCGATAATCACACTTTTTTCCTAATAGAGCAACGATGTTGACGTGCTAGCCCAATGCCGCGAAAAGAGCGGCAGGTAAAAAACGATGGTCATTGAAAGAGCAAATACTCCTATTTTTCCCTATTTAAAAAATCCGCTCAAAATTACATTCATTTACAACAACACGCAAGCAATGTCGGCATTTTTTCGATTTTTTTCGACGGGTCGGCAAACGGTTTGGCTGTTTAGCATCATAAAAATTTCAGTTATAAACATATAATTTATAATTTTGTGTTTGGACTCTATTTATTAGACCTTACTAAAAAACTCTTTATTATGAACAAAATCACTACTTTACTTCTTGCCGTGACGTTGGCGGCCGGAGCCTTCACGGCATCGGCCGACACCAGTACGCGCAACGGAGTGACGCTCCTGGGTGTTGACCGAGATGCGCTCAGCAAGAGCTTCAGCCAAGGGCCCGTGACACAAAGCCAAAGCGGAGCCACAACTCCACAGAAGAGGGCCGCATCGCGGCCGGCTCCAGCCCTTGCCAAGCTCAGCGGATACTACTACACCACCGACTGGGGCACCACCACGCCACTAAAAGTGGCACGAAAGTACATGGTACAGATCGAGCCATTGGGCACCGACTCGGTGGCAATCTACAACCTGATGGGCGGACAACGCACCGTGAAGGGTGCCTACAATGCCGTCACCGGCGTGATAAGCATCATGCCGCAAGTGACATATGTGGACAAGACCTACGGAGAATTCCACTGCTGCCGCGTGGACATGGCAAAAAAGCGATACTACACCGACAGCCCGATTGAATTTACCGTTGCCGACGACGGCAACATCGATGTGGGCGGATGGGGCATATTTGTGCTCAGCGGTGCCAACAAAGGCGTGCAGCTGGTGAGCACAAAGTCGAAACTCTACAAGGCCAATGCGATGATTACCGACAAGAGCCTGTCGCAGACCGTCGACAGCCTTAAAGTGCGCACCTACCCCGCCTGCTACACACGCGAGAGCAAAACCCAGATTGCCGTGCGCAACTTCTACAACTGCGGCGCCGAGGTGGTGATGACCATCGATAGCACCGGCAATGTGACAATGCCCCATCAGGAACTTGCCACAAGCGGCGCCACAAAATACTACAACTACTGCCTCACAAGTTACACATCGCCCACCTCGCTCAAGCTCAAGGCCAGCGGACTGACAGGCACCTATGCCGACTCAACCATCAGCTTCGGCATGTGGGCTTTCTCGAGCAGCACCACAAGCAAATATGTGATAGAGTCGCTCTCGTCGAGCGAAATCCACTGCCCCGAGGCATTCACCCCGTTCGGCGCAAGCCTTGACCTGAGCGGCAAAGGCACCGCAGCCGACCCGTATATGATAAGCACCGCAGCCGACCTCGAAACCCTGGCCAACGCGGTGAACCACAACCCCGGCTACTTGAACGACAACAAGTCGATGACCGGGCTGTACTTCAAACAGACTGCCGACATCGACATGAAACCAGTGCTCAACCATGAACCCATAGGCATTGCCGGAAAGGCATTCAACGGCACATACGACGGCCAAGGACACACCATAAGCAACCTGCAGCAAGACCGCAGGTCGGAGTTCAATGCCGGCCTGTTCGGACTGCTCGGCGAGAATGCCATCGTCAGCAATATTAAACTCACAAGTCCCACCATCTACACAACCAAGTCGAAAGCCGGAGTCGTGGCCGGAGAGAACGACGGCACCGTGAGCGGCATCACCGTGAGCGACGGCTATGTGGGCAACGCCGCATTCTACGGCGGCGGCATCGTTGGCATGAACTCAGGCATCATTGCCAACTCGTCGTACTCAGGCACAGTAGAGGGCGAGAGCATGATTGGCGGCGTGGCCGGCGTCACCTACGGCACCATCAGCGAATCGTGGAGCGATGCCACCGTGACCCTTTCGGCCAAGAGCGGATATGCAGGCGGAGTGGCCGGCTCATCGTCGCGCCCCACCTCGGTAATCATCGGATGCCACTTCACCGGCAGCGTGACCGATGCCTACGGCGGCGGCAACATTGGCGGCATCCTGGGTTACGTGTATAAGTCAACCGTGGCACGCTGCTGGAACGGCGGACAGGTGAATTCGAGCTACACTGCAAGCCACAAAGGCTATGTGGGCGGCATTGCCGGCCGCCTGGTCGGCGCCACGGCAAGTGACGACTACAACAGCGGCATCGTGCGCAGCTTCACCAGCGACATGGTGGGCGGCATCACCGGCTCATTGGAGACCGGTTCAGGTGTAACGGCAAGCGATGCCCCCATTGTGAAAAGCTGCCTCAACACCGGCAACGTGCTTTGCGCACCATCGGCACAAGCCAACGAAATAGCCGGCAACCATGTGGGCGATTACGTGATCACCTGCTCATACTTCGACAACCAAGCCTGCATGAACGGCTCAACCGAGCACGGCCTGTCCACTGCCACACTGACGGCGGGCACAGCCATCGAAGGCTTTGACAGCGCATGGAAGTTCACTGCTGGTGAGTATCCGCAGCTTGCGGCCTTCACATCCATCAGCAAGGCCAAACTCGACGCAGTGCCATTCACCCTCAAAGAGGGAGAGAGCGTGAAGCGCATGAAAAGCGACTTCACCATCAGCACGGCCAACGGCGTGAAGTGGACCCTGCTAAAGAACGGAACCCTTGGTGACACCGGCCACGGTCTCAAGATTAGCGGCAACAACGTGAGCGTGACAGCCACCACAGTGGCCAGCGACACCCTCACGGCAATGCTTGGCAACGACTTCCGCATCTACATCGTGAAAGTGGTGCCCGACGTGTTTGACGGACTCGGCACAGCCGACAGCCCATATCTGCTCAAGAGCAAAGACGACATTCTGAAACTCAGAAACGCCGTCGACGTGCAACTCTATGACTACAGCGGCACCTGTTTCAAACTCGCCAACGACATCGACATGGGCGGCAAGAGCGACTTTTTCGGACTCTCGCTCCGCGGTGTGGACTATGCGTTCAACGGTACCATCGACGGCGACGGGCACTCGATTAAGAACTGGCAAGTGAACCGCAGTTTCGACGACAACGGCAACAACCTGCTCAACACCGAGAACTACATGGCCGGTTTCCTGCTCTACACGGGTAAGAATGCCATAATAAAGAATCTGAGCATAGCCGACGACTGCTCACTGGCTGCAGGCAGCTATGTGGCCGGCGTGACCAGCTACAACGCCGGACGCATTGAGAACTGCCGCAACTATGCCACAGTGAAAGCGCTGAAAAACGGCGCATCGGGCATCGCGGGCTACAATGCAGCCGACGCAGTGGTGAGCGGATGCTACAATGCAGGCACGATCACAGCCGGTTCGGCAGGAGCAGCCGGCATAGTGGCAAGCAACTACGGCACACTCGAGCTGAGCCAAAACGACGGCGACGTGTGCGTGAAGGTGATTACCGACTACCAGTTCGACAGCACCAAGACCACCACGGCAGGCGGCCTGGCAGCCGACAACTACGGTATTATCCGGTCGTCGGCCAACCAAGGCAGCGTGACCGCCTCGGGCATCGTGGGCGGCATTGCCGGCATAAATGAGTCTAAGGCCACAGCAGAAGGCAACCTCTCGACAGGCACCGTGACATCAACCTACGACAAGGCAAGCGTGGGCGCAGCATTCGGCAAATACAGCACCAACGCCACAACGGTAGCCGACAACTACTACGACAGCCAGCTCACAGCACTCACCGGAGCCAGCGCCATCAACATCGACGGTGTGACCGCCTTGAAAACAGCCACCTTGGTCGGCGGCGAAACTATCGACGGCATAAGCAGCGAGCAATGGAGCTACGTCAAGGGCCGCTACCCCGTGCTCAAGACATTCACGGCAGAGCCTGCCTCGGCATTCAATTCGCAGAACTACGTACTCTTCACATCAAAGGTGAAAGATTCACGATTCTCAGTACGCAACGAGGCTCAAATTGTGACCCAGAAAGGCACGACATCCACTCTTGCCCATGGCAACAAGTTCAATATCAGCGGCAATAGCCTCAAAATCAGCGGGCTCACCGGAGCCGAGCGCGACACCATCACATTCACCAACGGCACACTGGCCAAGAGCTATGCCCTGTTTGCCGCACCAAAGATGCTTGCCAACGGCGACGGATCGAAAGACAACCCGTGGCAAATAAAGACGGTTGATGACTGGAAGACAGTGTCGAAATACTCTACCGACTATTCAGAATCGTTCGACGGTGAATACATCATCCTCATGAACGACCTGAATTGTGACTACGACACCACCTGCCTGCCACTTGTGAACGACGGAGCCACACGCTTCCAAGGCCACTTTGAGGGCAACGGCAAAACCATCGACTACTTCTCGTTCAGCAAAAATGATAGCAAGACAGGCATCAACAAAGGTCTCTTCGGCCTCATCGGCGAGAACGGCGTGGTGGAAAACCTGACCCTCGGCAGCAACAGCCTCGTGGAAGGCTACCAGTATGTGGGCGGATTTGCCGGACTGTCGGCAGGCACATTGCGCAATTGCAAAAACGAAGCCATAGTGAGAACCCTCAAGATGGGTTCGGCCGGAGGCTTTGCCGGAACGGCAAATAGCCGAGCCCGGTTCATCAACTGCAAGAACAGCGGTGAAATCACCTCGGCCAACGGCCAATGCGGCGGCATAGCAGGCGCCACTGAAGACGACGTGATGATTGAGTCGTGCACCAACGACGGCGAGATCACAGCCAAATACTCGGCCGGCGGCATCGTGGGCTCGAGCAAGGCCGACTGTTACCGCTCGACCAACAACGGAGAAGTGAAAACCACCTCGGAAGGTGCAGGCGGCATCGTGGGCTATCAAGACGGCAACGGAAAGACCGTGGCACACTGCCTCAACGTGGGCGGCGTGACCAGCGGCACCTACCAGGCCGGCGGAATCATCGGCAAGCTGGCCAAGGCAAGCGCTGTAAAGCACAGCGAGAACCAAGGTACTGTGCTATCTGGAACTTACGGTGCAGGCGGCATTGTGGGCATCACCGGCAGCACACCCGGTCTTACGGTCGACAGCTGCGTCAACCACGGCAACGTAACCGCCAAGACCTACCAGGCCGGCGGAATCATAGGCAGCACTACTCTAGCCGCCGACACGCTGCACCAGCGCATCAGCCACAACGTGAACTATGGCCCCGTGACCAGCACCAAGCAGAGTGCAGGCGGCATTGTGGGCGACAACAAAAACTACAACGACCTTGTGGCCAACACCAACCACGGCTTCGTGATAGCCGACTATCAAGCTGGGGGCATAGCAGGCAACAACGTGGGCATTATTGATGGTTGCATCAACACAGGCACAATCGAGGCCCGCTACAACGTGGGCGGCATGGCCGGTGCCGGAACAGGAGCCATCAGCGAGTCGGCCAATTTCGGCGACATCGCATCGCTCGGCTCAACGGCATCAACCTCATACAACGTGGGCGGCATTTTAGGCACCGGCAAGGCTATGCTGACCGACGTGTATAACTGCGGCGACATCAGCGGCCTGAAACAGACCGGCGGCATCGTGGGTCTGCCGGTGAAAGGCACCGCCTCGACCCCGGGAACCACAGTGGCCAATGCCTTCAGCACAGGAAGCTTGCTCGTGGGCGAAGCCGGCGACACCACATCGTGCGGCAACATCTATGGCGGCAAGGGCGTTCAGTACACAAGCTACAGCAACGTGTACTATCTGAGCGACGGCATGGTGCGCACATTTGCCAACGACAATGAGGCCACCGGATTGACCTACTCGCAATTCTTCAAGCTCAACCCCGGCGACAAATGGACATTGCGCGAACACTGCTACCCTGTGGTGACAGCCCTGGCCGACAGCGGTGTGGCCAAAATCCACTCAGCACTTGTCGACATCGACTCGCTCGACACATTTGAAGCTGTAACCAAGGATTTCTATGTGGGCATGCCCGAGGGAGTGAAATGGGAAGTCAGCGACAACCTGCACATCGACGACAGCGGCCACGTGACACTGGCCAATATCACCGCAGGCGAGACCGCCACCCTCAAGGCCCACCTCGACGGTGAAGACGACAAGTTTGACATGGAATACACCATCACACTGGTGAAGCCTAGCAGCGTTGACCCCACAATGGCCGACAAGCAAATCGAAAGGATGGAATACATAGGAGTGAACGGCATAGTCTACGCACACCCCATTGAGGGCGTGAACGTAGTGCGGACCGTCTACTCCGACGGCACATCAACGGCCCGGAAAGTGATTATCAGCCGCAAGCGCTGAACAAGTCACAAGCCCAAATAACAACGAAGGGGCTGTGGTCAAAAAGCCACAGCCCCCTTTTTATTTTTTCGGCCGATGCGGCAGGCACGGCTCAATTCACCACATTCACGGGATTCCCATCAAGGAACGCGGTCAAATTGTCAACAATTATGCGCATCAGGCGCTGACGTGCCTCCACACTGGCCCAGGCAATATGGGGAGTCACATAGCAGTTAGCCGCAGTGAGAAGCGGATTAGTGACAAGCGGCGGCTCTTGCGAAAGCACATCGACACCCGCAGCCGCTATCACGCCATGGTTAAGCGCCTCGGCCAGGTCGTGCTCGTTGACCACCGGCCCGCGCGACGTGTTGATGATAATGGCCGAAGGTTTCATTGTGGCCAGTCGCTCACGGTTGACGAGGTGATGCGTCTGGGGAGTGAGCGGACAGTGGAGCGTGAGCACATCGCACTCGGTGAATGCGCGCTCCATAGTCACCTTGACCACGCCCTCGGGCAATGCAGACTGCTTCTTGCTTGTGACGGCCAGCACCTTCATGCCCATAGCCACAGCTACCCTGGCCACAGCCATACCTATATTGCCAAGGCCTACTATCGCCATTTTCTTGCCGGCAAGCTCATGTAGCGGTGCGATGGTGTAGTTGAAATCCTCACAACGGCTCCACTTGCCAGAACGGGCATCATCGGTGTAGGCCTGTATGCGGTTGGTGATGTTGAGCAAGTGGGCCATAACCATCTGCACCACCGAATAGGTGCTGTAGCTAGGCACATTAGTCACCACCACCCCACGCTCACGCGCAGCTTCCACGTCGACAATATTGAATCCGGTGGCAAGCACGCCTATGTATTGCAAATCGGGCAGTGATTCTATTATGTTGCGGTCAATGGCCACCTTGTTGGTGAGCAACACTTGGGCACCCGACGAACGGGCAAGCACCTGATCGGGCTCGGTGCGATCATAGACCACACACTCACCAGCCAAAGCCTCTAATGCGCGCCAAGAGAGGTCGCCCGGGTTTTCGGTATATCCGTCGAGAACCACAATTTTGAGTTTGCTTTTATCCATATCGTTAGGTTTTTTCGATTTCTGACATTATTATGGTAGGTTTCGCAAATATAACACTTTTTCGGTGCACGCGCCACACCCAAAACAAAAAAGCCTGCCTCATTGCACAGCCATCATCGGCAATGCGGGCAGGCAGACTCCAAAGAAACGTAAATTCTCTTAATACCCTAATGGTTAATTGTGGAATTGTACTAGTGAATGAATTGAAATCAGGATTTGATTAGGTTGATAAAAGCAGTTTCTTTATTTCACGGTGTATCTCAGCCACACCACGTCGGCCAGCCGGCTCACATTCTGCAGTTTAAGCATCGCCACAGGGTGGTCGACTTTGAGGCCATCGAAAACCGAAGCCATTCCCTCACGGGCATCAATGCCAGGACCTATCATCACGCTCACCTCGTCGAGCAAGCCGGCATCGAGAAACGCACCGTTGATGTGGCCGCCGCCCACCACCGCAAGGCGCTGGACGCCAAACTGTGTATTAAGCACCTCCATGGCACGGACAAGGTCGATTTGTTTTTCGCCCACGGCTATCCACGAGATGTTTTGCCTCGTGAGTGTCTGCAAATATTCGCCAGGGCAACTCTCTGAAGTGATTACGAGCAGGGGCTTGCCGTCGTAGCAAAACGACGGCCACCGCAAGCATCCGTGAGTGTCGATGGCCACAGTGTAGCCAGCAGCCTTGTCAGCCACGTGGAAATCGGCGCGGCCAATGGGTGTGGTATCGGCAGCCACGAATCGGATGCTGTCGGCATAATGCATTTGCATGGTCACACGGCCCATGAGCTGCGACGGGCACTCAAGAGAGTCGAGCACCTTGTAGTAGGAATCGGTGGGGTCGAGCTGGTCGACCATGTCGCAGTCGATACGTCCGTCGACCGATGTCATCATATGACAAATAATATAGGGCTTCATAATAGCATAAATCTTTTAAACCTGCGACGGCCATCGCACGTTGGCGGCTAGCCATCACCACACTCACAAGTTTACCATGAGTGACGATGCAAAATTAGCATCTACACAACGACCGGCTATTATACAAAACTCCGAATCATTAACCATTTTCACGGAATATGGCACATCAGTCACTAAGCGTAAAGTGAAAGTTTGAACAAAAGGCCGTTTTTAAAGTACAGTTTGAAATCGCAGATTGCACTTTTAGTTATAATTTGTGCAACAATCGGATTCTTTATATTGAAATCAAATCTTTACAGAACTACATATTTGTTAAAATGTGTTATTATTTTCACTTCACCGCGATTTAAGTATCACTTTAAGCACAACACATAAGGCACAATATTCTAAAAAGTTACATCACACATAGGCAAAACATCATCATAATGGCACCTATGTTTAGAAATGTTGCAACCATTTGCATAAAGGGCTCGTTTTTAGTAAATTTGCGATGCAACGATTTAGAAACGTCAAGCGTTTCGACGGTAGTGGCCCAAGATTCACATTTTTCGACAACGACCGAATGGTTGCACCCCCATTAGGTTTTGAAAGTCAAAACCTCAGAAACGATAACATAGCCCCACAATTTTCACTGATTGACCCAAGGGCTGACGGATGGGCCTCAGAGGCCGCTTTACCGAAAACAAAAACTAAGATTAGCTGATGAAGTTAACAAACAGACAACTCACAAAAATATTTCTCGTGATGGCATTTGCACTCAGTTTTGCCACCGGACACGCACAATTCCGCAACAAAACAGGCGAAAGCATCAAAGAGCAAATCACCAACTCGGGTCTACACAATTCCACACGCGAACACATTAAAGAAATCCTTGACTACGCATTCCAATTCCAAGGTGTGCGCTATCGTCGTGGCTCATCAAGCCCAAGCGGCTTCGACTGCTCGGGATTCACTAGCTATGTGTTCAAGAAATTCGGCTACGACCTTGACCGCTCTTCAGGCGCTCAAATCAACAATGGCCGCCGTGTGAGTCGCAATGAGCTCCGCCCTGGCGACTTGGTGTTCTTCAATGGCCGCGCAGTGGGCAACCGCATTGGCCACGTGGGCATTGTGACTGAAGTCGACGGCAGCAGCTTCAAGTTCATCCATGCCGCAAGCACCGGAATCCGCGAGAGCCACTCTTCAGAATATTACTACAGCAGACGCTATATGGGAGCCTGCCGGGTAGTTGAATAATAAAACAATTATATCCACTCCATAAAGGAGCCTTACCCCACACGGCAAGGCTCCTTTTTCATTTGGTAGCGGGCCAAACTATTAGCCCTCAGGCAAAGGAAACACGACCGGATTTCCGTTCTTTTCAAAAAAAATGCATTTTTCCGTTTTTTTCGAGCAGGCGACGTGCAGTATTCAGGCCTGTGCAGTGTTTTATAAGCGAAAAGGCGCAAGAAGGGCGCCTATCGCACATTATTCTATATATATTTGGTATTTACTACACATTCATCGTTTCTGAAAAAAGGCTGAAGTGATTTCAGCCAAAGGAATAGACAAAACTTATGGTATATGATTTAGATTAACCTAAAAAATCGAATATCGGCCATCATAAAACAGGCCAAATTCATTTTTAGTTTAAAAAAGTGTCTCACCCACTACAACACAGTAGCTGAATGAGACACTTTTTGTTTTATGCCCTGCTTGAAAAGCGATGTACACACCGACAGGAAGAAAGCAGCAGCGGCGGTCTATTCGTCCCAGGGGTAGCGACGGCGCGGATTGCGCGGGAACCAGCCCTTGTGCACCCGTTCTTGCTGTTGCTTGATTTCGAGGATGCTCCAAAAACACGAAAACGCAGCCACCCCCATCAGCGACGAGAGCAGCACATCGGCCACCGCCACACTGCCGGCGAGCAGCACAATGCCAATTACGAGAAACACCCACCAGCATTTCACGCCAAAATGATACTCACCTTTCACCACAAGCGGATGAAACATGCCTATTATAAGAAATGTGCCCAGGCCTATGACCAGGCCAAGCAGATTGTGCGCCCCGAGGAATTCAGTCATATTCGATTCGTGTAAATAATTTTCGGTTTTAGAGTGCAAAGATACTAACTATCCGGCTAACATTCACGACCATGTGTGATTTTCGTCCAAGTTGTGAGCATCAGCGCTGTTCACAGCGGCAAAAGACACCGGGCGGCACGCTTGGCTTGAGATGCATCGGCGTGCCGCCCGGTTGTTGGGTTGATTGTTGTGTTTGAGTCGGTTAGAATGC
>CAVFVP010000030.1:23785-26967 GCA_963625945.1 Agathobacter rectalis | reverse complement strand
CCAGCAACGTTATTACCGTTTATAGCGAAACCGCAAATTTGGAAAGAGTTAAACGGAAGAGTCTTCTTTTCACCGTAAGGCATATAAAACTCCAGCTCTGGATTAAATTTGATTTGATTAAAGTTGGAATATATGGCTTTATTTGAGAGGGTGTCGCAAATAATTACGGTAGCTTCGTTTTGGTCATTGCTGCCTATGTAAATTGCGATATTATCATCTCCAACACCATTAAAGTTGTTAAGGCTCATGACTTTATCTTCGGGAAGATTGTACCGCTTACAGAACTCACGGCGCGCACCAGTAGAATAGCTCTCCGTTACCGGAGGTGTAGGTTCATCTTTGGGATCTGACGAGCAAGATTGAAAACCGAACATCAGAACACTCAGTGTGATGATGGAATATATTTTACGATATGTCATTGTGTTTTTGAAATTTCCAAATGATTTTGATAGTTGTAAAATCAGCAAAAAAAATCCTAACATACAGGCGCTGATACTCAACAAATCCAATGTTGTCCTAAATAATAATGCAGGTTCAGGATGGAGTGGAGCCATTAGTTGGCTGATTTGTGCTGTATGTGAATGTGTGCCCGCAGTTGGGGCAGTGGTGCTGTGTGCTGCCGGGTTGCGCTTCAAGCGCGGTTCCGCAGCAAGGACAGAATATCTTGCTCATGGCGGGATCAGCGTGGTGATTTTATGGGTTTGTCATCGGGTGCATCGTCGGCTGTCGCGTAGTTGATTTTTTGCCCTTTTGAATCAGCGTTTTTCAGCCGGCTCTCAAATGGGAGCGCCCCTTGTGTCTCGCCTTTGATGATGACTGGCATGCCCACACGGGCGTAGTTTTCTTTCAGATGGATAATGTCCTGGTCGCGCAGGCGAATGCATCCCTCGCTGTCGCGTCCGGGCATCTTGTCTTCGTTGCCGGTGCTTCCGTGAATGCCTATGCCGTTGAACGGGGTTTCGAGGCGCAGAAACCAGTGTCCGTAGCTAAGAATCGATCCGCGCCCGTCGCCGAAGTCATGATGCCAATCACTTGCGTCTTGAATTTGCTTAATGCTGAATGGCTTGCCGGGCTCCGACTCGGGGGTGCGCATGTCGCCGCTGCCTTGCTTTTGTCCCAATGCCCGACTGAGGCACACGGGATAGCGTGCCATGAGCAGCGTGTCGGCTCCCTCGACGGCATACACTTTGAGCCTGAGCTCTTTCTTCGAGATCACGATAAACGTCTTGTTGCGGTCGTAGTTGGCTCCGGCATCATAGGTCAGTGCCGTGTCGGGGCGGAATCCGTTGCCGTCTTTGGCTGCTGTGGTGTCGGTGGCCAGTGTGATGTCGGCCTGTGTTTCGTTGCCGGCGGTTGCCGTCGCACCATTATCGCTTGAACAGCTTTTGAAGTTGTGGATGACCACCACTGCCGCTGCCATGGCAGCGGCTATTATTATCTTCCGGGATTTTGTCATAGTGTGTGATTTATTTCCTTACTGTTTGGTGTTTTTGCGCTTTCGCTTCCCACGGTAGCAGGCCTTGCCCCTCGGCCTTTATAATCACTGGCATGCCCACCCATGCGTAGTTTTCCTTCAGGTGGACTATGTCTTGGTCGCGCAGGCGAATGCATCCTTCGCTGGCCCGCCCCGGTACCGAACTCTCGTTGCCGGTGCTTCCGTGGATGCCTATGCCCGAGTGGCCTGGGGTGAGCAGTCGCAGAAACCAGTTGCCATAGGCCAGAATGGAGCCGCGGCCGTCGCCGAAGTCGTGCTTCCATGCCTTGGAATTCTCAATCGACACAATCTTGAATGGCTTTCCCGATGGCGACTCGGGGGTGCGTTTGTCGCCGCGGCGCTGCTTTTGACCCTTGTTTTTGCTGAGGCACACATCGTAGGTGTGCAGCAATGTGGTGTCGCCTTTATCGGCTTTGTATACTTTCAGGTTAAGGTCGCGCTTTGAAATCACAATCAGCGTTTTGTGCGCCGCCGTGGCCTTTGCCTGTTGCTGTTTTGCTTCAGTGCCGGCCGGCAGCAGCATAAGCAGCGCCGCCATGGCACACATTGCAATCGGTCGTCTCATAGGTCTTTGTTTTGCCAGTGTGCCTTATTTGGCCACCGCGAATTTCTTGGAAATATACACGTTGTAGCCCTTGTAGGACACATAGTAGAAATCGCCTTCCTCTCCCAAATATTTGAGCACTTGCCCAAGACGGGGGTGCACGTTGGTGCCGTCGGTGTAGGTGAGGGTTTGCGCCGACAGGCTTGGTCTGAGGCGCAAACGCACGTTTTGCCCGGTCACCACCACCTTGGTGATAAATGCGCTGCTGTCTGCCGGTGCATACTGGTCGGGCTCGGGTTGGTGGTTGGCAATGGTTCGGCTGCCGGCCGAAGTCTGTGCCGCATTGCCCATCACCACGGTGTCGTGCTTCACCACGGTGTCGCGGGCACTCACCGTTTCGGTCAGCACGGGCTCATCGGGAGCCTGACTCTTGTCGCGGTTGAGCCAAATCACGGTCCCGGCCACAATCAGCACCACCACAATCACGCCGGCCACAATTATGGCAATGTTGCCTCCGTTGCTTTTCTTCGGTGGGGCAGGATGCGTATATGCCGGTTGCTGCACGGGCTGTGGTTGCTGTGTGGGATGTGGCGGAACTGGCGGGGTGGGTGGGGGAGTGCTTGCGGCTGCCGTTGGGGGCGGTGGTGGCACTTGATTGTGTTGCACTTGTGAGGCTCCGCAGTGTGGGCAGAATTGCGAGCCGTCGTTGATTTCGCGTTGGCATGAGTTGCACTTCATGGGCGTTGTGGCTTTTTGTGGGTTTTTAAACCTTGTTTTGTGTTCTGACTGTTTTTTTTGTGTTGGCAACGCACGGTTATGTTTAGTGGTGTGTTGCGGTCATTTGCAAATTTATAGCATTGCCCACTTTTTTGCAAATTTTTTTAAAAGGTGTTGCCCTGTGATTCGCCGTGGCACCGGTTTTTGGTCGGCTGGCCAGGGGGGCTGAGGTGTGCATCTTATTAATATATAGTGTGGATTTGTGCCCGAGAAAAATAGTATGAGGCCCGTTTCCCGTGTGGCTTTTGTTTTTTCGTTTGCCTCTAGCACACTAATGAAAAATGTTAAAATCATTTCGCCACGAAAGCTGTATTGTTTCGTTGTATAAAGCCGGGTTGCAAAATTGAAATAAAGCGATTACAAAAC
>CAVFVP010000030.1:17631-23775 GCA_963625945.1 Agathobacter rectalis | reverse complement strand
AAGTTGAAAAATGATTTGTCTGTTACATTTTTAGTAGTTACTTTTGTTATCAATAATTAACAATAAGTACTGAAAACCCCCATTGACAGCTCCTTGTTTTTTGGATAAAGATGGCAATACTTATTAAATATAAACCAATATTTTTTTAACTGATCATTTATGGATTTTAAACGAGTCTTAAGGACGGTTTGGCTGTTGCTTTTGCTTGTGATTTCGACATCGCTGTCGGCACAGACAAGAGTAACCGGTACTGTCTATGAGTCGGATGGTAAAACCCCTATGGTGGGTGCAACCATCATGCAGAAAGGTACCAGCAATGGAACGGCAACCGACATTGATGGTAAATTTTCGCTGAAAGTCACAGGAAAGAATCCTGTGCTTGTGTTCCAATCGGTGGGCTACACCAAGCAAGAGGTGGCAGCCAAAGGCAAAACCGAATTCACAATTACAATGAAAGAATCGGCCACGATGCTCAACGACGTCGTGGTTACCGCCCTCGGTATCACCCGCGAGCAGAAATCGCTGGGTTATGCCGTGTCGAAGGTGGGCAGCGACGAGATCAATAAGACCTCATCAGGCAACTGGCTCAACTCTCTGAGCGGTAAGGTTGCCGGCCTCAGCATCAGCGGCGCAAGTTCGGGCCCCACAGGATCACTCCGCGTGGTGCTCCGTGGCGAGCAGTCGCTCAACTATGGCAGCAACGAGGCCCTGTTTGTGGTCGATGGTGTGCCCATCAACAATAGCACCGACGCAACCGGTAGCGGTAGCGCCTACAGCAATGCCGACGCGTCGGCCGACTTCGGTAACGGTGCTGCCGACATCAACCCCGAAGACGTGGAAAGCGTGAGCGTGCTCAAGGGCCCCTCGGCTACAGCACTTTATGGCTCTCGCGCAGCCAACGGCGCCATCATCATCACCACCAAGAGCGGCCGCAAGCAGAAAGGTGTGGGCGTGACCGTCAACTCTTCGGTTGTGTTTGAGAAGGCAAGCTATTTCCCCGACTTCCAGAAAGAATACGGCCCCGGTGGCGACCTGGGCTACACCGATTTCAGCATCTGGAACATAAGTGCTGAAGAAGCTCCCGACGGCATTGCAAAGAGCCGTAACTACTCGCGCAGCTTCTTCGGTGCCAAGTACGACGCCAACCAATACCGCTACCTCTACTCAAGTAAGAACTGGGAAACCGGCGAATTCACCAAAATGCCTTGGGTTTATCAAGACGACTGGTACACAGGTATCTTCGAGACCGGTACCACATTCAATAACACCGTGACCCTCTCGGGTAGCAACGGCAAGGGCTCGAACGCCCGCCTCAGCGTGACCGACACCCACAACAACTGGATCCTCCCCAACACCGGCTACGAGAAACAGAACGTGTCGTTCTCGGGTATGACCGAACTCAACAAGTGGATCAAGCTCCAGGCTAAAGTTAACTACAACCACCGCAAGAGCGACAACATGCCCGCCGGCGGTTATGGCGCACAAAACCCGCTTTACCTCCTCACTTGGGGTTTCTCTTGCAACCCCATCAGTGTGTATAAAGACGAGTACTTCCAGGGGCGTTTCACCGACGAGAACATCAACGGCGGCGGCAGCAACGGCCACTCGCTTGTGAACCCCGCCACCCCCTACAACCCCTACCGCTATCTTTACGAGGCTACCAACGCTTCGACCAAAGACCGCGTGTATGGCAACGTGCAGGCCACAATCCAATTCCCCCTCAAGGGTCTTACTCTAGACATCCGCTCGGGTCTCGACATGAGCGACGAGTTCCGTCAAATCAAGCGACCGGTCAACACCGCAGGCTACCTCAAGGGTTACTACCGCGAGCAGACTATCCGCTACAACGAGTTTAATACCGACTTCCTGCTCCGCTACATAAACAACGACTGGGTGAACAAACGCTTAAGTTTCAATGTGGCGTTTGGTGGCAACACCATGACACAAAAAAAATACCGCTTATATGTCACTCTGAACGAACTCGGCGTGGAAGGTGTCTACAACACCAACAATGCTCCCGTCGACGTGCCTGCTGTCACCTACAACTACCGCAGCAAGAAGATTGTGAACAGCTTGTATGGTTTCACATCTCTGGGTTGGGACAACACTTACTTCCTCGATATCACAGGCCGCAACGACTGGTCGAGCTCGCTCTCGCGCGGCAACTGGTCGTTCTTCTACCCGAGCGTCAGCGCCAGCGTCCTCCTCGACAAGGCTTTAGGCCTGAAGGAAAAAGCACGTTGGATCGATATGCTCAAACTGCGTCTGTCGTGGGCCAACGTGGGTAACGACACTGACCCCTACACCACAGTTGACTACTATTCAAGCGAAACCGACTACTCGGGCGGCTACTCGATGCCTTCATCGATTGCCAACCAGTGGATCAAGCCCGAGAACGTGGAAAGCTGGGAAGCCGGTCTTGAAGCCATATTCTTCAAAAACCGCTTCTCGCTCGACCTCGCTTTCTATAACTCAAGCACCACCAACCAGATTATCTCGGCAACTACCGACCCCATCATCGGCGCAAGCTCAATGCGCGTTAATGCCGGTGAAATCCGCAACCGCGGTATTGAAATCAGCACACACATCGTTCCCGTGCGCAACAAAGACTTCGAGTGGTCGATGGACCTCAACTGGTCGCGCAACTGGAACAAACTCGTGAGCTACCTCGACGGCTGGGATCCCGAAACTCCGCTCCAGCTCGCCAACAATGGTACCACAGTGGGCAGCCGCGTCTACATCTACTCTTATGTGGGCGAGGAAATGAACTGGATCTACGGCAAGGGCTACCAGCGCGCTCCCGAAGGCTCTTACTACACCGACGAGAACGGAAACAAGGTTGACTGCTCTGGCCAAATCCTGGTCAACGCCAAAAACGGCTATCCTCTGCTCGACCAGACTGCCACTCGCCGCATTGGCAAGGTTAACCCCACTTGGCGTGGCGGTATGACCCAGACCTTCAGATATAAGGGATTTACGCTGAGCGCTTCGTTCTCGGCACAGATGGGTGGCCACTGCTACTCGGTGACCAACTTCGCCCTCGGCTATCTGGGCAAGCTCAAATCAACCCTTCCCGGCCGCAACGACGGCCTCGTGGTGACAGGTGTCAACCAGGTGACCAATGCCGATGGCTCAATCAGCTACACCAAGAACACCACCGTGACCGAAAACATCCAAACCTATTACGGCTCTTACAAGTATATCCGCGACAATGCTGAGGAGAACACCTTCAAGACCGACTTCCTCAAACTCAAGGAACTCCGTCTCGACTACGCTCTGCCCAAGAACGTGCTCGCAAAGACCCGCGTGCTGCAAAGTGCATCGTTTGGCGTCTATGCCACCAACGTGTTCTGCATCACCAGCTGGCCGCAGTATGACCCTGAGGCCGGTATGCTCAACGGCGCCACTGTGACCGGCGGTATCGAGGCAATGTCGTTCCCGATGACTCGCACCTATGGCGTGAACATCAAACTGGGCTTCTAAGTCATGGATAAATCATTGAAAAATTTTAATCGAAAGAAAACAATGAAAAAATCAGTAAAATATTTAGGAGTCGCCGCACTTGCCACTCTTGCCGCAGCAGGGTTCAGCTCGTGTACCAACGATTTCGAAGAAACCAATAAGAACCCCAACACCATGGAGGTGGGCGACATCGACCCCTACAGCCTCTTCGAGCCGCTGATCTACAAGTCGGCCAAGTCGGTGTGCGAAAACTACACTTATAAGTGGAACGACGAGCTCGTGCAGTACACCGCATTCAGCGGCGGTACCACACGCGAGGAGCATCGCTACAAAATCAGCGACAACGACTGGAAGAGCGTGTGGAACACCTATGCCACTTACGGCTACAATGCCCAGCACCTCATCGACCAGGCAGTGCTTAAGAAAGACGTTGCCGCCCAGGCTGTGGGCATGACCTACAAGGTCTACCTCATGAGCTGCCTCACCGACATCTATGGCGACATCCCCTACAAGGAGGCTTTCAAGGCACGTTCTGAAAACATCACACGACCCAAGTTCGACACCACCAAGGAAGTGTATGAGCAGCTGCTCGCCGACCTTGACAGCGCCAACACCCTCTATGCTAAGAAACCTGAATTTGCAAAACCCGCAATGGACGGCATCTATGGGGGCGACATGACCAAGTGGCGCCGGTTCAACAATTCGCTCATGCTGCGTCTGCTCATTCACGTGAGCGGCCGTGCTGAGTTCGGCGCTGGCGAGTTAATCAAGAAAATCGTTGAGAACCCCTCAAAATACCCCATCATCTCGAGCAACGATGAGAATGCCACTCTCAAGTATACAGGTATAGCCCCCTACCGCAGCACTTTTGCCGCAACCAAGGAGTCAGACTTTACCACATCGGCCTACCATCTCGCAGAGCAGATGATTAAGCTCACAGTGGAATACAACGACAAGGGCCTGCAGTCGCTCGTCGACCCGCGTCTCCCCATTTGGGGCGTGGCTGGCAGCGAAGGCTGGAAGGGTGCCATCGCAGGTTGCCCTCCCGAAGATCGCAATATAAGCAACCAGGGCGCTTCAAAGCTCAATTTCAAAGTTCTGGCACGTCCGGAGGCTCATGTGTACTACATGGACTATGCCGAGGTTAATTTCATCCTCGCCGAGGCTGCCCTCAAGGGCTACATCGACGGCGGCGAGTCGGCTGCACGCGCATTCTATGAGTCGGGCGTGCGCGCCTCAATCGCCAAGTGGGCCGAGCTCGGACAGTATAGCGCCACTCCCGTGGTGGTCACTAACGAGGATATTGAAAACTACATGCAGTCGAGCCTTGCTAACTGGGATCTCACTACCGACCACGAGCAACTCATCGGCAACCAAAAGTGGCTCGCCCTGTTCTGGACTGGTATGGAATCCTATACCGAGGTGCGCCGCACCGGCTATCCCGTGCTCACTATCGGCAAGGGTACCGACTACAACGACTATGAATACCCTCAGCGCTTTGGTTACTCCAACGTCACAGTGTCGAACAACCGCGACAACGTGCAGGAGGCCATCGACCGCCTGGGTGGTGAAAACAACATGCGCAAGCCACTGTGGTGGAGCAAACAGGCCATTACCGGCAAGTTATTATTCAAAAGAGGTGACGAACAATGAAAACAGTTAAATTAAATATTATAAACCGTGTCAAGGCACTATGCCTTGTGGCACTTGTCGCCCTCATGGCATGCGGCTTTGCCTCGTGCAACGACGACAACAAAAAATCAGGTGAGCCCTACTTCTATATCGAAGGCGTCGAGAATGGTGTGATTGAGCTCGACATGGCCGCGGTCGACACCACTTCGCTTTCGGAGGCTGTGAAATACACCGTGCGTTCTAATCGCTCATGGAAGCTCGTACCCCAAAGCGAGAACGGATGGCTCCGCATTTTCCCGCTCGTGGGCGAGGACGACGGCTTGCTGCGTGTGTCGCAACTTGAGAACACCAAGCCCTCTAAGCGCGAGATCACTTACAGCGTGTATCTCGACGGCAAGGACAGCGGCATCACCTACACCATTCGTCAGAAAAACAGCGAGCCCTACATGAATGCCACCACTAGCAGTGTGCAGGTGGCTCGTGAAGGAGGCGAGGTGTCGGTTCCCATCCAGACCAACGTGCCTTTCGAGGTGTCAATCGCTGAAGCCGATGCCAAGTGGATTGGCGCTACCGTGGTCGACGGCGTGATTAAGCTTACTGTCGACTACAATGAACCGGGTGCTGAACGCAGTGCCACACTGCACGTTCAGGGCACTGGCGAGTTTGCCAACCTCTCGCTCGACATCCCTGTCGTTCAACTTGGCGAGGTGCTTCTCTACGAAAACTTCAGCTGGCTCGTGAAGAGCGCTGCCGGTGTGGAATATCCTATCCAGGGCTGGATCTACGACAGTTGCGTGCGCTTCGACGCTTGGAGCCAAGACGAGCTCGACCACGGCTGGACAAGCCGTAGCAACATCGCCTATTCGATGCAGGGCTTTATCAAGCTTGGCAAGACCAACGTTGGTGGCGACATCATTTCGCCTGTGCTTTCTAAGATTGAGGGCACCCGCAACATCAAGGTCACATTCCAGGCTGTGGGCTATTCATCGGCCGCCGGTGCTGTCGACGACAAGGAGGTTTATATCGGTGTCATCGGCGGTGGTAAAGTAG
>CAVFVP010000030.1:0-17621 GCA_963625945.1 Agathobacter rectalis | reverse complement strand
GTAAAGTGGTGAGCGTGGAAGGCGTGGAAGGCGTTGCCACAAGCGTGGAGAGCACATTCACCTACCAGGATGCCAACAAGTCGTCGATGCAAATCCAAAGCATGGGTCACGCCACTCTGCACGAGGATGACCAGTTCAACAAGACGCTCGACCCCACCGGTCTTAAGATTTGGGAGGAGCCGTTCACTTGGATCACTGTCAACATCGAGGGCGCTACCTCACAAAGCCAGATAGTGTTTGTGGGCGGTATGTTCAACAGCGGCCTCAAGGGTGTGGGTCAAGGCAAGAACCGCATCTTCATCGACAACGTGAAAGTGGAATACCGTTGACGGCACGGGGACGCTTTATACCCCTTGCTATCGCAACAATCTGAATAGTAAAGCAGACCCCGTGGGCAATAGCCCGCGGGGTCTGCTCAATTTCATCCCCAAATCGGCCGGTTACACCCTGCCTGGGGCAATTGCCTGCAACACCGGTGGTTTGCGCTATGGCGTGAATGGTGATTATGAGGATGTTAATCTTTCACGCTGCATTATGCAGTTGCAGGAAAAAGACGTAACTTTGCAAATGCTATGAAAAGAATCAAATTACACTTGACCGTCATAACTGCCTGCCTGGCCATTTTTGGACTGTGGATGCCGGCAATAGCCTCGACCGGAGCCGATGAGCAGGACTATGACGAGAGTATCAGGCTCCCGGTGAGAAGGCTTCACCCCGAGCGCAAGCAAAAACAGACAGAGAAAACCGACAACAGTGCCGGCAACGATGATTTCTCGCAGCGCATGCGCCGTGAGCGTGCCCGGTTGCAACGCCAAAACGCAAAAAATGCCAACGTCAGTCCCGAAACCAATACACAACAATCGTCAACCGTCGACAAGGCATGGCTCAACCAGTTGCTGTCAACCGACTACACCATCAAGGATATCGACCACTACAAGCCACAGCGCCTGCGCTGGACCGATGAACCTGTGAGGCAGTCGGCATCGCAATTGCTGCCTTATTTTGCCAGCATTCCCGTTGACAACGGCATCACGCGCTACATGCCCAAAAACGTGACAATGGACAATAGCTTCAACAGTCTTTACCTGTATTTCGACAGCAGCAATGGCAAGCCTAAGGATTTGCGCCTGCGTGCGCAATATTATGCCGACGACGCTCTCGACATTGAGCAGGTCGACTTCGTGATCAACGGCTTCAAGTACCACTATGTGCCTCAATCCGTGAACCGCGGCAAGGGCAATGGCCGGATGGTGTGGGAGAACTTCGACGACGCAGTGTCGTCACCGATGAAAGACCTGGTGTATGCCTTGACACATGGTCAGGCAGTAGTGGTGAAATACGTTGGCAGTCGAGGGTTCTCGCACGTCAAGGAACTCACTGCCGACGAAATCAACGACAATGTATCGTACGCTTGAGCTCTACCGGGCTTTGGGCGGGATCATTTAGCCCCCCATGACTGACTTGTTATGTGTCGGCGGCTTTTTCGTCACGCCTCAAGAATATAAGGAAATGGGAATCAAATCGGTAATAACAATTGCAGCGGTTATGACCGTGAGCCTGCAGGCAGCGGCACAGCTAAGCCTCGTCAGAGACAATGGGCAACACTCTTTTGCACAAACAGTGCCGGCCGGCAACTATAGCGGCATAGTCCACATTGGCGGTAACCGCTATGCTGTGGTCGACGACAAGGCCGCATCCGATGGCTTTCACCTGATGGAGATTGACATCGACAGCGTGAGCGGCGACATTATGAATGTGTCTCACAAGGGATTTGTGAGCAGCGGCTTGCCTAACCGCGACGAGGAGGGCATTGCCATGCGCCAAGCCGACAGCACCCTGTGGATAAGCGGTGAGGACGGGAACAAAGTGCTACAATACCGCCTTGACGGCTCGCCCACCGGCCGGATGCTCAACCTGCCGCCTGATTTTATTGCGCATAATGGCAACTATGGCCTTGAGTCGATTGCCTATAACGACAGCACCCACACGTTTTGGACCACTACCGAGAGCACCCTGCCAACCGACGGCATGCAGGCCGACGCCACCAATGGCATCGCCAACCGCCTGCGCCTACAGGCCGTCAACGACAGTCTGCAGCCTTGTGGACAATGGACTTATGTAATGGACAAACCACGTTCTACTAAGCAAGCACGCAACTATGCCATGGGAGTGAGTGAGCTGCTTGCGCTCGACGACGGTAGTCTGCTTGTGCTTGAACGCGAATTCTATGTGCCAAAGTCAAAAATAGGGGCTTGGTGCCAGGTTAAGATCTATCAAGTGTGGCCCACCGATGCCGACATGACGGCTCCGCTCGACAAACACCTTGTGCATCGGTTCTCAACTCGACTCACTGTCTTTAACCACGGCATTGCCAACTACGAGGGCATGTGCCTGGGCCCGCGCCTCACCGACGGCTCGCAGTGCCTAATCCTGGTGAGCGACTCGCAGGGCCAGTATGGCGGTGTGCTCCGCGACTGGTTTAAGACCATAGTGGTGAAATGAGCGTGCACCTCTCTCGTGCAGCCTGCGGCTTGAGGAACAATTTTGGAACATCCACTCAATTTCTAGTAATCGACATATTGGCATGGATACTCTACTGATTAAAAAAAGCACCCGCCAGCTGCTTTACCGGCACTGCACACCGCGGTTGCTTGAAGCCGTGTTTGGTGAATTCGGCTACGAAAACATTGCTGTTGACAATCACAATGCCTGCAACGATGTGTGGGAGATAGGTGACTTTATATACACAAGCTATCCCGACAAGTTGCTTGATAGATTGAAGGTGATTTTTGTGTTCTCGTGTATTGGAGGCACCTTGCGGTTTGATGGCCACGACATTGCATTCGGAGTGCTTTTCAAGTTGTTGCGATGCAGTGAACCAAACATGGTATTGTCGTTTTGGACTCAGAATAAGCTAAATGGTGTCGAGACCATGTTCGACGTGGGTGAATTGGTTATGCCTGAAGCCCCGCCTGAGCTCTCGGAAGGCCCGTCAGGGTTTAATTGAATGTCGACAAAAGGTGGGGCTCAGGAGCGTCGTAGAGAAATCAGTCTGAGAGATACTGCTCGATGTAGAGGCGGCAGTTGGCCTCAAGTTCATCATACCACTCCTGACCAAACCGCTCGATAAGTGGCTCGCGCAGGAACTCGTAGGCGCGGATGCCTTTCTTGCGGCCCAGCACTTCGGCAGCCTTGCATATTTTCCAGCGGTGATAGTTCACTGCCGTGCCATGGCTGAGTTTGTTGATGCGCACTGGATACAGATAGCACGAAATGGGTTTGCGGAAAGCTATCCGGCCCTCGCGGTAAGCTTTTTCTATTGCGCAGATGCACATTCCGCCAGGCGCATAGCATGAGAACACACAGTTGCGTCCGTCGACGATTTGTGTCACCAGGTCGCCTTCGGGGTCAAGGTAACCCACACCGTGTTCGCGTATTGTGGCCTGGGCCTGTGGCAGGAGGTCGTCCCACACGTCGGGCAGAATCCGTTTCAGCGTATCGTATTCCTCTTGCGTGAGTGGAGCACCGGCATCTCCGTCGATGCAGCACTCGCCTAGACAGGCTTCGAGATTACAACAAAAGAAACGCTCGACAAGGTCGAGACTCACAAGGGTGTTGCCTATTTGAAACATTTTTCAGTTGGTGTGTGGGGATGAATGAGAATTGTTGTGGTTAAAGGTCTTGCGTGAACTTGCTGAGCACCTCTTCAAGCGTGGTGCTGGTGAGCTTTTGGTGCAACTCACCGTTGAGGGCATAGGATATTCCGCCGGTTTCTTCCGACACTACTATGGCCAGGGCATCGGTGGCCTGTGCTATGCCGAGTGCCGAGCGGTGGCGAAGTCCCAGATATCGGGGCACATCGGTGTCGTGCGACACGGGCAGAATGCATCCGGCCGCCACTATTTTGTCGTCGTCGATAATCAGGGCGCCGTCGTGTAGAGGACTGTTCTTGAAAAATATGTTCTCAATGAGGCGTGCGTTCACGTCGGCATTGATCATGTCGCCCGAGTGTTCATAGTCGGCGAGGCCCACTGAACGGCGCACCACTATCAGCGCACCGGTCTTGCTCTTGCTCATGTTGATGCAGGCATACACCAGCGGCATCACCCACTTTTTCCGGCGGTCGGTGCCCGACCGGTGCCACAGCCGCTTCAGGAATCCCAGCCCGCGGCGTGAGCCAAGCTCGGTGAGAAAACGCCTGATTTGGTCTTGAAAAAGAATCACGATGATGAACAGGCCTATGTCGATAAACTTGTCCATTATGGTGCCTATGAGGCGCATGTCGAGGATCTTATACATCACCACCCATGCCACCACAAACGACATCACGCCCAAAAACACGTTGAGCGTGCCCGAATCGCGCATGGTGCTATACATGTAGTAGAGCAGCGTGGCCACCAGCAAGATATCGACTATGTCCTTGATGCCAAACATGCCAAGGATGGCTGAATCCAGTAGTATCATAATTGATGTAGTGTTATTTTCTTATTAAAAGATTAAAAACCTGTCTGTGGGTGTTACCATGTCATTACCACACTCCGCCGCGGGTGGCCTCGACTATGGCGCGCGTCTCGACGGCCTGGCGCACATCGTGCACGCGCAGTATGTGCGCACAACGCTCGATGGCAAGGGTGTTGAGCACCGTGGTTCCGTTGAGGGCCTCGGCTGGCGTGCAGCCGAGCAGGCGGAACACCATCGACTTGCGCGACACGCCCACAAGCAGCGGCACGCGCAACTCATGAAACACCTCAAGCCCGCGCATCAGCTCGTAGTTTTGCTCCACCGTCTTGCTGAACCCGAACCCCGGGTCGGCAATCACGTCGTTCACCCCCATTTGGTGCAGTTCGTCTACTTTGCGGGCCAGATACTTGAGCACGTCGGCGGTGACGTTGTCGTAGTCGGTGAGCTGCTGCATGGTGGCCGGTGTGCCGCGCATGTGCATCACAATATAGGGGACTCCCAGCTGTGCAACTGTTGCAAACATGCGGTCGTCGAGCGTGCCGCCTGCCACATCGTTGATTATGTCGACTCCAAGCTGCTCCACGCAACTGCGGGCCACGTCGGCACGGAATGTGTCGACGCTCACGATTGCGTCGGGGGCCACACGGCGCACTACTTCCATGCCGCGCTCAAGGCGCGCCAGCTCTTCGGTTGCCGACACTTCGTCGGCGCCCGGACGGGTGGAGTAGGCGCCAATGTCGATCACGTCGGCTCCTTCATCTGTTATTTGTCGCACGCGGGCCGCTATGTGCTCGGTATCGGGGCATCGGCTCCCGTCGTAGAAGCTGTCTGGGGTCACGTTGAGGATGCCCATGATCCACGGACGTGTGATTTCCACAAGGCGTCCGTGCAGGTTTAGGCTATAAGGGTGAAATTGTATCATAATACTGGCATCTGGGTATAGTGGCGTAGATACTCACTCGCGTGGCAGCACGCTGATTTTAAGTTTGGCCAAGGCTCGGTCGGCCTTGGCTTTCGCGGCCTCCACGCTGCTGTCGGTGGCAAGAATCACGGCCATGCGGCGGTGTCCCTTCACCTCGGGCTTGCCGAAGATGCGCATCTGCACCCCAGGCTCGGAAAGAGCCTGGTCCACATCGCCAAACTCTATGCGGTTGGAATCGCCCTCAACCACCACCGCGCGCGAAGCGCTCGGCCCATAGAACTTGATGGCTGGAACGGGCAGCCCCATCACGGCCCGCGCATGCAGGGCAAACTCGCTCATGTCTTGCGAAATCATGGTCACCATGCCGGTGTCGTGCGGGCGGGGTGACACTTCGCTGAATATCACATCATCGCCCTTGACAAACATTTCCACGCCAAACAGACCGTAGCCGCCCAAGGCATCGGTCACCTTGCGGGCTATGTCGCAGGCTGCGGCTTTGGCCTTGGTGCTCATGGCTTGTGGCTGCCACGAGTAGCGGTAATCGCCGTCGACTTGAATGTGGCCCACCGGCTCGCAGAACTCTGTTCCGCTCACTGAACGCACTGTGAGTAAGGTGATTTCGTAGTCAAAATCAACAAATCCCTCGACAATCACGCGCCCGGCTCCTGCACGTCCGCCTTCTTGCGATATGTGCCATGCTCTCTCCACATCGGCCTCCGACCGGATCACGCTTTGGCCGTGTCCGCTCGAGCTCATGACGGGTTTCACCACGCATGGCATCCCCACTGCCTCTACGGCTGCGCAAAACTCGCTGAACGACGATGCGAAGCGGTAGGGCGATGTGGGCACTCCCAGGGTCTCGGCTGCCAGCCGGCGTATGCCCTCGCGGTTCATGGTGAGCAGTGTGGCATGGGCGGTAGGGGTCACGTGGTAGCCCTCTTTCTCGAGTTCCACAAGGGTGGGGGTGGCTATGGCCTCTATTTCGGGAATTATGTAGTCGGGGTTCTCGCTTTCAACCACACGGCGCAGAGCCTCGCCGTCGAGCATGCTGAACACATGGCTGCGTTGCGCCACTTGCATTGCGGGCGCACCGCTATAGCTGTCGCAAGCCACCACTTCCACACCCATGCGCTGAAGCTCGATGGCCACTTCCTTGCCTAGCTCGCCGCTTCCCAGCAACAGTGCCTTGCGGCCAGTGTCGCTGCCTATAGTGCCTATTTTTGTCATTGTAGTTTTTGTTTGGTCGTTAAAAAATGAATTGCAACCACAAAGTTACAGCACTTTAGGCAAAGTAGCAACCCGCCCAAATGCATGCACAGGGCTTTTTTCAATGTCGGCGTGGCGATGGAATAACCGGTGGCGGTAGAGGGCTCACTCGAAGATGCCCACGTAGTAGCAGAAGATGAGAATCACGGCCACGGGAGCCACATAACGCAGACAAAACACCACATAGTGCTCCATGTGGGTGCCGAATGCCCCGTGGTTGGTGAGCTGGTCGTGAATCACCTTGCGGTCGAGGAACCATCCCACATAAACGGCCGTGAACAGTCCGCCAAGAAGCATAAACACGTTCGACCCGATATAGTTGAGGAAGTCAAAGATGGTCATGCCAAACAGTTTGAAGTCGCCAAGCACATTGAACGACAAGGCGCTGAGCACTGCAAACACAAACACGAATACGGCCGTTACCCAAGTGGCCGTGCGCCGCCCCAGGTGGTGCTCGTCGGTAAGGAATGTGACCGAAATCTCGGTGAGGGAAATGGTTGATGTGATAGATGCGAAGAACACCAGCAAAAAAAACAGCACGGCCCACACATATCCGCCGGGCATTTGGTTGAAGATGCTGGGCAGGGTCTCGAAAATGAGTTTCGGACCGGCTTCGGGTTGCACTCCGTAGGAGAACACGGCCGGGAAAATCACCACGCCCGAGAGCACAGCCACCACAGTGTCGAGTGTGGCCACGGTGACGGCATCGCGTGAGAGCGACGTCTTGTCGCTGAAATAGGATGAATATGTGACCAGGCCTGAAATGCCCAGAGTGAGCGACATGAATGCCTGCCCGAATGCGTCGACCACGCCTTTCCATGTGAGGCTGCCGAAGTCGGGCGCAAAGAGGAACTCAAGGCCACGGCGCGCCTGAGGCAGCATCAGTGAGTTGATGCAAAACACTATGAGCAGCACAAACAGCAGTGGCATCATCACGTTCGACACCCGTTCCACTCCGCCGCGCAGACCACGGCCCATCACGGCGAAATTCACCAGCAGAAACAGCACTGTCCACAGCACGCAACGCCACGGGCTGCCCACAAAGTCGCTGAATATCACTCCATACTCTTGTGGGGCGTGGCCACCAAGGTTGCCGGCCACGGCCTGTAACAGGTATTCGGCCACCCATCCACACACCACGCTGTAGAAGCTGAGTATGAGCAGTGATCCCAGGATGCACACGTAGGTGAACAGGTAGACCTTCGACTTGGGCGACAGCTGCTGCAAGGCGCCTTTCATGTTTTTGTGGGTGGAACGGCCTATGATGAACTCGGCCAATATAACGGGCACTCCAAGCAACGCCACGCACAGCAGATACACTAAAATGAAAGCTCCGCCGCCGTTCTGGCCAGCTTCGTAGGGAAAACGCCAAATGTTGCCGAGGCCCACTGCCGAGCCCACGGTTGCTGCAATTGCCCCGACACGCGTGGCAAAACTTGCTCTTTCGCTCATGATTCTGATCTATATATAAACAAAAAACAGTTCCTTAACACAGGGCAATTCTCCACTCTCGTCAAGCAGGGCGATTGCACCAACAATGCTTGGCTTAGCGCCGAAATTAGTCACATTTTTCAATTAGCGATGCAAAATTAGTGATATTTATTTACTGAAACAAGTGTTTTTGTATTAATTCGTTTCCGAATAACACGATGGGCTGCCTTGTCGCTATAAATATTGATAGGTCGATGCGTGGCTTGTAATGCGTTTTTTGTCTTAATCGGGCAAGCATCATTGTCGGCTGTTTTATTTAACTTTGTGCTTGTTGCCTGACCGGAATCCGCACCATGGTGCCGTGGGCAACCAAGCGCATAAATCATTCATGAAAAAAGAAGAACAAAGAAATGAAGACGCTTGCCATATTGTTTTGGGAGGGGATGAAGTTGTTTTTCATTCTGCCTTTTGCCCTGACTTCAAAAAAAGTCTTTGAAGCCTGCTGGACCAAATATTATGTTCAGCCTATGCCGAAAACCGTGTTTAACTTGTGTGTCCAGTGGTTGTTGTTTAATGGCCGACGCTTGAGGCTCAGTTACGAGGATATCAATGTCAAGATTTTCTGCATCGTGTGGCCGGTTGTCACCATATTGTCGTTGTTGCTCAATGCCGTTCTGCTGATTGCCGTCATAAGGCACGTCTGATCGGGGCATACTTAAAACTGCGGTAATGGAGTGAGCGGGCGGTCGGGGACGGATTTCGGCTTGTGGCTTTCGGCCCTTTTGCGGCGGCGTGGCTTGTGGCGCTTTTCATGGTGCTTGGCACCGGCCGCCACAGTGGCTGTGTCGGCCTCGGCGGTAAAGCGCGCGGCAGCCTCCAGGGCTTGCGGCGGGCATGAATCGCCCGCATTGCAGCTTCGGGCTGCAACCGCGGCCACAATGGCTACTCCAAGCAGTGCCATCACTGCCATGGTGCCCATGCGCTCGTGGCGCGTCATTGAGAATAAATCGCCCAGTTTGCCCATATCTGTCACAAAAATAAGCATTTTTCCCTTAACTGTCCACTATGATTTGCCGCGGGGCTGCTCTGGGCTGCAAAATTGCGTGTTTCTCTGCGCGTTTCTCCTGTCGGTCATCAAATTAATGCCGAATAAAACGTGCATATTCAATAAAAAAAAGTAACTTTGCAGTCAACGAGGAAAAAATGAATCCCCAAAAGAAAAACTACGCAAAATGAGATTTTTTTACCTACCCGAAAAATGATGAGGAAATTAATCAAATCTATACCTGCCGGTATACCGTCGGCACTGATATGCATATTTATCGCCTATCTTTCGTTGGCACCCAACCCGCTCGACATCAACGATGTCCCTCTGTTTCCCGGTGCCGACAAACTATTGCATACCATCATGTATGGCGGGGCCACCATAGTGTTTTTGCTCGACTATGCCAAGTCGAAACTGCCTCACCATGCAAAGACCAACAATGAGATCGCCATCACAGCCGGAACCATGGTCTACGGGTTTGTGATGGAGATATTGCAGCTCATAATGCGCATGGGGCGCAGCTACGACCTGCTCGATGTGGCCGCCAACTGCATAGGTGCCGTTTTGGCATTCGTGCTGGTGCGCTACTGGCTCATGCACCGCTTCCGCCGGTTGATGTTGGGGCGTCGTCGCCATCATCACCACCATTCCGAGACCGATGACACGGCCAACGTTTAGCCTGTTCTTGCCCAAAATAATTGGATTTTAAGCCGCTGTAGCAAAAAAAAACGTGGCTGGGTTTGTGGTTGTTGAAAAATTCATAACTTTGTGGTGTAACAAACTCAAAAGCATACCGATATGAAGTGTCTTATACCCTCTTGTGCAACCATCGGGCGCTCGCTTGTGGTAGCGATAATAGCCCTGACTGGCATGCTGCGGGCCCAGGCATACCAATTTACCGCCGTGAGCGAGTCGGGCACCGGCTACAAGGAACAGTCTTGGTTCTGCAGCAGTGAACTTGACCAAGACAAAATAAAAACCAATTGGGACAAAGAAAAGCGCATTACCAGCGCATCCTACACCGACAAAGGATGGTTTGTGGTTATGGCAAAAAACACCGGATACACCATGCAAACCTACCACTACGATAGTACTTGGCCCTCCGACTGGATCGAAAAGAAGCAGAAAGAAGGTTACCGCTTCACCTCGATAGGGCATAGTCAGCAGAAATGGATGCTGGTGCTGTCGAAAGGCACCGGATTCACCACGCAGGCATGGTTTTATGGGAGCTGGTCTACTGTTAGCGACAATATCAAGAGCCGATGGAACGATGGTTATTACATCACATCGCTTTTGTGGGATGGCAGCGCATGGTTTGTGGTGATGAGCAAAGGCGCAAAATACAAAGCGCAAAAATACGTCTGGGGCAACACTTATAGCGAAATCCGCGATGAAATCAAGAAACAATGGGGTAAGGGATACTTCCTGCAGGCCCTCGACTATGGCAATGGCTCTTATGTGGCGCTAATGGTGACTTATGCCGACGGGCACAAGGCCAAGCAGTCGTTTGTAGGGTCGTCCGAGGGGATTAAAGGCACTATAAAAGACTGGTGGAATTCCGGTAAGGATTTAGTGTATGTGGGCGGATGTGAAGGAACAAGCTCCACCACCTATGCGGCTAACAACAATACCAACTCCAACGCCAACAATAGCTCCGGCAGTGGAAGCGGCAAAGTCTACAACTATACCGCCACGGGCAAATATAGCGTGCAGACTATGGATAATGGAGGAAAGCGGGAGAATCTGCCTGATGGTGGCTTTAGGATATCATACACTCAGAAAGATGGCTCGCAGACCTACTATGAGGAGCATCCATGCTACATATGCAAGGGCGACGGCAAGTGCCACATCTGCTGGGGTACAGGAGGTACACTCAACGGCTACACGGGCATTTTCTATCCCTGCTCCGGATGTGCCCGGGCAGGCGGGATAAACAAATGCTATGCTTGCCAAGGCAAAGGTAAAACCACTTTGACCGGAACTTATAAAGACGGTGTGGCAAAAGGTTACGGCAACGATGGGCGCATGTATATAGGCACTGCCGATGGCAGCAACTCCCGCAGCAGTAGCCGTGACCGGAGCAGCTCAAGCAAAAGCCGGTCGAAGAGCCGCAACCGCAGCAATGACTATGTGGAGACGATTCAATATGCCCCCAACTATACCGGTGGCGACAACACTCAGTGGTGTGAGAAGTGCCATAAATATGCACCGGCGCACAGCCACATACGCAAGAGGGTGTACTAAAGTATAACCGCACCACGGTTGAACGAAAAGCGCAAGCCGCATCTGCCTCTGGTGGCAGGGCGGCTTGCGCTGTTGTTATTGCCTTGCGCTGTTGTTATTGCCTTGCGCTGTTGCTATGCGTGGCGGTTGTGAGGTGGGGAATTGCTTCCCCCCCCCCCGGGGGCACAAAAAACGTGCGGCGGGCACATGACTCCTGAATGTTTGGGTCAATGTGTCCGCCGCTGTTTTTGTTGTGGGTGATTGGTCGTCTGGCATCTTACCAGCGGCCGCCGCTGTTGCCTGTGAGTCTTGCCGATACAGTCGATGACGATGATCCGCAAGTGAGCGTGTAGTTGCTGCCCGATGTCAGGCCCGGGCAGGTGACAAGCACTGAGCTTCCGCTTCCGCCGGGACCTCCGCCGGGACGGCCGCCGCCACCATTACCGCTCGACGACGACTTGTAGCCTGTGGGCACGGTGAATGTGGCCAATGTGTCGGAACCGTTTTTAAGGGTCACGGTGTTGCCTGCACTAAGCGAGCCGTTGCCCGACACATAGGCCTGTGTGGATGCCGATGTGCTGGGTACTGAGTTACCGCCGCCCACTGCAAGCAGAGTGCCTCCAGTGAATATCACCGAATAGCCCTCTTCCTCGTTGGCGTCAATGCCGCACTCGGGCGATGAGGTGCCGAATGCCATGATGTAGCCGCCGTTGATGTAGAGGTTGCCGTTGGCGTCAAGGCCGTCGTTGTTCGATGCCACTACGGTGATTGTGCCGCCGTTGATTATCATGTGGCTCGATGAGTTGATTGCGTCGTCGTAGGCGTTGACCACGATGGTTCCGCCGTTGACCACGAGCGAGTCTTTGCTCTCAATGCCTTCGCTGTTGTTGCCTGTGGTGGTGACGTTGATGGTGCCGCCGTTGATGGTCACTTTGCCGTCTACTTTTATGCCTTTGGCCGACGACTTGTTGTCGCTCGCCAGACGGTCAACGTTGCCGGTGTAGTTGTCGTAGGCAGTGCCGTTGACATATGCAAAAAGGCCACCCGATGTTTTTATCGTGAGATCGCCGCCGTTGAATGTGAATGTGCTGTCACAGCTGATGCCCTTGCCGCCGCTGCCGGTGCTGGTGAGTGTGAATGTGCCGCCCTCGATCAGCACATTGCCGTCGGCGCCGATGCCGGCCGAGGCTTTTGTCTTCGAGTCGTCGCTGTCCCACTCGCCGCCTCCAGATGTGGTGACGGTGATTGTGCCGTCGGTAACGGTCACGTTGCCGTCGGCCTTGAGACCCTTGGCTGCCGCTGCCGTTACGGCCACATTGATTGTGCCGCCGCTTATTGTGATTGAGCCGGTGTCTTCGGCCTCGCGGTCGGTGTCGTCCTTAAACGATACTTGCACTCCGTCGTCGCCCACGCCCGAGATTGTGAGCGAGCCGCTCTCGAGCAGGAAGTACTGGTTGCAGTTCACACCGTCTTTCACTGCTTTGGTCACGTTCACGGTGCAGTTTTTCATCTCCACATATTCTTTGGCGTAGATGCCGTGGGCTGTGTTTCCGGCCACGGTGAGCGAGCCTTTGCCCTTGAGCTCCAGGTGGCCCTTGCACACGATGCACCCTTTCTGGCTGCCGTCGGAGCCGTCGGTGAGTGAGTTTTCGGTGTCTTTCTTCACGCTTAGCGCTATGCGCTTGCCGTCTTGAATGTCGAGTGCTGCGCCCGAGGGGTTGGTGAGGCTTACGCTGCGAAGCTCGATTGTGGCTTTATACGAGCCTTCGAGCGTGAAGCCGCCGTCGGTCGATGAGCCACTCAGGCTATAGGTGATTTCGCCGCAGGTGTTGTCGGCCACGGTGCTGGCCTGGACTATGCTCACGTGTGCGCCGTCGACCGTCGGGGTCACATACTGTGCCACGTTGCCTGCTACCACCACCTTGGCTGTGGTGCCGTCGAATGTCACGCTCACCGTGTTGTCTTCTACCTTGCTGTTGTCGACATACATGCGCGTGATTTCACTGGTGGCAAACGTCTTGCCCTGGATGGTGAGCGATGTGCCGCTGCTGTATGTCATGTCGCCGGCTTGTGCCGACGGAATGGCGTAGGTGACGTCGCCTGTGACCACGTTGAGTGTCTGCGCCATTGCCGCCATTGTGACCATGACGGCTGTGAGGAGGAAAAATATCTTTTTCATCTTGCAATCACTTTAAGGGTTTTACCATTTTGCCTGATTATGTACACGCCCCCCTTGGCTGCCGCTGTGGCTGCATTGAGGGTGGAGTAGGTGCCCACGAAGGCTCCCGATGGCGTATATACCTGGGCAGGGCCGTTGTCGGCGGTGTTAAGCTCGTCGATGCTGGTGGGCACTCCGGTGCCGGTGTCTTCGGCCGAGAAATACATGCGTGTGAGGTCGGCCACTACAAACGATTTGCTGGCCTGGTCGTTGACGGCATACAGGTATCCGTCGCTAATGGTCATGCCGAGCGACTCCACCCCAATCGACACAATCGTGCCGTCGCCCCGTTGAAAGGCCAGATAGGGATAGGTATAGGTGTCGGCGGTGGCATATAGGGTGCCCATTATCACCGACAGAGCTAATAGCATTTTTTTCATGTCGCGTCCTTTCTTTTTTTTGAATGTTATGGGATATATATATGTAAATTGTAACAAATTTAGCTATATCTATTATAAAATGACAATAAAAAGGTTTTCACCCAACTATACTTAACATAAAATAACGCAAATTCACAACCCAATCCCACTATTAGTGGCTTTCAGCGACTTATGCGTGCGTCCCGGTGTGGCGTGGCAATATGCGCACTGGCAGAAAACAAGCAGGACCACGTCAATCCCGACGTAGTCCTGCTGAATTAACCAATAAATACCAAATTCCCTAAAAGGAATTACATTACATTTATATCTGTGTTATTTGAAATAAATGTACGATTAGAATGAGAACTGCACGCGTGCCTGAACCGAGTGCACGTTCTTGTCGTAGGGCAGACGGTCGATGTTGATGCGGTGCCAAGTGTAGTTGAGCATCACCTGTGCATACTTGTTGAACGCGTAGTTCAAGCCCACGGTGGTTGAGTAGATGTCGCCACCGCCCACGCTGGTTGCGCCGGTTGAAGGCCAGTCAACGAGGAATCCCTCGGCATAGTACTGGTCGCGGCCGGCCGAGTAATACTCGCCCTTGGTGAGGTCGTTAAGGCCAGTGTAGTTGAAACGCGCAACCACCTCGAGAGCTTTGCCGTTGAGGCCGTTGAGCACTGCGTTGTGCTTGTCGTAGGTGTAGTCGTTGCCAAAGATCTTGTAGCCGGCTTCAACGTAGGCACCGTTGAAGTGGTTGGTGCGGATCTTGTTGGCATTTTCCCACACGTCGGGGTCGCCCCAGCCGTCGATGTTGTCTTGAGATGCGATGAATATCTTGTATGAGTCGCGCTTCTTGGTCACGATTTTGTGCTTGTACTCGGCACGCACAAAGAAGTCCTTGTTGACAAAGAGAGCTTCGGCGCCGAAGTCGATCACGTTGTTGGCCCAGGGCATCACGCAGCTCGAGAATTTCTCGTTCTGGTCAACGTAGGTCTCCAGTGTCTGGCCGAGCGAAAGGGTCTTCTTGAGCACGGTCGAGCCCTTGGTGGTGACTTCCTCGCCGCCGCCCAGGTGGGCATAGCGTGCGCTCACACCCACGTGAAACGCGTCGTTGGCCTCGCTGGCCTGGCGATAGAGCCAACGGCCCGACAGGGTGAGACCATTGTAGCCGGCGTCAACTTTGTTGTATGGGTTTTCAGTGAACACACCTTGATAAAGGAACACGTTGTTCGATGAATACTTGTAAGTGACACCGAGCTCACGGCCTTCGCCGAGCGATGATGCCATGCCCGGACGTGAGATGAAGTGGTAGCCGCCGAGTGAGGTCTGTGCGGCCATTGTGCCGGCGGGGTCGTTGTAGTAGCCCACTTTCACTGCGTGGGTTGCGTCGTTGGCGTCTTTTGTTGCATACTGCAGGAAGATGTTCTTCTGCGAGAATTTGCCGTTGCCGAAACCGAAGTCGGCATAGAAGTACCAGTTCTGACCATAGCTCATGCTGGTGCGGATGCGGGCGTCGCTGATGGTTGCACCGCTGGTGAGCGGGGTGAATTGGGTGTTGTAGTAGGCTGCGTCGGCCATGAAGCGTGCACCCACGGTGAACTTGACTTGCTTCTCTTTGTTGTCGAGTTTGATTGTCGGGTCGTTGTCAAAGTCTTGGGCAGTGGCCGAGAATGCCAGTGCTACCATTGCCGACATCAAGATATATTTGCTTGATTTCATTTCGTTGCTTTTTCTTTTTAATAATTTTGAGAATTTGACTCTGGTGTTGAGTGCTTGTTGCCTCTAACGGTTAGTAGCCCAGGTGGTTGAGCAGCTCGTTGGCGTCGGGCACGGTTGAGGGTGCCTGGCTGTTGTCGAAATACTGTCCGGCATGGAACGGATTGGGCAGCTTGGCGTTGCAGCGCATGCCGTTGTCGAGCATATACTGGAGGTTCATCTCTGAGTGGTTGGTGAAGCAGCCGTCCATGTAGATGGGCCATGTGGCCGACTCTCCGGGGAATGTGCTCACTGCGGTCTTTGGAATGGTGACTTTCATCAGGTCGTCATACTCGGTGGTGAAGCCGTAGTTCCAGTAACCCATGTATTTGGTGATCTGGGCCTGTGAGTCGAATGAGTATGGGTGGTTGATCATGCCTGCGCGGCGAACCATGTAGGCCTGCCACGGGCAGTTCATCTCGGGATAGTTGTTGGGCGCGCCTGAGATTGCCGGGCCAATGATGTGGCAGCCGTGGTCTTGCATATACTTGATGAAGTCGGCTACGCCGGTTGGGGTGTCGTAGGCGATGTCGGTCGCATAGGCGGGCTCGCTTGTCCAGAGCAGGTAGCACATGGGGATGCGTCCCTTATACACTTTGTAGGCGCGGTCAACGGCGTCGAACGAGAACGTCTGCAGAATCACCTTGCCGTTGGTGTTGCCCACATTCACCTTGCCACTCTTGTAGAATGCTGTCTCGGTTGCGGGTTTGGTGATGATGTTCCAGCCCCACTTGTCGAGCTCTTGGAACACGCGGGCCTCCATGTCCTTAGGCTGTGCCCAGCTTTCCTTGAACTCGATGTAGATGCCGGGGCGGTTGCCGCTGTCTTGCGGGTCGTCGACGTAGGCGTTTGAGAAGTCATAGACCAGGAAGTCCATGTAGCGGCTCTGGGCGGTCCATGTGGTGCCCTCTACAGTGGTCGAGGGGGCGGTGCCGCATATCTCGAGCAGGCTCTTGCCCTTGAGTGAGTTTTTCACGTGATAGGGCAGTATGCGGCGGCCTTGAGAGTCGCGGTTGAGCTTCTTGCCGCTGGCATAGGCGATTTGGTCGGCAAGGGCGCTGATGTAGAGGCCGTTGCTGTAGGTTACCTGTGCGTTGGGGTTGGTCTGCCAGGCAGCGAGGGTCTCGCTCAGCGGCTTGTTGGTCGAGGCGAAGCTCGAGCGTGCCTGTTCCTGGTTGTCCTCGTTGAACCAGCTGCCGGCGTCGAGCATGAGGAGCTCGGCATAGTAGTAGTTGCGGGGATAGTAGCTGTAGTAGTTGCCCAGATCGTTGTTATACTGGGTCTCGATGTCGGCTTCCGAGAAGTTGCACGGTGTGCCGTCTTCGTAGGTCAGTGAGCGGTAGAATGCCTTGCGGATGGCGGGCACTTGGTCGCTGAACACGCTTTGGATGTTGGTGGTGCGCTTCAGGTTGTCGTCGTGGAGCGAAAGCACCACGCCGTCTTTTGTGGCTTGGAGGTCCGACTCAAGGTAGTCGGCTCCCATGTCGCGGGCCCAGCGCCAAGAGGCTTCGGTCTCTTCGGGGGTCCAGTATGTGCTACCGCGGTGGGCAATCACCGCATACAGGGGCACATAGTCACGCACTTTGGCAAGTTCGGAGTTCAGAACCTGCACTTCGATCGTTTTCGCTTGTTTGTTGTAGTCTGTGAACTGCTGTTCGTCAGAGCACGAGGTCATGGCAACCGAAGCGACTGCAAGGCTTAAGATGCCAATTTTTACAAACTGTTTGTTCATAAATTTAAATTAAGTGTTAGTTAGATATTATCAGTCAAGGCAATCTGTAGTGGCGCGCTCTGGCTATGCTGCCTGTCCGCTTGGGCTGCTACAGACCGTCTTTTTTTCTTGGGGTTTCGGTGTTTGTAGTCGCCTGATGGCTCTACTTTTTGTTTTTAGCCAGATACTGCTCCTGGTTGTAGGTGAATGCCATGAACACAATCGAGAGC
>CAVFVP010000029.1:0-27044 GCA_963625945.1 Agathobacter rectalis | reverse complement strand
GTCAATTAACTAAGTATAGATATATTAATTAATACTATAATATTTTGCCACTTGGTGTTCATTTCCGTGGCCTGGCTATTGCCCGACCTAGCTAATAGCCGAAAATGCAGTTTGCTAAGACTGAGGGTTAAATGTTTATTGCAAGTTTGCAGTTTGCAAATGCAAAACAGCGCTAAAATGCCCGAGTGCCATAAGTAAATCGGCTCCCGTAAGATTTGCAGATTATAATTTTGAAATTTCAATAATCTTTAATAAATTTGCAATTGAGAAATTTAAAATCGTTAATCGAGCAATGGACATAGTTTCGCGTTTAAAACAGTTTTTAGAGGTCACTGGAACGAGCAATTCCACCTTTGCCGACACGTGCGGTATTGCACGCCCTACTCTTTCGCAGCTCCTCACGGGGCGAAATAAGCGCGTTAGCGATGAGATGCTGGCCAAAATACATGCATCCTATCCGTCGATCAACATGATGTGGCTCGCCTTCGGCGAGGGTGAGATGTTTGGTCCAAATGCGAACACCGCTTCTGCCGCTATTTTTGATGCCGACGGTCAGTCACCGGTTGATACGGCGGCTGCAAGCTCTGCTTCCGATGATCTTATGCAGGGTCAGCAAGGTTCTATTCACTTTGGCGATGAACCCTACGATGCATCGCCCGACTCCTCTCACGACGCCCTGTCGCAAGCCTCTTCGGGTACAGGTGCGGGGCTCAATCCCAAGCCCGGTTTCAAGGGTCTTCAAGCCACGCAAAAGGCCTTTTCCCCGGCCGACGGGCGCCGCATTGTGAGCATAACGGTGTTTTACAACGACAACAGTTTCGAAACTTTCAGCCCCTGCAATTAGAACGACAATCACTGTAAGTAATAAAACAAACATTGGAGGCCCGGCCGAAGCGTTTGCTTCAACCGGGCCTCCAAAATGTCTTATTGCAGCGCCGTGTGGCTATTGTTTCATGGCTCCTATGAGCTCATGGGCACTGTGCAGCTGGTGACGCTCAAGGTAGTCGGCAATGAAGTCTATGGCCTTCACTGTCACTTGCGGGTCTATGAAGTTGGCTGTGCCTATTTCCACCGCAGTGGCACCGGCAAGCATAAATTCCACCGCATCGCGGCCGTTCATGATACCGCCAAGGCCTATTACGGGTATTTTCACAGCCTTGCTCACCTGCCACACCATGCGCACCGCTATGGGCCTTATGCAGGCTCCTGAGAGGCCTCCTGTCACGGTCGACAGGTAGGGGCTCATTTTTTCCACGTCTATTGCCATGCCCATAAATGTGTTGGTTAGCGACACGGCATCGGCTCCGGCATCTTCCACGGCGCGGGCAATTTCGGTCACATCGGTCACATTGGGTGTCAGCTTCACTATCATGGTGCCGTCGTAGGCCTTACGGGCCTCTTTTACCACGCTTTGCGCCCCGCTGGTGGTGGTCCCGAAGGTCATTCCACCTTGCTTCACATTGGGGCACGAAATGTTGATTTCCACGGCTGCCACCTTTTCAAGTCCGTTGAGCTTGCGGCACACTGCTGCATAGTCGTCGGCTTGTGCTCCCGACACGTTGACCACAATCTGTGTGTCATAGTCCTTGATGCGTGGGTATATGTGCTCAATAAAGTGGTCCACGCCCTTGTTCTGGAGCCCTACGGCGTTGAGCATGCCGCTGGGGGTCTCCACCATGCGGGGGTAGGGATTGCCTTCGCGCGGGTGCAGTGTGGTGCCTTTCACCACTATTCCGCCCAAGCGGTTAAGGTCGATGAAGTCGGCAAATTCCTCGCCGTATCCAAACGTTCCCGATGCCGTCATTATCGGGTTTTTCAGTTTTAAGTTGCCTATTTCAACGCTTAAGTCTACCATTTCAGTCGTTTTATGTTAAACACGGGTCCTTCTTTGCACACACACACGTTGCCGCTGTCGGCAGTGTCTTCTACACAGCATAGGCAGGCCCCAAGGCCGCATGCCATCATGTTTTCGAGACTCACCTCGCAGTCAATGCCACGCTCGGTGGCTATCTTGGCCACTGCTTTCATCATGGGTTGTGGGCCGCAGCAGGCAATGTGCCTCACGTCACCGCTCAGGGCCGAGTGCTGTGTCACAAAGCCTTTTTCGCCCATTGAGCCGTCTTCGGTGGCCACATGCACCTTGCCATACCGCTCAAAGAGGTTGAGCTCTAGCAAATCGGCCTTTGAGCGCGCACCGAGCAGAAACTCCACCTCGACGCCGTTTTGGCTCATGGTCTTACCCAGCTCGAGCAGTGGTGCCACACCCACGCCACCGCCCACCAGCAGTGCCTTTCCGGCGGCTGGGGTTGTGCTGAAACCGTGGCCCAGCGGCAGCACCAGATTCAGCGTGGAGCCCTCGGGCAGGGCCGTGAGGGCTGCTGTGCCTGCGCCTGCGCGGCGCACAAGCAGCCACAGCTCATCGCGCTCGTGGTCGGCAAAGTTGATTGATATGGGCCGCCGCAGATAGGTGCTTTTCGAGTGTGGAACCTCTACTTGCACAAACTGGCCGGGGACGCATTCCGGCAGGTGACCTTCGGCTGGAGTAAGTATCAGCAGTGAGTAGAGTGGCGATATGTGATCGTTTTCCACCACTGTGAAGTCCATTTCATATTTTTTCATTTGATTGCGTATGTGTGTATATGAAAATTTCATGTGTGAGAGGCCGATGTGTCCTCTCAGCCACAAAATTACTAAAAATAATCAAATCTCTCAGGCCTCTTTTTCGCTCAGTTCGAGCCATCGTAGTTCTTTCTCGTCGATGGCATCTTTCACTTCGGTGTAGCGTTGCGATGCCTTTGCTGCGTCGTCGATAGTTGAGCCTGAGGCAAAGAGCGCGTCAAGGCTGTCTTTTTCGGCATTGAGTTTCTCGAGCTCGGCAGTGAGCTGCTCAAGTTCTTTTTTCTCCTTGAATGTCAGTTTGTTGGCGCTTGAACGCGTCACTGTGTGCCTGCCTTTGGGAGTAGTCTCTTGTGGCGTGGCTGCGCGTGCTGTGGTGGCTTCTTGGCGGTCGTGGTAGTCTTTCCAGGCGCGGTATTCGCTGTAATTGCCAGGGAAGTCTTTTATCACGCCCTGGCCTTCGAACACGAAGGTGTGGTCCACTGTGCGGTCCATAAAGAAGCGGTCGTGGCTCACGATTATCACGCAGCCGTTAAACTTGCTCAAGTAGTCCTCAAGGATTTCGAGAGTGGCTATGTCGAGGTCGTTGGTGGGCTCGTCGAGTATCAGGAAGTTGGGCTTGTGAATCAGCACCGATGCCAGATACAGGCGACGCTTCTCGCCGCCGCTGAGCTTGGCTATGAGCTTCTGCTGGTCGCTGGCGCTGAACAGAAACAGCTGCAGGAATTGCGAGGCCGAGTAGTGGGTCTTTTCATCAAAGTAAATGTGCTCGGCACTGTCGCGAATGGCATCAATCACCTTCTTGCCCTCGTCGAATTTCATGCCTTCTTGGCTGTAGTAGCCAAATTGCACCGTTTCGCCTATTTCAAACGACCCGCTGTCGGGGCTCACTTGGTCGAGCAGCATCTTTATGAATGTCGACTTGCCCACGCCGTTGTCGCCCACTATGCCCAGTTTCTCATAGCGGGCAAATGTGTAGTTGAAGTCGTTGAGTATCACCTTGTCGCCCCAGCGCTTGCTCACGTGGTGGGCGGTGAATATCTTGTTCCCGATATACGATGAGCGCACGTTGAGTTCCACATTGCGGTCCTCGTTGCGGCCTTGGGCTCGTTCGCGCAGGTCGTAGAAGGCATCGATGCGGTATTGGGCCTTATGGGCGCGGGCCTGGGGCTGCCGGCGCATCCAGTCGAGCTCGGTGCGCAGCAGGTTGCGGGCACGGGCCACTTCGGCGTTCTGTGCCTCGATGCGTTCGGCACGCTTTTCGAGGTAGTAGTTATAATTGCCGTCGTAGCTGTAGACGCACTGCTGGTCAATCTCGATTATGCGTGAGCATATCTTGTCGAGGAAATAGCGGTCGTGGGTCACCATCAACAGGGTGGTGTGGCTACGCGTCAGGTAACCCTCAAGCCACTCTATCATGTCGATGTCGAGGTGGTTGGTGGGCTCGTCGAGGATGAGCATCTGTGGCTCGCTTATCAGTATCTTGGCCAGGGCCACTCGCTTCGTCTGTCCGCCGCTTAGCTGTGATATGGGCTGGTCCAGGTCTGTTATTTTAAGTTGGCTCAGCACTTGCTTGAAGCGGTCTTCGTAGTCCCATGCGCCTGCATTGTCCATCTCTTGTATGGCGGCTGTCATGGCTTCGTTGTCACCGCTGGCCATGGCGTGCTCATAGTGGCGTATGGCAGCCGATTGCTTGTCGGTTCCTTCGAGGCAGGTGTCGATCACGGTTCTTGCCGTGTCAAATTTCGGAGTCTGCATCAGGTAGCCCACGCGCAAACCGTTGCGGAAGGTCACCTTGCCGCTGTCGAAACCCTCGTGGCCTGCAATGATGTTGAGCAGGGTCGACTTGCCAGTGCCGTTCTTGGCTATCAGCCCCACCTTGTCGCCCTCGTCGATGCCGAATGTGATGCCGCTCAGCAGCACGTCGGCGCCGAACGATTTTGTCAGATTCTCAACCTGTAGATAACTGTTGCCCATAAAAGTGTGGTTTTGTCGTTGTCGTTTTGTGGCCAGGGCCGTGCATGGCCTTGGTCGGGTTCTCCCAAGCCTATTGGCGGCTTTGCGGCACACAAAGTTACTAAGAATTATCCAAACCGCCGCCACCTCTCGCCTCTCGCCTCTTGCCTCGGCATGAAGCCGCCGTAGGCCCGTTGGGGCAGTTGTCAACATGCTCTTCCCCATGGAGTGCTGATTGAATTCATTGGCTTGACTTATGGCCGTTAGCGTGATTTTTGCTATTTTTGTATCGCGTGCCGCTTAAGTCGCGCGACAACATAGACAACCATTTTAAACAATTATATAATAAGACCATTATTATGAACTTAAAAAAACTAAGGGCGCTTGCCGTGATGGCGGTGGCGCTAATGGCCTCCGTGCCTGCCGTGGCGCAGAAGTTTGCCATCTTGAGCGATGTGCATGTGGTGCCGGGCAATGCCAATGAGGGCAAGTTGCGAGAGGCGGTGGCTGAAATCAACCGCAGCGACGCCGATGCCGTGATCGTATCGGGCGACCTTTCAAACGAGGGCAGCGACGTGCAGCTGCATAATGTGTATAAAATCATTGAGGGTATCACTAAACCTCACTACGTGATTCCTGGCAACCACGAAAACAACTGGAGCCAAAGCGCCTGCAAGACGTTCAACGACTTATGGGGCTCCGACCGCTTCGTGTTTCAGCAGGGCAACCTGTTGGTGGTGGGCATGAATTGCGGCCCGTTTATGAAGATGGGCGATGGCCACATCAAGCAGGAAGACTTGTTGTGGCTCGATGCCACGCTCAAGAGTAGCCTTAAGCCAGGCATGCGCGTGCTAAGCATCGACCATTATCCCATTCTCGACGACCTCGACAACTATGCCGCCTATGTGGCTGTGCTGCAAAAGTATCCGGTAGTCACCCACCAGTGCGGGCACTATCACCGTTGGCGCAAATACTCAACCGGCGGCATAGACGGCGTGATGGTGCGGGCACTCGACATGGGCAATGGCAACTACGGCTACACGCTGCTCAACGTCACAGCCGACTCGGTGAAGGTGTATGACAAGGAGATAGGGCAGAAGCCTATTGAGAAATTCGCCTACAAGATTAACCTCAACTTCACACCGCTCAACTTGCAGACGCCTGCCGATACCATTCCGGCCAACTTCAAGATTACCAAGGTGTTTGCCGACGACGCATCGATATTCACCCGCGTGGGTCTCGACGCCGACAACCTCTATGTGGGCAACTCGCTCGGCTATCTCAAAGCAGTCGACAAGCAGTCGGGTAAGGTGAAGTGGCAATTCAAGACCGGTGCAATGCTCTTTGCCCGACCGGCCGTTGACAAGAATTACGTGATTCTGCCTACTGCCGACAAGCGTCTGGTGTGGCTCAAAAAGGCCAATGGCAAAATGGTGTATGAATATAAGGCTTCGGGACCCTATGTGGCCGATGGCGTGATTAGCAACGGCGTGCTTTATCAAGGCGGCTACAAGACCTTCCAAGCATGGGATGTGGCGCGTCACCGCCTGATTTGGAGCTACGATAGCATCAATAATTATTGCCAGGCCGCTCCTGTGGTTGACGGCAACGATGTGATATTCGGCGCATGGGACACTAATCTGCGCTCACTCGACAAGAAGAGCGGACGCCTGCGTTGGGCTTGGAACAACGGGAAAACGCAAAACCTTTTCAGCCCGGGCAATGTGGTGCCGGTGGTGACAGACGACAAGGTGCTCATTGTGGCCCCCGACCGCTATGCCACAGCCATCGACCGCAAGAACGGCTCCACCATTTGGCGCGAGCACAACGACAACAAGGTGCGTGAGAGCTTGGGCATGTCGGCCGACGGCAAGCGGGCTTATGCCAAGACCATGGACGGAGAAGTGGTGGCCATGAGCACCGAAGGCGACTCCTACAACCTCTTGTGGAAGACTGATGCCGGCTTTGGCTACGAGCACGCCCCCTGCATTGTGCTTGAGCACAACGGCTTCGTCTACATGGGCTCGCGCCGTGGCGTGCTTGCCGTGGTCAATGCGCTCACACACCAGCTCGTGTTCACTGCCCACTTGGGCACCAGTGAGGTCAACGGGTTTGAAGTCGACGACAAGGGCGACGTGTATTGCTCTCTCATTGAGGGGACTGTGTTCCGCATCCACATGGATCTCTTGTAACTGCCCCCGGCTGAGACGCAGCCACAATAAACGCATACGCATACAAAGGCGTGAACCGCAAAAAAGCACGGTTCCCGCCTTTGTCAGTATGTGTGTCACTTGATTGCCTTGCCGGCAACTGCGGGTGGCTGTATTGATTGTCTTATTTAAGGCGCTTCTCGTCGTCTTCGGTCCACAACGGATTCTCGTCATCGTCATCAGTCCACAACGGATTCTCGTCGTCGAAGCCGAAGAACGCCTCGCTTGTGAATTCCTGCAACTCGCGCCCTTCCTTCTTTGTGGGGCGTCCAAGTCCCTTTTGCCTATCCACGAAGCCGCCAATCTTCACCATCTCCAGAAGCTTGTATTGGTCGGGGGCCGTCACGTTTTTCAAGTAGTTGGGCACCAGCTTGGCGCCCACGCGGTTCTCTATCAGCCCTAGCACCTCGAATGTGTAGGTCACAGGCGGCTTCTTCACGCTCACCTTATCGCCCACCTTAATCAAGTGCGACGGTTTCACGTTCATTCCGCCAATGGTCACACGTCCCTTTTTACATTCGTCGGTCGAGATCGACCTTGTCTTGAACACTCGTGTGGCCCATAGCCATTTGTCAATTCTCACTTCCTTGGGCATAAGCGCTGCTCTCCTTTCTGTGGTTTTAATGGCGCGGGCACATGGCAACCGGTGGCAACATGCGCCGCAGCAATCATTTGTTGTTGTAATTGGTCATTGCAAATGTGAGCCCCGACAGGCAGAAGGCCTTTATGGCCTCGATGGCCACGGCTGCGCGTTCGGGTAGCACTGCAAGGTCGTCGGCAGTGGGGTGGCCTAGCACGTAGTCCACCTGTGCGCCTCGCGGGAAGTCGTTGCCAATGCCGAACCGCAACCGGGCAAAGTTGGGGGTTTGGAGACACAATGCGATGTTTTTCAGTCCGTTGTGTCCTCCGTCGGCTCCCTTGCCGCGAAGTCTTATGGCTCCGAACGGCAACGCCAGGTCGTCAACGATCACCAATATGTTTTCCAGCTCAATGTTTTCTTTCTGCTTCCAGTAGCGCACGGCCTCGCCGCTGAGATTCATGTAGGTCGACGGCTTGAGCAGCACAAGCTGCTTGTTCTTGAGCCGCATCGTGGCCACATCGCCGTAGCGCTGGGTGCTAAAAACAATATTGGACGCCTGTGCAAAGGCATCCAATATGCTGAATCCTATGTTGTGGCGGGTTCCTTGGTACTCGGCACCAATGTTGCCCAAGCCTACAATTAAGTATTTCATTCGTTGTGAGTTGGTAGGCCGCAGCGATAACCAGGCGGCCCACGCGGTTAAACCCTTTCTTACTCAGCGGCCTCGGCAGCGGCAGCAGCGGCAGCAGCGGCACGAGTGGCGTGTACGCCTGCAATCACGAGATCTTTGGCGTTGGCAAGTTCATATTTATCGAAGCTCAGGTCGCCAATCTTGATCACATGGCCAATCTTCACATCGTCAACGTTAACAATCACGCGCTCGGGAATCTCGGTGTAGATGCCCTTAACCTTCACCTTCTTCATGTTCAGGTAGAGCTTACCACCAGCCTTCACACCGGCAGCGTGGCCTTCAATCTTGACGGGAACCTCAACCACCACAGGCTTCTCCTCGTTCACCTCAAGGAAGTCGAGGTGCAGGATGCTGTCGGTAACGGGGTGCCACTGGATGTCTTTCAACACCACGTGCTTGGTCACGCCGTTGATTGTCAGCTCCACGGTAAACACATCGGGAGTGTAGATGAGCTTGCGGATGTCGTCGAAGCCAACCACGAAGTCGGTAGTGACAACAGCCTTGCCGTCGCGGCCCACGGGAACCACTTTCTCGCCCTCGGCGAGTGTGCCCTCATATTTGCCGTCTTTGAGTTCTACGAGCTTGCCGCCGTAGAGCACGCACGGAATCTTGTTCTCGGCGCGCAGTGCTTTTGCGGCCTTCTTGCCAAGGTCAGTTCTTGGCGTTGCATTCAGTTGAAATGTCTTCATTTTTTAATAAATTGTGTTACTCAAAATTAAGTTTTGCCTTAATTTCCCATCACACGGGATTACTTAAAAGCATGCAAAGTTACCCATTTTTGACCATTTTGCCAAATCTTCAGCCAGTTAAGTGCTTGATTTTTTAAAATCACAAGTCTCTCGGGTTCTGGGTGTGGCATTGGCATGCGCAAACCGGTCGGTGCGTTAATCGAAAAAGGGGGATACAACATAGTGTTGCATCTCCCTGAAAGAGTAGCGGGACTGAGAATTGAACTCAGGACCTCCGGGTTATGAATCCGACGCTCTAACCGACTGAGCTATCCCGCCATTTCCTTTTTGCGAGTGCAAAGTTATTGTATTTTTCTGAACTACGCAAGCCTTGTGGCGCATTTTTTTGCTGCTGTCGTGGTAAGTGGCTTGCAGTGTGAGCGTTGCCTTGCGAAAAACAACATTCTTGTAATACAAAAACTGAAGCGGCCCACAAGTGCCATGGCATGCTTGTGGGCCGCTTCGCACGCTTTTGGGTGGTGGAGGCCGGAGAGGCTATGTGCTCAACGTGGGTGTTATCCTCCTGTTAGTCGAACACCTTGTCCCAGTCTTTCCACACAGGTTCGTATCCAAGCCGGCGAATGTCGTCGGTCACTTCTTGCGGGCTGCGCTCATCGCTCACGTGGAACTGCTCGGTGGCTCCGTCTTTGCTGTAGCCTCCCGGATCGGTCTTGCTGCCGGCGCTCATCGAGGTCACGCCCAGCTTCATCATGTTTTCGCGGAAGCGTGGCTCCTCGCGGGTGGAGTAGGAGATGTCCACGTCGTGGTCAAATATGCGGAAGGCAAACGTGAGTTGTGCAAGCTCTTTCTGCGTCATCACCACGTTGGGCTGGTAGCCTCCGGCTGCCGGGCGCATTCGCGGAAAATTCACCGAGAAGCACGAGCGCCAGTATTTTTTCTGCAAGTAGCGCAAGTGGTATGCCATCATGGCAATGTCGGTCTTCCAGTGCTTGTCGAGGCCAATGAGCACGCCCATGCCTATCTTGTAGACCCCGGCTTGGCCCATGCGGTCGTAGCCGTTCACGCGCCAGTCGAATATCGACTTCATGCCGTGAGGGTGGTAGATGTTGTATTCGCTCTTGTGGTAGGTCTCCTGGAAGCACGTCACGCTGTTCAAGCCGGCATTGTCCACAAGGCGCTTGTAGTCGGCAGTCTTGAGAGGCATCACCTCCATCGACAGGTTGTTGAAGTAGGGGCGGCATATCTTCAGCGCCTTCTCAATGTAGTCGACACCGGCCACTGCCGGGTATTCACCGGTGAGGATGAGCACGTTCTCAAACGGGCCAAGGCGCTTTATGGCCTGGCATTCCTGCTCTATCTGCTCCTCTGTGAGCGTGATGCGCTTTATTTTGTTCTTGAACTGAAAACCGCAATACACGCAATAGTTTGTGCACTCGTTGCTCAAGTAGAGCGGTATGTACATCTTTATGGTCTTTCCGAAGCGTTCTTGCGTGATGCGTTGCGACATGCGCGCCATCGTTTCGAGATAGGGCTCGGCTGCGGGCGATATGAGCGCCATGAAGTCGTCGACGTCGAGGTGGTCTTTGCTCAAGGCCCGCTCCACGTCTTTGGCTGTCATCGACTCAATGCGCCCCGTGGTGCCGTCCCACGAAATTTTAGCTAATTCTTCTGAAAACATTTATTGGGGTTGTTTTTTCGCTGTTTTGTTGTCTTCGGTGGCACACAGCTCGCGTGCCACCGATTGTGAAATGCGCATTGCGCAGAAGTTCGGGCCGCACATGGTGCAGTATTTGTCGTCCACGTCGTGGCTTGCCACATAGTATTCTCTGGCGCGTGCCGGGTCGAGCGACAGGTTGAACTGGTCTTTCCACCTGAATTGGTAGCGGGCTTTGCCCATGGCGTCGTCGCGCACTTGCGCTCCTGGATGGTGCTTGGCAAGGTCGGCTGCGTGTGCGGCAATCTTGTAGGTGATCACGCCTTCGCGCACGTCCTCAAGGTTGGGCAGCGCCAGGTGCTCCTTAGGGGTGACGTAGCATATCATGGCGGTTCCCAACCATGCGATTTGTGCCGCACCTATGGCCGATGTGATATGGTCGTATCCGGGCGCTATGTCCATAGTGAGCGGGCCCAGTGTGTAGAACGGAGCCTCGTGGCACTTGTCGAGCTCGCGCTCCATGTTCTCCTTGATTTTGTCCATTGGCACGTGTCCCGGGCCTTCGATAATCACCTGCACGTTGTGAGCCCAAGCGCGCTCTGTGAGCTTGCCCAGCACGTCGAGTTCAAGGAACTGAGCGCGGTCGTTGGCGTCGTGGATGCTGCCGGGGCGCATGCCGTCGCCAAGCGACACGGCCACGTCGTAGCGTGCGAGTATGTCGCAAATGTCGTCGAAATGCTCATAGAGGAAACTCTCCTGGTTGTGAATCACGCACCATTCGGTCATAATGCTTCCGCCACGGCTCACGCAGCCAGTGAGCCGCCCTCCGAGCAGTTCGGCATGCTCTTTCTTCACTCCGGCATGGATTGTGAAGTAGTCCACGCCTTGCTCGCACTGCTCAATCAGTGTGTCGCGGTATATCTCCCAAGTGAGGTCGCGCACCTTGCCGTTCACTTTCTCGAGTGCCTGGTAGATGGGCACGGTGCCCATGGGTACGGGGCAGTTGCGAATGATCCACTCGCGGGTCTCGTGTATGTTTTTGCCTGTCGAGAGGTCCATCAGCGTGTCGCCTCCCCAGTAGCAGCTCCACACGGCCTTTTTCACCTCTTCTTCAATCGATGAGCCGAGGGCCGAGTTGCCAATGTTGGTGTTGAGCTTCACCAGGAAGTTGCGCCCTATAATCATGGGCTCGGCTTCCGGATGGTTGATGTTGGCCGGGATGATGGCCCGTCCCGCGGCCACTTCCTGGCGCACGAAGTCGGGTGTGATGTGGCTTTCGATGCCCAGCTCGGCATTGTTCATGTTCTCGCGCAAGGCCACATATTCCATCTCGGCGGTCACAATGCCGGCTTTGGCATACGCCATCTGGGTGATTTTCCGCCCGCTTTTGGCCACATATGGCTTTTTCAGGCATTTGAATCTCACGCTGTCGAGGCTTTTGTCGTTAAGCCGCTGGCGGCCATATTCGCTCGTGATTCCGTCGAGCTGCTCCACGTCGCCTCGGTCGAGAATCCACTGCTCGCGCAGGCGTGGCAGCCCGGCGTTGATGTCGGTCTTGATGTCGGGGTCGGTGTATGGGCCGCTGGTGTCATACACCACAACGGGAGCGTTGGGGGTAAACACCTTTTTGTTGTCTTTGTCGAACGTCACAGTGGGCGTAAGGTTGATTTTGCGCATGCCCACTCTGATGGGAAACATCTTGCCTTCCACATAGGTCTTTTCCGACGATGGATAGGCGCTTATGTTGAATGAGTTGATTTCCATATCTTTTGATTGATTTTAATTGATTGCTGTTTTATGAATGGATTCATGAAGTGCCATGGCATGGTGGCTCACTCTCCATCGTTGAGGAATGCCGTCAGCGGGCTGGTGGCCTGTGCGTAGTCGCTCACTGAGCCCAGGCCGGCAAGGCGTGCCTGGCGGCCTGCGGCTACGGCAAGGCTGAATGCTTTGGCCATCTCTACGGGGTCGTTGGCCACGGCCACCGCCGTGTTCACCAGCACTGCATCTGCTCCCATCTCCATTGCCTGTGCGGCATGCGATGGTGCTCCTATGCCGGCGTCAACAACTACGGGCACATTGCTCTCGTCGATTATGATCTTGAGCATGTCGCGTGTGGTGAGGCCTTTGTTGGTGCCTATCGGGGCTCCAAGCGGCATCACAGCCGCGGTGCCCACGTCTTCAAGGCGCTTGCACAGCACAGGATCGGCTTGAATGTAGGGCAGTACCACAAATCCCAGTTTCGCCAGCTCCTCGGTGGCCTTGAGTGTCTCAATGGGGTCGGGCAGCAGGTATTTGGGGTTGGGGTGTATCTCGAGTTTGATGAAATTGGTGCCGAACACCTCGCGGCTCAGTTTGGCGGCAAGCACTGCCTCCTTGGCATTGCGTGTGCCCGATGTGTTGGGCAGAAACTGCACTTTCTCGCGGTTGATGTGTGTGAGCATTTCGTCGTGGGCTTCGTTGCTCATGTTAATGCGCTTCATTGCCACAGTCACCATTTCGGTGCCCGATGCCACAATTGCATCGAGCATCACCTGGCTCGATGAGAACTTGCCCGTGCCCACAAACAGGCGCGAGCTGAACTCACGGTCGCCGATTTTAAGAATGTCGTTGTTCATATTGTGTTATGTGTGTTTGATGTTGTGTTGTAGTTGTTTCGTTTCAAAGTGAAAAGCCGTCGAGGCGTTTTTCCGTGATTTTGTTGAGCAGCTCCACCATCTGTCTTGTGGCTTCGGCGGGGTCGGGGGCATTGGCGATTGCTCCGCACACGGCTATGCCGTGCACTCCGGTGGCCATGATGGGCTCCACGTCGGCGAGTGTGATGCCGCCTATTGCCACTATGGGGTGCTCAATGTCGCTGTGGCGGCACTTGTCCATGATGCTGCGGTAGCCGTCGAGTCCTATCACCGGGCTCAGGTTCTGTTTTGTGGTGGTGTAGCGGAATGGGCCAAGACCCACATAGTCGATTGCCACGCGCGGCAGGCGGTCGATGTCGTCGAATGTGTTGGCTGTGGCTCCTATGATTGGCTCCGCTCCGAGCAGTTCCCGCGCCTTAAGCGTGTCCATGTCGTTTTTGCCCAGATGCACGCCGTCGAGCTCAAGCTCTTTGGCCACTTCCACCTCATCGTCTACTATCAGTATTGCCTCGTGCTCTTTGCACAGCGGTTTCAGCGCCTGTGCCGTGTGCGCCACATCTTGGCTGTCGGCACCTTTCATGCGCAGCTGTATCCACTTGCATCCGCCGCTCAGCACTTGCGTCACTTGCGCCACAATGGCTTCGTGGGTCGTGGCGTTGGTTATGAATTGAAGCATTTTGTTATAGGTTTTTAGTGTTTTCTGTAATTTCTTTCAGCCTATTGGCCAGTAATGTCCCGTTGTCTTTCCACAGGTAGCCGAGCAAGGCTGCTCCAGTGAATCCCATGGCTGCCACTTGAGGCAGGTTCTCGGACGTGATTCCGCCTAGGGCCACAAGCCGCTCTTTGGCTACAGGGCTGGTGGCTGTGATGCGACAGAGGTCTTGAGGGGTGAATGCTCTCATGTAGCCGTGCTTCGAGATGCTGTCGAATACTGGCGAAATGAATGCGTAGTCATAATCGCCGATTCCTCCCAGGTCATCACCGCAATGATACGACCTCGACTTGCGCATTGCCTCCCATTCGGGCTTAATGACCATTCCCTGCTTGATGTGCACGCCTCCAAAAGCGAATTCGCTGTCAAGCTGGTAGTGTGAGGCAAGCATGATGCGCTTGTGATACGATGGTGGTATCTGGCGCATCACAGCTCTGGCTTCGTCGGCTGTGGCTAGCGGCATGCGCAGGTGCACGGTGTGGAATCCTGCGTCAATCACTTTCTCTATGGCCTCGGCTTCGCCTTCGAATGCAGCCTCGGGAGTGATGGCAACCAGTCGCATCAGCCTCCGTAAAATGCCTTGATTACTGTGATTTGAGCTCCGTTGGTCACTTTGTGGCTGTCCCATTGTGCCTGTGGCACCACGTCGCCGTCTACTGCCACGGCAAAACCTGCCGACGGCATTTGTGGAATGCTGTTGATCACGTCTTGCACTGTGCTGCCTTCGGCCACTTCTAGTGCGCTGTCGTTGACTGTTACTTTCATTGTGTGTGAGTGTGTTATTTTGTTATTCTAAATGTTGTTTTGTGCGTTTGTGCCGATTGGGATGAGAGGCAACGGGGAAAAGCCGTGGTTCATGGGGCCGTGCCCGTTCCCCACAGTTACTTGCGCTCCGGCTTCAAGTGCCTTGGCAAGGTAGCGCTTGGCTTCGGCTACGGCCTTGCTCAGTTCCAGTCCGCGAGCCATAAACGATGCAATTGCCGACGAGAGTGTGCACCCGGTGCCGTGTGTGTTGCGTGTGTCCACCATCGGTGCGGCGTAGGTGACTGGCTCCTGGCTGCTGGCTGTCCATAGCATGTCGGTGACGGTACCTTTCGATGTGTCGAGGTGTCCGCCCTTGATGAGCACGGCTTTGGCCCCGAGGCCGATGATGCGTTGGGCCGCCATGGCTGCGCTTGCGGCATCGGTCACACGGCAGTGGGCCATGCATTCGGCTTCGGCGCGGTTGGGGGTTACCACCGTAGCCATCGGCAACAGTTGCTCAATGAGTGTCGACACGGCCTCCTCGTCAATCAGGCGGCTTCCGCTTGTCGACACCATCACGGGGTCAAGCACCACATGTCGCGGTTGCCATTGGCTGAGTTTTGCCGCCACAGTGGCTATGATTTGCGAGTTCATGAGCATGCCTATTTTCACGGCGTCGGGTTTGATGTCGCTCATCACTGCGTCAATTTGGTCGCCCACCACTTCGGGCGACACTGCCATGATGTTGCGCACTCTGGTGGTGTTTTGTGCTGTCACGGCCGTAATCACGGTCATCCCATAGGTGCCGAGGGCCGCAAATGTCTTCAGGTCGGCTTGGATGCCGGCGCCTCCGCAGCTGTCTGATCCGGCAATTGATAGTGTGGTGATGTAGTGTAGAGCCATATCGTTGTGGTGTGTTATGTCATCGTTCAGTCGTGGCTGTGACGCGGTTGTCGGCCGCAACACGGTGCACGTGCTGGCATGAGAAAAACGTGTGACTGTGGGGTGGAAATGATGATGAGGCCATTTATGGCCGTGGATGGCTCGTGGGCCTAAGCCCGGTAATGTGTCAACAATCCCTCCGGCGGCATTATCCGCATCAGGTCCATAGGGTATGATCTCAGCCGTCAAGGCACCCCCTTGTCGACTGCAAATATACTTATTTTTTTGTTATGATATGCCGGCTTGCTGCGTAAAAAGCGATGAAAAGAGCTGTAGAAAACGTTTTGGCGGTGTCGGGCTGTGAGGGAAATGGCATTTCTATATAGCGTAAATTCTCGTCACAGTTGTAGGCTGGGCATGGATTCGCTCCTTTTTTGTGCGTTTGGGTGATGACTATTTCAGATAGATGGGTGCAAAGAATTGTGGAGCATGGAAATTTGGCTTTTCGAGAGTAATCGGAGCCCACGACACGTAGTGGGGGTGGGCTGTCTTGTCGGCACACTTGTAGAAGTTGCCCATAATGTGGTCGGGAATGTTGTCGGCATTGATTCCTATCAGGTCAAACGGAATGGCCACAGTCAGGTCCCAGCAATACACGCCGCTCTTCTCGGCAAACGGCTCGTTCCCGCACGAGGCGCAACGCTTGATGGTGGCTATCTGGGCATCGGTCAGTCGCACGGCCTCGGGGCGTGTCACGCGGTGGCTTGCATTCACGGTGCCTATGCAGTTGAACTCAAAGTTCCAGTATTCGTCGTTGCCGGGTACTTGCATGAAAAATTCCACGCAGCTGTCTTGGGCCACAGGGCTCAGGTTGGCTGTGTTTTCGGCTCTGAGGTCTTGGCTGATGACCGAAAAATAGACGTAGAGGTAGCGGTCGGAGTAGGCCAATGCCACTTGGCAGTCGGGCTTGTAGGCATGCACTTCGGGCCAGTTGATGCACTCAAGTCGCAAGTGCTCAAGGTTTTCATCGAGATATTGTCCCACTTCGTCGAATGGCATCTTGTCTAGCCTTTCGATGTGCTTTGCAGTGGCGTGAATGCTGTTGTCCATATGAATTGAGTGACTTTTTCCAATGTGGGCATGTGGTGCGGGCTTCACCGCTAAATGTTAAGGTAGTCGATGATGCCGGTGAGCAGGCCGTAGACCGACAGCACCAGAATCACGCTGCCCATGATGCGGTTGATGAGCCACATGCTCCTTATGTTGAAGTGCGTGCGCACTTTGTTCACGAAGAATGTTATTATTGCCCACCAAAGCAGCGCTCCGCCTGCAATGAACACGTATCCGAGCAATATGTGGTAATACTGGCTGTCGGGCGGCGGAAAGCCGAAGCGTGCAAATAGTGGGATTATGAGAAACACAATCAGCGGGTTGGAAAATGTGAACAGGAATCCGGTGACCATGTCTTGGGTGTGGTTCTCCTTGCGGTCGTGCGGAGTCTTCACCTGGCTCACCGGGTTGTGGAATATCAGGTAGAGCGCATAGGCCGACAGCAACACGCTGCCCACAATCTGCAGCACGTGCTGGTTCGCTTGGATCCAGTCGGTCACAATCGACATGCCCAGTCCGGTGAGCAGGCAGTATATCAAATCAGATATGGCCGCGCCAATGCCGGTGTAGAACCCCGACTCCCGGCCTTTGTTAAGCGTGCGCTGCACGCAAAGTATGCCGATTGGCCCCATTGGTGCCGACAGGATGACACCAATAGAAACACAGCTGATGATTATGGAAAAGATAGTCTCCATTCACTCTCTTGATTGCAAGATGCAAAGGTAATAAAAATATTTCAATACAATGCAATTGAACTCACCGTGGCACGGCTTTTCGCTCTTAACGGTGCGGGTGGCTGTGAGCATGGGATGTGTCGCGCGGCATGGTGCTGGTAATGATGGTCGGTAAAAAACCATCCAACCATTTTACTGATTGGATAAAAGTGCTTAATTTTGGTTTGTCTCAAAAAAAGGACAAGGAGTAAACTGACATAAAACTATGCATAATAAATCAAAATCGACGACAAAACGACTGCTTGTGGCTCTGACGTTGCTTTTTGCCATTGCTGATGCTTGCATGGCCACGGCCCGCTACCACACGCGCCTTGGCGGTTTTGGCTCACTGAGCATGTCGCACCGGTGCCCGACAACCGAAACCGACGGATGCCTGGTGGTCGACAATCAGTCTGATTCTGCCGTGCTTGTGCTCGACACGGTGCCGGTGCGGTCGGCCGACTACCGCTGCCAGGTGCGCTTGGCCAATGAGCATAACCGCCAAGGCAAGACCTACAAGACGGTTTCGGGTCGTGTGGTGTCGTCGACCGTGTGCGGATTGGTGCTGAACGCATCGGCCGACGGTAGCCGTTATGTGGCGGTGGAACTGAGTTGCCACAACACGGCCTTGCACGACGACTTGCACGATGCTCGTCTGCTTGATGTGGCTGTGGTAGCCCACGACGGCGACTCGGCTTGCACGCTCGCCTCGGCCACACTTGCCTCGGGTGTGGATCTACACGACGGGTTCAACTGTGTCGAGGCCGTGGTGAGAGGCAATTCGCTCTCGGTTAGCATCGGTTCCAAGCGAATGGAAAAGGTGATGGAATGCGCGTTGCCCGAATCCACGGGGCCGGTGCGTGCAGGATGCCTGGCCGGACCGGCTTGCCAAGCGCGCATCGAGCGCGTGGTGGTGGCTGAGAGGGCAGGGCGGTTGCGCCCGGTCAGCTCTGGCCACACTATTGAGTCGCTCAACGCCTTGTTTGCAGCATCACGCGACCCCTTTGAAGGTTATTGGCAATATCTCGACCGCGAGACCGATGATGCCCACGTGCGCCTAGGCGGACGCTACAAGGTGGCTCTAGTGGCCGATGGCAATGGTGGCTACACCATAATATATATAGATGGGGCACAGGTGAGGCGGGCCGAATGGCGCACCGGCATGGTGAAAGGCACAATGGCAAAGACGGTGTTCACCGACAATTACCGCGCCGTATGGACCGATGCCTCATTTGGGCAGGAAGCCGACGATGTGTTTGCCGTATTTGAGTCGGGATCCATTCTTAGCGTCAAGTTTCCCGTGCTCAAATCGCAGCTGCGATTCTCGAAAATGCCTGTGAAGTCTCTTTGAAATGCCGCCTGTGTAGACGAAAGCTTGGCGCAGAAATGGAAAAATCGCAGCATTTGCACTTTTTTGTAAAAAAACACCCGCAACTTTTTGCAGAATTAAAAATAATGCCTACCTTTGCATCGCATTTGAGAATTGTCCTGTGGTGTAATGGTAGCACATCGGATTCTGGTTCCGCTTGCGAGGGTTCGAGTCCTTCCAGGACAACAAATGAAAGTGACCCCAAAAAGGTCACTTTTAATTTTTTAACAACACAAATTTAAACTAGTTATTTCAAATGGCAACAAAAATCAGATTACAACGCGGCGGCCGCAAAAACCACGCGTTCTATCCTATTGTTATCGCCGATAGCAGGGCACCACGTGATGGTAGATTTATTGAAAGGATTGGTTCTTATGACCCGAACACTAATCCTGCTACAATAAGTTTAAATTTCGAGCGTGCTCTTTATTGGATCAACGTGGGTGCAATCCCCACCGACACCGTGCGCAACATTCTTTCCCGCGAAGGCGTAATGCTCATGAAGCATCTCCAGGGCGGTGTTAAGAAAGGCGCTTTCAACGAAGAGGAAGCTCAGCGTCGTTTCGATGCTTGGAAAGCCGAGAAGGTTGCTAAGCTCGAGGCTATCAAGAACAAGGAAGTAAGCGACAAGCAGGCTAACGCCAAGAAGGCTCTTGAGGAAGAGACTAAGAAAAACGAGGCTAAGGCTGAGGCTGTAGCCAAGAAGAAGGCTGAAATCGCAGCTGCCAAGGCCGAGGCCGAGGCTCAGGCTGCCAAGGAAGCCGCTGAGGCTGCCGAAGCTGCAAAGGCTGAAGAGGCTCCCGCCGAGGAGGCCGCTGCCGAGGCTCCTGCTGCTGAATAAGCAGTGCTTCTTTTCCGAAAGGCGCATCATTAGCCGCGCTAAAAAACAGATAAGGTGCTGTCGGCCCATTGAATGGGTAGCGACAGCGCTTTTTTTATGTGCATAGGCTTCTCGTTTTTTGAAGCAAATAATTTGAGAATTCTTCTAAATACCACTATCTTTGTGCATACAGAGCTATCAATGCTATGCACGAAATGACAAGCAATAGTGCCATCGTAAAGCAGTTCACGGCTTTTCTTGATGCCCACAAGCTGCGAAAAACCGATGAAAGGTATGTTATTCTCAACAAGGTGATTGAGGAAAACAAGCCTTTTTCGGTCGATACTCTGTACGCAACCCTCATGACAGGCGATTTCTACGTGAGCAAGGCCACCGTCTATAACACGGTGGGGCTGCTTGTCGAGGCAAAAATCATTGGCCGGCTCATCATGCCTGTCAACAATCAAGTAATGTATGAACGCTTAAGCCTGATGCAGTGCTGCCATGTGGTGTGCACCGGGTGCGGCAAGATGAAGCTGGTGAAGGACAACAACTTTGCCGCCTATATGAACGCGCGCAAGTTCACCGCATTCAATGCCTCGCACTATGCCCTCTATGTCTATGGCCTGTGCAGCACCTGCACGCGCAAGCTCAAGCGGCGGGCATCGGAATCGGCGAAAAAGGAAACAAGCAAAAAACAATAAATTAATTTTTTTTGATTTTATGAAAAAGGTAGACGTCTTATTAGGTTTACAATGGGGAGATGAAGGTAAAGGCAAGGTGGTTGATGTGCTCACACCTCGCTACGATATAGTCGCACGTTTTCAGGGTGGCCCTAACGCTGGACACACCCTTGAATTCGAAGGACACCACTATGTGCTGCGCTCGATCCCGTCGGGCATATTCCAGCACAATCAAATCAATGTGATTGGCAACGGCGTGGTCCTTGACCCGATACTGTTCATGCAGGAGGCCCAGGAGCTTGAAAAGAGCGGCGTCGACATCAAGAAGATTCTTAAAATATCGCGCAAGGCCCACTTGATATTACCCACTCACCGCCTGCTCGACGCTGCCAACGAGAAGCTCAAGGGCAGCAGCAAGATTGGCACCACAGGCAAGGGTATAGGCCCCACCTATACCGACAAGATAAGCCGCAATGGCTTGCGCATAGGTGACATTGACCATGACTTCAAAGAGAAATACGACAATGCCAAACGCACTCACTTCAATCTGCTCAAGGCTTTGGGGGAGAACCCCGATGTTGCAGCACTCGAGGCTCAATGGTTTGAGGGCATCGACTACCTGAAGCAATTCGACCTCATCGACAGCGAATTCTTTATCAACAAGCAGTTGGCTGAGGGCAAAAGCGTGCTTTGCGAGGGTGCCCAAGGCAGCATGCTCGATGTGGATTTCGGTTCTTATCCGTTTGTCACTTCGTCCAACACCGTTTGCGCCGGAGCTTGCTCTGGCTTGGGCGTGGCTCCACGCAACATTGGCGACGTGTATGGCATCTTCAAGGCCTACTGCACCCGCGTGGGCAGCGGACCGTTCCCTACCGAGCTGTTTGATGCCACCGGCGACAAAATCCGTGCCATCGGGCACGAGTACGGAGCCGTCACAGGCCGTGAGCGCCGCTGCGGATGGATCGACCTCGTGGCATTGCGCTACACTATAATGCTCAACGGTGTCACTCAGCTCATTATGATGAAGAGCGACGTGCTCGACGGATTCGAAACCGTGAAGGCTTGCGATGCCTATGAAATCGACGGCAAGGTGACGCACGACTTCCCGTTCTCAATCGACGGCGACGTGAAGCCTGTCTACACCGAACTTAAGGGATGGAATGCCGACATGACCAAGATGACCAGCGAGGATGAGTTTCCGCAGGAATTCAAGGACTATGTGAAATTCCTGGAGGAGAAACTGGGCGTGCCCGTGACCATCGTTTCGGTTGGTCCCGACCGCGAGCAGACCATCGTGCGCAAGTAGCGGCGTGCGGCATCGTGGGCCGGTGCCTCTCTGGCACATCAAATGCTAATCCATAACCAAGAAAATCATTATCAATATTTATAAGCAACTATAGTATTAATTCTAAAACACCTTCTTATCATGGCAACAGTAAAACCGTTTAAAGGATTACGCCCGCCCAGGCATTTGGTGGAACAGGTAGTTTCAAAGCCCTACGATGTGCTCTCGAGCGATGAGGCAAGAATTGAGGCCGGCGACAACGAAAAGTCGCTCTACCACATTATTAAGCCGGAAATCGACTTCAACGACGGCACCGACGAGCACGACCCCAAGGTCTACGACAAAGCTGTTGAGAACTTCACCAAGTTTCAGCAAAAAGGCTGGCTCGTGCAGGACCAGCAGGAGGAATACTACATATATGCCCAGACGATGGACCACCGCACGCAATATGGCATTGTGGTCGCAGCCAGTGTCAACGACTATCTGTCGGGCCGCATTAAGAAGCATGAGCTCACGCGCCGTGAGAAGGAAACCGACCGCATGCACCACATCGAGGTTAACAACTCTAATGTGGAGCCTGTGTTCCTCGCTTTCCCCGACAATGAGGTGCTTGAGGGCGTGATTCGGGCCACCGCATCCACCGAGCCGGAATACGACTTCGTGGCCGACGACGGAATAGGCCACACGTTCTGGTGCATAACCGACCCGGCTGTCATCAAGACAGTGACCGATGAGTTTGCCCGCATTCCCTACCTCTACATCGCCGACGGCCATCACCGCACTGCGGCTGCCGCACATGTTGGTGAGGAAAAAGCCAAGAGCAACCCCAATCACACAGGCAATGAGGAATACAACTATCTGCTTGCAGTTTGCTTCCCGCAGTCGCACCTCAAGGTGATGGACTACAACAGGGTGGTGCGCGACCTCAACGGACTCACTTCACAGCAGTTTATCGACAAGGTGGCCGAAAACTTTGATGTAGAGAAGAAAGGCACCGAGATCTACAAGCCCGAAAAGCTTCACAACTTCTCGCTTTATCTCGATGGCGAGTGGTATTCGCTCACAGCCCATCAAGGCACTTATGATGACACCGACCCCATAGGCGTGCTCGATGTGAAGATCTCGAGCGACCTCATTTTGCGCGACATCCTCGGCATCACCGACTTGCGCACCGACAAGCGAATCGACTTCGTGGGCGGAATCCGCGGTCTCGGCGAGCTCAAAAAGCGCGTCGACTCGGGTGAAATGAAGTTGGCTTTGGCACTTTATCCTGTGACAATGCAGCAGATTATCGATATCGCCGACACTGGAAACATCATGCCGCCCAAAGCCACGTGGTTTGAGCCTAAATTGCGCTCTGGCCTTGTGATCCACAAGCTCGACTGATGCTGGGAAGCACCCAGGATGACAAGCAGACATATAAAAGGCCCCCGCTTGCCCCGGCTACATGGCCGGCAAGCGGGGGCTTTGGCTTAGGCGGTTTTTTATAGTAAAAAAGTGCTTTTGCTTTAAAAGTAGCAGAATAAATGGCGAAAAATTATTAATTTTGCGCTTAAAATTCATTTATTACAACAGTTTTTAATTTTAAAGCACTTATTGTATGCGGAAAATTACTCGTACTCTTAAGGTAGCCGTCTTGATGGCGGCTTGTGCTGCAGGGCTGAATGCAACGGCACAGAGCGGGCAGCCACATTCGCTGGCGGCATCTGTCACCTTCTCAAATGTGGGTTTGCAATGGAGCGCTCCGGCTTCGCAACTGTCGCTCAAGTGGCACGACGGAAACGACTACAACGGCCTGGACGGCGAACAGGAAACGCCCGGCGGACCTGCCGTGATTTATGCCGGCAACAAGTTTACTGCGGCTGAGCTCAAGGATTATGTGGGCGAAAAGGTTGACAGCATCAACTATTTCCAGTACCGCAATGTGGCCAACGTGAGAATCCAAGTATATGAAAACGGCAAACTGGTGCGTGACCAGGAGGTGGATGTGACCACCGGCTATGTGAAAAACACTTGGAAGCACGTGGCTCTTGACAACAGCTACACCATTCCCGCAAATGCCGATGTGATCTTTGCCATAAGGCTTGAGCACGGCACCAATCAGACTTTTGCAGCCATTTGCGACCGCTCTCCTCAAAAGGGCAAGGGCAACATCTATTCTTTCGACGGGCAGAAGTGGAACAGCGACGGACCTGGCGACTTCCTGATCACGGCTGTGCTTCACAATTCGGCCGTGGTGTTGCCCGATGGCTATAACGTGTATCGCGACAATGCCAAGGTCAATGATGCCCTTGTGACCGACTGCTCTTATGAGCTCACGGGCGAGGCCGACGGACAGCACTCTTATAAGGTGGGCGCTGTGTATGGCACCGACGAGAAACTGTCAAATGCCGTTACGGTCACCACTCTTGCCGCCGCCCGTCAGTTGGCCCCGGCAAGCTCGTTTGCCGGCAAGGCTTCTGAGCTTAGCGGCACTCTGTCGTGGCAAGCTCCCTTGAAGCTTACTGGCGACAACAAGCTCACCTGGAGCAATGGCAAGTTCAACCAGGGCATAGGCGGCACATCTTCCACCGCACCCAAGGTGTGGATAAAGCATGAGTTCACCGCCAACGACCTGCTTGCCTGCCAAGGCGCGAAAATAACGGCGGTTAATTCCTATTTGGTTGGCACCGTGAAGACAGCTACCGTCTTTATAATGAAAAACGGCGTGATTGACTACAGCGAGGCCGTGGCCGATTCAGTGGTCTCGGCCATCCAAGACTCTACTTGGGTGAAATATCCTCTGGCCAAGCCTTACCAGCTCGAGACGGGCAATACTTATGCTTTCGGCGTCTACTACACTCATGCCGCCAAGGGGCATCCCATTGGCACCGACAGCTCCGATGCTGTCGACGGCAAGGGAAATGCCTTCTCGGTAACCTCGGCATCATCCACCTTTGCCAACTCAAAACCCACTTGGAAGAATCTGTCGGCAGGCAGCATTGCAGGCAATTTCATGCTCTCGGCCGATGTCGAAGGCGCTCAGGCTGCGGATGAGTCGGTCACCGGCTACGACCTCTATCGCGACGGCAGCCTGATTGTGTCGGGCACCACCGCCACGTCCTACGACGATGCCGTGAGCGAGCCTGGCATCTACAACTATTCGCTTGTCACCAAATATGCCTCAAAGCAGGCTCCGGCCCTCGAGGCGCAGCTCACCTACACCCAGCCTGCAGCCTATGCGGCTCCCACTGTTGTGGGTTACAGCTTCAACGACTCGACCAAGCAGTTCGACCTCTCGTGGAGCGCAAGCGCCACCGAGCTTAAGCACTACGGAATCGCATCTTACCTTGTGGGATTTGACGAAGACATCAACCTCATCTACGGTACCAAATTCCAGGCTTCGGAGCTGGCTTCCTATGCCGGTTATCAAATCAAGTCGATAAAATTCGGCATTGGCGAGGCCATCGACTCAATCCGCCTCGAGATTATCAATTCAAAGGGCGAGCGCCTTTATAGCGAGAAGGTGTTGGGCTCTGAAATCGAAGCCGGTTACCTCTACAGCACCAAGCTCGCGCAGCCTGTCACCATTCCTGCCGGCCAGGACTTGTATCTCGTCTATAACGCTGCTCTGCCTGGTGGCAAGCATGTGATGATTCTCGACGGCGGCCCGCTGGTTGATGGCGGTGCTATGGTCAGCCTGTCGAATGGCTCAAGCTGGCTCAAGCTTGGCACAGTGGCCTCATCGTATGCTAATTACAATATTGTGATTGCCGCAACAGCCGAGGCTGCGGGCAATGCCGAGGCGGCTCCTGTGGTGCTGCAAAACGGCCGCTGCATCAATCCCGATGCCGCTCAAAGCCTCACCATCCCCGTGGCACAGCTCCGCGATGCTGCAAATCAGGGCCTGGGTGTCGACGCAACCTCACATGACGTTGCGGCTAAGGCTCCTGCCCACAAGGCAAGTTCTGTGCTCAAGCCCGTAAGCTATAAAGTGTATCGCAACAATCACGTGGCTGTTGAAACCACTGGCAACACCTACACCGAGGTGGTTGACCGCTATGGCGATTACGAATACTATGTCACTGCCGTTTACTCCAATGGATGGGAGTCGCCGGCAAGCAAGGTGATATCGTTCACCAATGCAGCCCCAAGCCGCACTCAGGCTCCGTTTGCGCTCACAGGCACTTATGCCGACGGCACTTTGCACCTCTCATGGCAAAATCCCGAAAGCTCTCAAGAGCTTTCTTACCAGCGTGGCACCAAGAGCCTGGCCATTGGCATGACGGGTGGCGCCACTCGCGAGAGCTATTGTGCAATCCGCTTCAAGGCCGACACCGTGGCCAACTTTGCCGGCAAGAAGATTTCGCACATCAAGTTCACCCTTGCCGACGACACACTTACTTCGGCATCTGTGTATGTGATGAAGGGCGACGGCATTGTCTATGAGCAGACGGTTGCGTTGAGCGACCTCAAGATAGGCGAAAACGTGGTGCGTCTCAATGTGCCCTACGAGATTCCGGCCGACCGTGAGCTCAGCGTGGGTTACCACATCACCTACAAGCTTGGCCGCAAACCCATGGTGATGGACGAGGGCCCATCGGTCATTCCCGGCTACAGCGACCTTCTCTCTTCATCAGCAACCGACGGATATTGGTATTCGATGAAGACCAAGTTCTCCTATGACTACAACTGGCGCATAAGCGCTGTGCTTGCCGAGGCCGACCACTCCATCAGCAAGGCTCCCGCCAAGGCAGCTGCCGTTGCCACCACCTACAACGTGTATCGCGACGGCGTGGCCATTGCCCAGGCCGTGGAAACCACAAGCTACGACGTGACCAATGCACAAGACGGTTCTTACACGGTGACAGCCGTTGTCGATGGGGTAGAGTCGACCGAGTCAAATGCAGTTGTGCTTTCCAACACTTCGGGCATCGACGGCATCAACGCCACATCGGCCAAGGTTGAGGCCATCTACGGCGTCAACGGCATGAAACTCAACTCCACAGATCTCGACCAATTGTCATCGGGCGTTTATATGGTTCGCACCGCCGACGGCAAAGTCAAGAAAGTGATTAAGTAAGGCTTATCCACATAAGCCCCTTTAACCAATGGCCCGTATGGAGCATCCCGCCCCATGCGGGCCTTGTTCGTCCAGCCACTCACGCCTCCACCCCCATACCCAGCGCCTAAGTCCCGCATCCTCTCCCACCGCAAAACCCTCCCATAGCACTTTCTTGATTTGCAAGCTCCCATTCGGCACTCGCATCTCCCCACAAGGAAGAGTAGGGTAGGTCACCCTCCATTACACTTCTTATTGGAATCTTTCCTGGAATCTTTCCTCTCTTCTTTTTTCAAAAAATATTTAGGACAATATTGTTTTTTTTAAAGAAAAATATTATTTTTGCCATGTCTATACCACGCCGAAAACTTATATGGTTTAGACGTGGTGAACATACATACGATAAAGGCGTTTTTGTGCGCTTTGGTTTTGACGTTCAGAGAACTTCGCAACTTCCCTACGGACAAGTCAAAAACAAAGCAACAGGAACGCTCCATGGGTGTATTGTATACCTATCCTTATGGTGGCTCAATTCCGCTTTTATGTGGAATTCTGCAAAAGGGTGGTTTATATATATGCATCAGCGTGGGGCTTTCCGTTGCTCGTTTCGACTTGTCGGGCAATGCGAAGGCCTTCTGAACGTGGAACGAGTG
>CAVFVP010000028.1:0-27893 GCA_963625945.1 Agathobacter rectalis | reverse complement strand
GCAGTGCGGGCCGGCTACCGAATTGTGCTTTTTTGTGTGTTTCTGCCGAGCTTTTTTCACCTATATCCGCCACTGATTTCTGTGGCTTTGAGGGTTGCGCATGTTTTCACGACAAGGAACTCGGGCCGAAATTGGTGTGCGACACCAGTATCGTCAACAATTTGATAGGGGGTGAAGGGGAAGGCAATGACCCCTCGCGTGAGGCTTAGACGTGGAGCTTGGTTTTCAGCTTGACGGTGATTTCACTGAGCATCTCGTGCGGGATTGCCGCTATGCTGGCGGCGATTCCGGCAACGGCTATAGCCACCGATTGCCACCACACAAGATCGACTGCAAAAGGAATGAAACAAACAGCCATGGCTATCACGGGAATGGCCGTTGAGTGGTAGATACTCAGCCTGAAGTAGCGGCGCATGTCCCAAAGGCGTATCGAGAACAGCGTCATGTTGGTGGCTATGCTGGTCACGAGCACTCCGTTGATGCCCAGGTAGGGGATGAGCGTGAAATTCATCACCACGTTAACTATTGCCGCAGTGGTGATTGCGGGCAATGTGCGGGCTGTGTCTTTGGCGCACTGGTAGCCCATGTCGAAAAATGCGGCTGCCGCGAAGAACACGGCCGACACACCAAGCGGATACAGGAAGTTGAGGCTTGGCTGGTATTTGCTCTCCACAAGCCAAAAGTAGTTGTACTTGACGACAAACGTGTAGGCAATCAATATCACGGCAAGCACCGAGACGTAGGTGTTGAACATGCGTGAGAAGAATCGGTCGCGGTCGCGGCTGTTGTATTGCAGGATGGCTGTTTCTTGCCATGCCTGGTAGAATATCACGGCAAGGGTCTGGATGATGCCGGTGAACTTGGTGGCCACGGCATACACGCCATTCACGTCAAGACCCAGATAGTGCATTATGAACCACCGGTCGCTGCTTTGCGTCAGCCACCAGCATATCGATCCCGGTAGCAACGGCAATGTGTAGCGCAGGATGCCGCGGCCCACTTCACGCCAATCGGCCCGGCAGCTGAAGTAGCGGCGGAAGATGCTCAGTTTCACTTCGATGTAGAGCACTGCCACCACTCGGGCCAGGATGTTGGCGAGAAACACGCCGTCGATGCCCATGTCGAAGCCCGCAAGGAAAATGATGCTGAATGCGCTGATGCCGAACGACGATATTAGCCCGGCGGTGACAAATGTGCGGTTGTCGCCCAGGCCGCGCGCCACTTGCGTGATCACGTCGTAGGCCGACATGGCCACCAGCAGGGCGAATGTGGCCCACAGGTAGTCGAGGTCGGTGAACACGCCAAGCAGCATTGTAACCAGTGTCGACACTCCCACCATCAGGCCCATCGTGCGGTACACAAAGGTGATAATCTTGCGCCGGCTGCCGTCGTCGCTGGTGTCGAGCAGGAAACGGAAGGCCCCGTCGCGCAACTGCAGCGTCTCGAATGGCAGCAGCAGAAACACTGCCGTGAGGCACACATCGTAGTATCCGAAGTCGTTGGGGTTGTGGATGAAATAAGTGTAGAGCGGCATCATCAGGAATGTGATGAGCTTTGAACCCAAATTCCCGATGGCGTAAATCAGCAGGTCTTTAAGGAACTTCACGCCCCGCTGTTTGTTTGACCCGGTGTCTTGTGACTGATTCATTCCGCTCTCTCTACTGTAGTTGATTTTACATATCTGCTTCAGCGGGCAAAGTTACTCATTTAGCTTCACATTTGCTAATCTGTGACGCCGCGAGGTCTTGCCGCAACATTGTCGTTATCATTGACGTGAACATAACCGCTCCGTCGTTGTTGAGATGGCCGCGGTCTTTATAGTAGCGGTCGGCCCACACTTCGGGCGCTTCGGTCATGTCGGCAAATGACACACTGTCGCGCTTGGTTTCGGCGGCCAACCAATGCCGCATCCCGTTGTCGATTTCGTGGTTGGGTGAGAGCACAACGTGCAGGCGTATGCCGTTTCGGCGGCATAGCCATGCTATGCGGCGCAACTGTTCCGCTTCAACGTGACTGGGCGTGAAAGGGCCATAAGTGGTGTTGCCGTGTTCGATATCGCTGCCATAGAGAGGCGAGTAGCCATCGGTAGTGGCAGCAGGGTGCTTCAGCATGGCTTTCGTGAGCCACACCAGGCTGCCGTTGAGCCGGTAGAGGTTGCTGTGCAACTTGAGCTTTAACCGCCAGTCGTGGTTGGAGTCGATATAGGCGGTCACGGCCTTGTTTTGCCCGTAGTAGCATTTTATGTCGGCAATGCTGTTGTCAATCCAGTCTCCATTTACCATCGAGTTGCAAATATCGAGCACCACCACTCGCGGGGTGCACCGTGTGAGCCATGATTGAAGCACCAGGCAGGCATAAGCCACGTCGTGGCCGTCGGCACCTGCATTGTATACGCTCATTCCAAGGCTGTCTTCAAGCACTCTGGGCACATAGTGGTGCTTTGCCTTGCTTGATCCAAGAATCAGCACATCGGCGCTTTTACGGGTCAACGCCTGGTTGATGTCGGCTTCAAACGTCCCGGTGTCGGGCATGTGCCGCAACATGGCATTGCCGGCAGCTCCTGTTGCCCAATCGGCGACTGCCACTATCACCGCTATGATTGCTATGTTAAAAATCCACTGTCTCATAACTGAAAACGCCGCATTAAAACTGGAAATAGATAAAGCTCACACCGTCAACCTCGCCCGTGAGCAGCACATACACTGTCAGGGCGGCCACACTGGCCATACGCACCCATTTGTGCCGCGAATGCATGAAATGTCCATTGGCAGCGGCCATGTGTTCGTCGCGCCACTCTTTATAGAGCATAATGCACACCGACAGGGCTCCCATGGTGAATAGCTGCGTGGATGCCGTGGTGAACAGAGGCCCGTAGTTGCCCCACATGCCGCACGTAATGGTGCAGATGTCGGAAAACGAGTTGGCTCTAAACATCATTGCGCCGTAGGCACATAATCCAAAGGTGAGCAGTTGCCGCGCCATGCGGTATGCCTTCGGCAATGAGGGTCCGAACTTTTGCTCAAGTCGCTTGCGTGGGGCCGTGACGGCCTTGTCGATGGCCACCCAGAGTCCGTGCCATGTGCCAAACAAGATGTAGGTCCAGTTGGCTCCGTGCCATATACCACACACCACAAACGTGATTATCAAGTTGGCATAAGTGCGCCATCTCCCCCGGCGGTTGCCGCCTAAGGCTATGTAGATGTAGTCGCGTAGCCACGATGATAGTGTGATATGCCAGCGCCGCCAGAAATCGGCTACGTTTTGTGCAAAAAACGGGCGCGCGAAATTTTCCGCCACTTTGATGCCAAGCATTTGTCCCACGCCTATTGCCATATTAGAGTAACCGGCAAAGTCGGCATACATTTGTATTAGGTAGAGAACCGATGCTGCGATGAGCGTGGTGGAGTTGTGGTTGCCACAGTTGTTAAACACGGCATCGGTGTAAGGACAAATGCGGTCGGCTATGCACATTTTCATGAAGAATCCCCATAATATCCGCCGGCCTCCGTTGCTCAAGTGGTCGGCAGAAATAAGTCGTGGCTGTCTCAGCTGTTCGATGAAAGGGGCTGGACGGTCAATCGGGCCCGACATGATGGTGGGAAAGAAAGCCACATAGGTGGCAAAGTCAACAATGCTTGAGCATGCCTCCATGTTGCCTTTGCGCACTTCAATCACATAGCTTATGAGCTTGAATGTGAAGAAACTTATGCCTATTGGCATGATGATGTTGAGTGTGCTCATGTGGGCATTGATTCCTATGGAATGCAGGACTGCCGTGAATTCGCGAATGCTGAAATTCAGGTATTTGAAATACCACAGCACCCCCACGCCAGCCACTATGCCCACTGCGGTGAGCTTGTTGGCTGTCGACCGGTCGTCTGTGCCGAGCCTGTCAATGGCCTTGCCCAAGACATAAAACACTCCTGTGGATACCGCGAGCAGAGGCAGCATGCGCCAGTCGGCGTAGCCGTAGAATGCATAGCTTGCCGCCAGCAGCCACACGTTTTGCAGTCGTGCGCTGTGTCGCCCGGCTGTGTAGTAGGCTAAGGCCACCACGGCAAAAAATATGGCGAAGTCGATTGAGTTGATCAGCATTGTTGCTCAGATGCCAGTTTGTTTGAAGGATTCGCCCCGGCATTGGCCTTTTGTTGTTTGGGCTTCTCCCACATGGTGAATGAGAAAATGAAGAACATCAAGCTAAACACAAGCATGCGGTGAAGGTCGGCATAGAGCAGCAGCAGGATGACCGATAGCAATGAATATAGCATTGTGCCTGTGTCGCGGTGGCTGTAGAGACGCGGCCTCAAGCAATACAATCCTGCGTAAAATGTTATGAGCCACAGCGTGCCCACAATGCCCAGTTGCAGGAATATGTGTAGCAGGTATGGGTTGGTTCCGAACACCATCCATTGGTATTTTGTCCCGAAGTCGGTGGCTGCCATGTGCTCGGAGCCGTTGAACAGTCCCATGCCGAAGCCCAGCCACTCATGTCCGGGATTTTCTTCCAGCACGTTGGGCGTGAGCACTATTTTTGTGACGCGTGGGATGTCGGGCAACGCACTGTCGTCGTTTTCAAGCATCCATGTCACACCTCCCACAGCCTGGTCAATGTCGAGATCGTCATCAAACAGGTAGGTGTTGAGCAGATAGTTTATGTCGGTGAAATCGCTGTCTTCATCGGGTAGGGCGGCTGCATAGGCATAGCAGCCTATGCTCACCACCAGCACTGTGATGGGGGCCATTACCAGCAGGCGCTTTATCATTTCACGGTTAAAAGGTATGAGCAGTAAAAAGTAAAGAGCAAGCAAAATGATGCTGATTTTTGTCTCGTTGAGGAAAGTGGGCAGTAGCAATATAACCAGCCACTTGTTGGCCAATATGCTGCGGAACACATTTTGTGGGTCGTAGCGGCGACGCATCAAGTAGAAAGAGAAAAAGTAGATGGTCCACGACACTGTGCCTGAGAACATGTTGCCAATGGAGCCTCCACCATGGTCGCATGCACCGTATTTGATGAATTGCCACGGCAGGCACACGGCTTGGATGCACAGAAAGATGAAGGCCTGCTTGTCAAGTGCGCGCAGGAATGTGTCGTGCCGTTCCTCGCTGTCCCACATGTAGCGCAACACAGGCACCAAGAACAGCACTCCGATGAACACGCGTGTTCCGTTGAGCCATGTGACAAGTGGCGAGTGATTAATCAGTATGGTGCTCACATAGCTGATGGCCACATAAGATGCAACAATGGCAATGTCGAACTTGTGACGCAGTGTCCACACGCCAAGTAACACCACAATGGCATCGGCCGCAAGCATCACGGGGGTGCGCAGCGGCTCAATGAAAGGCGCAATTTCTTCGGCCACAAATCCGAATGCGGCCACGAGCCAAAAGGCTGTGAAGAGCATGCGCTGCACCAATATGTTTTTTTGAATTCTCATGCGATAAGCGCCCTGGCCGCAGCTGCCTGTGATGCGCATCGGGGCATCGTCATTGCGGTGGAGGGACTACTGAATTAATCTTCTTGTGGGTCAGCTTTCCGATTCTTCTTTGCCGTAGCCGTAGCCGTAGCCCTGCGACAGGCGCGGGTTGCTGTCGTTGACCACCATGGCCACATTCTTGAGTTGGCCGCGGCGCACCACGGTGTTGAAGTATTTTATCAGACTGCGCTTCGTGTAGTTGGCGCGGGTAACATACACCACAGCGTCGGCATGGCGCACGAGCGAGAATGTGTCGCTCACCATGGCAATAGGTGCCGAGTCGACCACTATCACATCATAGCGTGCGCGGAGTTCGTTGAACAGGTCGTTGACCCGGCTGCTGAGCAGAAGCTCGCTCGGGTTGGGTGGTATGGGGCCGCCCACGAGCACGTCGAGGCCGCTAATCACATCTATTTGTTGTGGCACGTCGGTGAAGTTGATTTCGCTCTTGGCCAGATAGCTGGTCACGCCCGGCGATGTCGACAGCCCAAGCATGTCGGCCAGTTTGGGGCTGCGGATGTCCATGCCCACCAGAGCCACTTTCTTCCCGCCAAGCAGGGCGAATGAGGCTGCCAGGTTGGTGCTGACAAACGATTTGCCCTCGCCGCTCACCGATGATGTGACGAGAAGCACCTTATGCTCGGCCGAGGGAAGCATGAACTGGATGTTGTTGCGCAGCAGGCGGAACAGCTCTACAATCGACGACGTCTTGCCCGGTTTCACTACAAGCGGGCTGTGGTGACGGTTGTGGCAAATCTCGCCGATGACGGGTACTTGAACAATGTCTTGCAGCTCGTCGGTAGTAGAGAATTTGGTGGTGAACACGTTCTTTATGTAGAGCACGGCAAGCGGAATGAGCAGTCCCATCACCAGTGCCACAAAAGCTACCATCATGGGCTTGGGCGCAACCGGTTCGCTCTGAGCGAATGCGTGGTCCACAATCTTGCCTTTGGGTGTGGTGGCTGCCAGCAGCAGAGCATTCTCTTCACGTTTTTGAAGCAGGAATGTGTAGAGTGTGTTTTGGATGCCTTGCTGGCGGTAGAGGTTGCGCGCCTCGCGTTCCTGGGTAGGCATTTGGCTGATTTGGCCCGACGAGCTGTTGTCGACCGAGCTCGCTTGCTTGTGCTGGATGTTGATGGCTCGCAGGGTGTTGTCGATGCCGCGCTGCACGTTGATGCGCATTGCCGAAATCTGGTCGTCAATCTCGCGCAGGGCCATGTTGCCGGGCTTTGCACTGTTTTCCAAGCGTGCACGCTCCAGAATCAGGCGGTTGTAGGCGGCAATTGGCGCTGCAGCTTGTGTCGAGTCGACCGAGAATGGGATGTAGCTGTTGCGGTTCTTGGGGTCGCTGATGAAGTCACGCACCATTTCGGCTATGCGGTAGCGGGTTTCCAGAGCCAAGGCCTGCTGCTCGGCCAGTGTCTGCTTGCCGAAGAGTGTCTTGGTCTGGGTCTCCACGTCATATATCTTGTTGGCTTTCTTATAGGCTTCTATGTCGGCTTCGCTCTTGGTGAGCTCGGTGTAGATGAGTCCCAGACGCTCGTCGATGAATTTGCCGGTGTTCACGGCCATCTCGTTTTTCTCTTCCTGGCCACGCTCGTTATACAGTGCCATGATGGTGTTGAGAATGTCCTTGGCGCGTTGCGTGTTGGTCTCGGTGATGTCCATGTATATGGCATTGCTCTTCTTGGTCAGGATTTTGATGGTCATGTCCTTCTGCAGCATCTCCGACTTGCGCACGTTGCCCACCACACTGGCGTTGATGGTGGTGGCTTTGCCCGGCTTGAAATGGCTGGTCTTGCTAATCTGGAACATGCCGTAGGGCGTCTTCACGCGCACTGGAAACTCTGCGCCGTCAATGCTGGCGAGGGTATTGAAAAAGCCTTTTTTCACTTTCACGTCGGCTTTGCCGTCGCTGCCAATCTCGATTTTGAATTTCAACGACACCGACAGTGTGTCGAAGAGCTCGTTGGGCGCATCGATTTCAATCGGAGAGTCGCCATAGTGGTCCACTTTCTTCATGAATCCCGTTTTTTCGATGTAGCTGCGGTTGATTTTCAGCTTGTTGATCATTTTGCTGCACAGCTCGTTGGAACTCATCACCACCACTTCGTCGTCGACCTTTGAGCCGCCTATGTCGCCAAGGCTGAGGCTCTTGAGCAGTGTGGCACCGGCGCTCGACCCGTTGTCGTCTTGGGCTACGAGTATGGTCGATGTCACAAGGTAGGTGGGAAGTTTCACCTTCAGGTATACTACTGCCAGTGCAAAACAAGCCACCAATGATGCTGCAAACATCCACCAGTAGCGTTTGTATTTGTTGAATAGGGCACCGAAATCAATTATCGGCTCTTTGGGAGTGAAATTATTGTCGTTGGAACTCTGATTTTGACTCATGACTATGTTGTTGTGGCACACAGAGTGACTGTTGTTTGTTTTCTTTTTTTGAGGATTGTATTCTTTAAAAGCCGGCAGGGCGCGTGGTCGTGCATTATTTCACGGTGAGCGCAATCACAAGTGATGCGATAACCGAGGCCACACTCACCACGGTCGAAATGGCCGATAGCTTGTAGGCATTGTTCTGGTTATACTTTGAGTTGTCGACTTTGATTTTGTTTGGCTCGACATAAACCACGTCGTTCTGCTTCAGGTAGAAGCATGGCGACATGAATGCGCTGTCGCTGTTGAGGTTGATGCGCGTGAAAGTCTTTTGCCCGTCGGTCTCGCGGATCACCATCACATTCTCGCGCCGACCATACTCGGTGAGGTCGCCGGCATCGCTCAGGGCATCGAGCACCGAGTAGCGCTGTGATTGCACGTAGATTTTGTGTGGGCTCTTCACCTCGCCCATCACGTCGACGTTGAAACCGAGCAGCTCCACTCTCACGAATGGGTCTTTCACGTCGCGGCTCACCATGGCCTTGATCATTTGGGCTATTTCGCTTGTGGTCTTGCCTTTCACGTTGATTTCTCCCAGATTTGGAATCACTATGCGTCCGTTGTAGTCTACGATATACGTCTGGGTGCGCACGTTGCCGCTCACTTGCATTTCGCCGCGTTTCGCCACGTTGACAACAGGCTGGTTGTAGGCCGCTGTTGCGTCGGGCACGTTGGATGATATGTTGATGAGCAGCTCGTCGTCGGGTTGGATGCGGATTTCGGGTAATGCCGTTGACGGCAGCAGGCCTTGTGCGGCCGTAGATGTGTTCTCGAAATAGGCGAGATGGTTTTGGGTGGTTTTGCACGATGCCATCATAAGGCATATGCCCAATATAAGTAAAGATTTTTTCATCAAAAAACTATTTTGCTGTGTGTGATGTCAATTCTATATACTTTTATAACGAATTGAGCGGCTTAATATTTTGCCGTTCTGCAAAATAAATGCCGCTTTATGGGCGGCATTTTTCATTAGTTGTGCAAAGTTAGTGCAAATCGTGTGCAATGGCAAGTAGCAGCGCCCTAAATTGCGATTTGCCGCCGAAGGCCCCCGCCTTTTAACGCTTCTGTGTGCAAAGTCTTTCCGGTTGTGAAAAGGCATCGGCCGACAAGCAAGCGCCTGTCGGCCGATGATGGATTCTTAGTCGTTGACCTGGCTGCAGGTTGCGCCTGGAGGCCTCCTTACCAGTGTCACCTCTTGCGGTTGCGTACCGAGCGCACCGAGCTCGAATTGCTCGACTGCTTTGCTGCTTTGGGCTGGCGGGTCTTTATTGTGGTCGATTTCTTTTTCTGCGTTGTCGACTCGCTCTTGCTGCCGCGTTTGGTCTTTGCGCGCTTGTTCACGCTTTTCTTGTCCTTGGCCTCGGTGGCATTGCCGTTGTCGTTGTCGGCATTGACTTCTTCCTCGGCTTTCGCTTTAGCCTCAGCACGTGCCTGCAGTTCTTCGCGGCTGGGCACCCACAGATTCTTGTCGAATGAGCGCAGCCGCTGCTCTATGCTGTCCTGGGCAAGCTTGCGTTTCTCGGGATCGGGAAACTGCTGGGCCAGCGACAGGTTGCGCAGGTTTTTCACCTTGTAAATCTCGCCTGTATACATCTGCAACTTGAAGAAGTCGTCGAGGTTGTAGCGGGTGAGGTTGTTGTCGTCGTCGGTAAACACATACTGCTGGGCCATCCACGGGCGTATGTCGTTGAGTTTCACCCAAAACATGGGGTACTTAAGCGGCTCGCCGCCGTAGTCGTCGGTGCGGTGCAGGACTGGGCATATGGCTTCCACACTCGATTTCATTTTGTTGCTGCGCGTGTCGAATTCCCACTTTTCGATAATGTAGTAGCTAAGCACCTCGTTCGCAGGGATATCGGCATCTTCAATCTTGAATTTGGGTGATTTTGACGTGTTTCCCTTGGCCTCGGCATAAAGCACGTGGAAGCGGTCGAGCATGTCGCGCACCTTAATTTTGTATTGGTCGGTAAACATCTCGCGGCCGTCGAGGTATTCGTAGGCCGGGATTTGCCCGTCGGCAAGGCAGCGCATTATGATGAAGAAGAGGTCCTGCCCGTCGGCATTGGGCTCGTCGGGATAATAGAGGGCGGGGTTCTTGTCTTTTGTAAGGTCGAGTGAGCGGTACACCACCTTCATCCATTGCAGGTCGGCGTCGCTTGGCTCGGTCACCTCATAGAACGATTGCTGCCTGCCCGTGACGGTGAGTCCCGAAGCGCCAGCCTTCTTGTTGCGGTCGGCACTTGAGCCTGTGCGCTTCACCACCTGCGCCCCTGCGGCAGGGGCGGTGAGCAGCAGCGCGGCTGCTATCGTTGTCAGTTTTAAGAGTTTCATTATATTCCCGTAATATATGTGTGTTGAAAAAATCTTGTTTTATTGAGTTCTTTTGCCTTAGTGTGCCGTGTCAGTTGACAATCACCTCCATCGGGGCAATGTCGCGGGTGATGCCGTCGGGCCCCACAGCCTTCACGCGGGTGATGTAGAACCGCTTGCCGCGTTGCAGGCGGCGGATGGCTTGCAGTTGGCGCTCGCTGAAGCGCGACCCTGCCGACACTTCGGGCATCGCGTTGCCCATCGAGTCGAAGAACACAGTCTCGAAGCTTATCACGCGGTAGTCGATGTTGAGAATGTCGTCGTCGATGGCTGCGTCGACACCCGACGCTGCCAGTAGCAATCCCTTGGAGAAGCCGCGTCCGCCCTTGTAGCGGTTGACGTTGCCCTTGGCGTCGCGGTAGGCGATAAACGGCATCGGGTCGGGCAGCTTGCGCACGCGGAATGTGGTGGAACCCACGTTCATGCGCTGGCCGTCCATCTCGGCTGTTACGGTAATCACGCACTCGGCGCCCACTTTGGTGGGATGTGCCACCCAACCGTCACCGCTCTTCACGAGCGAGCCGTTGGTCATCGAGGCCGAAATCGACGAGGCCGGCACTCCGGGCACGCCTATGCTAATGGGGTTGTTGATGCCGGCATAGAGCACGTTCATCATTGTTGCCGATATAGTGGCCACGGGGTCTATTACGGTGTAGCTCGACTTGAAGTCGCGGCGCGTGAGTGTACCGTCACGGCCCATCACCTCAATCCAACCCGAGTAGTCGTAGGTGCCAGCCTTTCCGGTACCCACCTCATAGTGGCCTTTGTTGTTGGCCAGGCGCTGTCCGTTCACATAGACCACGGGGCGCTGTGTGGTGTCTACTGCCGCCAGCACGATGTCGGCGGCATATTTTGTGCCTCGCATCACTATGCGCGATTGCGGTACCACAAAGGCGTTCACCAGGTTCACGCGCAAGTCGCCCATGTCCACGTTCTGCAACAGTTGGCTCAGAATCTCGCCTTCGGAATAGCGTACGTCGTTCTGTAGTTTCGTGAGCAGGGTGATAGCGGCAATCGAGGGCATATTCTCAAACATAGTCTCTTCCCAGTTCTTTCCGGTTGCCGGCTGTCCCTTGGCATGTGGCACTTTGGTCGAGAGGGCCTCCTCGAGGTTGGCCCGCTTGGCCTGCTCGGTGACATATTGCAGTATGAGTCCCCGATAGCCGTCGATTTTCATACGTAGCAAGCGGCCTTTGCCGCCGGTGGTCGAGAGCATCACTTGCGATGCGGCGTCGAGGTTGTCCTTGTTCTCAATGCTTTGCGGATCGCCTTGCGGCCCGTCGGCGGCTTGTGCGATTTCTTTCTTGAGCTGGTCGATGTAGTCATACAGGCTGTCGGTCGACTGTGTCACCTGCATGGCGATGTCGAGCCAGCGCTTTCCTTTTTGGGGGTTCTTGGAGTTGAATGCCTCAAGTTCGGCCAGCAGCGAGCGGTTGCGGGCCGTGATGGTGCGGTTCGACCTCAGCAGTCCGTCTTCAACCTGGCTGAAGCCGTTGAGCACATCGCTCGACACATTAAGGGCAAGCATAGCCGTCAAGACGATATACATCAGGTTTATCATCTTCTGGCGGGGCGACATCCTGCCCACCGTTTGATTTTTAGCACTTGCCATTAAGCGTTATCCTTTAGTGTCGTAGTTATCATCGTTGTTGTCGTCGGACGTCATGCCGGGCATTCCGCCCATGGGGCGGTACATGTTCACGGTCATGGCCTTGATCATCTTTTCATACACGCTGTTGAGCTGCTTCATGTAGCGGGCCATCTTCTCGGTTTCGTCGCAGTAGGTGGCACTTTGTGCTGCTGATTTCTCGTACATGTCGCGTATGTCTTTCAAGCCGCGGTTCACGCGGTCGATGCTGTCGATTTGCGACGAGATGCTCTTGAGCTGAATCTCGTAGATTGTGTTCAAGCCGCTGATGTTGCGGTTGAGCGCCTCCATTTGGTCGACATATCCGGTTGATTTGCCGCCTATTTCCTCGCCGTTGCCCACAATGCTCTCGTAGCTCTTGAGCAGCGAGTCCGACACGTTGTTCAGGGCCTCGGTGGTGGTGCTCAGCTTCTGCATCTGTTCGCTAATTGAAGCCATTTGGCTCAGATACTGTTGGGTGGCGTCGGTGAGCTCGGCCATTTTCGAAAGCTGCTCGCTGGCCGATGCCATGCGTGCAATGCTCTCGCTGAGCGACTGGGCGTCGTCGGGGGTAAGGCTCACGCTTTGCGGCAGTCCCACGGCCTGGGCTGCGGCCTGTGCTTGGCCCACGGCGCTGCCGCCTTCGGCATTGCCGGCAATTACTATGCCGTTGCCCGAGCCGAAGTCGGGACGGTCGTCAGGATCTTTGGTCTTGAGCACGGGAAACACATCTTCCCAGTGATACTGGCTCTCGGGGCGGTCGAATGCCGTGAGGATGAACATGAGCACCTCGGTGCCCATACCCACGCACAGCAGTGTGTTGCCGCCGGGCAGGTGCAGAATCTTGAATAGGGCACCCCAAATTACCACTGCGGCGCCGATACTGTAGGCGAAGTTGAAGAAACGCTGTCCCTTCTCGCCTGAGAGGAACCGCTCAATCACGTTCTTGTATTTCTTTATTTTACCCATTTTTCAATTCTTTGGTGAAATGTGGACTTTTTGTCGTCGTGTGTGTTGTGTGTCGCTCTAAAGCTGCGGGGGCTATTGTTTTCTCTTTACTTTCACGTATCCGGCTTTTGAGCGTACGCAGCGGAAGCCTATGTAGCTGCGCTGTTCATTCTGGTACTCCCACATGCGTATGTCGCTGCGTATGTTGTGTGCCACGTCTTTCCATGAGCCGCCGCGCACTATTTTGCGCGACATCTTGTAGGGGTCTTCTTTGGCCACGTTGTAGCGGAACTCGGGGTTGAGGTCGCTTGTCATCTTGTCGATGCTCTCGGTGTAGGCGGTCGAGGTCCACTCGCTCACGTTGCCTGCCATGTCATACAGCCCGAAGTCGTTGGGCTGATAGGTGCCGGCAGGGGCGGTGATGATGCTTCCGTCTTTCACGTAGTTGCCCTCCATGGGCTTGAAGTTGGCATAGAAGCATCCGTCTTGCTCTGTGAGCGGAAGGTCGCCCTCCCACGGATATTTGTTCTTGTTGACGCCGGCGCGGGCTGCGTATTCCCATTCGGCCTCAGTAGGCAGACGGTAGGGCTCGATGTACACGCCGTCGCGTCCGAGCGACTTTTTCAGGAACTCGGTACGCCAGTTGCAGAAGGCGTTGGCCTGTTCCCAGCTAACGCCCACCACGGGATAGTTGTTGTAGTTGCCGTTGGCGAAATACATGCGCACGTAGGGTTCGTTGTAGGCATTCTCAAAGTCGTTGACCCAGCATGTGGTGTCGGGGTATATGTTCACAATGTAGGTGTTCACGAAGTCGAAGTCGCTTTGCAGGGTGCGTGTGATGGTTTGGCGCACTATGTTGCCGCCGTCGTCGATATAGGCAGTGTCCTTGCTTATGGTTGGGTTGGTCTCGGGCACAGCGTGGTCGGTGTTGTAGTCGCGGCGGGTGGGGTCAAAGCGGTTCTTGCGCTTTGCGGCCTCGGTGAGGTTGTAGGTCTCATACCGGTAGTTCATCTGTGTGGGGTCGAGCTCCTTGACGCCGGTGATGGGGTTGCGGCGATACACACTCTCGATGGCTCGTTCCTCGTCTTCGCTGGGGTTGCGCCAGGGTATGGCTTTACTCCAGTTGAGGTGCGGCTTCACGGGGTTGCCTTCCTTGTCCTCCTCGATCTTGAACTCCTCGTTGCCGCCGAATGCCGGGTCGGCAAGGCGCTCGCGGATAATGGAGTCGCGCACCCAGAACACAAACTGCTTATACTTTGAGTTGGTTATCTCGGTTTCGTCCATCCAGAATCCGTCCACACTCACGCCGCGGGCGGTGGAGTCGATGCCCCACAGCGAGTCGCGCTCGGCGGGGCCTTCTTTCATCGAGCCGCAGTCAACATACACCATGCCGTAGGGCGTGGGCTCAGAGAAGGTGGGTGCTCCCACACCCGTCACTTCGCCGCCCACTCCCACGCTTTTGCGTGATGAGCTGCATGATGCCACCATTAAGGTCGTCGCAATATAAATCAATAACTTTTTCATATATTCTCTACATTATACGAATGCTCTTATGCTTGTTCTTGTTCTTTTCGCTCAAATCTAGTTTCACGTTATAGCTCACCATCACTTCGTGGCTGCCGCTTGTGCCCACGCTCACCTTGCTGATGGGGTAGTCGTAGGAGTAGCCCACATAGAAGTTCTTGATGTCGACGCCTATCATTGCCGACACGGCATCGTTGTGGCGATAGGCCACGCCGCCCGAAATGAACTTGTTGTAGCGCACGCGGGCCGTGACCTCGCCCTGGAAAAACTTGGTGTCGGTCTTCAGCAACACCGAGGGCTGCAATTCAAATAACGTGTTTTTTATCGGAATATTGCTGCCGGCCATGAAATAAAACGTGCGGCCGGCGGTGAACTCATACTGCTTGTCGTCGCTTCCGTCGGCTTTCAGCGTCACGCTTGGCTGTGTGAGATGGGTGCCCGAAAGTCCTACCCAAAACCACTTGTGGCTGAACATTATACCGGCGCTCACGTCGAATGCCGTGCCGGTCACGTCGACGTTGGGGATGGCGTCGTCGTTGCTGTCGTGGGCGTTGTCGCCTTCGGGGATCTTTATCTTCGTGCCCTTGAATGTCTCGTTGAGCATGCCTATCTGAACGCCCACGCTCAGTGTGCCGCCCAGCAGCTTCTGTTTTTTGAACGCAAGTTGGGCTCCGGCGTTGAGTGAGCTGTAGAGTCCCATGCTTTCCTGTTGAATGACGATGCCGGTGCCCCAGCGCTTGCCCAGCAGCTTGAATGGCATGTCGGCCATACCTAAAAAGCTCACGGGAGCATGCTCGATGCCCACCCACTGCATGCGGCTGCCTGCCGTGATGTGGATGAAGTCGGTCATGCCTATGGCTGAGGGGTTGTAGTAGGCTGGCGCATGCCAGTACTGTGTGTACTGGGCATCGGTCTGGGCCGACGCGTCAAGCGCGGCTATCATTATTGCCGCCGCGGCTGTGAGCCATGTTTTAAGCCTTGATATTGTCATTTTTTGCTTTTATTCAAAATAAAATGTGAGCACCACCATGTTGTTGAGCACTTTATTCACGCTGTTGGTGAATTTCATCATATCGGGATTGTCCTGCAGGTCGGGCCTGTTTTTCTCGAGCACGTTGCGCAGTCCGAAGCAGAATTTCAGTTCGGGGCAGAGTTTGAAAAACGGCAGGTAGAGGTCGCATCCAAGTCCCACTGTGAGCATGGCGTCAAAGTCCTTGAGGCGCAACTGTTCGCTGCGGTCTTTGCCCACGTCATACACACCCATGATGCCTGCCGTGAAATACGGACGCACGTTGTGGTAGCGCAGTGCCGAATATTTTAAGTCGATAGGCACGACCACGTAGGTCGATTTGATGTTCTGGCTCTGCAGGCTCAGTTCGGGGTCGGTAGTGCCCGACGGGGCGTTGCCGTTGACATATTTCACCACCTTGTTGCCGAAATACATACCTGGAGTGATACGCAGGTTGAAGTGGCGCGAGAGGCGCAGGTCGGCAAGCACGTTGACGCAGAATCCGGGCGAATGGTTGGGGATGTCGGCAAACCATGACTGGCCGTCGTCGGTGACGAGGCCGTTGTTGGTGATGTTGAGGTCCTGAAAATTCATGCCTACCGAGAAGCCGAAGTGTATCTTCTTCTGGTCGGCATAGGGACGGTTCAGGATTTTGTCGTTGTCCTGGGCCAGCGCTGCCAAAAAGCTGATTAGCAACGTTAATATTACAATATTTCGCTTTGTAGTGTTTGACATCTAATTATTATAACGCAACTATCGGCCCGTTATTGTGTCGGTCGGGCTTTTGTCTTGTGGCTGTGCAGGTAAATGTCGGCCATGAGTCTCACTCTGGCCAGCCATTCGCGTATGGCGATGCGTGTGCCGCGTAGCCCGGTCACGTCGCTGGCGTTGAAGCCTGTGATGCCGCTCACACCCAGTCCCGAATGGTCGGCTTGGAAGATGGCACGCTCGTTGTGGAATTTTTGCGATACCACTGTGTAGCTCTTGAATCCGTAGACCTCGGTGGCGCGGTGCACCGAGGCAAGTGTGCGGTAGCCCTTCCCGTCGAGAATCATCACCGAGTCGGGCACTCCGAGTTGCCGCAGAGAGTCGCGCATGCATGTCACTTCGTTGAGCCCGAATGCGCTGTGATCCGACCCGCTCAACAGCAGCTTCCGCACCTTGCCTGCCCTATAAAGCCTGGCTGCGGCATTGATGCGTGCGGTGAAGTAGGGGTTGCCGCCACCGGTGTGTATGGATCTTGGCGGTGTGCCCAGTACCAGAGCCACGTCTCGCGTGGGCACTTGGCTTATGTCGGCCGTTGTACGTCCGTAGGCGTTTATTTTTACCGCCATGTTGCAGGCGGATACGGCTGCGGTAATGACAATGACTGCCAATATGGTCCACCGAATGATTGTCTTTTTCGTTTTTCTCATGATTTGATGTTGGTTATGTGTTTTATCAAACTGTTTGTGGCGCGATGGAGTAATCGGTTGGTGATCCACGATGCTATGACCACGGGCACTATGCATATGGCGGCTTGTAGCGGCCAAGGCAGTGATGCGATGCCGGGCACAGCTCTAAGCAGGGCCGCGCACACCATGCCGTGGAGCATGAACATCTCGAAACTGATTCCGCCAAGCCACTGCATTGCTTTGCCCGACAGCAAGCGGGTGACCAACCCGCCACTGCCGGCTGTGCGGGTGAGGGTGGTCATTGTCAGCAACAGGGCCCATAGGCTGTATGGGGCTCCGAGCCGCGCTGGCAGCGGCCCTGTGTGTGATGTCCACGCTAGGGCGGCAAGCATGGCCACCATGGCGAGTTCGGCCAATGTGGCATGCCGTGCCGACGGGGTGCGTCGCGGCATGCCGAGGCATATGTTGCAGGCCACTATTCCTCCGGCAAAGTTGATGAGTTGCACCGGTGGCGCCACATAGGCCGCCCACACGGCAAATGGGCCGGCGGGCAATGTTGTGAGCCATGCGGCTTCGGCAATTAAAACGGTTGCCAGACCGCACACTTGCCATTTTACATCGATTCGCCGCAGCGCCCGGCACAGGGGCGGTAGCAGGAGGTAGCACGGTATGAGGGCGCTCAGAAACCACGACATGGTGTTGTAGCCGTAGCACACTGTCAAGTCGGGTATCCAGGCATGCAGTAGCAGAGCGTTGGCAAGCAAGTCCCATCCTGCTGAGTGGCTCCCTGCGGCCAGCAATATTCCCAGCGTGAGCCAGTGGAGCGGAACTATGCGCACAAGCCGCAAGGCCACATATTTCCAGTAGACGCGTCTGTTGCATGTCATGGTGCCGTGGCGCATGGCGTTGACCATTCCGCTCATGGCCATCATGGCAATCATCGCCATGCAGGCTTCGGTGGCAAGGGTGCCGCTCCACAGGTGGTAGAGCATCACCACTATTGCTGCTATGGCACGCAGGCCGGTGAGCGACTTTATCATGGTCTTGGCGTTTTAGTATGTTTCCCGATGGCATGCCACAGGGGCATGGTTATCCGGTTGTGGATAATCCATGCGGCGGCCAACAGCAGTACCAGACTTGGCAGCGCATAGTGCTGGTAGGCCGAGCCGAATCCGAAATGTGCGGCAACCGGTGCGCAGCAACGGTCCCAAATGAGGGCGGCCGGGCATTGAAATAAATATATTTCGAGGCTCACGGTCCCGAGCCACACGAGTGGGGGTATAGCCACAATGCGGCTTCCAGTGCCTGAGGTCGCAGAAAAGGCGCAAATCAAGGCTGCTGTCGACGGCCACCATAGCAGCGTGGCGTCGATTGCAGCTAATGCGTCGGGGAAGGCTTTGTCGGCTGCTAGGGTTGCGATTGTAAGGAGCGTGGCGGCAGCTTGTGCGATGTTTTGCGACCGTTTGTCTGTTTGCGGCATGAAGGAGGTGAGGCGGCCAAGCGTCATGCCGAGGATGAAGTCTTGGATTCGGCTTAGCGGGTGTGTGTAGGCAAGGTCACCGCCTATGGTGAGCACTGTGGCTGTCTGTGTGGCAATCAGTGCCAGGGCAAGTGTGGTGCACTGCCGCTTACCGGCTTTTGCAATGGTGCCTGCCAGAGGCACGAATGCGCAATAGCACACGGCTAGCGCGCTGAGGAACCATGCCACAGGGTTGTGGGCGTAAATCGCATCGTGTTGCGGAATCCATGCCTGAATGAGCAGTAGGTGCGCCGTCAGCCATTTGCCGGCAAATGGGGTGCCGGTGGCTGTCCTTACTGCAATGATAGTGGCCAGTGCCACCCAGTGAATGGAGTAGAGGCGGGCAAGGCGTGGCAGGGTGAATGATTGCCACTGGCTGATTTTGACGTGATTATGACGGCGTTGCAGCAGGAAGCCGCTGAGCATGAAAAACATTGCCACGCCCATTCGTGTGGGCTGGGCAAACCCGTCGACGTCGTAGTGGAAAAGCACAATGCACACGGCGGCAATGCCACGCAAGGCGGTGAGGGCTCTGATATGGCCTGTGAGTGGATGTGCTGCGCTTGTCATCGTTTTGTCGTTGATGGGGGATTGGTGCCGGAATGGCGGTTATCCGATTATCGATGTGTAGTTGCTTTTGTGGTCGCGTGCGCCGCGCACCACATACAGTGCATTCACAATCGGACGCCAAACGGCAAACAATGGGGCGGTAATGCACAGGCGTCGCGACTGCAATGTGGTGCAGCATAGCTTTGCCGCAGGCATCATTGCAATGGCATTGGCAACCAGTATTGCGACGGCTGCAATTATCGTCAGCAGGTTGGTCGGGTCGAGGGCCACTGCTATTGCAAGGCTTGCAATGCCTGAATATGCCAGCACGCTCATGAACCCTTGTGCGGCAAAAGGCTTGCGTGGCAGCTGGCGCGAAGTGAAGTCGCGGCGCAGTTTGAGGCGCCTGTGGGCCAGGGCCGCATTCTCGTGCACAACCGTCATCATGGCATCGGGGTTGATTTCAATGCGTGTGTTGCTGCCATCGGCAATCTCGTTGACGAATATGTCGTCTTCGCCCCACAGCAGGTTCAACGAATTGGCAAAGCCGTTGTGGTCGAAGAAGCACCGCTTACGGTAGGCCAGGTTGTTACCGTCGCCGCGGTAGGGCGAGCCCTTGATGGCTCCGTTGATCCACTGCACGGCCGTCATCGTGTCGTCGAAGGCCCTGAAGCGGCTGCCCAGACGGCGATCGCAACCGGCCTCAATGTGTGAGTATCCCACCACCACGTCGGTGCCCGGTGTGAAGTTGCGCATCATCAGCCGCAGCCATTGGTTGCTGTCGGGGTAGCAGTTGGCGCAGGTGGTAAGTATCACATCGTAGCGTGCGGCTTTGATGCCAAGCATGATCGACAGCTTTTTGCGCGACAGCGCACGTGTGTCGTCGGGGATGAATGTTACGTGCAGATTGCCATATCGGGCCACTATCTCGCTCAGCGAGTCGCCGCTGGTCTCACACGATCCGTCGTCAACCACCACCACCTCAAAGTCGGCAGGGTAGTCCTGTTCGAGCAGCAACGGCAAGTAGCGTTGCAGGCACTCGGCATCGTTGTGGGCGCTGACCACGATGCTCACCGACGGAAGCTCGTCGGCATAGTCGCGCTCGTCCTCATATCGGGCGGCAAACCGCTTTATCCTCAGGGCGCGGGTCCATTGCCACCACACCCCTGCGGCCAGGGCCACAAGACCGAAAGCGAGCAGGGCGATGACGACAGGCGGAATATATGTTGAGAAATGCATTGTTGTAATATCTGTTTTTGCCGTAATTGTTTTGCAAAATTAGTGCAAGCCGAGCGCAATAGCAAATCAAGCTTGCTTGAATTTGCATTGCCGAGGCGCCGCCTAATTTGGCCGTAGGCAACATAGTGCAAGCCGAGCGTAGGGGACACTGGTCAATCTGGTATTCCCACTGCGGTTGCGCTCAAATGTGCAAGATGTTGCGCAGCACCCACCACGCCACAATCAGCGCAAGGACAAGCACAGCCGCCCTGGCCGACGTGAAGGCCCTATGGATGCGCGGAAACGCATTGCGCAAGGCATAGGCCACACCATATGCCGCCGCAACAAAGGCCAGCACTGGCAGTATGGCATTGTAATGCACTGCTTCGGCCACGTGGCCGTGCATGAGGGCGTGAATGGCGCGTTGCAGCCCGCACCCGGGGCAGTTGAGCCCGGTGAGCTGGTGGAAAATGCATTTGGGAAAGAAACTGCCTGCCGAAGGCTCAAAGACATAAAGTGCAGCAAGCATGATTGCTGCCGACAGTGCTGCCGCTGATACAGCAGCGATTTTCAGCGGCTTGGGCCACCCTTCGGTCATAAGAGAAATTCCAAAGGCAAAATCAGGCACGATGCCACTCCGAGGGTGATGGCCAGAATGCAGCACCATGCGCTCCATTCGCTGAACTTGCTTGCTCGCTTGATGTTGCCGTCACGGTAATTGTTTTTGACCATGACGCTTAAGATGACGGCTATGATGCCGAGTGGTTGGCAAAACAGAATCGAAATGATGGCCCACGCCAGGTTTGATGGCGGGCACTCTGCGGCCTCTTGGCCGTCGGCTTGCTGTGGCTGGCTGCAGTAGCTGTAGTCCTGTGGAATCTCGGGCGGCTGAGGCATAGCCTGTTGGTCATTGCTACTGGTATCAGTGAAATCCTCGCCTGTTTGTTCGGTTTCGCTGTTGGCTGTGGGTTCCGGCTCGGCCTCTGGCTGATGTTCCTCGGTTGCCGGTTCCTCGATGGGGATTGCAGGCGGTGTGGCTTGAGCCACAGGGGGCACGGGAGGCACGTTTTGCGTTGGCGACTGCCACACCTCGGCCAGTTCGGGCAGCTCGGTGATTTTCACCCAGTCCTCGAGCCCGCTGCGCCACACATAGGCTTTGCCGGTAATGCTCATTTTCTCCATTTGCTCGATGGTCACAGGTCCTGCCTGCACTCCATCTTGATTAATCCAGTATTGTTGCATAATTGTGCCAGTTGTGCCTTTAATCGGTTGATAATCTTGCCACCGCTTCTGTGATGACTCTTTGCAAAAATAATCAATAGAGAACAAAAAAAGAAAAAAACAGGCATTTTTTTGGTTCAAGATGCACGGCTATATCCGTTTCTTGCGTGTCAGTGCGCAGTAAGCGACTGTCTGCACCAGGCCACGCACCGCCAAATAGGTCACAAAGGCCACCCAAAGGCTGTTGTTGCCCAGTCTGGTCGACAGGGCAAAATACAGTGAGAAGAATGCTATGCTTGCAGTGGCTACGGCAGCAAGCATGCCGCGCGACCATGTGAGCCCGATGTAAACGCCGTCCCACACAAAGGCTGCCGTCCCCACAAATGGAATCATGACGGCCCACCAGCGATAGTCCATGGCTGTGGCTATGACTGTGGCGTCGGATGTGAGTGCGCTGAAAATCAGGTGTGGACATGTGGCATATCCAATCGAAAATACAGCGGCTACCACGGTGCCCCACGCCATTAGCCGTCTCACCGTGAGCTGCAGGGCTTCGTTGTCGTGCCGGCCGGCATGTTTGCCCACAAGGGCCTCGCCGGCAAAGGCGAATCCGTCGACAAAATAGGAAAACAGCGTGAACAGCTGCATGATCAAAGCATTGACGGCCAGTGTGACATCGCCGCTACGGGCTCCCACTGCCACAAAAAAGAGTGTGACCGTCATTAGCAGGAAGTTTCGCATGAATATGTGGCTGTTGACTTTGAAAAAGTCTTTTGTGCCGTCAGACTGCATCACTGTGGCCCATTTGAGTCTTGGCACCAGCCAGCGGTGCTTGCGGGCGAGAATGGAGATTGCGTAGGCCAGGCCGCACCATTCTGCCGCGAGTGTGCCCACGGCTATGCCTTTGAACCCCATACCGAGTGCAAACACTGCAGTAAGGCTCACGGCAATGTTAGCCACGTTCACAACAATTGCAATGGCCATTGGACTGCGTGAGTCTTGCATTCCCAGCAGCCATCCCTTTATGGCCATGGTTGTCAGCATGGCGGGGGCTCCCCACACGCCTATGCCGAAGTATTGCGTGGCAAGTTCCACCACTTGGGGCGACGGGCCAATCAGCCACAATGCCAGATGGCACAACGGCTGCTGCATAGCAATGATGCCGAAGCCTGCTGCGGCGCCCAGTGTGGCCGCGCGTTGCAATGCCGCAGCTTGTCCTTGCCGGTCGCTGCGGCCGTAGGCCTGTGCTGTGATGCCCGATGTGCCCATGCGCAGGAACCCGAAGTTCCAATACACCAAGTTGAACATCATGGCGCCCACTGCCACGGCTCCTATGTAGCGGGCCACACCCAAATGCCCGGCAATGCCCACGTCGAGCAACCCGAGCAGCGGCACGGTCACATTGGCCACAATCGCCGGGATGGCTATTGCCAGAATGTCGCGGTCGGTTGCCGACAGTTTTGCCATTTTTTTCTATGAGATTGGGAATATGAGGAACACGGCTACGTCCCACAGGCAGTGCGAGACGAGCACTACGGTGAGGTTGCGCCGCCAGGTATACATCAGTGCCCAGAATCCGCCGCACACGGCGGCTGCGCCTATGAGCATCAGGTTGAGCGACCAGATGTGAACCAGTGTATAGGCAGCCGTGGCTGCGAAGAATGCGGCCACGCGTCCCCACTTGGCTTCCATTGCCCGCTGGACGGTGCCGCGCCAGAACAGCTCTTCGGCCGGGCCTATCACCGCCACGAGCATGGCTCCCACCACCCATGGATTGCTGCCGGTGCGCAGGTCGTAGATTGCGCCCACCTGGTTGCCGGCAAAGCTGAAAATCATGCGCGACAGCCCGTTGCACACCCAAAACACGCCCCACAGTGCGGCAGCGCTGGCTACGCCCAGAGCCACTTCTCCCCACGCCAGGTTGAAGCGGCGGCCGCCCCACCTGTCTTTGAGAATGTGGCTTATGCCTATTAGCACAAGTCCCGACCCCGTCATGGTGATCCAGAAATTGATGTGAGGGGCTGTGAGGGGCGAGAACATAATGCCCCACAGCAAAGCGGCTGCGGCAATAGCCCAAGCCACCGGCCTAATGCTGATTGAATTGTCGTTCATAACAGTAGCAGATCACATGGGAATGTAGGCCGACACCAGGAGCAATGCGGTCTGCAGCACGCCGCAGGCCATCACCAGTTGCGCGCAGTTGCCGTCGAGGCCTCGCAGCGATTTCAGTCCTTCGCCGTCGGTGGCGCGCATCATCCATTTCACGTTTTTAATTGCTATGGGCAGCGTGGCCATCACGGCCAGGCACAGCCACGGAAGCCATCCGGCAACCACGCACACCACTGTGAGCGCATAGGCTGCAATGGCAAGGGCCGCAAACAGCACCTTCGATCGCTTCAGGCCCAGGCGCATTGCCAGGGTGGAAATTCCGGCCCGGGAGTCATACACCGTGTCGCGCGTGTTGTTGCTGTGTAGTATATTCACGATGAGAAACCCTATCGGGGTGGTGATAAGGCACAAGTGCCAATCGACGTGGCCACCGCTCATGCAATAGTACACGCCAAGCGGAATCAGCTGCCCGTAGACTGTGAAAATCAGCACATCGCCCAGTGCGCGAAACTTGAGCACGTAGTAGAAATAGGTGCTCAGCACACCCAGCGCGCCGAATCCCAGTAGCCAAAGTCCGCACCGGGCTGTGAGCCAGGCTCCCATGCCGATGCCAATCAGCATCCAAGCCATTCCGTAGAGCCATATGGTAGAAGGCTTGAACACATTCTCCACAAGCATGCGGCTTGATCCGAAAGTGTCGCGACGGTCAACACCGCGTTTAAAGTCGTAGTAGTCGCTTATCAGATTGCCCGATATTTGGAAAATGAAAGCGCCAATCACTGCCACGATTCCTGCCGTGAGATCGGTGTTGCCGCCTAGGCTCCATTGTGCGAAGCCCAATGCTATAATTGCCGGCATGGTCGATGCCGGGAACGACCACGGGCGTGTGGCCTCAATCCATCTGTTCATGTTGTAGAATGCTTAGATTTTTTTCGTAAAATCCCGTTTTAGCACACAAAGGTAGTGCAAGCCGAGCGCAATGGCAAATTGGGTTTGTCCGAATTTGCAATGGCCGAGGCGCTTTGTCTCGTGCGGTCGTGCGCGATGACAAAAAATGCAATGTGGTCTGCGAAAAAAATTTGCAAAAGCAAAATAATCGGCTTATCTTTGCACCGCTAATTGCGTGCGGCCATTAAGCCGCCATTGCAGTTGGCTCGAGGCTGCTCGGATGGTGGAATCGGTAGACACGAGGGACTTAAAATCCCTTGGCCATTGCGGCTGTGTGGGTTCAAGTCCCACTCCGAGTACTAGGCAGGCTTGCTTAAGCCAAAAAAGCATTGAGAGGATAAGAGCGTAAAAACTCTTGTCCTCTTTGCTTTATATAGTGCCTATTTTTAACGACTCGTGTGTCAGTATTGGTGTGTGCGGTTCTTTCCTAAGGGCATCAAGACTTTGTGGCATTTTTACTGCCTTGTCGGCTAATTGCGGTTAAAGCTGATTGTAACCGCTTGCGGCAAAAATAAACAAATAAGATTTACTCCCCCCCGAATTAACAAATATTAATAAATATTCGCTTCTGTTTTTGCTTCCACCGTCAAGGCTTCCGGCGCTGGTGGTTCTCTGTCTGTAGTGGCATTGTTGGCCTTGGCCCGAAAAACGCATGTAGCTGTTTTGAAATTCGCAAAACACATTCTATAAAGGTTAAAGATTTTGCCCATTGACGGCTTTTGCGTAAATTTGTGAGAGTGTAATTTTTTCAAGAAACCACATTATTATTGTTATGGGGAAAAAGCAGAGTCTATCGATAGGCACCACTACCACCATCAGGCAGAAACAGTGGATTTCGGCCGTGCAGCGACTGCTTGGCCCGGCTCTTGAGAAGACCAACAATGAGTTTGAGGACTTGGTGACACAAGAGCTGGACAACAATCCAGCCCTTGAGCGTGTGGCCGACAACGATAACGACATCAACACCAAAGACGAAGCCGGCGACGAGTTTACCGACACTGCCGAAAGCATGCAGCCCACCGACGACGACGATTTCGAAAGCTACCGCGGCAAGTTGAAAAACGCCCGTAACAGTGCTGCCGACGACGACACCACTCAGCGCGAGCAGGCTGCCGAGGTGTCGCTTGCCGACTATCTGACCGGTCAAATCAATGAGCGCAACCTCACCGCGCGCCAGCAGGTGATTGCCGAATATGTGATTGGCTCGGTCGACGATTCGGGCTACTTGCGGCGCAGCGCCATCGACATTGCCGACGACATAACTTTCAATTCCGGGCTCAACATTGATGTAGAGCCTTCGGAGGTGGAGGCAGTGACTGCCATACTGCGCCAACTTGACCCACCGGGCATAGGGGCCGCCGACTTGCGCGACTGCCTGTTGCTGCAGCTGCGGCGCAAACCCGCTTCGGCCATTAATTCACTGGCCATAAGGGTGCTCGACGAGTGCTTCGATCTATTTGCCAAGAAAAATTATCAGCGTGTGACACACTCACTTGGACTCAGCGACGATGAGCTGAAGCAGGTGATGCAGGTCATAGCCCGGCTCAATCCCAAGCCAGGCAGCGCATTTGGCGGATCGCAAAACGACTCGCACGGTCAGCAGATAACCCCCGATTTCGTGGTCGACGTCGATGACGACGACACTATTACGCTCACCCTTGTCAACAGCATTCCCGAGTTGCAAATCAGCGAGAGTTACAGCGCTCAGGAACGCTATTACAAGACCAACACGCGCCCGCTCAGCAAGCACGAGACCGACGAAGCCAAGCTGGTGAAAGCGCAGTGCTTCAATGCCGCAACGTTTATCGAGGTGGTGCGCCGTAGGCAGAAGACCCTCTTCAGCACCATGGATGCCATTGTGCGGCGCCAGCACGACTATGTGCTGAGCGGCGACCCCGCCGACTTGAAGCCGATGACGCTTAAATACATAGCCGAGGAGACCGGGCTCGACATGTCGGTGGTGTCGCGGGCTTGCAGCGGAAAGTATGTCCAGCTGCCCTGGGGCGCAAAGTCGCTCAAGTCGTTTTTCTCTGAGGGTATCAAGAAAGACGGCGCCGACGGCGAGGTGTCGTCGCGCGAGGTGCAAAGCGCGCTCAAGCAGATTGTGGATGCCGAAGACAAGACAGCCCCGCTTAGCGACGACGCCCTGCGCGACTTGCTTAACGCCAAAGGCTACAAGATAGCGCGGCGCACTGTGTCGAAATACCGCGAGCTGCTTTCAATACCCACCGCCAAATTGCGCCGCAAGGCATAGCGGGGCAGTGCTGTCAATTACAAATAACACGCAACGAATACATATATAAGAATGACGCAAAACACATTTACTTTCGACAAACTGATAGCTGCCGCGGCGCGTTTCCTGTCGGCAGTGTTCAGTCCGCTGTTTATGCCTGCCTATGGCGTGTTTCTCACGCTTTGGGTCTCGTTCCTTTGCGGTTTGGCCCCGGGCGTGCGGTGGACCGTGGTTATGGTGGTGCTTGGCATCACCGGCATTTTACCGGTTGTGGCCATTGCGGTGTTGCACAATTTCAAGGTGATATCCGACAAGCGGCTCGTCAACCGTCACGAGCGTCACATACCCTACTTGTGCGGCATCGTGTGCAACATAGCGGCCCCATTCTATCTCGACCATGTGCATTCGCCGTTGTGGTTCGTGATGTTTTTGGGTGGTGCGGCTTTGGCCACCACATTGCTGGCTGTGGTCAACCACTGGTGGAAAATCAGTGCCCATCTTGCTGGCATAGGAGGTGTGCTTGCCCTCCTTTACCAGATACACGTGCAGGGGCTTGAGGCTTTCAATCTGTTTTGGGTCATTTGTGCGGCCATTTTGCTTGCCGGCATGCTCGGCACGTCGCGTATCATCCTTGGCCGCCACACTTTCATGCAAGTGCTGGCCGGCTTCGTGGTTGGCTACGGCTCGGTGACTTTCATGATGTCAATGTTCGGCTGACGGTTGCATCACGGCAAAGCTGCTACAGGCAGAAAATAAAGAAACGGCAGGAACCCCGGCTTTCGCCCACGCATAGTGCGAACCCCACAGTTTCCCGCCGCTTCGTTTTGGATGTTCTTTTGCCAAAACATAGACATGCACACATTGGTGCCTGTTTTGTAAATAGCATAAGTTTCTTGTAATCAGTGCTGTTTGATTTGTGATGAGTAGGTTGTGAGTGAATATGGCGCACAACAATTGAATGCCAGTTCAAACGCTTTCCCCATCATTTCCCTTGATTTTGCACTTGCCGATTGTCTCTGTATAGTCATGAACCAGCTGTACAAGGAACGGAAAAGAAATAAATCATTCTTTTGCTATCCGTAAAATTACTATTTTGCGGTATTAATAACGAATTAGCGACATTGGCCAACATTCCGGTGAGCATGGCAACTCTTGCTTCCATGTATCCCGACATCAAGGCGGGAGGGCATAAGATGCGCATTTTGAGCGAAAACTTGTGGAGCTGTCGGACGGACGGAATGGATTGTGGCACATCGGACACCATCAGACTGAATATGCCGCAGGGTGAAGAAAGAAGGACGGAGCGAGTGT
>CAVFVP010000027.1:11501-28075 GCA_963625945.1 Agathobacter rectalis | reverse complement strand
GGCTGCAAGTTCCATCTGTTCCGTGGTCTGTTTTGTTACGTCTATTCTTATTTCGTCCATTATCGTTTTTCTTTTATTCAATATTGCAATGACTCTAGCCAGTTATGTGTTGCCTGCTCAGTCTCCCTGCGGTTGTTCTGAGCCGTGTGTCCATAGACAGAAAGTCCATTAAGAACCTTCGCCCCTTGACAGGCAGATTGCAACCGGCTTGCCGTGCTGCCCAGGCCGCTCCCCTCGTGAGTGCAGAACGGCACTACTGTCTTACCGTGCCAATCGTGCTTTTCAATGAAGGTATAGACGGGCATTGGCATGTCGCCCCACCAGTTGGGATAGCCTATGAATATCACATCGTAGTCCTCTACCCTCACGTCTCCTTTCACGGCCGGACGTGCCTTGGCATTTAGTTCTTTCTTGGCGAGTTCAACACAAACGTCGTAGTTATCGGGATAGACCACGACAGGCTCTATTTGGAAAAGGTCGCCGCCAGTTTCCCCGGCAATCAATTCGGCAACAATATGCGTGTTGCCCTTCACAATGTTCCCCACACTGTAGTTTTCACCAGTTCGCGAGAAATACGCCACCAATACTTTCTTGTTCTCTTTCATGTTGCTCTGTTCTTTTGAATCATTGTTTTGTCCTTTGGGATTTTTGTCCTGCACGCAGGCAATGACGCTCATCGACGAAACGGCCAACATGACAAGGGTATAAAACAGTTTTCTCATTTCACACTTTGTTTTAGTTTACGATGCAAAATTAGGATTTTCAAACAGAAACGCCTGTAGACGAATTACGGATAGAATTATACAAATTACGGCCAAAGGCCACAAACACAATTCATGAATGTGGTGCAAGCCCGTGTCGATTGAATCAGCACACCAATTTTGAAGTGGACATAACACCAAACCAATGTACACCGGCAAAGAGACGAGAATCAAGAATTTGCCGAAAGAGATGGTTGCCCGTTTAGCGCAAGATTACTAACTTTGCCCTTGCTTTTCAATAAATACACTTTTATCCAGAACAATGGCAACCAAGGCTACATCGGGCTTAATCGACATGATACGGAACGGCCAGCACATGACGCAGGGACAGATGCTAAAACTGACCCTGCAACTCAGCATGCCAGCCATCATGGCACAGGTGTCGAACGTGGCCATGCAATATATAGACGCATCGATGGTTGGGCGGTTGGGTGCCGAGGATTCTGCCGCAATCGGAATAATATCAACCACCACATGGCTGTTTAGCGGTGTGGCCAGCGCCATTGCCACTGGATTTGCCGTTCAAGTGGCCCACAGCATAGGCGGCAACAATGCCGAGAAAGCCCGAAGCGTGTTCAGACAATCACTCACGGTGTGTGTAATAGCCGGCCTTACAATGGCGGCAATCGGTTGCTCAATAAGCCACTGTCTCCCTATCTGGCTGGGCGGAGAAGCCGGCGTGTGTGAGAAAGCCACCTCCTACTTTGCAATCTACTCGGCATGCCTGCCGGTGATTGTGCTCAACTTTCTAGGCGCAAGCATGCTCAGATGCAGCGGCAACATGAACTTGCCGAGCATAATGAACCTGCTAATGTGTGTGCTCGATGTGGTGTTTAACTACCTACTTATCTACCCCACCCGCCCGACTACGCTGGGTGGCGTCCAGCTGACCATGCCAGGAGCCGGACTTGGCGTTACCGGTGCGGCCCTAGGCACGGCCCTGGCTACAATAATCACCTGCGGCGGGATGCTCTATTGCCTGGCTACGCGGTCGGCCGACTTGCGCATAAAGGGTCGTAGCGGCAGTTTCGTGCCCAAGGGATGGTGTGTGAGGAAGGCTATGAAAATAGGTCTGCCCATGGGCATGCAATATGTGGTTATGAACAGTGCACAAATACTAATCACAAGCATTGTGGCTCCATTAGGGACGATTGCAATTGCCGCCAATGCCTTTGCCGTGACGGCCGAGAGCATTTGCTACATGCCTGGCACCGGAGTGGCCGATGCGGCGACAACGCTGATTGGGCAAAGCCTTGGTGCCGGCCGAAAAGACCTGGCTAAACGCTTTGCAAAGCTCACAGTGATTGCCGGTATGGCGGTGATGGGACTGATGGGTGGGTTGCTTTATGCGGGAGCCGACTTTATGATGAGCATGATGTCGCCTGTGCCTGAGGTAGTGAGTCTGGGCGCCCAAGTGCTTAGAATCGAGGCCTGGGCCGAACCGCTGTTTGCTGCCGCCATTGTGAGTTATGGCGTGTTTGTGGGAGCAGGCAGCACTATTGCGCCGTGCTTGATGAACTTTGCCAGCATGTGGGGTGTTCGCTTGACACTAGCCGCCACTCTCGCCCCGCGCTACGGGTTGAAAGGCGTTTGGACGGCCATGTGCGTGGAGTTGTGCGTGCGTGGAATGATTTTCCTTGCCCAACTAGGTTCCGGTAAATGGATAACCGCGAAAACCGGTGCCAAGCAGCACAAAGACTGAGGCCATAAGTGGAAGCCTATTCGGCAAACCCCATTCCACATCATTATAAAAACCAAGACATATACTTGCAGATTTAAATGCATTTAGCTAATTTTGCGTCAATTCAACAAATTTTAGGATTCAATAAAATTACAAGCTTATGAAAAGAACTTTACTCCTCGGCCTTTGCGCAATAGCCATTTCGGCAACCGCGACCCAGTCAATCGACATCAGAACAGCCCCATGCAACCACACCCCCATCAAGGCAGGCATGTGGGAAATAAGTGCATTGAGCCACCGACTTGCCTCACGGCAAGCACCAAAGAAAGCCACGACAGAGACACCCGTGAGCAATGCTCCAGCCGGACAGCTTTTCGAGAACATGTATGTCAATTCCAATTCCTACGGACTAGGATTTGGCGATGTGTACTCGCAAGTGGTCGATGGTGGCCTGGGCGGCGTAGTAGAGGGCAACGACGGCTACGTCTATGTGCAGGCCCCGATATCACAGGCCTACGTCTGGGGGCTTGGCTCGCCATGGCTCAAATGCACCAAGGCCAGTGGCGACACGATAGTGATGGCCACTCCGCAAATATACGCAATAGATGCTGGAGACCCCTACTATGCACGCAGGATGAAACTCACAGCCGACTCATCGACGTTTGAAGTCGACAAGACTAACACGACAGTGAAATTTGTGTGGAAAGACCACGTGCTCACACAAGTGGACGATTGCCTGATTGGATTGTGTGATGCCTCGGGCGAGTGGTTCTACATGGGTGACTACGATATAAAATACACCATCAACTCCGACGTGGTGACACAAGTGCCCGACGAGGCCCAGAAAATGACCTACAAGCTTGAATACATTCCCAAAGCCGCCAATCTTGACTCGACGACCAGTACAATGACAAGCGTGCACATAGCCCCAAGCGACCCGTACCACCCATATATAACCGACATTTTCAGCGACTTGGCCGACGGCGCAGTGAGAGCCAAATTCAGTGCCGACGGAAAGGGTATTCTGCCCACGCGCCAATATATGGGCATTGACAAGATGTATAACTCGCACGTGTATCTGCTCACAGGCAACGCCAAGGTGGTGACACCCGACAAAGGAAGCAAATACTTCAACTACGACCAATGCGACTCAGTGGCTTTCACCATCAGCGGTGAAAACGGCGACACCCTGCAGGCAGCATATCCAAGTTCGATAATAGTGAACGCCGGCCGGAGCAACCTCTACATCATTAAGGAATATGTGGCACCCAAGCTCACCGTTGAGGAAGACAAGGCCATTGTGCCCGCCGACCCAACCCTGAAAGTGACACAGCTCAGCAAGTGCGACCAGCTTAACATTGTGATCCCGACTGTGGGCACTGGCGGCGAGCAACTGAACGAGAACAACTTGTACTACAACATCTATTACAACGACAGCATATACACGTTCACGCCCGACCAATACGTGGGACTGGATGCGGCCATGACCGACATCCCCTACCCATTCTGCGACACAAACTATGATTTCTACACCAGCAACGGTAAGACTTTGATTTATTTCTACGACAAGAACTGGAATAAGATAGGCGTGCAGAGCATCTATCGCGGCGGTGGTAAGGAGAACCGCTCAAAGGTTGTGTATGTCTACAAAGAAACCGGTGTGGAATCGTTAAGCGACACAAAGGCAGTGAGAAACACCGAGTGCTTCGACATCACCGGACGCAAAGCCACAGAGCAAACCAGCGGACTTTGCATCAAGCGCATCACCTACACCGATGGAAGCGTGAAAGTGATCAAGGAATTCAAGAGATAAACCCACGGCAACTTGATTGGTTGCCATTCTAAAAGAAATATCGCTGAGACGGCACTTGCGACTTGCAGGCAGCCGCCTCAGTTTTTTATTATGCTTAGTCAGTCAATCGGGTCAACCTTCTTTGGCTTCCAGTCCCTTACCATGATGGTAAGCTGCTTATTGGCTTCACGGTCGGCCTCTTTGTGCAGCAAGCACAGCACCCACCCCTGGTCGACGGCGCCACTGTTGTCTATCACGGTTTTCATATAGAACACCTTGCCGTTGCTTGAATAGCCTGAGCAGATGACACAATTCCCGGTGGCATAAGTGATTCGGGCAATGGTGATTCAGGGAGCAATATAGTCGCCCACCTGAGGGAAACCATTGGTGGCCCACGCCACAAGCACGAAATGAGACAATTGCGACTTCTCGTTCTCATATATCTCAAACACGGTGGGTATGGAGTTGACCGTCACTGATAGCGCAACATGTCATCGTAGACATAAAACCCTTCGACCGTCTTATTCAATTGGAGCGACGGCAACGAGTCAGTATCGCAGACCGAATCGGGAATGCCATACAATTCGGCTTCACTCAAGGCATCGGCACCATCTGTAACTATATCATTGCCACTGCTGTGAGTTGACCATACACAAGCAACAGCCACCGCAATCGCGACCAAAGCCATCAAAGTAATGCATATATTAGCCGCAGCATGGCTGCCGCGACGGGAATCGGCAGAATTGCCCGGCCGTGCAACACCCGACTCAGGAGACAGCCAAGTGCCGCAATAGCTACATTTGGCAGCATCGCTTGCATTTATTTTGCCACAATGAGGGCATCGATTGGTTTTCATTCTATTGATTTGTGTGAGGTTAATGAAAAAAGGCAAGTCCGGCATGGCAAACCTGATTAGTCGCCGTGGCCGAACTTGCCTAAACTTTAATTTTCTCTATAAAACCTTTTTGCCGGCCAGTGGGTTACTGTTTTTTTGTTTTCGCAGTAGCCGTCTTTTTAGCCGCTGGTTTCTTGGCAGCAGGTTTCTTTTTGGCCGTTGCCTTCTTTTCGGGAGCGGCTTTCTTTTCGGGAACCGGTTCAAAGTCGCCGGCAACGTCGTTTACAATGTTGTTTCGCAACAATTCCACCTCGCGTTTCAGCTGCCCGATTTCGTTTTCCTGATTGCGGATTGTCAAAAGCAATGAGTTAAGTTCCTCGTTGCCTATCGATTCGGGGAATTGCTCCTCAACGCGTATCATGAAGTCGCTGAGTACATTCATGTAGTTGGTGAAAGCCATGTAGGGTGAGTCGTAGGGGCTGTAATGAGAGTGAACCGAGCCGTCATCGCTGTGCTTGGTACTCATGTAGAAGAAGTGGTCGCTTGCCTGCAAGTAATACCAATCTTGCTTGATGCGGCGGTCGTCGCACAGGCGCACCCGCTCGCCAATTGAATATAGCTTTTTCACAGCCTCTTGCTGCAAGATGTTGCCAAGCCATGCACTGGTGTCACGAGCCTCATCGGCCCACGACATGGGATAGGGCACCGAGAGCTGCCCCACTGCTTTCATGCGCGACAAGATGTCGGTCGGGGTCATGAATTGTATACCCTTCTCGGCGGCAAAGCGCGGCAAGGCCTTCATGAACTCAAAGATGCCGCTTTCGCGGGGTTGGAGTTCGCCGAAAGTCTCATAGTTCATAAACAGGTTGACGATTTGCTCTTCCTGCGGCAATTGATCAATCCAGTCTATGTACTTGTCGGCCGTGAGCGGATAAGACGGCCACTCGGGATTGCTGAAACGGAACGATATGTCATCGCTCAGTTTGGAGTTTTTCAGCAGCAGTTTCAACTTCGGAGCCAAAGCCGACGAGTAGACGTAATTAGGGGATTTCCAACCGAGGATGTGCTTTGCGCCATCGGTGATAGCACCCTTGAATCCCATCGACTGCACCATTGCCGAAATATCGTCGTCGTAGATGAGCTCGGTGTTGCGGAACACCTTGGGATGCTGTCCGAAGAGTTCATATATCTTCTTGTCATGAGCCTTGACCTGAGCCACAAACTCGTCGGGGTCCTGAAGCGACGACAGCGAGTGGGCATAAGTCTCAGAAAGGAATTCAACGCAGCCTGTGGCGGCGAGCTCCTTCATCGAGTCGATGAATTCGGGCACATACTGCTCGAGCTGCTCCAGGGCGGTGCCGCTGATCGAGAAGGCCACCTTGAAGCTGTCGCCATACTGCTTGATAATGTCGAGCAGCATCTGGTTGGCAGGCAGATATGACCGGCGTGCGATGCGGGTTATTATATCGTCGTTGGCGAAGTCGTCGTAATAGTAATGGTCGTTACCGATATCGAAGAAACGGTAATTCTTGAGCCTGAAAGGCTGATGTATTTGAAAGTAGAAACAAATAGCTCTCATATCGTAAGTCAGTTTAAAATATATTATTCGTTATCGGTTGATTAGTTGCTTGTAGATGTTTATCACCTTTGCCCCGGCCTTTTTCCAAACAATCTTGTTCACCTCCTGAAGGCCGTGCTCGCTCAGTTGCCTATACATGGCCGGATATTTGATGATTGAATAAATGGCATCGGCCATGGCGTTGACATCCCAATAGTCGACCTTAATCACGTTGTGCAGAATTTCGGCGCAACCGCTCTGCTTAGAGATAATCGACGGCACGCCCATCTGCATTGCCTCGAGAGGCGAAATGCCGAAAGGCTCGCTCACCGACGGCATGATATACACATCGCTGGCCTTGAGCATCTCATACACCTCTTTGCCCCTCAAGAATCCGGCAAAGTGAAAACGGTCGGAGATGTTTCGCTGCGCGGCCAGGCGTATCATTTTTTCCATCATGTCGCCGCCGCCGGCCATCACAAACTGCACATTGTGCACCTTATGAAGTACCTGAGAGGCTGCCTCGACGAAATATTCGGGACCTTTCTGCATGGTTATGCGCCCCAGGAAAGTGACCACCTTGTCGTGCTTTGGAGGAATTTCCACATTGAGCAGTTCATCGCTCAACGGCTCCACGGCATTGTGGACGGTTGTGACTTTTGCGGGATCGATGCCATATTTGTCAATCACGGTGTTGCGGGTGAGATTGCTCACCGTGATTATGTGGTCGGCATTAAGGAAGCCGTCGCGCTCAATGTTGAACACGGTGGGGTTCACATTTCCGCGGCTGCGGTCGAAGTCGGTGGCATGCACATGCAGCACCAGCGGCTTGCCAGTCACCTGCTTGGCATGGATGCCGGCAGGATAGGTGAGCCAGTCGTGAGAGTGGATTATGTCGCACGGCACTGTGCGCGCAATCACGCCGGCCACTATTGAGTAGTTGTTGATTTCCTCGAGCAGGTTGTCGGGATATCGGCCTGAGAATTCGATGCACCCCAGGTCGTTGGTGTTCATATAGTTGAAATCGGCATAGATGTGATCGCGCAGGTCGTAGTAAAGCTGTGGATCCATCACGTTGCCCACCCGGCTTTGCACATAGTCCCAATTGACGTCGCGCCACGCCACAGGTGTGCAGTTGGCACCTATGATGCGGGCAAACTGCTTCGGTTCATCGCCCCATGGCTTGGGGATGACGAAAGTTATGTCGATGTCGCCGTTTTCGGCCATTCCCTTGGTCAAGCCGAAACTTGCTGTACCCAAACCACCGAGGATGTGCGGTGGAAATTCCCAGCCAAACATTAAAGCTTTCATCGTTAGTTATATTGTTAAGAGCGTTATTCTTTTTCGGTTAATTCTATCACTGATGAGTCACTGGTCAAGATTTTTGAGCAGTCGCAACATGTGACACACGCCACCCACGTTGGCCGCGAAGCTTATGGCGCCGCGCCCTGTGTAGGGAGGATTGCCGTCGTAAAGTTCCGACAGCGTGCCTATGCCACCGAGTGCCATCTCGTCGTCAAACCCTATCATCATGCGCTCTATGAAAGAGACTCCGCTCATGCCGAATACTTTAATGTAGGCATCGGCATAGAAGCCCATGAGCCACGGACGTGCCGAACCTTGATAGTAAGCCTGCTCGCGCTGCGACGGGTTGCCCAAATACCACGGATTGTAGCCATAGCTCTTGGGGCTGAGCGTGCGCAAGCCCTTGGGCGTTAACAGCTCACGGGTAACAACATCGAGCACCGTCTTGCGCTGACGCCGGTCGAGGGGCGAATAGTCGATGCCTACTGCGATGATCATGCTTGGGCGCACACTCGGGTCGGCATATGTGCCATTGACGTAGTCGTAGAGATAGCCATAATCGTTAAGGAAGGTGTCGACAAACGATGACTTGCAGCGGTCGGCTATTGCGGTCCATGCCGCCACGTCGCCTGCCATGGCGGGATCGGAGGCAAACAAGTCGGCGGCAAATCGCAGAGCGCAATGCCAAAGGGCATTGAACTCAACCACATAGCCCGTGCGCGGAATCAACGGAGAGCCGTCGGGGTTAGAAGCGTCCATCCAGGTGACAGGCTTGGAAGTGCCATCGGTGCGCACAAGGCCGTTGTCATCGAGATGAAGATTGGGTGATTTCTGCCCCACCACGTAGTCGATTATCTTTTTCACAATGTCGGCATAGCGGCTACGACAAGCATCGGCACCGGCCACTTTGGAATATTGCTGCAAAGCCCAAACGGCCCAAAGCGGGACATCGGGCAAGTCTAGCCCGTGCAGGTTGGGGTCGAGTGTCCCGTTGTCGATATACTCCGACAGAGCCTTGGCGGCCGTGTCCATTATCATCTCAAAGTCGGGCTGGTGATGAATTGAGAGCGTGCATCCGGGTAATGCCATAAACTCATCGCGGGCACGAACCTTAAACCACGGATAGCCGGCAATTATGTAGTTACCGTCGGCATTCTTGAGATAGAACTGTTTAGCGCTGTTTTTCAGGCAATTGTAAAAGCTACTGCGTGGAGTACGCGACTGCAGCTCATCGTCGAACATACCGGCAAGTGCGCTTGTATCCACCTCATCAGTTCCGGCCGAGAAATAAATGCTCTCGCCCTTTTTGATGTCGAGTTCGAAATAACCGGGCACATACAGGTCTTCGCTGTAAGGCAGTCCGCGTTCCTGGTCTTTCGTGTACTGGAGACCTTTGTACCAATTAGGATCGAACACAAACTTAGGCTTGTGGCTGAACTGCATATAGAGAGTGGGGTACCCGGCATACATGCATGTGGAGATGCCGTTTTGCACTTGGGCATAGTCACGGTTGGCCACACTGTTGGCCACACACAAGTCGTTGGCATTGCGGAATGCCAGGAATGGTCTGAATTGGAGTGTGGTGCGCGAATGTGCGTCGACAAGCGTATAGCGGATCACGATGCGGTTCTCGTGGGTAATAAATATCTTTTCCTTACGCAATATCACGCCGCCCACGCGATAGATGTGTGTGGGTATGCGCTCGCATTCAAATTCGCGTATGTATTTGTGCCCGTTGGGGCTAAAGCAGTCGTTGCCATACTTGTGCACCGCCAAGTTAAACGGAGCCCCGTGCTGGATTACAGTCTCGTCGAACGACGACAGCAACACGTGGTCGTCGTCGTCAAGCTCAGGGACCGGTATCACCAGCAGGCCGTGCTGCTTGCGTGTGTTACATCCGACCAGAGTGGTACAATGATATGCTCCCGACCGATTGGTTCGAATCATTTCCTTCGAAAGACTCTGCTCCAAATTAATCATCAAGCTTTTGTCAAATTTAAGATAGCTCATTGTTAGATGTTACAGGTTTAATTAATCAGTTAATTTTATAACTCTCCACATATAAATGGATTGTACAACGAATTTACGGCAATTTTCAAAAATGGGCAAATAAATGGTGATAATTTTCTGTTATTTTTCAGGCATGGGTTTCAATTGATACTTTACGGGGGTGATTCGGACCTTTACCTACCGAATCAAATAGGCAACAAAGCGACAAGGTGGCCGCGAAATGGGAATTTAGAACGCCCGCTACCGATTCGCGGTTGAACGACGAGCTGACGCCATTCGACCTAGGCAGATAAAGCAGGCACAGAGTGGATTTGTTGTCAGAAAAAGAAAAAATCGCTCATATCTTGCTTTTTGCAGGCAAAGACATGAGCGGTGATTTATGAGGTAAAATACAATATTGTATATATTGCGATTTGCAAACAAAGGGAATAAAGCCAATGCCGAAATCCCAGCCTTAGCAAAGAGCCCTAACTCTTTTACTTCCTATGGTAAACAAAATCCTTTTCGCACAAGCAATCTGCAAACTGCCGAAAGAAAACATCAGGAAATCACCCACGAGGCAAAAACGGACAAACATTATAATGACTAAGGAATGTCAGAATTTCAATTTCACGCCGCCACTGGCTGTGAATCCGGGCATTTCGTAGCCTTTATTGATTTGGTATCGCGCATTGGTAACATTGTTTGCCGACACAAAAGCCTCAAGCCATTTAAGCGGCCTGTAGGAGACCCGCACGTCAAGCAGAGCATAATTTTGCATTTCAACATCGTTGGCAACAAACAACCGCCCCACCACTCGGAGCTGCGCATCGATGGTGAGTTGAGAAAACACTTGCCAACCTATGCCCAGAAAATACTGATGAACAGGAGCTCCAGCGAGATTGCTTAAAGATGTGTGCATATAGCTGTAGCTGGCGCGCAACGACAAGGCATCGAGCGGGCGGCTTTGCGCCGACACTTCGATACCAGTGTTTTCAAAACTGCCTGTGTTGACATTGCGCTGCGTGGATCCACCCTCAGCGGTGGGCACACTTGCCGCCTGAATCATATCGGAGCCTTTGGCATAATAGCCCGTGACATCAATGTTGAAATATCGCGAAAAGCGCTTGCCCACAGTAAGCTCATAGTTCATCATGCTCTCGGGCTTCAATTGGTCGTTGGCTGTGCCATAGATGTAAAGCTCACGGAACGACGGATTGCGATACCCCCTGGCCAACGATGCCTTGACAAGCCAACCCGCACCTGGATGCAGCGAGGCGCCAAACTGCGGAAGCCAGTGCGAACCAAACATATCGCTATTGGCCATTCGGAGCCCGGCATTGAGAATGAGCACATCGTGGAAAAGCGATTGCTGCAACGTGAGATAAGGAGAATATTCGGTTATGCGCTTGCGTGCCATGGTCTGCATTTTTGCCTGCGTGCTGCCATCACCATAGGAATGACCACCCGAGATGGGTATTTTGCCAGAATAAGTGGCGAAATCAAAACCGGCAGTTGCCTGCGCCGATTGCCACAATGAAAAGTTCTGATAAGCCAAAACGCCAAAGCGATCGTCAAGGCTATGAAAATGGTTCGGGTCGTCGATATAGTGATTGCCATAACTGTAATAAACCCTGACGGCACCATTGTGGCCGCCGTAAGTGTTGGCCAATGCCATCGAAGCCTCACCACGCACCACGTTCTGGTGATATATGGCCGTTGACTCAGGATTGCGCAACTTGGCATAAACGGGGTCGTTGCCAATGAAGTTCATAAGAGTGTAGTCAGCCGAGAGCGACCAGTGGCCAGAAAGCCTGTAACCAGCCTTGGCATAAAGACTGTATTGCTTGAAATCGAAATTTCGCTCGGTGCCGTCGGTGCGGTCGTAGCCGAGCGACACCATAGACGAGAACCGACCCTTGCGCACTGTGTTGGTGATAGAACTCTGCCATGTGTTGTAGGAGCCGAATTGGGCCGTGAGGGTCGTGGCCACGCCATCGGTTGCGGGATTGCGTGTGATGACGTTAATCACTCCTCCCATTGCATTCGACCCATAGAGCACCGACCCCGGGCCACGCATCACCTCAACGTGGTCGACGTATTCCGATTCATAGAAATCGGCCACAGGATGTGAATACAAGCCGGCAAACTGCGGTTGGCCGTCGACCATCATCAAGACCGCATTTGTGGGTGAGCCGCCCACACCGCGGATCTTTATGCCTCCGCTACCACCATTGCTCACGCCGAATCCCAAAATGTTGCGCTGCGACACAAAGAGGCTTGGCACCTCACCCGATAGAGCAGCCAGCAACTGGGTTTGCCCGGTGGCCTCTATTTGAGAATGGTCAATCACGCTCACAGTGTAGGGCAACAGATTGCGCCCAATGGCCTGGTTGGTGCCTGTGACCACCACCTCGCCGAGAGAGTGCCGCAATGTGGCAGTATCGGCAGGTGAAACGGTGGCCGTGGCATTACCAGCCGACAGCATGATTGCCGCCGGCAAAATGAATTTAAGCGTTATCATCGTTCAGCGTTGGTTGTCGATGCTCACTAAGGTGTATTTCTTGCTTCCGAGGCCTATTTTCTCGGCATAGTCAGTGATGTAGGTGCCGTGCTGACGGTTGATGCGCTCGATGAGCGGCTTTTCGTCATCGCCATTCGACGCCTTGTGGTTGAACACAAGATCGAGACAGGCCTGGTCGAGAGCCACAGGATCGGTCGAAGCCAGGATGCCCATGTCCTTCAGCATTGGCTCAGCCGGATGGCTAGAGCAGTCGCAGTCCACGCTCATATTGTTCATCACGTTGATGTAGACGATGTTGTTGCCGAAATAGTTGGCCACAGCCTGAGCCGCAGCGGCCATACTTTCAAGGAAGTAGTCCTGCTTGGCAACATATTGCCACAGAGAGTCGGCCCGGTCGGTTTTTCCGGCAGTGTGAATGTAGGCCTTTCCTGCGGTAGAGGCCACACCTATCGACTGGTTTTTGAGCACACCGCCGAAGCCACCCATGGCATGCCCCTTGAAGTGCGCAAGATTAATCATAAAATCGTAGTTGGCCAAATGGTCGCCCACAATGTCATATTTCAAGTGCTTCTTGTCCTTAACGGGGATGCGCATTTGCCCGAATTCGTCCATAATGTCGACAGGGGCAATCGAGTCGAAGCCGTGAGCGTGAATTGTGGCCCAGTGCTTGCCCTTGTCTTGGCGGCTGCCGCCATAGGCAGTGCAGCATTCCACAAGCGTACCGTTGACCTTCTCAACAAGATTGCGTATAAGTGTGGGCTTCAAGTAGTTGTGACCGCCAAACTCACCTGTGCTTATTTTAACGGCTACGTGTCCGTTGGGTTTTACACCGAGAGCCTCATACACCCTCACCAATGATTGCGGTGTGATTTCCTTGGTCATGTAAACCACTGGCTGTGCCTTTGCTGCGCAACACCACATTATGGCAGCGAGCATCACGAAAAACCTGTTTCTCATTTCTTTGCAATTTAAATAATTGAAACTTTCACTTAACTGACTGGGAAACGAACCGTGTTCTCTTCCCCAAAATTTTCTCCAAAATTACACAATTACGGTTTTTGGGGTATTACACAAATCACTGAACAAGTTACCAAAATTGCTGACAAAGGCATTTGCACCCACATAGAGAGTGCAAAACAATAGTTTTACGGCAGTTTCAGGTTAATAACGAAAAGTGGACAAGTGTAACTCTGATGCTGATGCTACTGCCCTAGCCTTTTGGACTGAGGGGTCACACCGACTGCGGAACATCGTCGGCACAAAAGATGCGTATGCCCTGCGGGTGGCAGGCGATAGTAAGCTCGGCAGGCATGTCGACAGGCTCGCCGTCGAGATGCATCACTCCGGGAGACTCACGGAATATTTTGAGACGCGGCGTTGTGTAGGTGCTAATGTTTATATCTTTATCAAAATCACGTGTAAAGAGTTTAAGTCCGACTATGGGGGCCACAATGGGCAGGAACGGATGAATCACCACCACGTCAATGAGTCCGTCGCGCATGCTGGCCTTAGGGGCTATATAGGCATTGTTGCCATACTGCGAGGCATTGGCGCAAGCAATGACAAACGCTTTCTCGAACATGGTGGAGCCGTTGATTTCAATGCGATAGGTCTCATGGTGGAACTTGACATATTCCATGAAAGCCGACTTGAGGTAAGTGAGCGGGCCGCGTGTGCCCTCTTGCGAAAAGCGCTCGGCCACCTGAGCGTCGAACCCCATGCCGCAAGTGCAGAAAAAAGGCCGGTCATTGACGGTGCAATAATCAAAATTCTCGATATGCCCATCGTTGATGATGTGCAGCGACTTCTCAATGTTGACCGGAATCTGCAGATGCCGCGCCAAGCCGTTGCCCGACCCGCACGGCACAATGCCGAGAGCAATGCCCGTGTCGCGCAACGATGCAGCCACACCGTTGACCGTGCCGTCGCCACCCACGGCCACCACGCCATGATAGCCATCGGCAATGGCCTCGCTCACCAGCTGGCTCATGAGCATGTTGTGTTCAAGCACGCGAATTGTGACCTGCCACTTGCTGCTGTCAAGAATGCCGGCAATCATAGCCGGGATGGAGTCCTTGCTGTGAGTGCCCGAACCGGGATTTATGATTATATATAGTTTCTTTCGCTTGTCCATAATAATAGCAAAATTAGGAATTTTTACTGAAACTTTGATTCTGTTCTCCAAATATTACGTAATTTAGCACACATATAGGCCTATATGTAACGAGACCCGAAAATCAGAAAAAACGTAGAAAAATGGACAAGAAATTCAGCTCGATAGCGATAGATGCCGCAGTTGCAGCAGTGGGAATAGTGTTTTTGGTGTTTCACGCCGTGCCCGACTTTGTGACATGGATTGCCCGCATAATAGGCATGGCCTTTGCCGTGGCCGCTGTGACAAGCCTGGCTGGGACACTTGCGGCAATGCGGAAGCGCAACGAGCCAGCAGGCATAGCCGGAATGGCGAGTGCGGTGGGCAGCCTGTGCTTTGGCGTGGTGCTTATGCTCAGAGGACACCTGTTTGTCGACTCGATAGGCATCATAACAGCCATAGCCGTTGTGGCCATGGGGCTGTATCAAGTGGTAACACCCGTGGTGATGCGAAAAGCCATGCACCTGCACTGGTGGCTGTTTGCGCTACCATTGGCTGTGATGGGAGCAGGAGTGGCAATGCTGGCATGCGATATCAGCACCGAATTGATGTCGCTCATCAGCGGCCTTTGCTTTGTGGGCTTTACTGCCGACGATCTGTTGCAACGCCGGGCCTGCGACACGCCTCAACCCACAGCCGTAGCCGATGGCAAGGGCAGCGGCTACGCATGAGAAACAGCGCAAACTGCAATGCACAAAAAAAGCTGCCTCGGAATCCGTTGGCAGCTTTTTCTTTATTTCGCTGAAAAATTAATTTCTCATTATTTCTTCTTGCGGTTACCGTAGCGGTTGAGGAACTTGTCGACGCGGCCGGCTGTATCGACGAGCTTCTGCTTACCGGTAAAGAACGGGTGTGAAGAGCTGGTGATTTCGAGCTTCACCAGGGGATAAGTCTTTCCATCAAGTTCGATAGTCTCCTTAGAAGCTACAGTAGAACGAGTGATGAAAGTCTCGTCGTTTGACATGTCCTTGAACACCACTTCGCGGTAATTTTCGGGATGAATACCTTTTTTCATTTTCTCTAATTATCTATTTTATAACGTTATAATACTACTAAAAGCCAGCGCTGGTAGACGCTGATTCTTGTAATGGCATGCAAAATTAGCAATTGTTTTGCAAATATGAAAATTTTCCGGGCTGTTTTGCCAAAAGGATTCACCTAAAAATCCCATGAAAATTCCAATGAGAAGTGCCGTAGAGACAATCGGCAAATCAGGCCGCAACGGACGGAATAAAATAAGTTGCACATTTTTTTGCCGATATAAAGATTATTCCTATCTTTGCAAAGCAATTCGCAAGACAGCAAAGGAAGAGGCCGTGTGCGAGAAACGACAGACATCCGCCCTCGAATAATATTTGCAGTCCCCTTCAACAAAACAGCAATCAACACATTTCACAATAGCATCAGCGTTAACGCTCATGACTTTTATGCGTGTAAAATCCGCATTGTGGGCAATAACGCACACGCATTGAATCACGAAACAGGTGCGTCAGGCACACTGCAATGCACCCCATAGATCCAAAAAAACATTTAAGACAACTTTTTTAATAATTATATGTATAACATCACTGACCTGGAGGCTTTGAGTCAATCAGATTTGAAAAATCTGGCAAAAACGATGAGCCTCAACGAGAATTCAGACACGCTCATATATGACATCCTCGACAAGCAGGCCGAGGACGCTGTAAAGAACGACTCCCGCAAGGCCGAACAGTCGCCGCGCAAACGCGGCCGCACAAAGCAGGAAAAGGCACCGGCAGAAAAGAAAGCCGAAAAAAAGACCGACGACATGAAGCCGGCCAAGAAAGCCGACAAGAAGGCCGAGGCCAAGCAGCCCGAGACTGACAACGAGGCACCCAAGCAGCCAAGCGCCAACACCGAAACTGCCGCTGAGCCCACAGCCAAACGCCGCCCGGGACGACCCAAGAAAAACGCAGAGGCACCAGCAACCGAGGCCGCCAATGCCCAGCCCAAACC
>CAVFVP010000027.1:0-11442 GCA_963625945.1 Agathobacter rectalis | reverse complement strand
AGGCCAACAAGACCGATGAAGCCAACGGCAAAAAGGCCAACGGTAAAAAAGAATCCCAACCCAACGGCAAAGAGCCAGCCAAGAAAGCCGAGGCCAACCAGGCCACAGAAACCAGCCAAGAGCCAAAGCAAGAGCCACAGCCCGTGGCAAAACAGACCGAGCTGAAATTTGACGAACCGGCCGACAACACAAAAGCGAGCACCACCAATGCCAAAGAAGAGCAAGCGCCAACGGCCAAGCAGCCCGGAAGCGACTTCCTTGAGGCCTTCGGGCAGCCACAACAGCCCAAGCATGGCAAGCGATCTGACGTGTTCGACTCATTCTTTGGAGCGAAGCCCGTGCAAACATTCAAGCCGCGCTCCCAAGAAGAGCGTGAAGAGGCCGCCCGCCGAGCCGAAGAAGAACGCAGAATTGCAGCCGAAGAGGCCGCAAAAGCTCCGATAGTGATTCAAGAGCCCAAGCCCGAAAAAGAGCCGAAGAAGAAAAAAGGGAAAAAGAACCAACAGCAACAACAGGCCGCCGCACAGAACGACAACCCGTATGCCAACAACCCATATAATTTCGACGGCATACTCGACGGGACCGGTGTGCTCGAGGTGATGCCCGACGGTTACGGATTCTTGCGCTCGTCGGACTACAACTACCTAACCTCGCCCGACGACATATATGTGTCGCAAGCACAAATAAAGAACAACGGTTTGAAAACCGGCGATGTGATTGATGGAACAATACGCCCTCCCAAAGAAGGCGAAAAATATTTCCCGCTGTGTGAGGTAAAGATGATCAACGGCCGCCGACCCGAGTTTGTGCGCGACCGCGTGCCATTTGAGCACTTGGTTCCACTGTTCCCCAACGAGAAATTCGACCTGGTGAGCCACCGTCACCCCAGCATCTCAACCCGCATCGTGGACATGTTTGCCCCCATCGGCAAAGGCCAACGCGGTCTGATTGTGGCTCCGCCTAAAACCGGTAAGACAATACTGCTTAAAGACATTGCCAACGCCATATCAGAGAACCACCCCGAGACCTACATGATAATCCTGCTCATCGACGAGCGCCCCGAAGAGGTGACCGACATGGCCCGCAGTGTGAACGCCGAAGTGATTGCATCGACATTCGACGAGCCGGCCGACCGCCACGTGAAAATAGCCGACCTTGTGCTCCAAAAGGCAAAGCGCATGGTTGAATGCGGCCACGACGTGGTGATACTGCTCGACTCAATCACCCGTCTGGCCCGTGCCTACAACACCATATCACCAGCATCGGGTAAAATCCTGTCGGGTGGTGTCGATGCCAATGCCCTGCAGCGCCCCAAGCGCTTTTTCGGAGCCGCGCGCAACATTGAGAACGGCGGCAGCCTCACCATCATAGCCACCGCCCTCATCGAGACCGGGTCGAAGATGGACGAAGTGATTTTCGAGGAATTCAAAGGAACCGGCAACATGGAGCTCCAGCTCGACCGCAAGCTTGCCAACAAGCGCATATTCCCCGCCGTCGACATCATGGCCTCAAGCACCCGCCGCGACGACCTGCTGCTTAACTCCGACACGCTCAACCGCATGTGGGTGATGCGCAACTATCTGAGCGACCGCACCTCGATAGAGGCAATGGAGGAAATAAAGAAACGCATGGAAAGCACCCGCTCAAACCAAGAGCTGCTGCTGACCATGAACAGCTGACACCAACGCAGGCAGGCACAATGGGAAGAATACTCGGAATAGACTACGGGCGCAAGCGCACAGGGGTGGCGGTAACCGACCCTCTGAAAATCATAGCCAACGGACTTGAAACCGTGCCTACCCTCACCTTGATGCAATATATCAAGGAGTATGTGGCAAGGGAAAACGTGGAGCTGATAGTGATAGGGTTGCCACGCCAAATGAATGGAGAGCCGTCGGAGAGCATGCGCTACATCACCCCATTCGTGAACAGGCTGAAGAAAGAATTGCCACAAATTCCAGTGACAATGTACGACGAGCGATTCACCTCGACCATAGCCCACAGGGCAATGATCGACGGCGGGATGAAAAAAAGCGACCGCCGCGACAAGGGACGCGTCGACGCTATTGCGGCCACAATTATCCTCACCGACTACCTGCAAAGCGCAGAATTTAAATTATAAGCATTAAAAAACAAAAAAGACACAATGATACTACCCATATATCTGCTTGGGCACCCGGTGCTTCGCAAAATCTCAGACCCGGTGACCAAAGACTATCCAAACTTGCAAGAGCTGATTGCCAACATGAAAGAAACCATGTATGACAGCGACGGCATAGGCATCGCCGCCCCACAAGTGGGTCACAACATAAGGCTCGTATATATAGATGTCGATGTGCTTGCCGACAAGTTTCCAGAACTCAAGGGGCGCAAGCTGGTGCTTATCAACCCAGAGCTCACAATTGATGAAAACAGCAAGACCGTGACGCGCGAAGAGGGCTGCCTCAGCGTTCCGGGTGTGAGCGAGAACGTGACCCGCCACTCGAAACTGCACATCAAGTATTACGACGAAAACTGGCAAGAGCAGCAAGAGGACATTGAGGGCTACCTGGCACGAGTGATACAGCACGAATGCGACCACCTCGACGGTATTCTCTACATCGACCACGTGTCGCCTATACGCAAACAGCTAATCAAAACCAAGCTCAACAACATTGTGAAAGGGAAAGTGCGCTGCAGCTACCGCACCAAAGGCTACAAGCCTGCCCACAAATAAGAGTACAAAAAGACAACTCACCATAGCCGCCGACAACTACAAAAAATGTCGGCGGCTTTTCTTTTTAATTCATATCACTATAATGATCAGTCACTCTTATCTGTTTGCATTTAAAGGTTAAATGAATATTATTCAGAAAGCCAGAAGCCACATTTAAGGGCAAAAAAAATCCGCTAAGCCATAAATCGACTTGCGGATTTTGAAAGTGGAGCATAGGAGACTCGAACTCCTTACCTCAACACTGCCAGTGTTGCGCTCTACCAGATGAGCTAATACCCCATTGCGATGCAAAGTTAGTCATTTTTTGGGAATCTCCAAACGTTTTCAACAAATTATTGCGTTTTTTCAATCACTATTGTTGTTTTTAGGACAAAGCCACTCACAGGGACAAACTGTCAGCACGTACGGATACCACCGTCGGAGACATATTGCAACCGGGCATCGACAGACGACAGCGAAAACGGCCGATTGAGCCGGTCACCCTGACGGGCATCAGCCTCGGTGAGCATTGCAGCGAGCATATCCTGAAACCGACTTTGCTTAAGTCCCCATCGCGGTCCCACAAGCAGGTGGGAAGGCATCTGCGACACAAAGCGGTCAAATGCCACCGTAGGCGGCATGTGTCTTATGGCTTCGATGCAAAAACGGGCATATCCGTCAGGACTGAAACGCAATATCGGCAACAAGCCTGCGGCATAGTCGGCAGCTAGCCTGGTACCATACACAAGCTGCAACTGGTGCAGCTTGACCGTATTGACCGGCAGCTCGGCCACACGCAGCACCGTGCTAGCCATCATTTGCAATGATTCACCCGGAAGGCCAAGGATGAGATGAACGCCACATGGAATACATGCATCATGAAGAGTCCCTACCGCCGAAACGGCGTCTTGCCACGTGTGGCAACGGTTAACAGCACGCAGCGTGACATCGTGGCTCGACTCCACGCCAAGTTCTACAATCACAACAGTGCGTGAGGATAATTCGCGCAACAGTTCCACCACTTCTGGCGTTATGCAATCGGGTCTAGTGGAAACCACAAGACCTGCCACTTCCTCATCGGCAAGAGCCTGGGTATAAGTCTGCCGCAAGACGCTGACGGGAGCATAAGTTCCACTATAGGATTGGAAATAGGCCAGATAGCGCATGTGAGAGTAACGTCCGGCAAAGAACCGCTTACCGGCCGCAATCTGGTCGGGTATTGATTCGACACGGTTGCTATATCGTGGAGTGAAAGCAGAATTACTGCAATAAAGGCACCCCCCACGGCCTTTTGAGCCATCACGGTTTGGGCAAGTGAAGCCACCGTCGATGGCTATCTTCTGCACCTTGCCAGCGAAGAAGCCGCATAGGAAATCGGCATAATCCCTATATCGCTTGACAGTAGACATCAAAAGCGCGCAGCACGGTTTTGAAGCCAGCAATCAAATATCACCATGGCAGCCATAGCCTCGACCACGGGAACGGCCCTTGGCACCACACAGGGGTCGTGCCGCCCGCGTGCGTGAAGAGTGACACTGCGGCCATCGGCATCCACAGTGTGGACATCACGCATCAGAGTGGCCACAGGCTTAAAGGCCACACGCATATATATATCCTCGCCATTGGAAATGCCACCTTGAATGCCCCCCGAATTGTTTGACGTGGTGTGGATGCCACGAGACGAATCGCACACAAACCCGTCGAGCACCTCGCTTCCCTTCCTGGACACAAAGCCAAAACCGAGGCCATAATCAAACCCCTTGGCCGCATTTATGCCCATCATGGCCGAAGCCAAGCGCGCATGCAACTTGCCAAACACCGGTTCGCCCAGGCCAGCAGGAACGCCAGTCACCACACACGTCACTACGCCACCAAGCGAGTCGCCGTCAGTTTTGGCCTTCATGATTTCAGACTCCATCTGCGTTGCCACACGCGCATCGGGGCACCTCACCGGGCTGTGGTCGACAGCTGTCAAGTCGAGCGCCGCATACGGCTCTTGGAGAGCCACCTTCCCGATTTGTGACGAATAGGCACGCACAGTGATTCCGTTGGCCGCAAGAGCCTGAGCGGCAAATGCACCTGCCACCACGCGCGCAGCGGTCTCGCGCGCCGATGAACGGCCGCCGCCACGAGGGTCACGCAAGCCATACTTGGCATCATAAGTGAAATCGGCATGCGACGGGCGATAGCACCGGGATATCTGCTCGTAGTCGGCACTGTGCTGATTGGTGTTGCGGATAATGAAACCTATAGGGGTGCCGAGCGTCACGCCGCCATACAACCCCGAGAGCACCTCCACCCTATCGGCCTCGCTACGCGATGTGGTCATTGCCGACTGTCCGGGCCGCCGGCGGTCGAGCTGACGCTGGATTGCATCCATATCGATTTCAAGTCCCGAAGGCATGCCGTCAATTACGCCACCAATGGCTGGCCCGTGCGACTCGCCGAACGATGTGAGAGTGAATATTTCGCCAAATTTGTTTCCCATAAAAAACTACAGATATTTAACAGTGGCACACAAGTGTAAAAAACTTAGGCCCGGGCGGCTGTGCCGCTATTGAGCAATTAGATCGCACACGGTGGCTCCGACAAAAGCCACCAGTGCATCAGGATTGATTTTCAGCTGCAAGCCACGCATGCCCGCACTGACAAAGATGAAGTCGTAGCCGGTGCACGACGTGTGGAAATAGGTGGGAAACGGTTTTTTCATCCCCACGGGAGAGCAACCGCCCCTTATGTAGCCTGTGGTGGCAAGCAAGTCCTTCATGTGAATCAAATCCACCTTTTTGTTGCCGCTGACCTTTGCAGCCTTCTTGAGGTCGACCTCGGAATTTCCGGGAACCACACACACGAAGTGTCCCGTCTTGTCGCCATGAAGCACAAGCGTCTTGAACACTCGGTTCACATCCTCGCCAAGCGTGTCGGCAAGGTGTTGGGCACCAAGGTCACTCTCGTCGACATCATAGGGCACAAGTTCGTAGGCAATCTTAGCCCTGTCGAGCAGCCTGGCAGCGTTAGTCTTAGTCAATTTCTTCATTATGCCGATATATCATTAAATAACTCATTGCAAAATTAGTGTTTTTTTCAGAAACCTGTCGCGCGTGCTGTTGCAAAGGCTTAAAAGTAGACGTAACTTTGTGGCCACACGTCACAACACAAGACTATGCACAGAATTTCAGTCACACTCATATTGGCATTTGCGGCAACCATAACCGCAATAGCCAGCCACAACGGTAAACTTGCCACAGACCTCGCCGCACTAGAGCGCATGAACCCCGACTCGGCAGTGGCGGCAATGCGAATCAAGCTCGACTCAGCACAAGCCACAGGAGCGAAAAATTACGAAGCCTATACCAAAGCAGCCGAAACGCTGCTTGCCTCGCCAGAAGAAGCCACGCACAGCGAACAACTATGGATGACTGTGCTCAGCCACATGTGTGCCTCACCCGTGCTAGACATGGATGCCAAGGCCAGGCCCGAAAGCCTGCTTACAGAAGCGACAAAAAACGCAATTGGCTCACGCGCAGCCGACATAAGTCTGATGCTGAAAGACGGAGGGAGCACCACGCTTGGCAAAGAGTCGGCCAGCCAGCGGTTAACACTACTCTACTTCACCAACCCAGACTGCGAGGCATGCCAACTCACCAAAGAGCGGATTGCAAAATCCGAGACAGTGAACCGACTAACAAACGACAAAGTGCTGAAAGTGGTGGCCGTATATCCACTCGACGATGAGAAACTGTGGAGAGCCACCGAAATGCCGGCAAACGTGGTTGACACATGGGACAGCACTGCAAGCATCGATGAAGAAGAGCTGTATGCCTTGCCGAGCATGCCGCTATTCTACTTGATTGACAATGAGATGACCGTGATAATGAAAAACGAGGCAAGCTTGAAACGCATGGAGCAAGCCTTGCGCACTGCAAGCCTGAGCAGAACAGACACAAAGAGCCTGATCAACGAGTTATTCAAGCACCGAGAGTAACACAAAGCCACGCGAGTCGCCCGGCTTAACAGCATAGTGAGACGATGCCCGATAGCCAACGACCCACAGAATGTCGCCGTCGGCCTCAAGAATCCACGCATTGCGCTTGGCATCGGAATCGAGGTGCAAATCTCTAAAAAGATCGCTCAAAAGCCGCGTGCCACGCATGCCAAACGGTTTGAACCTGTCGGCTTGCTGCCAGTGGCGCAACACCACCGAATGGCAATCGAGCACGCGCGCATCGAGGGCAACCACAGTGCGTCCATTGCACATTGCCGGCGAGAAACCGATTCCGCTTCTAACCTCCACCTTCAGCCTCACGGGTGTGGCTATCTCAAGACCATCGGAAAGCCGCAACACTACCTCGCCACAGGCAGGCACTGTAGAGCCGTTAGTTACCATCACCCGCATCAAGCCGCCCTTCACAACGAGAGAGTGTGACGATGCATGGAATTTCTTCTGCTCACCGCCAGCCGAAGCAATTGCCGCCAATGCACCATCACATTGCGAGCGGTTGAATCCCATGGGCCTTAACATCTCGTAGAGCAACATTCCGGCATTGCTAAAAGAGCGCAACGCTGTTGTGGAAATGGCGAAATCGCCGTCAAGAGAATAGTCGGGAGCCACAATCAGACTTAACTTAGACACTGCCTCACGGTAAAGGCCATAACAGTCATTCACATGGCTGATGGTCAGCGGCAAGGTGCGCCTAGCCTCAGGCAACTGACTGTAAAGAACCGGAAGCACGGCATTGCGCAGACGGTTGCGCTTCACATCGTTTTCGAGATTGGTGCTGTCGACGACAAACGGCTGATGGCACGCATCAAGCCACGACAGAATGCTGCTGCGCGACACACACAGCAACGGGCGCACAATGCGGCCATTGACAGGATGAATTCCCGACAGACCTGCTATGCCGGAGCCGCGCACGGCATTGAGCAAGAAAGTCTCCACATTGTCGTCGGCATGATGGGCAACAGCCACCACATCGCAGCCATTCTCCACCCTCATCCGTTCAAACCACTCATAGCGCAAGTTGCGGCAAGCCATCTCCACGCTGTCGCCAGAGAGACGCATGCGCTCATCGACATCGAAGTCGGTGACCAGAAGCCGGACGTGCAGACGTGCACAAAGATTGCGCACGAAATGCTCATCGCGCATCGATTCCTCGCCACGAAGGTGAAAATTGCAATGGGCCGCCAGCACTGGCACACGCATGCGCATCAGCACCAACAGCAGGCACACAGAATCAGCCCCGCCGCTCAAGGTCACCAAAGCCCGCTCGCCGTGCTGCAGAATTGACTCCTGCCGGCAATAGCCAGTGATGCACTGCAGAAACGTGTCGTCGGTCAAATTGTGGGTATTCATATCACGGCAAAGTTAGCAATATTTTTTATTTCGGCAGGCATTGCCATTCCAGTGATTCGGTTTGTCATTGCCCGACATAGCTGCCAGCCACAAGCAGTCGGCATTCAACGAAAGCCAAACCGACCAGACAAAGCCACCTAAACAATGTGCACAAAAAAGAGCCTTGGCGACTATGCCGGTGTGCATAGCGCCAAGGTTCAGAGTTGTTTCAATAAATATAGGTCAGTGTGTGTTTCGATTTTGCAAGCCCGTGCGGGCGCGTGTCAATCAGCCACAAGCTCCATACCGCGCTTGAGGGCCTGCTCGTTTTGCGGCAATAGATCCCAGTGGCGCTCGGGAAGGGTCTTCTTCAAAGCCTTGAGCACACTTTCAACCGATACCACAGGCTTGATCTTGAGCAACGACCCAAGCACAATCATGTTGTAGCTCTTGGCATTGAGAGAGAACGAGGCCTCCATAGCATCAACGCGATATACATTGATATCGGTGCGGGTGGGAAGTGTGTGAATGCCGTAGCTGTCGTAGATGAGCACGCCACCAGGCTTCACCTTGCTTTCGAAACGGTCGAGGCTTTGCTGGTTTAGCACCACCACCGTGTCGTAGCTGTTGAGGATTGGCGAGCTGATGCGCTGGTCGCTGAGAATGACTGTGACATTGGCGGTACCGCCACGCTGCTCAGGTCCGTAAGACGGCATCCAGGTCACTTCCTTGTCTTCCATAAGACCGGAATAAGCCAGGATTTTACCCATCGAAAGGACACCTTGTCCGCCGAAGCCGGCTATTATAATTTCTTCTTTCATTGTCTTTCCTGTAAAAAAATCTGAATGTGAGTCTCTTTTTTCGACGGTGAACCGTCATTCATTCTTGAGGTCGCCCAGCGGGTACTTCTTGAACATATTGTCGGCCATCCATAAGTTGGCTTTCTCGGGCGACATTTTCCATCCCGAGTTGCATGTGCTGACCACCTCGACCACCGAAGTTCCCTTTCCGGCCAGACTGTTTTCGAAGGCCTTACGTATTGCAGCCTTAGCCTTGCGAACGGCAGCCGGAGTGTGCACACTCTGGCGCGTGACGTAGCAAGTGCCGTCGAGCTGAGCCAAAAGCGGAGATATCGACAGCGGATAACCGTTGAGATCGACACGGCGGCCATAGGGGCAGGTGGCGGTCTTCTGCCCGAGCAGCGTGGTGGGAGCCATTTGTCCGCCAGTCATGCCATATATGGCATTGTTGATAAAGATGATGGCAATGTTCTCACCGCGGTTGCAGGCGTGAATCGACTCGCATGTGCCTATTGCGGCAAAGTCGCCGTCGCCTTGGTAGGTGAACACCAGTTTATCGGGTTGCAGGCGCTTTACGGCTGTTGCCATTGCCGGAGCGCGGCCGTGGGCGGCCTCGAGCCAGTCGATGTCGATGTAGTTGTAGGCAAACACGGCGCATCCCACAGGAGCGATGCCTATTGCCTTATCTTCGGCGCCCATGTCCTCTATAACTTCGGCCACAAGCTTGTGCACCACACCATGGCTACAGCCCGGGCAATAGTGCATGTGATTATCGTTGAGCAGAGCAGGCTTTTTGTAGACCTGATTCTCTGGTTTGATTATTTCATTTAAATCCATAGCCGTGTGAGATTACTTGTTGTTAATGAGCTTGTTTTTTAGTGCATCGAGCACCTCGTCGGGAGTGGGGACATTTCCGCCAAGCCGTCCGTAGTGCTCAACCGGCACACTGCAATTCACAGCCAGTTTCACGTCTTCGATCATCTGGCCGGCATCGAGTTCCACGCTCAATATGCCCTTCACACCCTTGGCGGCCTGGCGTATCTGCTCGGCAGGGAACGGCCAGAGAGTAATTGGTCTGGCAAGACCCACTTTTATGCCTTGGGCCCGGGCGAGCTCCATGGTTTTGAGGCTGATGCGCGCCTGGCTGCCGAAAGCCACAATCAGGTAGTCGCAGTCGTCGGTGTCAATCAGCTCGCAACGCTGCTCGTTTTTCTCGATTTCCCGATATGTGGCTTGGAAGCGCAGGTTGTTGGCCTCCATCACATCATCGTCAAGCTCAAGCGATGTGATTATGTTTTTGGGGCGGCCGTCCTTGCGGCCATTCACAGCCCAAGGGCACTGGCGGCGTATTTCGTCCTCGGTGCGTCTTGGGCGTTGCTCCGGGAGCACCACCTTTTCCATCATTTGGCCAATCACGCCATCGGCAAGAATTATCGACACGCAACGGTATTTGAATGCCAAGTCCCAGCCAAGTGCCACAAAGTCGGCCATTTCCTGAACCGACGAAGGGGCCAGCACAATGGCATGATAGTCACCGTGCCCACCACCCTTGCAAGCCTGGAAATAGTCGGCCTGCGACGGGTGTATGGTACCCAGACCCGGGCCACCGCGCATCACATTGATCACCAAGGCCGGCACTTCACTTGCGGCCATGTAGCTCATGCCTTCTTGCATGAGGCTGAAGCCAGGGCTTGACGTGGAAGTGAACACGGCCTTGCCGCAAGCGGCTCCGGCATATACCATATTGATTGCGGCAACCTCGCTTTCGGCTTGCACCACCACCATGCCGGTGGTGTCCCAAGGCTGCTGCTGCTCGAGAGTCTCGAGCACCTCGCTCTGCGGGGTAATGGGGTAACCGAAATATCCATCGGCTCCATAGCGTATGGCTGCCATGGCCAATGCCTCGTTGCCCTTCATCAAAGTTACTTTATCGTTCATAGTTAATGAATTACAAGCTGATTTGTTAATTTTTACGGATATAATTGTTTTCATGCCACACTCGGGCTGTGCCAAGAGTTGACTGTGAAGCCTGACTGCAAAAGAGGCTGGTTATTTGTTGACCACACGATACACCTCGATGCAAGCATCAGGGCAGACGAGCGCACAGCTTTGGCAACCGATGCACTTCTCGGCCTGAGCCATGTAGGCAAAATGGTAACCTCGATTGTTGACTTCTTTCTTCTGAAGGGCAAGCACATCGCACGGACATGCCACTACGCAAAGGTTACACCCCTTGCAGCGCTCTTCGTTGACAACTACTGCTCCTTGTATTTTCATTATTACGTATAGTTATGTGTTTCTGTGGCAAATGTAACTAATTAATGCAAACAAAGCCCAGGCAACGCACTTTTTTACACAAGATTAACCTTTGGCACACAACGCTCTTGCCTGTGAAACCACATTGCACACCGGCTACCATTTTGCGCAAAAACGGGGATATATCAATTCTCTTTTTTGCTATGGCAAAAATTGGTTCGCACATGGGCAAATCACTCACATGGCATCAGTCGAACACATAGTTGAGAAACTGGTGCAAAGGTTGAAGGCGCTGTAGGTCGGTTGCCACGCGCTCCACCCAGTCGTCGCACTCGAAATATTGCGGTTGCAAGTCGGCC
>CAVFVP010000026.1:6691-28410 GCA_963625945.1 Agathobacter rectalis | reverse complement strand
TTGCCGAGTACAAGTTAGGTATGAGTAGGTGGGCATCTCCACTGGCAATCCGTTCTTAAGCATTTTTAAGTGCTTGAGCAAAAGATCCCAATCAAACGCTTTAGGCTCGTCGAAGTTGATTTTCTGCCTTTCCTCAACAGGCACGTGACTTGAGTCTTTGTAATAAGAATCTTGAGAGATGATGCCTACTTCGCCTTTGGGAAGACGTTCCATGATTTTGCGTACAACTGTGGTTTTACCCGAACCAGTTCCGCCCGCTATGCCTATAATCAACATTTATGTCGGTATTGTTAAAAATATGTTGTATTTATTCTTCTACGTAAATTGTTGCCGTCGTGTGGCGATAGTGCTATCTTTGTGCAAAGATAGGCAAATTGTGCTCATGCAAAAAGAGAATTCTCCTTATTCTATCGCCGCCAACAATAATTAGTCTAACTTAAGAACTGCGAGGAAGGCCTTTTGAGGCACTTGTACGGTGCCAATCTGCTTCATTCGCTTTTTGCCGGCCTTTTGCTTCTCAAGCAATTTGCGTTTGCGGCTCACATCGCCGCCATAACACTTGGCAGTCACATCCTTGCGCACAGCTTTCACGGTTTCGCGGGCTATGATTTTAGCGCCAATGGCGGCCTGAATGGCAATGTCAAATTGTTGGCGGGGAATGAGTTCTTTCAGTTTCTCACACATACGCCTGCCGAGTGTCACAGCATTGTCAACGTGGGTTAGAGAACTTAATGCGTCAACCGGTTGACCATTGAGCAGAATATCAAGTTTGATGAGTTTTGCCTCACGATATGAGCTAATGTAATAGTCAAATGAGGCATAGCCTTTCGAAATACTTTTCAGCTTATCATAAAAATCAATTACAATTTCACCCAACGGAATGTCGAAATGAAGCTCCATTCGGTTGCCCGAAATGTATTCCTGCTTTGTGAGGATGCCTCTTTTGCTTAGGCAAAGGGTGATTATCGGCCCCATGTAATCAGACAGTGTGATAATCGATGCATTGATGTATGGCTCCTCAATGCTTTCAATGAGAGTGGGATCGGGCAACCCTGCAGGGTTGTGCACCTCGGTCATGTTACCTTTTTTGTCATATACTTTATATGACACGTTGGGCACTGTCGTAATCACCTCCATGTTAAACTCACGGCTTAGGCGCTCCTGCACGATTTCCATGTGAAGCAGCCCCAAAAATCCACACCTGAAACCAAAACCGAGTGCAAGCGATGATTCGGGGGTGAATGTCAATGCAGCATCATTGAGCTGAAGCTTTTCAAGGGAGGCTCGCAAGTTTTCAAAATCTTCAGGATCTATGGGGTACACACCGGCAAACACCATCGGTTTCACTTCCTGAAAGCCCTCAATGGCGGAGCCGCATGGTCTTTCCACATGTGTGATGGTATCTCCCACACGCACTTCAGTTGAATTTTTGATTCCAGAGATGATGTAACCCACATTGCCTGCGCTTATTTCATTGCGTGGCGACAAGTGCAGCTTCAGCACACCCACTTCATCGGCATTATATTGCTTGCCTGTATTGACAAATTTCACTAAATCACCTTTCCGCAAGGTTCCATTGAGGATTTTGAAATATACAATAATACCTCTAAACGGATTGAACACCGAGTCGAAAATCAGTGCTTCGAGTGGGGCTTCGGTGTCGCCTTTAGGGGCAGGGAGCCTATTGACGATGGCATCGAGTATTTCTTGAATTCCCTCTCCGGTTTTAGCACTGGCCCTGATGATCTCGCTGGGGTCACACCCTATGAGCTCAACTATTTCATCTTCCACTTCATCGGGGTGCGCGCTGTCCATGTCGATTTTATTTATCACCGGTATAATTTCCAAGTCGTTGTCCAAAGCCATATACAGATTTGAAATGGTTTGAGCCTGAACACCTTGTGTGGCATCTACCACCAGTAGAGCGCCCTCGCATGCGGCTATGGAGCGTGACACCTCGTAACTGAAGTCAACGTGTCCCGGAGTGTCAATCAGGTTAAGCGTGTAGTTCTCTCCGTTACAAGGATAATCCATCTGAATCGCGTGACTCTTAATGGTAATGCCTCGTTCACGCTCAAGCTCCATGTCATCGAGAACCTGGTTCTGCATCTCCTTGCCCCCCACGGTTTTTGTGTATTCGAGCAGTCTGTCGGCAAGAGTACTCTTGCCGTGGTCAATGTGGGCGATAATGCAAAAGTTTCTTATATTCTTCATTTTAAACTGAAAATCGGTGTTTAGTGTTTCTTCTGCAAATTTACGATTTTGTGGACTAACTGCCAAAAAAGCCAGTTGTTTGTTGGTTGCAACAATGGGAGACAAACAGGAGACAAACAGTAGTGGCGGCCGGCACGCCTTGCGGTATAACTCCTACCGGGTGCGTCGGTCGCCACTGCCTAAACTTGTGAGATGGTTTACATTATGCCTCGCTCACGAAGCCTTTTCTGCCAATTCCACGCGCTTAGCATTGTATCGGCAAGTGTTGCTTCGGCTTTCCATCCAAGCACGGTATTGGCCTTTGTGGGGTCAGCCCAAATTTTCACAATGTCGCCTTCGCGACGTCCCACTATCTTATATGGCAACTTCACGCCTGTGGCCTTTTGGAATACATCTATTAATTCCAAAACCGACACCCCGTTTCCAGTACCAATATTAAACACTTCCAGCGGCTCATCATTGTTGTCGTTAAGCATTCGCTCTATTGCCTTGACGTGGGCCTTGGCCAAGTCAACAATGTTGATGAAGTCGCGTATGCATGAGCCATCGGGAGTGGGGTAGTCATCGCCAAACACGCTCAACTCCTTACGTATTCCGATTGCGGTTTGAGTGATATACGGAATCAGGTTTTGCGGCACCCCATTAGGCAATTCTCCGATTTCGGCGCTTGGATGGGCTCCAATTGGGTTAAAATATCTCAGCAGAATTGCCTTGATGGGTGAGCCCGATGCGATTACATCTTTTATTATGTCTTCCGAGATTTGTTTTGTTGCTCCGTAGGGTGATGTAGCTTTTTTTATGGGCGCCGATTCTGTGATCGGGTTTGCATCTGGCTCACCATAGACAGTGCATGACGAAGAGAACACCATTCCTTTTACGTCATATTTTGGCATCAAGTCGAGGATGTTCAACAGTATGTTCAAGTTGTTGCGATAGTATAGAATGGGTTTGTGCACCGATTCGCCCACTGCTTTGCTTGCAGCAAAATCTATAATTCCATTTATTCCAGGATTCTCCTCGAACAATTTGGCCATGGTATCGATGTCACAGCAGTCGCCCTTCACGAAAACCGGACGTATGCCTGTGATGTGTTCTATGCCGTCGAGTACATCTATATTGCTGTTCGACAAATTGTCAATGATGACAACTTCGTAACCGGCGTTTTGAAGTTCAACGGTTGTGTGTGAACCGATGAACCCGGTTCCGCCTGTCACTAAAATTTTTCCTTTCATAATGTTAAAGTTTTTTGTTTATGGAGGTGGATGGTGTGTCACGCGCTCCATAGTCTAAATCAATTATAAATATAACGACTTTTTCAGCCCTTTTAGTATTGTCAGCACAATAAAAAGTGAATAATCAAGGATAGATTGCTTTTTTACCTCATTCAGGGTGTGAACATTCAAAAAAACACTATCTTTGTATGAAATATGGAATTTTTTCCAAAATAATACAACCATCATAGAGACAGTAACAGATATGAAAAAGATACTTTTGGTGTTTGGAACGCGTCCCGAAGCCATCAAAATGGCTCCTCTTGTGAAAATGTTACAAGCCAACACCGATGATTTTGAGACCCGCGTGTGCGTCACGGCCCAACACCGCCAAATGCTTGACCAGGTTCTTGAAGTGTTTGAAATAAAACCGGAATACGACCTCAATATAATGGCTCCCAATCAAGACCTTTACGACATTACTTCTAAAGTGCTTTTGGGATTGCGCGACGTGATAAAAGACTTCAAGCCCGATGTGGTGCTTGTGCACGGCGACACAACGACATCGATGGCAGCTTCTCTCGCCGCTTTCTACCAGCAAGTGCCGGTGGGGCACGTGGAGGCCGGCCTCCGTACCTATAACATGCTTTCGCCATGGCCCGAAGAGATGAACCGACAGGTAACCGACCGTATTTGTGATTATTACTTTGCGCCCACCGAACGATCACAGTCCAATTTGCTCCGTGAGGGGATTGCCTCTAACAAGGTGTATATTACCGGCAACACGGTGATTGATGCATTGCTGATGGCGGTAGACATCATCAAGAACAGGCCCGGCATCGAGGACAAGATAAAAGCGGAACTGAAAGAAAAGGGCTACACAGTGGGCAACCGCAAATACATATTGGTTACCGGCCATCGCCGCGAGAATTTCGGTAGCGGCTTTTTAAACATTTGCAAGGCCATAAAGGAATTGTCGCAACGCCACCCCGATATCGACATCGTTTATCCGGTCCACCTCAATCCCAATGTCCAAAAACCTGTATATGGGCTCCTGTCGGGGTTAAGCAACGTGTTCCTCATTCCTCCGCTTGATTATTTGCCGTTTATCTACGCAATGAAGCACTCGGCATTACTATTGACCGATAGCGGTGGTGTGCAGGAAGAAGCCCCCTCGCTCGGCAAACCAGTGCTTGTGATGCGCAACACCACAGAACGTCCCGAAGCTGTTGATGCTGGAACAGTGAAGCTTGTAGGAACAGATGCCGATGCTATTGTTGAAAACGTGTCGGAACTGCTTAACGACGAGAACCTCTACCGCAAGATGTCAGAAACTATCAATCCCTATGGCGACGGAAAGGCTTGTGAACGCATCATAGCGGCATTGCGTTAACTCTTTTTGATGCAAGAACGCATACATCAACAAGTTTAAAATAGTTTTTTATCATGAGAATTAAAATTGCAATATTTGCATTCGGCCTGATTTTGGCTCTGGTTTCGTTGAGTTGCGGCAATATTGCACACCGGTCGCTTTTGCCCGCCGATTCAGTGAAAATCGGAAACACGACTGTTCAAGACAAATCGAGCTTTAAAATGAGCAATGGCGAAAAATGCAACATAAGCATCAGAGCCAACATTGCCTATCCCGAGCAGTATAAGGACACTGCCGACACACGCAAGTTACAGCAGCTTTATGCATCAATAGTGCTTGATGCCGGCGACTCCATTAGCATCGAAGAGGCTATTAAGGACTTTGCCTCGGCCTACATTGACCAAAATGCACCAAATGCCGAAGGCGAATCGTCGGCCGATATCGACGGTGATGATTACGACGCCATCAACGTTGAGAGCTTTGACGCCACCATCAACATAACTCCCATCTACAACAAGAAAGGTGTCGTTACCTTCTGTAAGGAAGAAATAATCAAGAAGAACAACAAGGTGACATTGCGTACGCATCACTACTATAATATTGATTTAGAGGCTATGGCGCAAGTGGTGATAAACCGTTTGTTTAAGAGCTCATCAATCAACGACCTGTGCCAGTTGATGAAAGAGAAGCTTATGCAACAAAACAACGTAAAAACTGAGGACGAGCTGAACGAGTTGGGGTATTACAATCTGCCAAACTTGTCGGTGGGAAATAATTTCTTTTTTACCAACAAGGGAATCACTTGGAGTTTTGAGCCCAACGAACTTGCCATCAATGCAGTGGGGGAGCCACAAATAAGCCTTGATTTTGACACGCTCAAACCATATTATCTGGAAAATTCCATAATCAACAATTTATGACGGCCAGGGTGCACGGTGTGTGCCACTCAATGCTAATCGGTTGAATGAATCTCATAACTAAATACTTTCCGTCACTCACAGCAGGGCAGATAGAGCAATTTGCCATATTGGAACGTAGCTACCCTGAGTGGAATTCGAAAATTAATGTCATTTCACGCAAGGATATCGACAATTTGGAGGTGAATCACCTGCTTCACTCTATGGCGATCGCAAAATTCATAGAATTCACACCAGGGACTAAAGTGCTGGATTTCGGAACTGGCGGCGGATTCCCCGCAATACCGCTTGCAGTACTGTTTCCCGAAGTCCGGTTTCACCTTGTGGACCGTATCGGAAAAAAACTGAAAGTCGCCGAGTCAATATCGCAGGAGGCGGGGCTTTGCAATGTGACCATTCAGCACGGTGACATCAAGGAGGTGAAAGGGCAGTATGACTTCGTCGTTAGCCGTGCCGTAATGGAATTAGGCAAAATGGTGCCTCTTTTGAAGCGTCTTGTAAAGGTCCACGAGGCTATGTGCAACCCATTGCCAAATGGCTTGATCTGCCTCAAGGGCGGTGACCTTGACCAAGAGTTAAGCAATTTCCACGACAGTGTTGTCGTTGACAATATAAGTCGATATTTTGACGAGCCATTTTTTGAAACGAAAAAAATAGTTTACTTACCGTTATGAAAATCGTCCGCTTCGAGGTAAACCCGTTTGGTGAAAACACTTATGTGGTTTATGACGAGAAATCCAGTGATGCCGTTGTCATTGATCCTGGCATGATGAACCAGCACGAACGTGACGGGGTAATCAAATTCTTGACAGACCACAGTCTGCACGTTAAGTGTGTGCTGATCACACATGTTCACGTCGACCACGTGGCTTCAGCCGCATGGCTCGCGCAGCAATGCAAAGCACCTGTATATGCGAGCGAGGGCGATGCCCTGTTGTCGGCAGCGTTGCCGGCTCAGGCCCAACGGTTTGGCTTGAGGATTTCGATTGAGCCGCTTTCCGTTGACAAGTATGTCAAAGAGGGCGATAAACTGCTTATAGGCGGCGAAGAGATTCAAGTGATAGCTGTGCCGGGCCACTCTTTGGGTGGATTGGCATTCTACTTGCCGCAAAGCAACACCGTTTTTGTGGGCGACAGCGTGTTCTTAGGTAGCATTGGGCGCACCGACTTGCCGGGCGGCTCACAATCACAGCTGATTCAGAGCGTGAAATCAAAAATCCTCACATTGCCCGTCGACACTTTGATTTTACCAGGTCATGGACCGTCTACAACTGTGGGCGACGAGCAGGCCACAAATCCATATCTGCGGTAAATCGCCACGCGCTAAAGGGAAAAACTAAGCGGCAGATGCTTAATTGTTTGAGCAACTGCCGCTTTATTATTGTTTTGTTCTAAAGGACTTTTACAATTCTAAGGCATCCTTCACCTTTTGGGGAAGTAATGCAAAATCCACAACATCCTTTATGGTGTCGACGAAGTGGAATTCCAGTCCCTTCAGATATATATCATCAATCTCGTCAATGTCTTTTTTGTTTTCCTTGCACAGTATGATGTCGGTGATACCGGCCCTCTTGGCAGCCAGAATTTTCTCCTTTATGCCTCCCACCGGAAGCACCTTGCCGCGAAGGGTAATTTCTCCGGTCATAGCCAGGTGGTCACGCACCTTTCTTTGTGTAAACGACGATACGAGCGATGTCACCATTGTCACACCCGCCGAGGGGCCGTCTTTGGGAATTGCGCCCTCCGGCACATGCACGTGCACATTATATTTGTCAAACAAATCGTAGTCTATACCAAACAATGAGCTGTGCGACTTGATGTATTGCATAGCAATTACCGCCGACTCTTTCATCACGTCGCCCAAATTGCCGGTAAGCGTAAGCTTCTCACCGGTTTTCCCGGCCTTCGTGAGTGCCGATTCTATAAACAGGATCTCGCCTCCAACCGATGTCCAGGCCAGTCCGGTGACCACGCCGGCAAACTCATTGCCCTCATACATGTCGCGGCTATATTCCTTTGCACCCAAGTATGTGCTCAGGTTGCTGTCGGTTATCGACGACGGGAATTCGTCGTCAGAGGCTTTTGCACGGGCGATTTTACGGAGCACTTTCGATATTTTCTTTTCAAGCTCACGCACGCCGCTTTCTCGGGTGTAGTTCTCAATTATCGTGTTAAGCACTGGTTTGCCGAAGGTGACTTCTTTAGGCTCAAACCCGTTCTCCTCAAGTAGCTTTGGGACAAGGTGCTTTCGAGCTATTTCCACTTTTTCTTCAGGTATATAACCTGTGATTTCTATAACCTCCATGCGGTCGAGCAGTGGCCGGCTTATGCCCGAGAGCGAGTTGGCCGTAGCGATGAAGAGCACTTTCGACAGGTCGTAGTCTACATCCAAATAGTTGTCGTGGAAATGGCTGTTTTGTTCTGGGTCAAGCACTTCGAGCAGTGCCGATGACGGGTCGCCCTTGAAGTCTTTGCCCACCTTGTCAATCTCGTCAAGCACCATCACGGGGTTTGAGCTGCCGCACTTGGCCAAGCCGTCGATTATGCGTCCCGGCATGGCACCAATGTAGGTGCGGCGGTGTCCTCTTATCTCAGCCTCATCATGCAATCCGCCAAGCGAAATACGTGCATATTTGCGGTGCAATGCCTCTGCTATCGACTTGCCGAGTGATGTCTTACCCACACCCGGAGGACCATACAGGCAGATAATAGGCGATTTGAGATCTCCTCGCAATTTCAGCACCGAAAGGTGTTCCAGTATTCGGTCTTTCACATCTTTCAAGCCATAGTGGTCGTGGTTGAGCTTTGTCTCCACTTTTTTAAGGTTGAAGGAGTCTTTTGTGCAGTAGTTCCAAGGCAAATTGAGGAATGTGTCCAAATATTGGTACTGCACTGCATAGTCGGGCGACTGCGGATTCAGCCGTTCCAACTTTTTGAGCTCTTTGTCGAATTGCTTGTCTACGGCATCGTCCCAATCCTTCTGCTCGGCGCGTTTTTCCAGCTCTGAGAAATCGTCTTCGCTGGTGCCCAATTCTTCCTGGATGGTGCGTATCTGCTGCTGCAGGAAGTGCTCGCGCTGTTGCTGCGAGAGGTCTTGCTGTGTGCGCGACTGTATCTCGGCTTTCAGCTCTACCAGTTGGGCCTCTTGGCTCAAATAGGAATGAAGCATATAGGCGCGCTTTTTCACAATGGTCTGTTCGAGCAGGGCTTGTTTCTTTGCCGGCTCAAAAGGTATATTGGTCGCCAAAAAGTCGACGAGGAAGAGCGGATTGTCGATGTTGCTGACAGCAAACTTGAGTTCTTTTGCACTGTCGCCCAGGTTTTCAAACATTTCGTGGGTGATGTCCTTTATCGAGCTGATCAGCGCGGCAAACTCCTTGTCGCCCTTCTGGGGCAAGAACTGGTCAATGATAGTCACATCGCCTTTCAGGTATGGCTTCTTTGATGTGATTTTGTGCAGAATAAAGGGCTTGCGGCCTTGCAGAAACACGTTGGTGGTGTTGTCCTGCATGTCAATAACTTTTAGGATTTCGGCTGTCGTGCCCATTTGATACAAGTCGGTGGCATCGGGATCTTCAACCGAGCTGTCGATCTGGCACACCACGCCTATCGTGAGTTTCTTCCGCTGGGCTTCGCGTATCAGTGCCAACGATTTCTGACGTCCCACCGACACTGGCATGGCCATGCCCGGGAACATCACCATATTGCGTAGTGCCAAAATCGGGATGTTGGCTTCTATGTCTTGTACTGATGATTCTTCGTCGAACTCTTCGTTGGTGTCGACTTCGGTGAAAATGGGAATGACTTGTGGCGACGCATTGTCGCCGTCTGCGCGACCGAAGTTGTCAAATATGCTATCTTTCATCAATTATATATGTTCTCCTTTAAAACTGCCCGCAAAAAAGATATGCGGCTATTGCTAAAAATGTGGCTAATGAAAGGCAAAATTACACTATTCTGATGTTCTGTGAAAATATTATAGCTATTTTTGCAGTAAAAATAATGCATAACGATTTTTTCATTCAGCATGGCCCTGTGGCGGTATTGCAATGCTCTGCCGCAGTGCGTGCTTTGCTGCAACTGTGATGATAAAGCGACAAATAGAACTTCTGGCACCTGCCCGCGACAAGGTGGTGGCTTTCGAGGCCATCAACCACGGGGCCGATGCCGTGTATATGGGTGCGGCACATTTCGGGGCAAGATCTTCGGCGGGGAATTCTGTTGCCGACATTGCCGAAGTGTGTGCCTATGCCCACCGGTTTAATGCCAGGGTGTATGTTACGGTCAACACCATAATCTATAACAACGAGCTGCGCGATGTCGAAGCCCTTATTTGGAAGCTTTATTATGCCGGAGCCGATGCTTTGATTGTTCAAGACATGGGCATCTTGCGGCTGAAATTGCCTCCTATTGCCCTGCATGCCAGCACTCAATGCGACTTACGCACTCCCGGCAAGGCACAGTTTCTTGAGGCGGCGGGATTCACGCAACTCGTCCTTGCCCGTGAGCTAACGCTCGATGAGATATCGGCCATTTCCCGCAGTGTGAAGGTCCCGCTCGAGGCGTTTGTGCATGGGGCGTTGTGTGTCAGCTACAGTGGGCGTTGTCAGGCCAGTTATGCCATTTGTGGCCGCAGTGCCAACCGTGGCGAGTGTGCTCAAATATGCCGCTTGAAATATGATTTGACCGATGCCGACGGCAATGTGCTGCTCAAGGGCAAGCATCTGCTTTCGCTCCGCGACAACAACCAGAGCCGTAACCTGCGGCGCATGATCGATGCCGGGGTGCAATCGTTCAAAATCGAGGGGCGGCTCAAGGATTCGTCTTATGTTAAGAATGTGGTGGCTTATTACCGGCGCGCTTTGGATGCCGTAATCGATGCCGACGATTCTCTTCAACGGGCATCGGCTGGCGGGTGTTCGCTCACGTTTGAGCCCGATTTACACGTGGCTTTCAACCGCGGTTTTACCGACTACTTTTTAACTGGCCGCAAACGGCCCGACGGCTATTCCATGGCATGCCCCGACTCGCCCAAATCAATTGGTGAGCCTCTGGGCGTGGTGACTTACGCCCACGGAATTGAACTGAGAATTGCCACCGAAAAGCAGTTATCGAATGGCGATGGGCTGAGCTATATCAACTCCAATGGCGACATGGAGGGGATGCGTGTCAATAGGGTAGAGGGCGATTGTGTGGTGCTGCGCGACCGTGTGTCGGTCTCCCGTGGCACTATGATTTACCGAACTCACAACAAGCGGTTATGTGATGTGCTTTCACAGCCGTCATCCCTCAGGCTGATAGCTGTCGACATAAGGCTTAGGCTGGCCAACGGCGTGCTTGTGGCCGATTGCTCCGATGGGCGCGGCAATGCAGTGACGCACTCGGCGTCAGTAAGCGCCTCGGCAGCACAAACGCCACAAGCGCAGCGGCAAACTGCCGTGCTTTCGAAAATGGGTGGCACCGCCTATTGCTTGCGGCACATTGAGGCTCTTGACGATGTGTTTATCCCCAATTCTGCTCTTGCGGCTTTCCGCCGTGAATTGCTCGACTTGCTCGACCGTGCGCAAGCCATGCGGTTTACCCGTCCTAAGGCCGGAAAGGAATTGCGAAATGTGAATTGCCCTCCTCGGCTGGGATATGCCGATAATGTGGCCAACCGCTTGGCCGAGCGGTTTTATCGCGAACACGGAGCCGTGGAAATTGAGCCGGCTATGGAGACGTGGCCCGACACGGCAAATGCCGTGGGGCACACGGTGATGCACACGCGCTATTGCATCAGGCGCGAACTTGGGTGCTGTCTGCAGGGCAAATCACGTGAAAAACTGCCTGCCAAATTGATGTTGCGCTGTGGCAACACTGTGATGGAGGTGGTGTGCAACTGCCGGGTGTGTGAGATGCAACTGGTGTTGCGGCGTAAGTGATTGGATGGTGATGAGTGGGCCGTCTCGATGGCTCACTGGCCTTTCGGCATAGTGAATGCGTCGGCATCGCGCCAAGCCGGGAATTTGGCCCTGAATTTCTCCAGTTCGGTGGGCGACAAGTCGGCCACGGCATATGGTGAACTGTCGCTGCTTTGCGCTATGCATTTTCCTTTAAAGTCAAATATCATCGATGTGCCGTTGCCGTAATTGATGCCGCCGGGGTCGGCACCGCAGCGGTTCACGCCACACACGTAGCACTCGTTTTCAATGGCTCGTGCGGCCAGCAGGGTGCGCCATGCGTTGATGCGCGCAGTCGGCCAGTTGGCTATCACCAGCAGGGCATCGTAGGCGTTGCCCACATTGCGGCAAAACACCGGGAAACGCAGGTCGTAGCACACAATCAGCTTAATGTTCATTCCACGAAATCTCACTATGGGAGCGGCATCGGTGCCCTGGCCGTACACTTTGTCCTCGCCGCCGAAGCCAAACAAGTGGCTTTTGTCGTAGAAGGTCTCGTCGTCGTGAGGCTCAATGAAGAAGCCGCGGTTGTAGAGACGGCTGGCCGTGTGGGCCAGGAAACTTCCGGCAATGGCCACACTGTGCTTGTCGGCCAGTTGTTGCAGCCGCTTTATGGTGTCGCCGGTATTCCTTTCGGCCAACTGCGCAGCGAGTCCGCTGTCGTCAATCAGGCCGGTCGAGAACATCTCGGGCAGTGCCACCACGTCGGTGCCGTCGGGCAAATTTGCCAGATAGCTGTCGAGGCAATCCAGGTTGGCGGTCTTGTCGCCCCACGTCACATTGTGCTCAATGAGCGCGACCCTTAAGTTTCGTGTAAGCATAACGCAAATGTTATTTTAGTTTATAGTCCCGTTGAGAATTTTTCGGGGAACCGGGCACGCCCGTGCTCGTTGTAGTAGCGTTTTATCTGCTCCATGTCGGCATCCACGTCGCCAGTGGGCATAAATTCGCGGTCGATGCACACAATGCGCTCTGGATAGTTCACATAGGCGAGAATCACAGGCACATTAGCCTCATGAGCTATATACAGAAAGCCTTTGTGCCACTTGGCATTGAGGCTGCGGGTGCCTTCGGGTGTGACGGCTATGGCGAGCTTGTCGTGTGTCTTTAGCGATTCCACCACGGTTGAGCTGACGTTGGTGCGCCGGTGCTGGGCAACGGGCACGCCTCCTATTTTCCTTAACAAAAGGCCCAAAGGGAAGAAGAACCATGTGTCTTTCATCAGAAAGCCGGCCTTCATCCCTTTTGAGCGTATGCATAGTTCTCCCAGTATGAAATCCCAATTGCTCGTGTGGGGTGCCACGCATATAATGCATTTAGGCGGCAACTCCACGTTGGTCACGAATTTCCATCCGCGGGATTTCAATATCAGTCCTGCAAGATTCAATTGTCGAGTCGTTTTTTCGTTTTAATCTTCACCCCGCCGCGGGGCGGTGTTATGCCTTCTTGGTTTTGGGCACAAGCGCGTTCATAGCCTCGGCTATTTTGCCGGTCTCGCTGTGCATATATTCCGACAGTTCTTTCTCTGCCTTCTTGAAGTAGGCACGGCGGGCGTCGTTGTATGCCTTGGCGGTTTCAAAGTCTTTGGGCTTTTTGTCGAATTTTGCGGCGACGCGGTCCACTGCCTCTTCCTGCAGCATGGCGATATCGAGAATGATGTTGTCCCATTTCGCTATATCAGTTCCTTCGAGTGTCTCGCTGGCGAAGATGCATTCTCCTGCCATTTCACCGCATGCATAGCGGATAGCCTTTTTCAGTTGTCTTTTGTTAGCCATAATGTCTTTTTTTGTTTTTTTACGTTGTTTGTGTGGGCCTCGCTTGTCGGTGCGGCCCGTTCGCTCCGCTAAATTACAAAAAATATCAATATACTACAGCCCGTGGCCGATTATTCTGCCTTTACGGCTCAATTCGGCCAATCCCAAAAATGCCTGTTGAGAGTCACTGGAATATTCATTATATTTGCCACACAAAATTTTGTTTTATTCGTAATCACACGGCAATGGCTTTTCACAATCAGCTGGGGGCGGCAGGCGAGACAGCCGCCAAGGAGTTCCTTATCAAGCAAGGGCTCACCATAAGGGAAACAAACTGGCGGCTCAACCACCTCGAGATTGATATCGTGGCACAGTCGCCTGGGCAGGTGCTACACATAGTGGAGGTAAAGACGCGCTCCACCGATGCCCGGTTCGACCCCATGCGTGCCATAACGCGGCAAAAGCAGCGGCGCCTTGTGAGTGCCGCCCACGGATACATGCAATTCTACAAGCTGCGCATGGCGGTTCAGTATGATGTTATAATATTGGTGGGCAATCAGTTGTCGGGGTTCAAGCTCGAATACTATCCTAATGCCTTTTACCCCATGTTGCGCACTTATCGCTGATTTCCATGCATAGGTGAATGCCTGTTTTGTGAATGTTTTTTTGCCGGTTGTTGAATATTTTTGCACATCCTGTAATTTTTACACTCTAACGCTTGCCCAATTGCATAAAATACGTAATTTTGTGCTTTGAAAAATAGTAATATAATAGGATGTGCTGGTTTTACGCATGCAAGCATCGATTAACAGCTATTTCATTTGACCTCATTTTTACAGGTTTTTCTTGATAAAAATAGTGTTGTGTTTATTGAGAAACAGGAAAAACGCATAGTGAAAAAATGGCAAGAAAGAGTGTATTTGTTTGTGAAGCAGTGTGTAAATATTCAGGTAACTCCCGCAATCCTTTTTAGCGTTAACAATATGAATGTCATTTGGAGTTTGTGGCATTTAAAAGACTTGATGAATGAAAACTAATTACTTTAAAAGGATTTTGCTCGCGGGCATTATCTTGCTGAATTTCATTATGGTCAATGCGGCGAGCGTCACAGGGTTCACCCCCGGTTACTGGTGGCAAGCAGCCGGCTTCGCGGGTCTTGGCAACCAAAACGAGCTCCTTGCCTTTGGTGAATATGAAATTCCAAGTGGCAATAGTGCAGTGACAGTGAAGTTTAAGTTGCAGGGCGAGTATGCCAAGTTTGTGAACCGTGTCTGCCTCTATGCTCGCAAGTACGATGCATCTACATCTGGCAACAGCAGCAACATTGCCAAGACGTTTGAGCAAATGTGGGACTATCGCGACCCCAGCAGCAAGGTGGGTGCGGTGCTGTTGTCGTACACGAGCAACATTTCAGGCGATGAGATTTCGCTCAAGGGTAGCGGACTTGAGGGCGGCACTGAATATGTGTTCTACGTGACAGCCGACATTGCAAACAAGATCGATGAGCTCCCGGCCATAGAGGGAGACAAAAAGAACTTCACAAGAATCGGTGCCCAAATCACCGGAATGAGTTCGGGTACTGATGTAGCGACATTGGAGCAGCAACACACAGGCACTAATGGCAATAACAAAAATGGATTGCGCGTGCTTGTTCCTCAGCTGAAAACAATGTATGCCCCTGGTGACTACTACTCGAAGTATTACCGCATTCCCGCCATTGTAACCGCTTCCGACGGCGCTCTCGTGGCCGTGAGCGATGCGCGCAAGCAGCACATTCACGATATCACCAACGATATCGATATGCTCTCGCGCCGGTCTAACGACAATGGCCAAACGTGGAGCAGCCCAGTGACTATCGCCAAAGGCGACTCGGCTACAAAAACAATGAGTGGAGTGAGCATTATTGACTGCACGAATTCTATTGGTTACGGTGATGCCTCGCTTGCCGCACTCCCCAACGGCGATTTGCTTTGTGCTTTCATCCATGGCTACGGATTTGGTGGGCAAACTCTTACTTCTAGCCAGTTATCTGACAACAGCTACGTGATTAGCCGTGACAATGGACAGACTTGGGGTGAATCAAAGTATATGCGCGACAAAGACAGCAATAAACTTAGGTTACTTACAGATTATCGCGGTAATATCGCCCCTGGTAATATGTGCGTTGTCAAGAATGGCCTCTTAGCAGGGAAAGTGCTTGCTTGCTATAGAACTGTTAGTACGACTTCTGGCTACAGCCATAACGGCAATTATTTTGTGACCTATGATCCCAGCGGGGACTATTGGAATATATTGTCAAATAGTGCCTGGGTTCAATATTCGTATTCAAATAGATTCTATGACAGTTACTTTTTCTATCAAAACTCAGCATCAAGCGGAAATGGAACAGATGACGAGGCTCAGCTGATTGAAATTGATGAAAACACCTTCTTGATGTCAATCCGTTCGGAAGGAACATATCAACGCGAATTTGCCATTATCACCTTGAAACAAGGTAATAATAACAGTGTGTATTATACCGCAACCGCACTCAACAATTGCGGCATGGAATTAAAGGAGAAAGCCAATGGTGCAATATGCGAGTACACCGCAATGCTAAACGACGGCTCAGAGACTAAATATTTGATTCACACTGTGCCCACCACACAAGCTACTAGCGCTGCCGGTAACACCACCCGTTCTGGTCTTTGCGTGTATACCGTAAAGAAGGGCGATGTTAGCACAAACGGATTCACATGGGACAAGAGCCTTTGCATAAGTGACCCCGATGACGACCTTGACGAGACTGCGCAATACAGCTCAATCACAGTCCAGCAAGACGGTACCATTGGCATTTTATTTGAGGACTACCCACAAGTTATTCGTGTAGAAGCAGCCAATATGGGTAAAATTAACGGCGAAAACATTTGCAAAAAGACTGGTGACTACATAATGCGCAGCCGTTATATGAATCTTCGCATTAATGACATTTTGCCCGACGCCAAGCCCATCGATAAATTAGACCTGCTGCCGCCTATCATCACACCTGAGTCTCAGACCTATGATGTGGCTGACACTGCCACTTGGGGCGACATCACCATCAAGAACCCGAACCCCGAAGAGAGCAAATCAAGTACCAACTACAACATTCAGGTGTTTGATGCAAACAACAAAATGGTGAAAGAAATCACCGAGGGCTGCGACTTCAGCACAGACAGCTTAGTTCTGACCTGGGACGGTGACAAATTGGCTGCTGTTAAAGAAATCCTTAAAGCAGGCTACTCGGTGCGCGTAAACGCCAAGTGCTATACCAACAATGCAAATTACAGCTCACCATCGACTGCAACTTCGCAGATCTACTACTTCAAGCACCCGACACACAAGGTGAAGATTGTGGCAATGCCTTTTGCCAACAGCGGTGACCCAACAATTTCAATTGAAGGTAGCACTGCCGAAAAGGACACATGGCTCACAGTAGGCGAGAACGAGACGATTACGCTCTACGGTGGCTTTGGCAATGAACCGTTCCACTTCAAGGGCTTCAGCACTGATCCCAAAGAATCTGAATTTAACAGTGACTTTAAACCCACTAAGGTTACCGATAACCAGTATACAGTGACCATCCCTCCTACATACAATGGCGACGAGATCACGTTCTACGCATGGTATGAATCTCCTTCAATAGGTGTGAAGACCCGTGTCAATACAAATTACTACAACAGCTGGGCTGATGATGCGCAATGGATTGACGGCAAGCTCACACTCATTCACAAATATGAGTTTACCGACTGGTGCACAAATCCGGAGTATATAAATACTTATGACTATAAGGAGTGTACGGAGGCGGATAAAGGGATAGGCGTTGGCAAGCCTCAATTCCCATCATTTGTTCCTGAAGGTACAGTTTACAGCGCCCTTAATTTCACTAATGGTGAAGTGGAAGATGCCACAGCAGATGAATTGTACTATCCAACAGGCAATGAATCAAGGTCATATAAAAAACATGGTCTCGACCTCACAGCCCGCATCATGAGCGACACTACAACGGTGCAAAACTACAACGCAATTGTGATGGTGAAGCGCGACAACACCTATATGACCACCACAAACTTTGAAGATAACGAGAAAAGTAATGCGACTGTACAGAAAGCTCCATCGCTTAAAGCCGCTCAATCAAGCTATTTCTACTATGTGGTCAACGGCTATGCTTATCCGTTTAATACAGAAGGCACTATCGCACTGAATGCACAGGGCATTAAGAGGTGGTACACCAGCGGTGATGCAGTGCTGCCTGAAGTTTCAGAAGCAATGGCGTTCAACAACGCTATCGATAAGAACGGTAGCGAAACGCCGAAATATTACGTGGTATTCTTCATTGTAAACAAGAACACACTGCCGAGCATCCAGAACCTTATTGATGGCAAGGACTATATCTTTAAGGTGGAACATCCTATCATTCCCAACGCCAATATGACAGGCGTTGACGTGAATAAGGTGGCCAACGGACTGCGGATAGTGGGTAAGCAAGGTTGCGCCACATTTGTGAGCAATGCCGAGCAGATGGTTCGCGTATTCAACATCCTTGGCCAGCAGGTTGCCGCATTCAACCTCAACGGCAACCACACAGTGGAACTGCCTCAAGGCATCTACGTGGCAAACGGACAAAAGTTCATCGTTAAATAAACGTTGATTTTACACAGGGCTGCGCTGAAATGCAGCCTGGGTAACCACCAAGTGGCGGAGCAGACTCCCAAAGAGCGCGCTCCGCCACTTCTTTTATGCCCCGGCCAACAACATTGTACTGCTATCGACAAATCCGCACATGGCACAATCGTTAATCTTTCGACTTAAACACTTAAAGCAAAAGACACAGAAAGTCACGCGCGGTTCAGGTTTCAATGGTTTTTACCCATAGGCCCGAACCGCGCTTCAATTTTTGTTTAAGCAATTTTCTTGCGTCATTAAGTCGAAAAACACGACAGCCACTTGTTTTGTCTTAATACCGAGAATACACCGAAAAAACTCACAAGTTCCGTTAATCGACAGATTGACGGAACTTGTGATTAGATGGGATAGGGGGAAAGTGTCGGGTTTATTTTATGCGGTAATAGTAGCCAAGCTTCAACATCAGCGACATGCTTGCCGAGCCTGAGAAAGTGTCTTTTTTATGGTTGCTGAACACATCGTGCAGGCCATAGTAGAAACGGCCTTCGAGGTTAAACGAATGGTGCCTTTTGGCAAACCACTCTATGCCCACTCCGGCCGAAATACCATAGTCGAACTTATATTTAACCGGTAGAGTAAACTGGTCTGTGTTGCGGTTGGTCGACGGGAAATCGGGTATGGCAGAGAAGTTGGCATAATCGAAATTTGCCGATGTGGAACTGGCTATCATATAGCCAAGCTCAGGCCCGGCATTGAAGAAGCCGTGAAAACGCGAGCTGCCAAAGTAGATGTGGGTGAGAAACGGCACTTGCAGATAGGTGAAACGGCGCTGATAGCTATAGCTATAGCCCTCAAACTTCTCTTTCCAGCCTCGTTGCTCAACATTGGCCTCAACAATGAACCCGAAATTCTTCTCTTCCATATAGCGGAACGCCACACCCGCCTCAATGCCGCCAAGCATTGTTTGCGGAACCGACGGGTTGAAGCCCACCCTCGACAGCGTGTAACCGGCATGCCCGCCGATAGCCACATTAGGCTCAAAATGCTGCTGGGCTTGTGCCGAAACGCCAAGAACAAGCATTAAGGCCGACGGCAGAATTGACTTAATCTTCATCATCATTTCACAAACACTTGAGGTTGGTGCGACGAGGTGTAACGCACAATAAGATACGACTTGTTGACAAGGCCGCCCCAATTGCTCACACGCATAAGGTTGAAACTCGACTGCAGGCCACGATAAGCCTTGCTATTTTCGTTGATGTCGTTGCCGTCGTTAAGCGTCTTTATGGCATACATGGCCACATCGAAACCGAGCAGACCCATCTTGGGAGCTGTGTTCATCATGCTCTCGCCAAACTGCGATTTATACTTTGCCTCGACGCTGCGCGTGGCCGAATTGCTGCTACAGAAAAAGCGCGTGAAGAAATAAGTGTCCACGGTCTGCAGCTTGGCTGTCAAGTCTTTGTTGTAGAGCACATATTCAGGATACCCCATGAGGGTCACATTGCAGTCGAAGCGGTCGGCTTTCACCGATGCGAGGGCGTCGATAAACTTAGCAGTCAACCTTTGCGCCCCGCTGTTGGGCAGGAACACATAGTTCACCCCGGGATCCATATATTGCGACAGCTTTTTGGCGGTCAAATCGCTTACAATGGTCAGTGTCTTAGTCTTCAGCTTCTTTGCTGTGATGTAGTCCTTGAGATAAGCGTAAATCTCCTTGTCGTCGGTCTCGGGATCCTCAAGAAACACCACCGTCTGGCCCTTAAACTTATTGCAGAACCATTCACCCACAAAAGTGGCAAGATAGGAAGCCGGCACATTGGTCTGAATTGCTTTGGAGTTATCGGTATAGTCATCGTTCTTCAGCGAGAAACAGTTGATGACCGGAATGTTGTTCTTTTCACCGAACTTATTGATGCGCTCAAGCTGCTTAGGCTCGCTGGGCGCAATTATCAGACTCAACTTTTTCAGCGCCGGCAGCGCCAATATGCTGTCGGTCTTGTTGAGGTTGTGCTCAGTGTCATAGACATCGATATGAATCTTCTTGTGGCATAGCCGGCTTATGCTGTCAGCCGCCATCAAAAAGCCCTTGTAGAACTCAGTATAGAGCAGAGCCTGCTTGGGAGGGTCCTGCTTATGCAACTGGAATGGCAAGATAATTCCCAGATTGATTTCGTTGCCGGTGTGCACATTGTGTTCCTGGGCATACACAGTGCCAATCTTGCCGTTGTAGGTGCGCTCAAGCTCCTGCGTGGTGGCGCTGCTTGAGTTCACGGTCTTCATTTCATAGCCGCTCTTGGGGATGTATATCACTTTGCCTTTCTTCAACTTGTCGACCCCGGGATTGTTTTCCCTCAGCTGTTGGGCAGTCACATTGTAGCTCTTGGCCACACTTTCATAGGAGTCGCCATCTTTTACGGTATAGGGGACAAACTGGCGGTATTCCTTGCTCAGTTGAATGTCCGACGGGGTGTTGGGCTGAATTTTAATCACATCGTCGGCCTTGAAATTGCCAGAGCCCAAACCGGGATTAAGGGCAATCAGGTTTTCGATGGTTGTGTTGATATTTATGTGCCACGCTGTAGAGCGTCTCGCCACGCTTAATTGTGTGAAACGTGACATATCTTGAGCCGCCGGCAGCCGTGGCCACCGAGGCCGCTGCTGTGCCCGATTTTGAGGGAATCACGATTTCGTCGCCGGCACGCATGCTCACGTTGATGCTCGGATTTGCCTCGATAAGCTTTTCCTGCGAGATTCCATAGGCCTTGGAGATGCCGTAGACCGTCTCTCCGCTTTTCACGGTGTGGACAATGGTCTCAGATCCGCCGTAACGGCTCGTGGCGGTCTGACGGGTGGTGGCAGAGTTGCCGCCGTAAGCCGCCACCGGGAAAAAGAGGATTTGGTTTTTCACAAATCCCTCGCTGGCCGATGGGTTATACTTTATGATGTCGTCTTTGGGTATGTTGAGCTTTTGCGCCACAGCATAGACCGACTCGTTTTTCTTAACCTTATAGTAGTAAAACGACTCGCCTCCAATGGTCTTGACGGGCAATTTAAGCTGTGCGCCGAAAATCGACGACGCGCAGAAAATCATTAATGCAGCTAAGGAAATTCTTATAGTTCGCATATCATTATTAGTATTTTGTGGGCCTTGGAAATGGCGGCCCACTCACTCAAAACATTCGTATTGCAAAAATAGCAATAATTATTCAAAAAACGCATGATTTGGCCCACGGCGAGCCGCACTTAAAGAGGATTGACCACACGCTCACCAATAAGCTTTGACAAATTGGCTGCAAATTCGGTATATTCCATAATCTGCTTCATCAGCGACATGACCGAAGCCGTGTCGGATGCCGACTTGAGCTGCTGTTGCAGATCAGCTATCTGGCTCTTGATGACAGCATATTTCCACACATTGATGGCTTTGGGGACCAATGTGTTCAATTTGTCCTCCTCAGGCACGATGGTGGCGGTTTGCGTGTGGATTTTGCTCAACGGCTGCTCATCGTTGGCCATTTCGCTGGCAATGGTGCGTATTTCATCGTCGGGGTCGTTGCACAAAACACGCTCAAGATACAATCGCGTGTAACTTTTCATGCGGCGCTCATTCTTGGCATTGATGGCGCTTTGCAGTTTGCGCTCGGTGTCATTGATCTTGTCTGAGT
>CAVFVP010000026.1:3147-6681 GCA_963625945.1 Agathobacter rectalis | reverse complement strand
GTAGCCGTTGAAGTCGTCGTAAAAAGCAGGGATGCGATTTACCGCCGCCTCAAACACCTTGGCCAGTGGTGTGCTGGAAAAGGTCAAACCGTCGGCACGCAAGTCGTCTTGAATGTATTCTACAACCCTGGGCGTGCGGGTCTCGCCATCGTCGAAATCAGCATCGCCCATCAGCATCATTCCGAATTTCACCACATAGCGCACTATATTCCATTCGTGTTGATAAAGCGGATTCTTGGGAGGGGTGGGGTGATTGGCCGGCTGGGCCGAGCCTTGCTGAATTGGTTGGGAATCATGTGCAGGCTGACTGCCACCTTCCGAAGCGTTTACCCCGGCCGGATTCTGGTTGGCTTTGCGCGTTTGCTCTTTTATTTTTGCTTTCTCCCGAATGCTGGCAATGTCGGCCAAAAGCACCTCCTCGGCAATTTGCATGGTGATGCTGCACTCACGGGCATAGAGCGACCTTAGCACAGCCGACGGAATCACGGCAATTGTTTCCTCAATGTCGGTGATCACATCTTTCATTTTAGTGATGTCGTTGTTGGCATCTTTGAGGAGTATCTGCATTTTGAACCGAATGAAATCGGCCTCATTCTGATTTATGAAATTAATAAACTCGCTTGCGCTGTGCGACCGGGCAAAACTGTCGGGGTCCTCTCCGTCGGGCAACAGCAACACCTTTATGTTTAGTCCCTCGGCCAAGAGCATGTTGATGCCTCGCAACGAGGCATGTATGCCAGCCGAGTCGCCATCGTAGAGAATGGTGACATTCTCGGTGAAGCGATGAATGAGCCGGGTTTGCTCAGTGGTGAGCGAGGTGCCCGACGATGCCACCACGTTTTCAATGCCGGCCTGATGCATAGAGATGACATCGGTGTAACCCTCGACCAAAAAGCACTTAGTCTGCTTGATTATGGCATGCTTGGCCTGAAAGAGGCCATAGAGCTCATGTTTTTTAGAGTAGATTACCGACTCGGGCGAATTGAGATACTTGCCCGTGTTTTTCACCTGTTTCATTATGCGGCCGCCAAAAGCCACCACTTTACCCGCCACATTGTAGACGGGAAATATCACACGGTCGCGGAAGCGGTCGAAGCCACCACCGCGATTGTCGTTGATCGACAGTCCCACATCGAAAAGCAGTTTCTGGCTGTAGCCCTTGGCTAGTGCAGCATCGTAGAGCGCCGAGCGGTTTTGCGGAGAATAACCAAGGTGAAATTTTTTGATAGTCTCGTCGGTGAAACCGCGCTCCCTGAAATAGGCCAGTCCCACATCGCGACCCTCACGGGTGTTTAGCAACTGGTCTTCGAAAAAAGTGCGCGCAAACTCATTGATCACGAGCATTCCCTCACGCTCACTTTGAGCCTCGATCTCGGCTGGAGTAAGCTCGCGTTCGTGGATTTCGATATGATACTTCTTTGCCAAATATTTCAGGGCCTCATAATAGCTGATTTGCTCATGTTCCATTATGAAGTTAACGGGAGTGCCACCCTTGCCGCAGCCAAAACAGTGACAAAAGCCCTTAGCCGGTGTGACATAGAACGAAGGGGTCTTCTCGTTATGAAACGGACATAGCCCCACATAGTTCGCGCCACGCCGGTGCAGATTCACAAAGTCGGAAACAACCTCGACTATGTTGGCTGCCTGAATTATTTGGTCGACTGTATGCCTGTCTATCATATCTGTATTTGTAGGTGTTCTTCTCTGTTACGCAAAATTAATGTAATTAGCCTTGAATGCCAAATCGGCGTTTGCCGAATTGAGTCGCGGCAACGCATAAAAATCCGCCAGACACGCATTGGATATGCGGTCTGGCGGAATTATGCAGTCGCGAGTTGCGCTGTGCGATTATGCTATGCCCAGGTCGCTTGCAATCTTGTCAAGTTTTTTGGCTGCCCATTCGTCCTTGGCATCATAGTCTTTGGCATTGTCTAACGTGTCGTGTACCTCAAGATAGAATTTAATCTTAGGCTCGGTTCCCGACGGACGAATTGAGACCTTGGTGCCGTCGGCGGTGTAATACTGCAAAACGTTGGAAGTGACAGGCATCACGAGCTTATTCACTGTGCCCGCAGGTAGCTCAGTCTCTTCGAGAGTTGCATAGTCACGGATTTTGACAACGGGAGAGCCGGCAATCTCTTTCAGCGGATTCTCACGGAAATTCTTCATCATCTTCTGGATTTCCTCGGCACCCGATTTGCCTTTACGCACAACCGAAATGCCGCGTTCCTTTGAGTATCCATAAGTTGTGTAGATGTCGATAAGCATATCGTTCATTGTCATATTCTTATCCTTGGCCCATGCGGCGATTTCTGCCATCAGCGAGATAGCCGACACAGAGTCCTTGTCGCGCACGAAATCCTCGGCAAGGAAGCCATAGCTCTCTTCACCGCCGCCCAAGTAGCGGGCTTTACCCTCATTTTCACGCATCACGGTAGCAATCCATTTGAAGCCGGTGTAGCAGTCATAGAGTGTAATGTTCTGCTTTTGGGCAATCTGGCGGATTGTGTCGGTTGTAACAATGGTTTTAACAATGTATTCACTGCCGTCGAGTTTGCCAAGCTCCTTGTAGCGGGCCATCAGATAGTAGAGGAATATCATGACAATCTGGTTGCCATTCACAAGCTCAAACTGGCCCTTGGTGTTCTTGATCACCACACCAATTCGGTCGGCGTCGGGGTCAGATGCCACCACCAAATCGGCATCCACCTCTTTGGCTTTCTCTATAGCCATTGCCATTGCCGAAGCGTTTTCGGGATTGGGAGAGTCGACAGTGGGGAAGTCACCGCTTTGCACGTCTTGCTCGGGCACGTGAATCACATTAGTGAATCCCCAGTTGGCAAGAGATCGCGGAATCAGGTATTTACCAGTGCCGTGGATTGGAGTGTAGACAATTTTCAGGTCGCTGTACCTCTTTATCACATCGGGACTGAGCGACAGGGTCTTGATTTGGTCGATGAACTGCTTGTCGATGTTCTCGCCCACAATTTCAATCAATTCAGGATTTCCCTCAAATTTCACGTCGGCGATATCGTGCAGCTTGTTCACATATTCAATAGTCTTGACATCGTGAGGCGACACCATTTGGGCGCCGTCGTCCCAATATGCCTTGTAGCCGTTGTATTCCTTGGGATTGTGTGAAGCAGTGATTATCACGCCGCTCTGGCATCCCAACAGGCGTATTGCAAACGACATCTCGGGAGTGGGGCGGGGGCCTTCAAAGAGATAAACCTTTATGCCGTTGGCCGAGAATATGTTGGCCACGGTTTCAGCAAAAAGCCGGCTGTTGTTTCTCACGTCGTGGCCTACAACCACCTTAATCTGCTCTTTGTCCTTGAACACATCGTTAAGGTAATTGGCCAGACCTTGTGTGGCCAGGCCAACAGTATAGATGTTCATGCGATTTGTGCCAGCTCCCATAATGCCTCTAAGGCCGCCAGTGCCGAATTCCAAATCCTTATAGAATGATTCAATCAGTTCGGTCTTATCCTCGTCGTTGAGCATTCGTTCAACTTCGGCTTGAGTTGCGCTGTC
>CAVFVP010000026.1:0-3035 GCA_963625945.1 Agathobacter rectalis | reverse complement strand
TGTTGCTGAATTATATCGTTAAATAATTTTTAATCAAATTTACTCAATAATATTCATTTATGCAATTCCGCGTTGATTAACTGAAGAATTGCTTAAATGCCTTGATCATATACACATGGTCGTCGGCCGATCCGGTTTCACGCACTGAGTGCATTGCCAGCAAGGGATTGCCCACGTCTACGCCCTCAATGTCGATTTGCCCAGTGAGAATGTTGCCTAAGGTAGAGCCTCCGGCTACATCGGAATGGTTCACGAAATATTGGCAGGGAACACCTGCCGCGTCACACAGCTGCTTGAAAACGGCAGCCGAATGGGCGTCGCTCATATATTTGCAATTGGCGTTAACCTTAATGCACGGGCCACCTCCCAAAGTGGGGTGGTTTGTGGGGTCGTATTTGTTGGCATAGTTGGGGTGGAATGCATGGGCATTGTCGGCCGATATCATGAATGACTTTGCAACAGCGATGCAGAAGTCTTCATAATTGCCGCCTTGCTCCTCAACAATGCGGTGAAGCACATTGGCCAAAACCGGTGAACCGGCACCTTGCTTAGTGCCACTTCCGGTCTCCTCATTATCGAAAATGGCAGCGATGCAAGTGGTGTCTTGGTCGGAACACTCCTCGATAGCAGTGAGTGCGGCATGGGCCATACTCAAGTCGTCAAGCCGTCCGGCCGAGATAAACTCATTGTTAAGCCCGAAGAGGCACGGGCGCTCGGTATTATAGAGCACGACATCGAAGTCGATGATTGACTCCCGGGACACGTTGAGTTCTTTAGCTATCAGCTTGAGCAACATTCCATCGGCCTCCAGCTTGTCGTTAACCTTTGCTATGATTGGCAACATGTCCTTCTGCTTCGATAGCGGGTTGCCTTCATTTACCGCTCTATTGAAATGAATTGCAAGGTGTGATATCTGAAGTAACGGACGTGTAACATGCAACGTCTTGCTGACAGGGTGCAAGGCATCGGTCCCCTTTAAAATCACACGACCGGCTATTGATAATGGACGGTCGAACCATGTGTAGAGTATAGGACCACCATAGACCTCAGTGTTCAGCCTCACCATTCCTTCGGGAGTGCAAATTTCGGCCTTGGGCTTGATTCTGAAGCACGGAGAGTCGCTGTGGGCCGCCACAATCTTAAAACCGGTTTCGGTCACATTTTTGCGCCCGATTCTCACGGCAAATATTGCCGAATCGTTTTTTGTCACAAAAAAACGGTCGCCAGCGTTAACATTAAACTTTTCATCTAACTTCTTGTGGCTAAAGCCACTGTTAGTCAGCTGTTTTTTAGCAGTATCTATAGCGCAAAAATTGCATGGAGAGTCAGCTAAAAACGAGAGTAGCGAGTCGACATATTGATTTGCCATAATAAGAGTTTTTTTAAAGATTATCGGGGTTATAGAATATTTTATTGAGAGCCTTTAATGCGTTGCACACTATTTGGCTCCAGTAATTGTTGAAATTATCCTTGCAAATGCCTATCATTTCTTGCTGAACATCAGTTGGGGCATCTTTAATCGAAGCGATGAAATTAAAGAATTCCTGATACAGGTCGGCAAGATTCTCGGATATCGAAGCCGCAATGGGAGTGTCGGAATATTTCATCTCGTCGATAAACGTGTCGAGATAAATATCATCTTCAGCCATCAGTTGGGCCACATAGCTTCGAGCCTGATTATAGGCATCTTCTTCGAGATACGAGTCAATGTAATTGTCGCTGAATCCTGCGATACAGTCTAAGTCGCTTGCCGATATGTAGATTCGAGGAAGCAACTTGAGCATTTGAGCCACAAACGAGTCTTTGTCGTAGTCAAAAACGTTCTCAATCTCATGGCAATACTCATTTGTCATTGCAATGAATGCCAGTGAGTTAGGGCTCAATTTGATTTTATTCGCCATATTATGCGTTTTTACAAAAAATAAAAAAAGCTATAAGTACAATCGCTTTTCAAGTATATAGCGATAGACCTCGTCGGGTAGAAAGAACGACATATTCTGAAGTCTTTTTATGCCTTCTCTGATACCCGTCGAGGAAACTTCAACAATGGGTGCATCTACAATCTTTACCGTCTTGCTTAGGTGGGCGGGTATTGAAATTTCGTAACCGCGGCGTGGATATATGAGGACTTTGAATTTGCCAAGAATTTCATCATGCGACTTCCATCGGTCAAACACCGCCCAATTGTCGGCTCCGATTATCAGGCTAAACTCGTCGTTGGGAAATCGCCGTTGCAACTCATTAAGGGTGTCAATCGTATATGACGGGCGAGGCATAGAGAATTCAAATCCAGAGACAGAGGCCCCTTCGATTCGACGTGCCACAATATCAGCCATCACAAGCCGATGTTGGTCATAGGAGTGTTCCGCATCAGCCTTAAGCGGATTTTGCGGCGACACCATTAGCCACAATTGATCCAAATCGGTGTTTTGCATCACATAGTTGGCTATTATGGCATGCCCCACGTGAATAGGATTGAACGACCCTCCGAAAATGCCAATCCGCTTTGCCATAGGCGATTATTACTTAAGCATTGATGAATTCCTTTATAATACTGCGAGTTTGCTCGACAGCGGCAGTCAAGTCGTCGTTGACAACGCGCTTGTCAAACTTATCGGCAAAGCCAAGCTCGAAAGCAGCCTTTGCAATACGCTTTTCAATTTCTTGCGCATTGTCGGTAGCTCGTGACGTGAGCCGCTGGCGAAGTGTGTCGATACTAGGCGGAGTGATGAAAATAGAGACAGTATCATCGCCATACATTTTCTTCACGTTAACGCCCCCTTTAACGTCAATATCCAAAATCACATTGTTACCGTTGTCGGTAATTCTCTCGATCTCTTTTTTCAACGTCCCGTAATAGCGTCCCGCATACACTTCCTCATATTCTGCAAACTCATCGTTTGATATGGCTTTTTGGAACTGTTCGAGCGTCAGAAAGTAATAATTCACGCCATCCACCTCACCTTGCCTGGGAGCACGGGTAGTGGCCGATATGGAGAACTCCAATTTCAAAGACGCATCTTTTATGAGTTCGC
>CAVFVP010000025.1:28441-30791 GCA_963625945.1 Agathobacter rectalis | reverse complement strand
GGCATTGGCAAGGCAGTGGCGTTGAGGCTTGCCGCTGATGGATATTCGGTAATAATCAACTATATTAGCAATGCCGCGGCTGCGCAGGCTGTGGCCGATGAGATAACGGCCGGTGGCGGCCATGCCGAGTTGTTGCCGTTCGACGTGTCGGACAGCCAGGCCATTGAAGACGCAATCGACAAGTGGGAGAGCGCACACCCGCAGGAATGGATATCGGTGCTGGTCAACAATGCCGGCATTCGCCGCGACAACGTGATGTTTATGATGGCGGCCGACGAATGGCACAGTGTGCTCAACACTAACCTCAACGGCTTCTTCTACATCACCAGGCGACTGCTCAAACACATGATGCCGCGCAAGCGTGGAGGCCGCATCGTCAACATGGCTTCGCTTTCGGGCCTAAAGGGAATGCCGGGGCAGGTCAACTACAGTGCCGCCAAGGCTGCCCTCATAGGTGCCACCAAGGCTTTGGCTCAGGAAGTGGCTCCGCGCAATGTCACCGTCAACGCCGTGGCTCCCGGATTTATTGAGACCGACATGACCAAGGACTTGCCGCACGACGAGCTCAAGAAGCTTGTGCCTGCAGGGCGGTTTGGAAAGCCCGAGGAGGTGGCCTCGCTGGTTGGCTACCTTGTTTCAGATGAAGCCGGCTACATCACCGGACAAGTGATAAGCATCAATGGCGGCCTTTATTCATAAACTTTCACTTCAACACATAGGATGAGCAGCAGAAGAGTAGTAATCACAGGTATGGGTATCTGGTCATGCTTGGGCACCGACCTCGAGACCGTAAAGAATTCATTATACACAGGAAAGTCAGGCATAGGCATCCAGCCCGAGAGGCTTGAATATGGCTATCGGTCGGCTCTCACCGGTATTGTGGAGGAACCGGTAATCACCAAGCAGATGCTCGACCGACACACACGTGCCGGCATGTCGGAAGAGGCCAAGTATGCCTACATGGCAAGTTGCCAGGCTTTCGGCCAGGCTGGCATCGACGATGATTATCTGCTCAACAATGAGGTGGGCTGCATCTTCGGCAACGACTCGTCGGCCAAGCCGGTAATCGAGGCATCGAAGATAATGGACGAGAAGCACGACTCTGCCATGCTCGGTTATGGCATCATCTTCCAGTCGATGAATTCGACTGTGAACATGAACCTCAGCACCATCTTCCATCTGCGCGGTGTCAACTTCACCGTCAGCTCGGCCTGTGCCAGCGGCAGTCACTCGATAGGACTCGGCTTCATGATGATAAAGCAGGGTTTGCAAGACATGGTGCTGTGTGGTGGCGCACAAGAGACCAACTATTACTCCATGGCATCGTTCGATGCACTAGGCGCTTTCTCGGTGCGCATGGATCATCCTGAGAAGGCGAGCCGCCCGTTCGACAAAGACCGCGACGGGCTCATTCCCAGCGGCGGCGCGGCGGCTGTTGTGCTCGAAGACTACGACCATGCTGTGGCCCGCGGGGCTCACATCCTTGCCGAGGTGGTGGGCTACGGCTTCAGCAGCAACGGCGGCGGCATCAGCCAACCGAGCGATGCCGGCAGCGTGATAGCCATGGAGCGTGCGCTGAAGTGCGCTGGTGTTGGCCCCGATGATGTCGATTACATCAACGCCCATGCCACAAGCACGCATCAGGGCGACATGTATGAGGCCATCGCCCTCAACCGCATGTTTGGCGGCAAGCATGCCTTGATATCGTCGACCAAGAGCATGACCGGACATGAGTGCTGGATGGCGGGCGCCTCCGAGATTGTGTATAGCACGCTGATGATGCAGCACGGCTTTGTGGCTCCCAACATTAACTTCGAAACCCCCGACGAGTATTCCGAGAAACTTAACATTGCGGCCACCACGGTCGACGTTGACCTCAACATCATATTAAGCAACTCTTTCGGCTTTGGCGGCACCAACTCGGCTTTGGTCATCAAGAAGATATAAACAAAAAACTCAAACTGTTATGAAGAGACTTGCAATTGCGTTGTGCCTACTGGTGGGGATGGCTTTCCTGGCTACGGCCCAGGATGCCACGCCCGACAACAGCACGCGCGGCCTGTTCTATAAGACGGTGCCCAGTGAAATGAACATAAAGGACAAGATCTTCATAGAGAACGCTTCTCCTTTCACCATATTGCAGGCTGTGGTTGCCGTGTGCGACGACAACGGCACCTTGCAGCCTGTGGCCACAACATCTTTTGTCACGCCGGCTACTGTGCGTGAAATTGCCGATTTCGATTCCAACGGTCTCAAGCGCTTGCGTGGCTGCAAATTGGCCATCAAGGTGAAAGGCGCTAAAAGCATCCCTGCCGGAAGCCGAAGCACCGAGGTGCACACTCCTTTCGGG
>CAVFVP010000025.1:19941-28431 GCA_963625945.1 Agathobacter rectalis | reverse complement strand
TGTGACTGTGCGCCAGCAGAACGTCGACCCTGCGGTAATCAACAATGTGCCTGCCACCGATGTGGTCTATGATTTTGACGCCGAGCTTTCCGAGAAAAATCACGATCTTTACATTAAGGTTATCAGTCCAAACGGACAATCAACTTCTATAATGGATTTTTAAAACGATAAAACAAAGATGAAAAAGAAATTATTTTTTGCAGTATGCATGCTCTTGGTGGCTGTGACTGCCATGGCAGGAAGTAAAGTGAAAGTTGTCGACGGCGACAAGTCGGTGCTCAAGGAGAAAGCCACCGCAGCCCTCACCATCGATTATTCAAATGCCCGCTGGGAGGTGAAGGAAGACTTCAAGACATGGTGCGGCAGCGACTATGAGGACCGTGTCAACAAGACAACTGCAATTTTCGTGTCGTCGTTCAACGACAACTCATCGAACCTTAAGATTGGCAACGACAATGCCAAGTACGATATGGTGTTCACCGTAACCAATATGGAACGCCACGACTCGTTTACCGGAATGTGGGGCCAGTGCAAGGTGTATGTGACAGGCACCATCAAAATCATCGACAAGGCCTCGGGCAATGCAGTGTGCACTCTGCAGGTCGACAAATGCAGCGGTGGAGCCGACTTTGTCGTTACCGACGGCATGGTGAAATGCTTCAAGAGCCTGGCAAAGGAAGTGGCCAAACTGAAGTAATACCACCCCGTAATGCACCTGTTCAAATCAGAAAGCGACCGATACACCCAAGAACGGTTGTCGGCTCGCGAAGCTCAGCGGCAAGCCGAATACATAGCTTGGGCTCCTGTGATATTCCAGGTGTCGAGGCTCATGGTTAAATTCGGCATTCTTGACCTGTTGCGCGACAGCATGAACGGACTCACCCTTGCCGAGTTGCAGCGGCCGACCGGCCTTTCGGAATATGCACTTAAGGTTCTGCTTGAGGCCTCACTCAGCGCCGGCACAGTACTTGTCGACCCCGACACCGACAGGTTCACCATCTCCAAGACGGGATGGTTCTTGCTCACCGACCCGGCCACTCGGGCCAACGTCAACTTCAACCACGATGTCAACTACCGTGGCTTGTTCTACCTGGAAGAGGCGTTGCTCGAGGGCAAGCCCGCAGGGCTGAAGACATTGGGCGACTGGCCCACAATCTACGAGGGTTTGTCGCATCTCGATGCCCAAGTCCAGAAAAGCTGGTTCGGATTCGACCATTTCTATAGCGACCGCTCTTTCGACAGCGCCCTGCAAATTGTGTTTGGCAAGCCTACGCGCTCCCTGATGGACGTGGGCGGAAACACCGGCCGTTTTGCGTTGAGGTGTGTGGGGCACAATCCCGATGTGAGGGTCACCATTGTAGATCTTCCCGGACAGATAGGAATGATGCGCGACAATGTGAAAGACAAGCCTGGAGGCGACAGAATCGACGGATGCCCGCTTAATATCCTCGACCCCCAGGCGCGTCTGCCACAGGGTGAATGGGATGCGATTTGGATGAGCCAGTTCCTCGACTGCTTCAGCGAGGACGAGATTTTCAGCATCCTCTCGCGGGCAGCGCTTGCGATGCACCCTGGCACTACGCTTTACATAATGGAAACGTTTTGGGACCGCCAGAAGTATGAGCCGGCATCGCTGTGCCTGACCATGACAAGCGTCTACTTCACCGCTATGGCCAACGGCAACAGCAAAATGTACCACTCCGACGATTTGGCGCGGCAGATTAGCCGTGCCGGACTGCAGGTAGTTGCCATTCACGACGGCATAGGACAGGGACACTCAATTCTTGAAGTTAAATTGAAAGAACAAATCAAACAACAATAAATGACACGAACAGAAATCGAAGAAAAAGTGAGAAACTTCCTCATCGAGGATTTGGAAATCGACGAGGAAAAGATTGCCCCTGAGGCAAAACTGAAAGACGATTTGGGTATCGACAGCCTTGACTTTGTCGACATAGTGGTTATCGTGGAAAAGAACTTCGGCTTCAAAATCAAGGCCGAGGAGATGCATGGCGTGACCACCCTGAGCCAATTCTGCGACTACATAGAGGGCAAGGTGGCATAGCCGCCAAGAACTCATTCCTCTGCGCCACACAATGCGAATCAAGGCCAACACCACTTTCGGCAATGCCTGGATGCACCGGCAACTGATAAGCATACTGCGCTTTGCCGATCCGAGACTGCTGTATTTGTTTGCGGCAGTGTTTGTCGTTCCGGTGTGCCTTGTCGCTAACCGGAGCCGCACCACGGCTTACCATTACTTTCGCCGCCGTCACGGCTACGGAAGGCTGCGCGCGATGTGGGCCACCTACGTCAACCACTGCCTTTTCAGCCAGGTGGTAATCGACCGCTTTGCAATGTTTGCCGGCCGCCGCTTCAGCGTGTCGGTCGAGGGTTACAGCCACTTCAGCCGTCTTGAGCACAGCCCCGAGGGCTTTTTGCAACTCAGCTCCCATATTGGATGCTATGAGGTGGCCGGATACTCGCTCGTGGCCGAAGAAAAACGGTTCAGTGCGCTGGTCTATGGCGCCGAAAAGGCTATGGTGATGCGAGGGCGTGAACAGCAGTTCTCGCGCAACAACATCTGCATGATTCCCGTTTTGCCCGACATGAGCCACCTGTTTGCCATCAACGAGGCTCTCTCCAACCACGAGACGGTGAGCATGCCGGCCGATAGGGTGATGGGCTCGACAAAAACACTGCGAGCAACACTGCTGGGCGCCGAAGCCAACTTCCCGATGGGACCGTTCTCTGTGGCTACAATGCGCGGCATCGATGTGATAGCGGTCAATGTGATGAAGACTTCTTCGCTTGGCTACACGGCCTATGTTGCTCCGCTGGTCTACGACAAGCAGGCCCCGCGACGCGAGCAGATGCGCCAATTGGTCGACGGGTATGCCGGCGTGCTTGAGTGCATGCTGCGACGCTATCCCACACAATGGTATAACTTTTATGAATTTTGGGCATGAATGATCCGCAACATCCCGCCAATGATTTTCTAAGGCAAATCGACGTGCACGAACTGCTGCCGCAGCAGGAGCCGTTTGTGATGATAGGGGCGCTTGTGCATTTCGATATGGTGCACACCGTCACCGAGACCCTCGTCGAGGCCGGCAACATATTTGTCGACGACGGGCGGCTAAGCGCGTCGGGACTGATTGAGAATATTGCGCAGACGTGTGCCGCCCGCATCGGATATGTCAACAAGTATGTGCTTAAGAAGGGCATCCAGATCGGGTTTATAGGTGCGGTGCGCAATTTCACGGTCTTCTCGCTCCCTTGTGTGAGCGAGGTAATTACCACCGATGTCGAGGTTAGGGAAGAGGTGTTCGGCATGACTTTGGCCGAGGCCACGGTGCAATGCCGCGGCCGCGAAATAGCGCGCACCGAGATAAAGATTGCAGTAAGGGGAAAAACGTGTGAGGCATGAATGAACTCAAGTCTTCAAAATATTTCGAAGTGCGCTTTAGCGAAGTCGACTCGATGAATGTGGTGTGGCATGGTTCCTATCCGCTCTATTTCGAGGACGCACGTGAAGCATTCGGCGCACAATTCGGGCTCGACTACATGAGCTTTGTGCGCAACGGCTACTTTGCGCCGCTTGTGGAGCTCACGTTTCACTACAAGAAGCCCATCAGGTATGGAATGCGACCGCGCATCGACATCATCTACAAGCCCACCGAGGCCGCCAAGATTGTGTTTGATTATGAAATCCGCGACCCGGCCGACGAGAGTCTGATTGCCACAGGGCATTCGGTTCAGGTGTTTATGGACACCGACTACCGGCTTGTGTGGGACAACCCTCCTTTCTATCAGGAGTGGAAACGTAAAATGCTCGGCATTTGATTCCAAGTTTGCTGCGTGGCGGCAGCCTTAGTGTGAGGCGGTCAGGCGGCAGCACAATAAATAATAAGGCAATGGCTTACGTTATAGCAGACAATATCATCTCATCGCTTGGGCTCACGTCTGATGCCAATTATGCCGCTGTGGCGGCTGGCAGGAGCGGATTGTGCCCACATGCCGCCCACCCAACGGGTGTGCCGCAGGCCTTTGTCGCCTCGATTGTCGCCGATGAGATTGTCGCCGGGTTTGCCGAGAGCGGATTGTCACGATTCGAAAGCCTTGCCCTGGCTTCGGCGCGTAAGGCCGTTGAGGCTTCGGGCATCAATCCGTCGGGTAGCGATGTGGTATTCATATTGTCGACCACTAAGGGCTCGATTGAGCAGATGACCCACCACACCGGCCACTGCCCAAGGTTGGGCGACTCGGCCGTGGCAGTTGCCCGCCGCTTAGGCATAAACACCAGCCCGATTGTGGTCAGCAATGCCTGCATCTCGGGCGTGTCGGCTCTGATTCTGGCTTCGCGTCTGCTGCAACAACACGCCTTTCGCTATGCTGTGGTGTGTGGGGCCGACAGCCCAGGCCGTTTCATCGTCTCGGGTTTTCAGTCGCTCAAGGCGTTGTCGGTCGAGCCTTGCCGCCCGTTCGACATGGAGCGCACAGGGCTCAACCTGGGCGAGGCGGCCGCCACAATGGTCTTGGCCCGTGAGGCTGAGCCCGGCTCGTGGTGTCTGACTGCCGGCAGCGTGAGAAACGATGCTTATCACATAAGCACCCCGTCGAAGACGGCATCCGGCCTTTATTCTGCTTTACAGTCGGCCTTGAAAGGAATGGATGTGGGTGATATTGCGTTCATAAATGCCCACGGCACAGCCACGCTGTTTAACGACCAAATGGAGTCGGTGGCCATTGAGCGGGCGGGCCTTTCGACAATCCCGGTCAATGCAGTCAAGGGCTATTTCGGACACACTTTGGGCGCGGCCGGCATTCTTGAGACCATTATCAGCATCAAGGCTGCCGACCACGGATTGATATTGGGAACTAAGGGATTCGAAGAACTCGGCGTGTCGGGGAAAATCAACATGTCTCCCAGCCACGGCCATGCCCAGTGCCACGGCTTTGTGAAGACGATCTCGGGGTTTGGCGGATGCAATGCCTGCCTATATGTGTCGAAGCGCGAGTTCACGGCTTGTGCCGCCAAAGAGTGGCACGTGAGGCACACGGTCGTTGTCCGCCCTGGCATGGTCATGGTTGATGGCTATCCTCTCGAAGTGCCGGTGCAAGCCGAAGGTGCCGACTTCCTCACAGGTCTCTATAAGAGCCTTGTTGGCAACTACCCTAAATTCTATAAGATGGACGCTCTTTGCCGCCTTGGCTTTGTGGCATCGGAACTGCTGCTCAAGGCCGAGGGTAGCCAAGGCCGGTACAGCGGCACCGACCATCGCGCGGTGTTGCTGTTCAACCGCACCTCGTCGGTGCAGGCCGACATGGCATACTTGAAATCGATCGACAACGATGCCGACTGTTTCCCCAGTCCGTCGGCTTTCGTCTACACGTTGCCCAATATCGTTGCCGGCGAGATAGCCATTCGCAATGGTTACATGGGCGAGACTGCCCTCTATGTCTTGCCAAGCAAGGACAGTGACGTGATGGCCCGTGTACTCTCGGCATCGTATGCCGACGAGGCCACTGAGAGTGCAATCACCGGGTGGCTTGACTATGAGGATGCTTGCCACTATGAGGCTGAACTGAGCATAGTGGTAAATTTAAAAAAGGAAACTTAACGTAAAACAAAAACTATAAGGCAATGGAAGAACTAATAAAAGAGCTCAAAGAGGAAATAATAGAAGCTCTGAATCTGGAAGAGATGACTCCAGACGATATCGATGAAAATGAGACCCTCTTCGGCGACGGTTTGGGGCTTGACTCAATCGATGCTCTCGAACTTATTGTCCTTTTGGAAAAGAAATACGGCATTAAACTGGCCAACCCGGCCGAGGGCAGGGAAATATTCAAGAGTGTGGCCTCGATAGCCGCCTATGTCGACAAGAACCGCAAGAAATGAACGTAGCGGTCACAGGCGAGGGTATAGTGTCGGCCATAGGGCTCGACAAGTGTCAGACACTTCAGTCGCTGATTGACGGGTCGACCGGGATTGGTGAAATGAAATTTCTCCAATCGGTGCATCGTGAGCTTCCTGTTGCCGAGGTGCAATTGTCGAATGACGAGATGAAGGCCCGCTTGGGCATTCCAGCGAGTCGCGAGGTGAGTCGCACTGCCTTGATGGGCATGCTCGCCATTGGCCAGGCTTTGGCCGATGCCGGCGTGTGCAGGCGCAAGGGGTTGCGCATAGTGCTGGTATCGGGCACCACGGTGGGAGGCATGGACATCACCGAGCAGCATTTTGCACAGCCCGACGGACTGTCTGACTGCGACTTCATACGGTGGCACGATTGTGGCAGCAGCACCGGACTTATGGCAAGCCATTTCAACTTGTTCGACGATGTGACCACGATTTCCACGGCATGCTCTTCGGCGGCCAATGCCATAATGCTCGGCGCTCGGCTCATCAAGGCCGGCGAGGCCGACATTGTGGTGGCAGGCGGAACCGAGGCCCTGTCTAAATTCCACCTCAACGGTTTCAACTCGCTTATGATTCTTGACCATGAGCAGTGTCGTCCGTTTGATGCCACACGTGCCGGATTGAATCTTGGCGAGGGTGCTGCTTATGTGGTCCTTGAATCGGAGGGTCTTGCCAAAGAGCGAAACGTGGAGCCCCACGCCTTTATAACCGGCTACGGCAATGCCTGCGACGCTTTTCACCAGACAGCCTCGTCGGCCGATGGTGAAGGAGCCTTCAGGGCTATGACGCAGGCGTTGGAGATGGCTCATATCACCCCTGCCGAGGTGAGCTATGTGAATGCCCACGGTACAGGAACACCCAACAACGACCAAAGCGAAAGCGTGGCGCTCAAGCGGGTGTTCGGCGACAACATGCCCCCCGTCTCAAGCACCAAGTCGTTTACCGGCCACACCACAAGCGCTTCGGGGAGCATCGAGGCCGTGATATGCCTGCTGGCAATGCGCCACAGCATCATTCCGGCAAATCTCGGATGGGCATCACCAATGCCCGATGGCATAACGCCCTCAATGGGTGCCACAGGTGTGAGGCTCGACCACATATTGTGCAACTCTTTCGGCTTTGGCGGCAACGACAGTGCCATCGTGATCTCGGCACATCCGTCGGGCGGCGGCGACATTGACGTGTGCTTGAAACCTGCCGACAGCATTCGCCAGCTGGCAAGGGTGGAAATCACATCCGACGATAGCCTTGCCCACATACGCGACTATGTCAAGCCAATGGAGGCCAGGCGCATGGGAAAGCTCATGAAGGTTTCGCTGATGTCGTCGCTGCAGGCCCTTGAGGCTGCGGGCGTTCAGACACCCGATGCCATTGTCACCGGTACTGCCTACGGCTGTGTGGAAAACAGCGAAAACCTGTTGCGGCAGATGACTGCCGAGGACGAAGGCTCACTCAAACCCACCTATTTCATGCAGAGCACGCACAACACCATAGGAAGCGGCATTGCAATCAAGACCCGGTGCCACGGCTACAACATCACCTATACGCAAGGTGAGTCGAAGTCGCTTGAATGGGCTTTGCGCGATGCCAGGCTGCTGTTGCGCAGCGGCCGGTGCAAGACTGTGCTTGTGGGGTGTCACGATGAGACTACTCCGCTGTTTTCTGAATTGATGCACAACGTCGGGGTTGACTGCAGTCATGCGGTTCATTCCATAGCCATAGTGCTGTCATGTGGAGGGTGATATTGCTTGCCATAGTGCAAAGCGCGCTCTTGGCTGGCGGTCAGGTGGCCTTGAAGTTCGCGCTGCTCAGGATGCATCCGTTCGGGTGGACCCGCGACTTTTGGTGCAGCCTGCTGTTGAACTGGCAGTTTGCGCTCACCGGAATCCTGTTTGGTGGGGCAAGCGTCTTGTGGATGTATATTGTGAAGCATTATCCGCTCAGCGTGGCCTACCCCATGATTAGCATCAGCTATGTGTTCGGCCTACTGGCGGCTGTCTTGTTTTTCCACGAGGCTGTGTCGCTCACAAAATGGGGCGGAGTGGCTCTAATAATGCTCGGGTGCTGCCTGATAGCAAAATAGATGAAAAAATGAACAAGGAAAAAAACAATCATAGGAAATGAAAAGGATAACAACACTCATTGCGGCAGTTTGCCTGTTGGCCGTGGCCATAGTTGCCCAGCAAAAGGTCAACGATGCCCAAGTGAGGCAGCAAATCAATGCGGCGGCATCGGCGCTGAAGACAATGCAGTGCGACTTTGTGCAGACCAAGCAGATAAAGTTGCTCAACGACAAAATGGTGTCGTACGGGAAACTGTATTATCAGCAGTCAAACAAGCTGCGCTGGCAATACACCTCGCCCTATGCTTATACGTTTGTTATCAACGGCGGCAAGGTGCTGATCAGCAAGGGTAAGCGCAGTGATATAATCAACGTCAACCAGAGCAAGTTGTTTGGCGAGATTGCCCGCATCATGATGAACAGTGTGGTGGGCAAGTGTCTCACCGACACCAAGGACTTTAAGTCGACAATCACGGCAAGTGCCACTGAGTATGTGGCCACGCTT
>CAVFVP010000025.1:0-19900 GCA_963625945.1 Agathobacter rectalis | reverse complement strand
ATGATGAACAGTGTGGTGGGCAAGTGCCTTACCGATACTAAGGACTTTAAGTCGACAATCACGGCAAGTGCCACTGAGTATGTGGCCACGCTTTACCCGCAACAGAAGCAGATGAAGCAGATGTTCAAGCAAATCGTGCTTCACTTCAACCGCAAGCAGTCTACGGTGTCGAAGGTTGAACTCGTTGAGAAAAACGGCGACAAAACCGTGATAGAACTCAAGAATATAAAAACCAACACATCGATAAATGCAAAGGTTTTTAGCATTGGTTAGCGCATTGGCGCTGTGCCTGACGGTTTGGGCGCAGTCGCCGCACGCCGACAGTCTTGCCGTCTCATCTAGGTATTCGGCCATGATTGAGATGCCCAAGGCTTATTTGAGCGGCGTGTGCATAGTCAAGTGCCAGAACGACACCATCACTGGTTGCCTGTTCAACGAGTTCGGCATATCGGCTCTGGAATTCACATTCAAGCGGGGCGACAAGAATGCCCGGCTGCTCAGTGTGGCCAGCGTGCTCGACAAGTGGTACATCAAGCGCATCTTGCGGCGCGATTTGGTATTGCTCTACGAAAATCTTGAAAACGGCGACGGCTTTTACCGAAACAGTCGCCACAACATCAGTTATCGACTATCTCCACTCAATCAAGATGATCCTGAAGAATAACCTGTATTCAATTACCTCCGTGTCGGTAGATGGTCACGCTTCGTTCTGCCTGAGGCTTAATGCCGAGTGCTTCATCTATAAGGCCCATTTCCCGGGAGAACCCATCACACCGGGTGTGTGCATTGTGCAGATTGTCAAAGAACTGCTTGAGGAACTGCTTGGGCACAAACTCGAAATCACATTGGTGAAAAACGTAAAGTTCCTCTCTGTGTTGTCACCTGAGCAGTCGGCCGAGGTGCGTTTCGATTTCACTAAGGTGGCGGTAGACGGCAACGAGGTGAAGGCTCAAGCCACGGTGACTGCCAGTGGCGAGCTGAAAGCAAAGGCATCGATAGTGTGTGAATCGCATGGATAAAAATGATTGGAAAGAACAGAAAAGGTTGTTGAGAGACCGGGGAATATGTGTTGTCATACCCACTTACAACAATGCAGCCGCCATCGGCCGGGTGGTGGCCGACACTTTGTGCTGTTGCCTCGACGTGATTGTTGTTGACGACGGGTCGACCGACGGCACCGGCCTACTTCTCCAGTCAATTAAGGGTATAACCATAGTCACTCACAGCCAAAACCGTGGCAAGGGACATGCGCTGAGGTCCGGTTTCCGAAAGGCCTTGCAGATGGGCTTTGCCTATGCCATCACCATTGATGCCGACGGTCAGCATTATCCCGACGACATAGCTCTGTTTCTTAAAGCCAACCAAGAGCACCCGGGGGCGCTCATTGTGGGCAGCCGTTGTCTCGACGGTGTGGTGCGTAGCAAGGGCAGTAGTTTTGCCAACCGTTTTTCCAACTTTTGGTTTTGGGTACAGACGGGGCGGGCTCTTACCGACACGCAGACGGGCTACCGCCTTTATCCGCTTCGTAAGCTGCGCGGGCTGTCGCTGCTCACGTCGCGCTATGAGGCCGAGCTCGAGCTTTTGGTCTTCGCCTCGTGGCATGGTGTGGAATTGGTCGACATTCCTGTCAGGGTCTATTATCCCAAGCCCGAGGACCGCGTCAGCCATTTCCGCCCGGCCGCCGATTTTGCCCGTATTTCGGTGCTCAACACGGTGCTGTGTGTCCTTGCCGTGGTCTACGGGTTGCCCTTGAGGTTGTTCCGCAAATTGATGACTGTGGTGCGCACCGTCTATTCGCTTGCGTTCTTCCTGTTTTTCATGATGGTGGTGATCACCCCAGCGGTATCGGTCTACGTCAGCATCTGCAAAATGACCGAGAATAGGCGCTTGCGCCTACACCAGATTATATATCATGCCTCGCGCATGGTGATGATTCACCATGGCATACCGGGCACCAAGTTCCACAGTAAGGTCGATGCCGGTGTTGATTTCGGCGTGCCTCACATTGTGATTTGCAACCACCAGTCGCATCTCGACCTTATGTGCCAGCTTGTGTTCACACCCAAGATAGTGTTTTTGACCAACGACTGGGTGTGGCGGAATCCGTTCTATGGAATCATGATTCGCAATGCCGAATACCTGCCTGTGTCGGGCGGACTCGATTCCATAATGCCTCAGCTTAGGTCGCTTGTGGCCCGCGGCTACAGTGTGGCTGTTTTTCCTGAGGGCACACGCTCACGCGATTGCAGTATACAGCGGTTTCATCAAGGCGCGTTCTACTTGGCTCGGCAGCTGGGACTCGATATAGTGCCTATGTGCCTGTACGGTCCCGGAAAGATATTGCCAAAGAAGACTTACCACTTGCGGCGCGGCATTTTCTTCATCGAGGTGGGTGCACCCGTGAGCCGTGAGGCTCTTGAGGCCATGGGCGACACCAAAGCGCAGGCCAAGGAAATGCGCCGCCGCTACGTACTTAAATATCAGTCAATAGCCAATAAAGTAGAGCAGTATGTCTAACTCCAAGCATGTGATAATAATAGGAAGCGGCCTCGGCGGGCTGTCGTGCGGTGTGATTCTCGCCAAAAACGGCTACCGCGTCACCGTGCTCGAGCAGTCGGCTCAGGTGGGGGGATGTCTGCAGTGTTTCACCCGGCGCGGTGCTAAGTTTGAGACTGGAATGCATTTTGTGGGCAGCGCGGCCGAGGGACAAACGTTGTCGAGACTCATGAGGTTTCTTGAACTTGACGCTGATGTGAAGCTGTCAAGGCTCGACCCGTCGGGCTACGATGTGGTCGCTCTTGAGGGTAAGCTCTATAAGTTTGCCAATGGCCGGCAGGCGTTTATCAATCAGATGGCAGAGTATTTCCCCGCACAGCGGGCCAATCTTGAGCGTTATTATGACTTGGTGGAGCGCATATCCAACGCTTCGACACTCCACTCGCTCAAGCATGCCGAATCAGATGCCACCGTCAACACCGAATACCAGCTGCGGTCGATCGACGAGGTGATTGACAGCGTGATCACCGACCCCACCCTTGCCAATGTGCTTGTGGGCAATCTGCCGCTGTATGCCGCCGAGGCTGGCAAAACTCCGTTTTCAACCCATGCGTTCATAATGGACTTCTACAACCAGAGTGCATTCAGGTTTGTAGGGGGAAGTGATACGGTAGCCCGCTCGCTTGTGGCCACAATACGCAAATATGGCGGAGATGTTCTGGCTAACCGGCGTGTGACACGCATAGTGTGCGGCCAAAGTCGTGCTGTGGGTGTAAAACTGGCTGATGGAGAGCTTATTCAATGTGACTATGTGATATCTGACGCCCACCCGAAGCGCACACTCGAATTACTCGACACCAAGCTCATCCGTCCGGCTTTCAAAAACCGCATCAATGGCATCAGGCAGACGGTGGGCGGCTTTTCAGTGTACTTGCAGTTCAAAGACAACTCTGTGCCTTATCTCAACTATAATTATTATGGCTATCAGGGCAACACGCCGTGGAACTGCGAGTGCTACACGCCGGCCACGTGGCCAAAGGGATTCCTCTATATGCACTTCTGCCAGCGCGACCACCAGCAGTTTGCCTCCACAGGTGTCATCTTGTCGTATATGCACATGGCCGATGTGGCCCGCTGGGTAGGCACCAAAGTGGGGCATCGCGGCGAGGACTACGAGGCATTCAAGCGCCTTAAGGCCGAACGGTTGATTGATGCCGTAGAGCAGCATTTTCCCGGCATCAGGAGCAATATCGAAAACTACTACACGTCTACGCCGTTGACCTATCTCGATTACACTGGCACCGACGGCGGGTCGATGTATGGCAATGCCAAAGACATCGCACTTGGCGCAGCGTGCCGTGTGCCGCAGCGCACCCGTGTGCCTAACCTTTTTCTCACGGGGCAGAACATCAACTCACACGGCATGCTGGGCGTGCTGGTGGGGGCGATAGTCACTTGCAGCGAGTTTCTCACCGCTCCGGCTATTTATGAACAAATAAAGAATTCTTGCGAATGACTACGGTAGTGATAATAGGCGGAGGTCTTGGGGGCCTCTTCACAGGTGCCATCCTTGCCAAGGAGGGCCTAAAGGTCACTGTGCTTGAAAAGAATGCCACGATAGGCGGCGGATTGCAGACGTTCCGCCGTTTTGGCGAGTCGTTCGACACGGGCATGCATGTGATTGGTGGCATGCAGCCAGGGGGCAACATCAACCGCATATGCCGGTATCTGGGCATCACCGACAAGGTAATGATGCGTGATGTGGACGATGACTGTACCGACTGCCTCTACTTTGCCGAAGACGCGTGCACCTATCGCATCAGCAAGGGGCGTGAGGGCTACATCGATTCGCTTGCAGCTTATTTCCCCGATTCGCGCAGTGAGTTGGAGGCTTATGTGGATGCGATTTTCCGCATTACCGACAGCAGCGACTTGTTTAATTTGCGGCCGTCGTCGTCAGGCATAAATGTGCGTTCCGGCGATTTCATGCTCTCGGCCGATAAGTTTATAGCCAAATTTGTGTCAAACCCGCGGCTGCGCAGTGTCATCGCCTACATGAATCCGCTCTACAGCGGTCGTCACGACCAGACTCCCGCATTTGTTCACGCCATCATCAATGTATTGTATATCAATGGCACAAGCCGCTTTGTCGATGGCAGTAGCCATTTTGCCGATCTGCTCGCCGGGGTCATAACTGATGCCGGTGGGGCTGTCATCGCCGGCGACGGGGTGGAGTGGATTGAGGTCAATGACCGCCATGTGGACTACGTGCGCACATCCAGCGGCAAGCAGTATAGTGCCGACACCTACATATCGGCCATTCATCCGTGCACCATGCTGGCGATGATGCCCGAGAAATCGTTCACAAAAGCCTACCGCGACAGGCTCAATTCCATCCCTAACTCATATTCAGCCTTCTCGGTCTACGTAAAGTTGAAACCGGGCAGTTTTCCCTATATAAACCACAGTGAATACTATATGACCGAGTATGCCGACATTTGGAATTTCGGCGAGCCGGGCAAGCAGTGGCCGTTAGGATTCCTGTTCATGACTCCGCCCGAACTCAATCAGGGTAAATGGGCCAGCAAGGCATTGGTCACAGCCCCAATGCTCTTCGAAGCCGCAAGCCGGTGGGCCGACACCATGACCGGGCATCGCGGCAGCGCCTATGAGGATTGGAAAAAGCATTGCGTGGAGCTCCTGCTTGAACGTGTGGAACAAATGCATCCCGGATTCGGGGCCTGTGTCGACCGCATCAACTCGGCCTCGCCGCTCACCATACGCGATTTCTATGGGTCGAAGGATGGTGCAATGTGCGGCTTCAGCAAAGACTGCAACAATATTGCCCTGTCGCAGGTGCCGGTGGTGACCAAGGTGCGCAACCTCTTGCTCACGGGGCAGAACAATAATCTGCACGGCTTTTGCGGCGTGCCGCTCACTGCCGTCAGCACTGCCGAGGCTATTCTCGGCCACAACTATGTGATAAACCGAATCAACCAATGCAACAAAAACTGAGACATATAACGGTTTGGGCTGCCTTGCTTGTGTGCTTTGCATTCAGGCTGGCGGCTCAGGTCAACATTTGGCAGGGTACCAACTGCAACCAAAAAGTGATGATGACACCATATCTGGCCGCCGGTCATGGCAATGTGGCTGTGGTGGTGTGCCCCGGCGGCAGCTATTTTTGGCACGACATGGATGCTGAGGGCGATGCTGTGGGCAAGTGGCTGCAGAGCAACGGAATCAGCGCATTTGTGCTGCGCTATCGCGCTGCCGGATTTTGGGCTTTCTTCTCACACTATCGCCTCCTGTTCCGCGGACGCCGCTATCCCGATGCCTTGTGCGACATCAAGCAGGCAATGGCCTTGATTCGCCGCAATGCCGCCGGTTATGGAGTGGATGCCGCAAAGGTGGGGGCAATGGGCTTTTCGGCTGGCGGACATTTGGTGATGTCGGCTGGCGAGCTGTTGCCGCCAGACTGCCGTCCGGCATTCATAGCGCCCATATATCCGGTGGTGACCATGGTGCAGCCTTGTGTGCACAAGCGCTCGCGCAGGGCTTTGCTCGGCGACGACCGTGTCAATGATATGAGGCTTCGCGACTCGTTGTCGCTTGAGCGGCATGTACCGCTCGATTGTCCACCGGTGTTTTTGGTCAATTGTCAAGACGACCCCATCGTGAAGTATCACAATTCTGAGATCCTTGATTCGGCACTCACGGCGCAGCACGTTCCGCACCGCTATATCCAATACCGCACAGGCGGACACGGCTTTGGCGCATCGGCCCACAAGGGCACGGCCGAGTGTAGGCAATGGAAAGATGAATTCATAAAATGGTTGCACAGTTTACCAATCATCAGTGGCAACCATAATTAACTGAAATAATGAAAGATACGAAATTTGATGACATACGTCCTTATTATGGAGACGAGATTCCGGAGGCCATGGGCCGCATAGCCGCCAGTCCATCTTTCCCCATCTTGTCGGCTTATGTTTACCCCGACGAGCCTGTGGCTCAGGTGAGACAGCGCATTGCGGGCTATAAAACCGTGAGGCAGTTTCAGACCGAGGCCATGTGCCGGGTCAACGAACGCATCATTGCCGACAGCATCACCGACTTCTCCTGCTCAGGCTTGCAGCGTCTCGACCCCAACGGCCAATATCTTTATGTGTCGAACCACAGAGACATAATGCTCGACTCAAGCTTGCTGCAATATTTCCTTCTAAGCAATGGCTTCGACACCACCGAGATAACCTTTGGTGCCAATTTGATGATGAATCAGCTGATTGTCGACATCGGCAAGTGCAACAAGATGTTTAAGGTGGAACGCCCGGGCGGCAGCATCAGGGAGTTTTACCGAGCCTCAACCCATCTGTCGGAATACATACGCCACACCATCACCTGCAAGCGGCAAAGCGTGTGGATAGCGCAGCGCAACGGCCGCACAAAAGACGGCAACGACGCCACCGACCAGGGTATTGTCAAAATGTTCTGCATGTCGTGTCCCGACGATAAAATCCGTGCCATCGAGCAACTGCACATCGTGCCGGTTGCGGTGTCTTATGAGTGGGAACCGTGTGATGTGCTGAAGACACTTGAAATCTATGAGTCGCAGTTCGCAAAATACACTAAGAAACCCGGTGAGGACTTGAACAGCATCATCACCGGCATAGTGCAGCCCAAGGGCCAGGTGCATATTGAATTGTGCGCTCCGGTCTCCCTCGAGGATATTTTGCAGTACGACGGGCTTACCAGCAGCGAGTATCACAAGGTCATAGCCCGCATGCTCGACGGCAAGATCAACGAGGCCTACAGGCTATATCCCAACAATTACATTGCCCACGACTTGCGGCATGGAACCACTCGCTTTGCCGGGCATTACACACCACAGCAGAAAGCCGATTTCAAGCGGCATCTTCAGCACCTTGAACGCTACGACACTTGCAATGTGGAAAATCTTGTTGATATTTATCTGGGCATATATGCCAACCCCGTGAGCAACAAAATCAAGTCATGACCATATGGCGGCATGATGTATTGTCAAGAAACGAAATAATGGAGAAATGACAGAATTCATTCTAAGAATTTACGATTATATGAAGTCGCACAAGGCGAGACGCATTCTCTCCTTTGCGGCTCTGACTGCTCTGCTGCTTCTTCTTGTGTCGCAGCTGAGCTACAAGGAAGACATCGCCGACTTCCTCCCGGTCGACAGCAATCACCAGAATGCTCTGAAGGTGTATCAGGACATATCGGGGGGCAACAAGATTTTTGCCGTGTTCCAATACCGCGACTCGTCGAAGGCAGACCCCGACATGATGTGCGGGTGCGTGGACCGCTTTGTTGACGAGGTGCACAAGGCCGACACAGCACACGAGGCCGGTAGCATAATGGCGCAGGTCGACTTGGAGCAGATGGCCGAGGTCGCAGGATTCGTCTACGACAACATACCGCTTTTCCTCACCGATGCCGACTATGCCCGCATCGACAGCATGCTCAATGCCGATGGTTTCATTCCCGGGCAGTTGGCCGCCGACAAGCAGATGCTGATGTTCCCCACGGGCAGTCTGCTGTCCGACAACATACAGCGCGACCCTCTCAACCTGTTCACACCCACGGTGCAGAAGCTGCAACGTGACGACTCGGAACTGAAATATGAGATGTATGACGGCCATATCTTCTCGCCCGATATGCAGAGGGCCATTGTGGTGATAGACTCGCCCTATGGGGCAAGTGAAACAGAGCACAATGCAAGGCTTACGCAAATGCTCACCCTTTGCGCGTCCAAGGCAACGTCGCATTACGGCAATGTCGACGTACACATCATTGGCGGGCCGGTCATAGCTGTGGGCAACGCCAGTCAAATCAAGGCCGACAGCCTATTGTCGGTTGGCATTGCCGTGGTGCTCATCCTGCTTTTGCTTCTGGTGAGCTTCCGCAATTGGCGCAACTTGCTGCTCATTGTGCTCTCTATAGCATGGGGCTGGCTCTTTGCCATGGGTGGATTGGCTCTGGTGCACGACAGGGTGTCGGTAATCGTAATAGGCATCTCGTCGGTGATTCTTGGCATTGCCGTCAATTATCCGCTCCATTTCATAGCACACCTGTCGCACACGCCCGACCGCCGCAAGGCTCTCCGCGAGATTGTGATGCCTTTGCTTGTGGGCAACATCACCACTGTGGGTGCTTTCCTCACACTTGTGCCGTTGCAGTCGGTGGCTCTCCGCGACCTTGGCCTGTTCAGTTCGCTCTTGCTTGTGGGGACCATCGTGTTTGTGCTACTGTATCTGCCACACATCACCCGCGCCGGCAAGGCGGCCAAGCCCACATTCCTTGACCGTGTGAGCGGACTGACGCTCGACGACAAGCCTGCCGTAGTGGCTGTGGTTGTGGCACTGACCCTGGTGCTTGGTTTCTTCAGCCTCAATGTGAAGTTTGACTCCAACATTGCGCACATCAACTATATGACCGATGAGCAGAAGGCCGACATGGAGTATTTTCAGCGTACGATGACCACCACCGGAGCATTGCAGAAGGTGTATGCCATATCCACCGACTCTACCATCGACGGTGCGCTCGACAAGAGTCTACGCCTTCAGCCGCAATTGGATAAATTGCTGCGTCAGCACCGCATCGAAGCTTATTCGGGTTGCAATCAGTTTATATGCAGCCAGGCCGAACAAAAGCGCCGGCTTGCCATGTGGCACGGCTTTGTGGGACGCAATGCCTCAAAGCTCAAGGCCGAATTGGCGGCGCATGCGGCCGCCGAAGGCTTTTCGGCCGACTCGTTTGATGAATTCTATGCCATACTTGACAAGGACTATGCCACTCACGGCTTTGACTACTTCTCACCGCTGGTGAACCGGGTGTTTGCCTCCAATATCAGTACCGACACGCTCAGCCGCAAGTACAATGTGGTCAATATCCTGTCGGTGGTCGACGATGCCGCCGTCAGCAATGTGGAGCGCAGTCTTGATCAGCACGATTGCTACAGCTTCGATGTGACAAGCATAAACAGTGCCATTGCCAATCACCTGAGCAACGACTTCAACTACATAGGCTTTGCCTGTGGTTTTATCGTATTCTTCTTCCTGTGGCTGTCGCTCGGCAGCATAGAGCTTGCAATCTTGTCGTTTGTGCCAATGGCTGTGAGCTGGCTTTGGATTCTGGGCATAATGGCACTGCTCGATATCCAGTTCAACATAGTCAACATAATTCTGGCCACTTTCATCTTTGGCCAGGGTGACGACTACACGATATTCATGACCGAGGGGGCAAGCTATGAATATGCCTACCGGCGCAAGATGCTGGCTTCCTACAAGCACAGCATAATAATATCGGCCTTGATAATGTTTATAGGCATAGGCACATTGATTGTGGCACGCCACCCTGCGCTTCACTCGCTGGCCGAGGTCACTATAGCAGGCATGTTCTCGGTTGTGCTCATGGCCTACATATTCCCGCCGCTCATTTTCCGGTTCTTGGTGTCGGCCTCACGTGGCCGCTATCGTGTGAGACCTGTGTCGTTGAAGCCAGTGTCGGTAATGGCTTGGTGGACGATCATGCGTTGCTGCCAACGTGCCGTGGCGTGTTTGGCCGGTGCGTTGTCGGGCAGCGGTATTAAATCCCGTGCACGTCTACTCGGCTTGGCGCACCGCCAGTGCCGCTTTGCGCTCACCCACATTCCCGGGGTGAAATGCAGCATGGAAGATGCCAATGGCCAGGTGTCGCAGCGTCCGGTAATACTGGTGGCCTCATGCCACTCCCGGATAGAGGCGGTTGCCTTGATGGCTCTGCGGCCGCACACTGTGCTCGTCGAATCAGGCAATGCCTCACCAGTGACGGGCAAACTTGGACAACGGCTTGGCTTCGTGGCACTCACTGCCGACTTTGACCGCGATCTCGGTGCATTGCGCGAAAGGGTGGAGCAAGGCTACAACCTGGCAATGCTATCCGATTCAGTGGATGAGGCTGTGCGCCTTGCTGCCGTGCTCGACATAGCAGTGGTGCCGGTGGTGATGCACGGCTTTGCCGATGTGATGCCGCAAGGTGGCTTCATGCTGTTTCATGGCACATTGACGGTGCGCACATTGCCCCAAGTAGCGGCCGATGGTGCCGGACAGGTTGCCGCTACTGTGGAGCAAAGCATGGCCACTGCTTACAACGAATTGGCTGCGTCGAGACAGACGGCATCGTACTATCACCACTTGGTGCTCGACCGCTATCGCTATAAGGGAGCCGACATATATGCGGCTGTGAAAAAGACGCTGAAGCGCAATGCCGATTTTTCCGACCGCATCGACGGCGCTGCCGACCATGACCGCATCGTGGTGCTCAACGGCGATCACGGCGAGTTTGCCTTGCTTTATGCGTTGGTGCATCCCCGTTGTGTGGTGGTTGTGGCCGAGCCAGACGATGAAAAGCGTGAGCTGATTCGGTATTGTGCCGACGGCATTGCGCCCAACATGGTCATGTGTGGCAAGAATGAAACAAATGAATTATTCAAAATATGGGAGGAACAGACTGAATGAACAAACACATTTTTTTGATTCTGATGACTGTGGTCGTGTGCGTGTCTTCGGCATTCACGCTTCAAGCCAAGGACTCCGACGGCATGACGCCTAAGGTCAACGCCAACCGCACTGTCACTTTCACCATTGAGGCACCTGATGCCAAGGATGTGAAAATCGAGGGCAGTTTCCTGCCTAAGGTGAAGCAGGTGAAGACTAAAGCTGGCACTTTTGGCAAAAAACAATCGATCGACATGCTGAAGAAAGGCGATACATGGAGCTATACGAGCGATGCACTTGCCCCCGACTTGTATGTCTATAACTTTGTGGTCGACGGTGTGCGGATGCTTGACCCGTGCAACACCAATATCGTGCGCGACGTGAACGAATACAGCAACTGCTTCATCGTGGGCGGCGGCACGGCCGAGCACTATAAGGTGAAAGACGTGAGGCACGGCACTGTGGCCAAGGTGTGGTATCCGTCGTCGTGGAAGGGTATGAAATACCGGCGGATGACCGTCTACACACCGCCTGCCTACGATGACAACGCCTCTACCCGCTATCCTGTGCTCTACCTCCTGCACGGTTCGGGCGGTGATGAGAACGCATGGATTGAGGCTGGCAGGGCTGCGCAGATTCTCGACAACCTAATTGCCAAGGGACTGGCGGCACCAATGATTGTGGTCATGCCCAACGGGCTGGCCGACTGGCAGGCTGCACCCGGAGCCGATGTAAATTTCAACCGCGAGCCTACTGCCCGTAATGTGAATTCAATGATGGGACGGTTTGAGAACACTTTCCTAACCGATGTGGTGGCCTTCGTCGACAAGCGCTACCGCACTGTGCGGCAGCAAAGTGGCAGAGCCATCGCCGGACTGTCGCTTGGCGGACTTCACACAATCTTCATCTCTGCCAACAACCCCTCATCGTTTGGCTATGTGGGACTGTTTTCGGCCCAAACCACCAATGCCATAAGCGACGGCGCTCTCAACCGTCTTGAAAAGGTGGCCAATGGCTTGCAGAAGATGATTGGCAAGGTGCCTAATCTGCAAAACTCATCGGTGGGCAGCAAGATCAACAACTTCAGCAACCGGTTCTCGAGCGGCGAGATGAACGTCTATAGCCAACTCGATGAGAAACTCAAGGCTCAGTTTGCCTCAGGACTCAAGCTCTATTACATTGCCGTGGGGAAGGACGACTTTGTGAAGAAGCTCAACGATGATTTTCGCGAAAGGCTCGATGCTGCCAAATACAGCTATGTGTACAACGAGACTGATGGCGGGCACTCGTGGAACAACTGGCGCCGCTATCTGGTGGATTTCCTTCCGCGTTTGTTTAAATAAGAAAACTCTTTAATTGACAATGAAAGAACATATACGACAAATTCTCGAAGAAGCGTTGCCAATGGTCAACTTCGATTCCGATTTCCTCTTCAATGATCTTGACTCGCTTGGCATTACCACCATTTTGATGTTGCTCTCAGACGAATATAAGATTTCGCTCGACTCAACCGACGTCACTCCACGCAACTTTAAGTCGCTCGACAACATAGTGGCGCTTGTTGAGCGCAAATTGTCGAAATAGCCAAACTCGGCATCGATATGACACGGATTGAAGACTATCTGCAACGGCATGCGCAACAGTCACCCGACAGGTTGGCGGTGCGCTGTGGAACCGAATCCTGCACCTATGGCCGCCTATGGGACTGTGTGCGGCGCAAGGCCTCTGAACTGGAATCGTCGGCAGCCCGCATAGTGCCGTTTCGTGCCTCGCAAGACGTTGGGTTTCTCATCACCTACTTTGCCATTCATCTTGCCGGCAAGGTGGCTATGCCGCTTGAGCATGACATGCCGCAGGGGCAGTTTGATGACCTGTGCCGCATGGCTGCGTATGCCCGAGTCGCCGACGATGCGGCCGATGTGCTGTTCACCACAGGCTCGGTGGGCCGCCCCAAGGGAGTGGTGGTGAGTCACGTGGCAATTATGGCCGACGCTCACAACCTTATAGAAGCGCAAGGCTATCATGCCGGGCTCACTTTTTTAATTTCGGGACCGTTGAGCCACATCGGTAGCCTGTCGAAGGTGTATCCAGTGATTGTCACGGGCGGGACTCTGGTCATTCTCAATGGCATGAAAGACCTTAACGCCTTTTTCGGCGCGGTCGACAGTGCCTCTGGCACGGTGGGTACTTTCCTGGTTCCGGCAAGCATACGCATGCTGCTGGCTTTTGCCGCACAGCGGCTTTCGGCCTGCAACGGCAAAATAGAGATGATTGAAACCGGTGCCGCCCCCATTTCGCTTTCCGACATGCGGGCTTTGTGCGCCGCTTTGCCGTCGGCTCGTCTCTACAACACTTACGCATCGACCGAAACGGGCATTGTGGCCACTCACAATTTCAATGGCAGCGGTGACTGCTGCATTGCCGGTTGTGTGGGCCATGCCATGCGCCACTCATCAATCTCGATTGACTCAAGCGGATGTGTGGCCTGTGGAGGCCATACTTTGATGTCGGGGTATCTGAGCGACCCTGAGCGCACGGCTTCTGTCTTGCGTGGCAATATGCTGCACACTGCCGATTTGGGACACTTTGACTCCGACGGCCGACTTCGAATCGACGGCCGTGCCGACGATGTGATCAATGTTGGCGGCTATAAAGTCGACCCCGCCGACGTGGAGAATTCGGCCATGGCGCTGCCGGCCGTAGCCGACTGCATTTGCGTCCGGTCCTGTCACCATGTGCTTGGTACGGTGTTGAGGCTGCTTGTCGTGGTCAATAGTGGCTACGGGTTTGATGCCCGCTCGTTGGCCACGGCTCTAAAGCGTGTCTTGCCTGCCTACAAGGTTCCGGCGCAATATGAGTGTGTCGGCCGCATTGAGCGTACGAGCAACGGCAAGCCCAACCGCCGGTATTATGACGGCCTGGCGGCAGAGTCTGGTGACGGTGGGCATAAATGAAAGTCAAGAATAAATTAAAATGAAATACAAGTCAATAAGCCGGGTTGTCAAGGGCAACCCGTCGATGGTTGAGGGCACTGTGTATTCGATGCTCATCATTTGTAGCATCTCGCATTTCCTCAACGACATGATACAGTCGATTATCCCGTCGATTTACCCCATTGTGAAAGACAAGTTCGGATTCTCGTTTGCCCAGATAGGCATCATCACTTTGGCGTTTCAAATGACGTCGTCGATTCTGCAGCCATTCACGGGCCTATATGCCGACAGGCATCCGCGGCCATACGCCCTGTCGGTAGGCATGTGTTTCACATTGGCGGGTTTGTTGCTGCTCGCTTTTGCCGAGAACTATGTGCTCATTCTTTTGGCCGTGAGTGTTGTCGGCTTGGGCTCATCGGTGTTTCATCCCACCGCGTCGCGTGTGGCACAGCTCGCCTCGGGTGGCAAGAAGAGTCTTGCGCAGTCGATATTCCAAGTCGGTGGCAATGGCGGCTCAGCCGTCGGCCCGTTGTTGGCCGCCCTCATAATATTGCCTTTCGGACAGCACGCCATCTCGTGGTTTGCGCTGGCAGCCTTGGCAGCCGCCGTCATCATGGTGAGGCTTGGAGCTTGGTACAAGGCCCGGCTGGCTTATGTGGTAGATCATCCACAAGCGCAGCCGCAGCTCAACCACAACATTTCCCGTCGGGCCAAGTATGTGGCTCTTGCCATTCTCATTCTGCTGGTGTTCTCCAAATATTTCTACACGGCATGCATCACCAGCTATTTCACTTTCTTTTTAATCGACAAGTTTGGCATCTCGGTGCAGGCCTCCCAAATTTGCCTGTTCGTGTTTTTGGCCGCTTTTGCCATCGGCACTGTGGCTGGCGGAATGCTTGGCGACAAGTTTGGCCGCAAGTATGTGATATGGTTCTCAATCTTGGGCGCCGCGCCGTTTGCCTTGGCCATGCCGTTTGCTGATTTAGCGTGGACCATTGTCTGCACGTTTCTTTCGGGGCTTATTATCGCATCGGCGTTCTCGTCGATTGTGGTCTATGCCACCGACTTGATGCCCGACAAGGTGGGGCTGATAGCCGGCATTTTCTTCGGGTTGATGTTTGGCCTTGGCGGTTTGGGCTCGGCCTTCTTCGGATGGCTTGCCGACTGCACCAGCATTGCGTTCATTTTCCGTGTCAGTGCTTTTCTGCCCCTGTTGGGCATAATCGCAGGCTTTTTGCCCGATACGCAGAAGCGGTGAGCTGTTTGCCCCGGGCTGGTTGTCATTGATGATTGGCCCAGTCGTTGATGAAATCCACTGCCGGCTGGAAATTGTGCGTGGCGGCCTGCTCCATGTAGCTCATTCCCCTCAGCACCAACACATTGTCGGGGACAAACTCCTGCATCTCGTTGTGCAGACACATAGTGGCCAGTAGGTAGCGCGACTCGTCGTCGCCTTTGTTGACGGCTTTCTCTAAATATTCCCAAGCCGTTCTCACATCTTTGTCCACCCCAAGACCGTGGTAGTAAATCATGGCAAGGCCGTAAAAAGCATGTTCGTTTCCGCTTTTCGAGGCTTCTTCAAACAATTCTATTGCCCGGGCATAGTCTCTTGGGGCGCCCGAGCAGTATAGCCGGGCCACATTGCACATGCCGTCGGGGTGCTTCATGGCTGCGGATTTATTCCACAAGGCAATAGCCTTTTCTTTCTCGTCCGTGTTATACAGGCCTGTGGCCAAATTGTTCATCGCATCACGCTCGCCCGCCTCAGCGGCCTCCTCTATGATTTTCTTGTGATTTATCCGGCTTCCTTCGGTCACATCCTCGGGTCCTATCAACTGAGCAAGAATGGACTCATTGCGCGACTCTTCGGGAAGGTGGCTAAACTCAAGCAATGCCCAGTATTTTGCGATTTCAATGCTCTTTTCCACCCCCTCGCCATTAAAATAGATGCTGGCCATGCGCTGACAGGCAGGCTGGTAGTCGGCCTCTGCTGCTCTACGGAACAATTCATTGCTTTTGTCGATGTCAATCACACCGCCAACGTCGCCACGATGATAGCTGATGCCCAAGTTATACAAGGCCTGGCGTTCACCCTGCTCAGCGGCTTTTTGAAGCCAGTACAGCGCCTCGTCGTTGTGGTCGTCGTTATACCTCATGCTTGCCATGACCATAAAGGTTTGCGCAACGGCATGCCCCCGCTCGGCTGCTTTCCTGAAATATGCCCTCGCCTTGCCCATGTCTTTGGGCAGCATCCAGTCGCCCGCATGATAAGCCATGCCAATCCGGAACAGCTCATCGGCAATTAGCTCTGACTCGTCGGCGTCAATAAGCAGCCCTAAATACGGGTTGTTGGTGATAGCCTTTTTCCCGATGCCCAACGACAATAAGGGATGAATAATGTGTCGGTAAATGAATCCCATAGTAAATTAGAATATAATAAAACGTTTGAAATAAGTGTATTCACATAGAGTGCCGCTCCATTATGCATGTGTCTCATGGTGCGCCATGCATAGCGCAATTCAGTGTCATGGAATCGGTCAAATCATGTATTACTCTCGGCAAATATAGCACTTTTCGCACAAGTAGTAACCGCCCCCTCCATAAAAAAGGTTCAGTCTTGCGAATGATTTCTCAGATAGGGTGTAAAGTTTGATGTACCGAAAACTGGCATTTGATATTGATTTAACTTATTGATTTTTAATGTCTTAAGGCATAAAATAACTCATAAAAAGTTTGTTTTTGTCAGATATATTTTGTATCTTTACTGTCTAATAATCAAGCAGTTAGTCATGAATAAAGACAAGGAAATAGAACGGCTAAAGAAGCAAATATCCAAGTTGCGTGAAGAGAATCGGCAATTGAAATCAGATGCCCGTATAGCGAAAAGGAAAGCAGCCAAGGCGGATAAAAAAAAAGACGCCATGACAACAACATTCAACAAAGAACAAGAACGGTTGTTGTCAGACCTGTTAAGGGACATAGATTTTCAGAGTTAGCAATTAGGCTCTCCTCCGTCATCTACTCCAATGTGGGTTGCGGGCTGCGGTCAGTGGTCAAGTTGCTTGAGATTATTGACGAAACCTTTGGTGGTGTATTCCAAGGAGAGTTGCCGTCGCATACTGAGATATCCAATTGGGCACAGAAGAACGGACTGGCGACATATACCGATAGTGGCAAGAAATTCTCAGGCATAGAGTATTGTGAGATTATAGACGAAAGCATTACCGTAGGGAAACAGAAACTGCTACTGACTTTGGCAACCCCCTCTGTCCCCGAGGGTCATCCGCTTAGACATGAAGATGTGGAAGTCTTGGGCATTGCAGTTGCTCCTTCGTGGAATGGAGATGCTGTCAAGAAGCAGTTGGAGAATTGCTCCCGCAAGGCAGGACACGCACCTGAGTACATAGTCAGCGACAATGGGGTGAATCTCTCGAAAGGAATAAGAGAGGCCGGTATTACCCATCACCGTGACATAAGCCATTCTATCGGCCTTATATTAGAGGGTGCATATAAGGGACAGGCTGACTTTGAGGAATTTACATCCAAATTGAGTAGTATCCGTCTGAAGTACCATCTTACAGAGACGGCTTTTCTGTTGCCACCCAAGCAGCGGACTATTGCCAGATTTATGAACCTGTTTGATTGGGTGCAATGGGCAACAGATATTCTTAGGGCCTATCCTACCTTGGAAGGCAAACAACAGGAGTCTTTTGCCTTTGTCGTGGAAAACAAGCGTCTCATAGACGAACTGACTTCTGTCATGGAATGTGTTAAAACCATTGAGCATCAATGCAAGCAAGAGGGGATATCAAGGGAGGCTGCCAAACTGTGCGCAATGGTAGCCAGCAAACTCATTACGGGCAGAAATGCAAGCAGGAGGACAATTTCCATCGGTTCAAAGATAGGTTTATATCTCATTGGAGAGGCTGATAAGATTGTCGGCAAGAATAAGGCGCACATCATATCCGAAAATCCCGTTATCTAACCATACAGACTGTCAGCAGGCCGAATCTTGGGTGACTACCTCTTGAGACGTTTTGGTATCCGATGCACCTTTATTATCATCAGATGGACTGTCCGTCTCTTTTTCCTTGACGGTTTTCTTTCCTTGATAATCTATATCCAGCAGGTCGAAGGCGAGACGCTGGTTTGCTGTTGGTATGGTGTACACGTCCTTGTATTTGTTCGCGAAGTGCACTTTCGTGTATGATGCCACTTTTTCGAGAAATTCATGTTCCGACCAATACTTTCTTTCCTTCAACGGTATTTTCTGTACCATCATTCTCAACTGTGTCAAGAGTACCAGTGCGATGAAGACGACAAAGACCTTCCCCTTGATTGTCTTTTCCGTGTGGTTGCGCATACGCCTCATGTCCATGGAATTCTTGATGTCGTCGAAGCATATCTCCACGTCATTCCTCTGCCTGTATGACATCAGGGCAGTCTTCGTATCCTTCTCTGCCGTTGACATCAGAATCCAGTAGCAGCTGTCATTGTCGATAAACTCCTGTATGGCTTTGTCGTTGTACTCTACTACACGCCCACGCTTCGGGGTGTCCTTGACGATGAAGTAAGTCTCGTACATGTGCTTGTTTTTCTCAAACTCTTCGTTTGCTTCAAGCTCGCACTTGCATCTTTGCAGGCGATGCATGAAATCATTGACAATCTTATTCTTGCGTGTTGGGTCAAAATATATATGATAGTATGTACGGCCATATTCCGACATCCTGTAGATTGTCTTTCCGTATATTATAGATCCGTCTTCGAGTTCTATTACGTTCCTCGGTGACAACATTGTAGCCTTGTTCTCGGATATCATATCCTTTTGCCAACTTACAGACGAGGGGACCGGAACGGTGAACTTGTGACCGCGCTTCGTTATCATCTGCAGGTTGTCTGCACTGTAGAACCCTCTGTCACCATAGAAAGTAAACTTGCTGATACCCAGCTTGTCCAACATCTTCAAAACGAACTTCAACACCACAACATCGGACATGCTTCCCGGGGTGATGCAGTACCACATGGGCAAACCCGTGGCTACGGATGTCAGTAACGACATGTTTATCTGCTCGAGGTTCTCATGGTCACGGTTGTACCCACGCTCTGCATAGAGGTTGCCCTTCCCGTATGTACTGACACTTGTTATGTCAAAGAGCATACTGTCACCTTTGGTCTGCTGTCCAATCCATGCCTTGAAGAATGTATTGACCTTGTCATCGGTAAGTTGTGCGAGCAATACGGAGATGCTCTGCGATGTGAGTCCCAGGTCTGCATAGCCGCGTTCTACAAGCCAGTCTGCCGAACGGCTGAACGCCTTGCCCTGGCAGACCGTATAGTATGCAAGTGCAAGTATGGAGTCTGTCTCTTCCTGTGCGAATGCAGAGGAAAGCGCCTTGCGCAATCTGGTTGTCTCACAGGCTTTGTCCAACACCATCTTTTGACCCAAAAGCACGGTGGTTGACACAACTGGACTGTCCGAAGCATCATCTTCATGGAGGGCTGACGTCTGTTCCTTTACAACGGTGGAGATACCAGTCTTGGCTTTGACGGTAGGGTTTATCCGCCTTTCCTCTACGTTTTCTCCTCGTGCCTTTGCTGCCAGCTTCTCAAGATAGTAACTGTTGTATATGCGGTTGCCGCTTTCGTCTATCTTGCCGATGGACTTTCGCTTGTGTGTAGAGTACCCCTTTTCACTATTCCAATACGAATAATCTTCATAAAGGTAGGTAACTCCAGTCTTGGACTGGGTGATTTCGATTATATTGTAACCTGTTTTTGCCATATCTATAATGAATTGCAATGCAAATATAACCATTTTATTTGATATGAGCAAACATTTTACCACTTATTGTCAGACTATTGTTGTGTTTTAACCATATTTATATGGCTACGTTTGGGATTTACGGTTACGATAGTTTTACCAGCGTATTGAGTGTGTGAACCGTGCGAAATCGCACGCTC
>CAVFVP010000024.1:8167-31023 GCA_963625945.1 Agathobacter rectalis | reverse complement strand
CGCATGGTTTCGAGCAGTGGCTGGTTGTAATACAAATTGGCAACTGTCAGTCCGCCCGTCACAGCCATCACAAAAAGTATGCTTCGCGGTATTCCACCATTTGGCACAAGTTCCTTTTGCATTTTATAGTCATTTATCTTCATATAACCAACATTCAGTTAACATATATATGGCTGGTGTGATTGCCCCAATCACAACGTAGCTTAATATCTACAACAGCTTCTGATGCCTGAATCATTTCCCTCGGTTTAGCTTCACGCCTTATTTCCCAATTAAGAGCCATCATGGGGCCTTTGTCTTACAAAGATATCCGTTTTATCTTTCCTGTGCAAATCGCTTTTTCGGGCTTTGGAGATTGTGTAGAGTCTTATGACGGCGGATATTGACGAGCGAAGCCACTGTCCTCTCTCCGGGTGGAGTGGGGCAGTGGCTTCGCTGCGTCTCGTGTGTGATAGGGTTATTCTGCCGGATCCATTGTGAGGATCAACCGCTGACCAGCGGTCAAGTTGCGCACGAAGTCGCGCACATCGTTGCTCGTGATGCTGTCGAGTGTCTTCACATAATCGGTGTGGAAGTCGGTACCATATTTCTTCAGGTCTTTGAGCATCACCATCCAGTAGGTGTTGTCGTCGAGGTCTTCATTATACACCTTGCGCAGGTACATCTTCACCTTGTTGAGCTGCTTGGCAGTGACTCCGTTTTGTGCCACTGTGGCCATTGTCTCTTCAACCACCTTGCGCGTTTCGGCTCCCTTACCTGCCGTCACGGTCACGTTGAACGGCATGAACGTTATGGGCTTGTTGTCGCCGTTCATGTCGGTTACCACGCTGCAGTGGGTGTCCACATGGTAGGTCCATCCGCGCTCTTCGCGAATTTCTTTAAGCAGCATCGAACTGATTATTTGTCCGGTCACCTTGGCAAGGATGCGGCTGCGCAAATTGTAGTCGCAGGCGTTGGTCCAAAAGTAGTAGACCTTTGTCTGTGGAGTGTTCATCTTCGATTTCCAGAAGTTGTTCTTGCTTTCGCGGAACAAGTGGTAACCGATGTCGACCGACTTTTCCTCTTGGCCGTTGCCGGGCAGCGAGGCCACGTAGCGCTCTACAAGGTTGCGAAGCGAGTCTTCATTGAAGTTGCCCACAATGTAGAAACTCATGCCGCTCACGTTGCTGAAGCGGTCTTTGTATACGGCAAGTATCTTGTTGTAGTCCACGCGGTTAATCTCTTCTTTCGAGAGCTTTTCGGCACCCATGGGGTGGCGGGCATAGACGTTAGAGAAAATAGAGTCGGCAAACTCGAATTTCGGGTCGGTCTGGTTCTGCAGACGCACGCGGTTCTGCTCCAGATATTGATTGAATGCTTTTACGTCTTTTTGCGGCTGGGTTAGCTTCAGATAAAGAAGCTGGAACTCGGTCTCAAGGTCGCGCGGCGAAGCCGAGCCTTGAAGTCCCTGCTCGGTGCGGCTGATGAATGTGCGCACAGATGCGCGTTTGCCTGTGAGCAGCTTCTTGAGCTCGCTGTTGCTGAACTGTCCGTAGCCCGACAATGCCATCACGCTGTTGACCGACTTAAGCGACGGGGCATCGGCGGCATTGTAGTTGAGCGACAGGCCGCCCGGTGCTGAGGCTCCAATCACCACCTCGTCGGCCTTGAATTTGGTCTGCTTTGCATACACTTTCACGCCGTTGCTCAGAGTCCACAGTTTGGCTCCCAACTGGGGCACTTCGGTCTCGCTCACTATTTTGCCGGCTTTGGGCTCAACGGTGAGCAGGCGGCCGGTCTTCACGCTGTCCACATAGGCTTCCACCTGAGCGGCCACACCGTTACGGTAGGCATTGGTGATTGTCTCCACTGTGGGCAGTTGGCCCTTGGCTGTGCAGAATGCGGCAATGGCCACATTGCGCTCGGTGGGACTTATCAGGCTCTTGAAGTAGGAGTTCACCTGCCCGATGCTCACGCCGTCAATCACTTTAAGCGACAACCGGTTGAAGTCGTCGATCGACGGAATTGGCTCTCCGTCGAGGAAGGCGCGCACGAAGTCGCGGGCGTATCGGGTGTTGGAATATTTGTCGCGCTCTTGATACAGGTTGTCGAGCTGTGACTCATAGTTGATGCGTGCGCGGCGGTATTCGCTGGCTGTGAATCCGTGCTTGCAGGCACGCTGCACCTCGCGGGCAAGCACAGTGGCACATTCGTTTTCCTTACCTGGTTTTGCAAATGCCACCAACTCAAATGCCTGCTTTGTTTTCGATATCATGTACTTGCGGTCGTGGGCCACTACTTTGGTGAATGGCGAATTCGGCTCTTGAGCCAGGTCTTTCAGCCGCTCGCCGAGCATTTGTCCCACCACTGCCTTCAGATAGTCGTTTTCGATATAGCGTGTAGTGCCCATATCGGCATCGCTGATGTCGTTGTGCTTATACATGAGCCGCACCATCGACTGTGGCTGCTCCTTGTCACTCTGTACGCTCACAATTAACTGCTCGTTGTCGGGCACTGCAACAGCCGTCACTGCAGCAGCGTTTTTCGGATTCTTCACCTTGCCGAACATTTCCTTGATTTTGCTCACGGCATATTCGGGGTCGATGTCACCCACCACTATTATGCACTGGTTTGATGGATGATACCACTTCTTGTAGTAGTCGCGCAATTCATTGTGCTTGAAGTTTTTCACTACGCTCATCAGGCCTATTGGCATGCGTTGGCCATAGATGCTTCCAGGATACAGGTCGGGCAGTGCGTTCTCCATCATGCGGTTGGCCGCGCCGGTGCGCATTCGCCATTCGCCTTCAATCACGCCTCGCTCGGCATCGATGTCTTTGCCTTTGAGCAGCAGGTCGTGACCCCAGTCGCTTAGTACCAGGAAACACGAGTCGAGTGCCGACTTGCGTGCGGTGGGCACGTTGCATATGTTATACACGGTTTCGTCGGTCGAGGTGTAGGCGTTGAGGTTGGCGCCGAATTTCACTCCTATCGATTCCAAATATGAAATCAGTGAGTTGCCGGGAAAATGCTTGGTCCCGTTGAAGCACATGTGCTCAAGGAAGTGGGCAAGGCCCCGCTGGCTTTCGGTCTCTTGGACCGATCCCACACGTTGCGCGATAAAGAAGTCGGCGCGGTGCTCCGGGAAGTTGTTTTGTTTCACATAGTAGGTGAGCCCGTTTTCGAGGGTGCCTGTCAGCACGCTTGGGTCGGTGGGGATTGCCTCGTAGGTTGCGCCCCAGCCACAAAACGCCCATGTGGCGAACACTGCGGCAAGAGTCGTTTTAATTGTCTGTCTTGTCATTATTTTATCTGGTGTGTTGATGTTTTTTATTCTTGTTCTTATTGTAATGGTGGTGTCTGTCTGTTTTTCAGAACACCACACCGGCGGTAAATGCCAGTTGCTGGTTGTTCACGCTTTGAGTGTAGGCAGTGCGTTGCCATTGCACTTTGAGCAGTAATGCATATTTGGCCCACAGGGCCACGTCGGCCCGAAACTCGGCTCCGGCGGTCCAGTAGTCTGAGGCCTTTAGGGCGTGCCGCCGTTGCATTAGCAGTTCGAGCAGCTTCATCTCGTCTTTGGTGCCGCTCAGCATCAGCTGGTGGGTTGTGTTGCCGTAGAAAGCTCCGAGTGCGCTCACCGTCAGCAGGGCCTTGCCGGCTTTTATTCCCGCTTCGGCCTGCAGCTTGCCCCATGCTGTGTTGATGAGCTCGCGGCACCTTGGGTCGCGGTAAATCTCGTTGCGGTGGCTATAGCCCACTGCTGGTAGCAGCCGCACTTCCACTTGCCTGGCTTTGATGCTGTACATACCTCTGGCCGATGCCTCGATGCGGTTCTCGAAATACTGGTCGTGTTCGGCGATTTTGGGATATGTGCTGCTTGCCGCATCGCCAAACACGTTCTCTGTTCCCACTCGGCGCGATGCGCTCATCTGTGCGGCGGCACCCCACCGGGTGCTTGTCCATGCCGCTTCGGCGTTGATGGCATTGTGGGTGGCAAATGCCATGGGCAGTTTGTTGAGACTGGTGAGTATGTTGGTCACCTTGTAATGCAGGACTTCCACGCTGGCTTTTAGACTGCCGGCCAGACCAAGGTTGAGACCGGCTCGCCATGTGTTGCCGTTGTAGTATGCGCTGGTGGCGTCGCCGGCAAACCGCCCGTAGTCGTTCACCAGTCCGGTGAGGTGCAGTATGCGCTTGTCGCCGAGCTCGCTGTAGAATGTGATGTCGTTGGTCTGCTTGTATTTTGTGTAACCGAGCATCACGCCGGCATAGGTGTCGGGGGTGAAGTTCCACGTAATGCCTGCGGCAAACTCAAGGTTGCCGGTCACGTTGCGCGGGCGCGGGTCCACGGCCCGGTAGTATAGTCCGGCTGTGTAGCCCATTGAGCAGCCCCACGTCAGCCGGTCGCATGTGGCGGCATAGCCGCCGGCAAAGCAGTAGACCTCGGTCTTGATATCGCCGCCGGTGCTGTCGCCCATCACGTAGGGATACACGTTCCATATCTCGGATGTCTCGTTCCACTTCACATCGCGGTCTTTGCCGTTGTGGTAGCTTGCCGAGCCCCACAGTGTGCTGTTCTTGTATTTTATGTGGGAGTCGGCGTCAAAGGCCCAGTGGGTCGACTTGCTTCCCACTTGCGGGTCGATGGCCTCGGAGTCGGCGTTGCGGTTGAATGAGCCGTTCACGCTGCTAATCGAGAAGTCGCGCTCAAGCGGACGCATGGCAGGGTTGTGCCAGGCCAGGCACACCAGCCGCTGTGTGGAGCCGTCGTTGCGCTCCACTCGCCGCAGTATGCTGTCTGGATTCAAGTCGGCCGGCTTTGTGGCCGCAACGGCCGATGCCGCAATGGCAACCAGTGCAATGGTTGTGCCTATATGTTTCATTTCTTGGGTGTTACTCCGTCCCATGTCTGCTCAGTGGCTTTGGTGCCGTTGACATCTTTTGCCGTGCCTTGCTTTTCTATCACGCTGGGCACGCATTCTGTGTTGAAGTCTTCGGTCGAGTTGTTGGTGTCTTTGAGGTAGGCGCGGCCGTTTTTCAGATAGAGCATCTTGCGGCGTACGCTCTTGAAGTAGCGTGTCTTGTCTTTGTCGATGGTGCCACAGTGGGTCCAGCCTCTGTCGAGCGACGGGGCGGTCACGTTCCACACGTAGCATGCCTCTACCGAGCAGTTCACCGCATCCACAATCCACTTGTTGGGCATCTTGTAGGCTGTCTGCTCCATGGGGAATGTGCCGGCGGCCAGCACCATCACATACTTGTAGGTGTAGACGTAGTCTTTCAGGTAGGTGTCTTTGTCGATAGGCACGCGGGCAAGTGCGTAGGCGCGGAAGCCGCGGTTGTGCAGAATGAAGAACGACTTGGTGTAGCAATACCACTTGTCGAGGTTGGGTGCCGGTCCGTCGATGTCGAGGTTCGACGGCGACGACGACACGTCATACCATTCAAAGTCGGCTCCGCTTAGGTCGAATGAGTTCTCGTTGGCCACGCGGTGGTCGATGCCGGTGTCGGCAAGAAGCAGGCTCTCGCCGGGTTGCACGGGGTGTTCCTTGCCGCTTCCGGGAATGGTGTAGATGGCGTGCACGGTCATGGCCTCGTTCATCACGTTGGGGGTGTAGTCATATTTGTTGACTGTGGTGAACTTCGATTCCACGAGCGACAGTCCGTCGGCATAGAGCACATGGTCGGTGTTGTTGTAGATCATCACGTAGTCGTCGCCGTTATACTGGTTGCCCGATGGGCGCAGTGTTCCGGAGAAGAATATCTCTTGTATTATGAAATCGTCGTTTTCCACGTCTTCATAAGCTTCCAGCTTCACTTCGGTGTTGCCTGCCACCAGTTTCACCGACGGGCTGTAGGCTTTCACGTGTTTTGTGGCGGGGGTGCTGTCGGTAGGCACGCTGATCTCTGCGTCGTAGGTCAGGTCGTAAAGCCCCTCGGCAAGTGCAAGGCCTTTGCTGGTGTCATAGATGGTGGTGCGTCCGCTCGACACGTCTTTCACTTGCAGTTTTTCGCTCACCACTGTGGCTTTCTCGAGGCCGTCGGGCATGGTCACTGTGATGGTGGGTGTCACTGTGCCGGTGTCGCTGAGTTTGTCGTCGCACGATGTGGCTGTGATGGCCACAATTGCCAGCAGGGCTGTCATCAGGCTTCCCGCAATGGTGCGGGCAAGCAATGTGGTTTGTCTTTTGATTGTCATATATTGAGTGATTGTTGTTCTTGTTTTCTTTTTTTGCTTGCAGGCTTTATAGCGTGAAGCCGAGCTCCATGCCGAAGTATGGGCTTGTGGTGCGCCGCACGGTAAGGCCGTTCGACTTGTAGTCGGGCAGATAGTCGAGTAGGCGGTTGGCAAACACGGCTATGCGCAAGTGCTTGCCCACTTTCTTGGTGGCTTTAATGTTGACATACATTGCCATCGGCACGGTCTGCTTGCGATACACGTCGCTGTTGTAGGTCTTCACCAGGAATTGCAGCACCTTGTCGGCCTGGCTTTCGGCGGTGTAGGGGTGCAGCAGTCCGTCGCGCACGTCGAGGTAGTAGTCTGGCACGCCGTTTTGCCACAGGCGGGTGGTGCTCACATACCACATGTTTTGTATCGAGGTGGTGAAGATGAGTCCCCAGCGCTTGATTTGGGTGTCAAATGTGAGGTTGGTGCTCAGCTGGTCGTTCACGCGGCCGTCGTTAGTGTTGTAATAGCCCACGTAGGTGTTGCTGATAGGGGCGTTGTCAATCACGTCGCTAACAGTCTGGTAAAGCATCTGTGAGTTGCTGTAGGTGGTGTGGAACCAGGCTCCGGTCAGGTTGAGCGAGGTGCCTATGGCTTCCCACCGCGCTGTGGTGAGCACCAGTTCCACGCCTTGCTTGTCGATGCGGCTGCCGTTGGCGGCACTTTTGTAGCCGTCGAGCACGCTCACCTCGGTGCTGGGCAGGGTGCTCAGGTCGGGTGGGGCGGTAAGGGTGCTTGCATCCACTCCGCTTGCGTCATATTTCGTGTAGCTGTAAGGGTGATATTCGCTCGAGTAACGGTAGCCGGTGGTCAGTTTCTCTTGGAAGTAGGTGATTGAGAAACTGTTGCGGCCAAGTGTGGCGCCTAGGCGCACCTCCCACTTGCGGTTGCGGGCGGCGCGTAGGTCGTAGTTTGTCACGTCGTCGATATATGTGCGCAGGCTCACGCGACTGTGCTCTTCGGGCTTGTAGATGTCGTAGTAGTTAAGCTGCACGAAGTCGTTGTATTGCACTTGCGGAAACAGGTAGGCTATGGTGGGCATTTTTGTGGTCACTCCATAGCCGCCCGAGACGATGAGCTTAAGGTCGCGGCCACCGGTTTTGATGGTGGGTAGCGACAGGCGGCCGTTGATGCGTGGGTCGACGTAGGTGTGGTGCGACAGCCAGTAGCGGCTGTCGAGTCCTGGCAGTTGCATGGTGCGTAGTCCGGCCTGGAGGTCGAAACGCCACTTGCCCATGGTGAGGCCCAGGTTCTCTTCGGCGTAGAACGACAGCACCTGCAGCGACGGTATGTCTTTGTAGGCACGTGGGCGCGTGGGCCATGATGCCGAAAGTGGTTTAGAAATGTCATACACCTGTCCGTCGCCGTAATTCTTCGACAGGGTCCACTCCAAGCCTGCTTTGTGGCGGGTGTGGAGCCACTTCAGCGGATTGTAGTGGCCCTCGGCTTTGAGGTTGACAAAGATGTTGAGGGGCTTGCCGTCGCTCACAAAGTCGGCAATGTATTCCTTGAGCAGATAGCTGCCGTCGTGAACGCCGGCTTCCATCGATGTGGGGGCAACCGAGGCGCGGCTTGGAGCCACCTGCTTGCGGCGCTCGAGGCGGTCGTGCTGGTAGCTAGCGCTGGTGTTGAGGCGGATGTTGCTTATCCAGTTGAATTTCTTGAAGGCAAGGCTGAGGTCGCTGGTGTAGTTTATGCGGTTGTAGCGCGACTTGTATTCATCCACTTTGGTCATGCTGAGGTCGGGGTCGGTCTTGCTGTCGTCAAACGACCCCGTATAGTCGATGCCTGTGTTCCAGCGGGTGAACACTTTGCTGCCCGAGTTGCGGTAGTTGTAGCGCAATGAGCCGGTCAGGCGTTTGTAGTTCTCGTAGTTGTTGCGGGGGTCCACTTTCGAGTCGAGGTAGCCCACGTCGGCGTTGAGCACGCTGCTCTTGCCCAGCGCCATGCCTTTGCCCACCGAGAACAGCTTGCTGTATTCGTCGGCCTTGAACCGTGCTGTGAGTGGTGTGGCTGTGCTGATGCGCTCTATTTTCACCACACCGCTGGTTAGGTTGCCGTATTCGGCCGATGGTATGCCGCGCACCACTTCCACGCTTTCGATGTTGTCGGTTGCTATTGAACGCATGTCCACGCCCTTATTGGTGATGTCGCGCTTCGACTCGGCCGATGTGGCATCGGAGCTTGATTGCGGCACACTTTGCAGGTTGGCGTCGCCGTTTATCGGTGCTCCGTCGACCATGAAGAGTGTTCCGAGCGATGAAATACTGTAGTCGGTGCTGTTGGTCTTTGCGCCGTTGGCGTTCAGGGTGCCGGTCTCGCGCAGGGTGATGGTGTTGGCTTGTCCCATGCTTGGCGTTGATGATATATTGCCCGGCAACAGCTCCAGCAGGTCGGTGAAACTGGTGGGCTGCAGGTGGCTCATGGCATCGCGGCCAATTCGCGAGCTGCTTGTCATGCCAGTCGACTCTTTGGCTGTCACCACCACTGCGTTGAGTACCTTTGAGTTCTCGGTGAGCTTTATCTTCACGTCGGTCCCTGTCTGGGCGGTCGCCGTTTCGGTCTTGTAGCCCACATAGCTCACTTTGAGTTTGTAATTGCCCGGTTGCAGGTTGCCTATGGCAAAACGCCCGTCAGCATCGGTCTGAGTGGAGTGTCCTCCGGGACTTGCCACCACCGTGGCAAACTGTATCTTCTCACCGCTTGCGGCATCGGTCACGATGCCTTTGAGTGATGCGCTCTGTGCCATTGCGGCCATGCTTGTGCACCACATCACAGCCAATGCAGTGATTATTTGCAGTAATTTTCTCATCTATTATTATATTTTCGGCAAAATTACCATTTGCGCATCGGCACTACAATACCAATTATAGGCTATTTTCCCGAACTGCCATCACCATTAATAACGAGTCTTGCCACTGCAAACCAACCGGGCATACCTAACAATGGCTACTTTTGTGGCTAAAAATCATCACAATTTGCGATTTATGTGCAGTTCCCTTTGGCGTAACTTTGCCGCTGAATTAAGAAACCTTTTTAAAGGGTCTGTGAGTTGATTTACTGAATATTAATCCATATAACTAAAATGAAGAAAATCTACACTTTCTTGGCTGTGGCCGCAATGATGGCTTCATCTGTGGCTGCAAGCGCACAATCGGCCACTGAGCCTTCCACTCTTTGGGCTAAAACAATTATTGGTAACAGCACAAAGACCAGCATGGGTCAGGACGTGGCTCATGCAGCCGATGGCTCAACCTATTTCGTGTCGATGGCTGCTACCATGGGCACTACCGACAACATCACTTTCGGTGACGATGTGCTTGGCATTGGTTCTAACACCAATACTAACTCGGGCAACAACAATTTAGTGCTCGTTAAGACCGATGCCAACGGCAATCGCCTGTGGAGCGTGACATCGACCGATGGCGACTGCTACTCTGGCGGCAGCTGGCTTGCCGTTACAGCCGACGGCGGTGTGGTAGCTGCCATGAAGATGCGCTACACTGTCAATGCCAATGGAACAGCGCCTATTGCCATTACCGATGCTACTGGTAAGTCAACAACCATTTCGTGGACTCAAAACCCTACCGGCCGTAACTACACTATGGTTCTGGCTAAGTTTAGCAAGGACGGTGCACTTGAGTGGAACCGTATTGCTGATGTTGACGCTTCTGGCGAACCCAATGCAACCACTTACAAGGATATCACTTCTGATGCTATCGATGTCTACACGGCAACCATTGATGCCGATCAAAACCTCTATGTGGGCGGACGCTTCCGCAAGACTGTGAAGTTTGTAAAGGCCGACGGCTCATTTGAGACCATCACCCCGTGCAACACTGCTGCCTGGAATGGTGACTCACAGACAACCAACGGCGATCTCTTCATTGCCAAGTTTAATTCCAACGGCTACTGCCTTAAGACTCTTGTGTCGGCCGACAGCGCCTCTTACTCGGCAATCAAGAACCTGCGCATCGTGGGCGAAAAAATCTATTTCGATGGAAGCATGAAAGGCCGCACCATCAATGGCGCCGTTAACCCTGTGAAACTCGGCGGAGTTGACCTCAATCTGGTCAACGCCAACACCGGCTTGCTCGTGGGTAATGTGGACCTCGACCTCAATGTGCTCAACGCTAAGGTGTTCTCTTCGTCTTACGCAAGCTCTATATACCAAACCACATCAATCGATGTGATCAACGACGATATCTTCCTCACCGGCAAGACTCGCAGCAACCTCACTCTCGGCGACCTTACCCTCGATGTGTCATCGCTCACTCGTGATGGCTACATAATTCGTCTCGACAAGGACTTCAATCCTAAGGCTGCCATAGCCAACGGCCTTAACCAAAGCGGTTTCATGGGCGCATTTGTCGACAGAGAGAACCCCGACAATCTCTATGTGCTCGGTTCCAACTTACTGAGCAAGCTTTTCATCCGCCAGTATGACAAAAACACCCTTGCCTCGTCAAACAAGAGCGACTGGGACCTCATCAGCAGCGTTGCCACAATCTTGCCTATGGTTATGTCAAACGACACTCTGTTCGTGCAGTCTCGCATCAGAGGTAAGGTGACTATTTATGGTGGAACTGAAATCACAACCAGCGCCTACAACAATTTGGTGGCAGCGTTCAAACTCCCTGTGAAGACTACCACTGCAATCGAAACCATTGACGATGATACTCAGGCTGCCAATATCTATGGCGCTCAGGGCGCAATCGTGATCAATGCCGAAAAGGCTGCCACAGTGCGCGTCTACAACATCACCGGTGCTCTCGTGGCCAGCGTAAACGCACAGCCCGGAGCCACCACGGTGAACCTGCCTGCCGGCATCTATATTGCCAACGGCACCAAGCTCATAGTGCGCTAAGCAAGACAAGTTGATTAAAACCCCATAGCGGGCCGTCGGAACCGCCTCAATGCCGAGGCTTCCGTCGGCCCGCGTTTTTTTGTACGGCAGTTTTTTTGCTTGCCAAGGCAGATTAAGTTAACTTTACACTTATGAATGTTGACGAAATAATCGAGCGCGCGGGACGATTGCCGGCCTCACTGATAGCGGAGCGGCTCAATCGCGAGTTAGCCCGCAGTGGCACGGTGGTGGTCACAGCTCCTCCTGGCGCGGGCAAATCCACCTTGCTCCCCTTAACCATAATGGCCGGTTTTGGAGGCGGTAAGATTCTGATGCTGGAACCACGCCGATTGGCCGCTCGGCAAATTGCCGAGCGCATGGCTCACACGCTTGGCGAGGCTGTGGGTCACACTGTGGGCTATCGTGTGAGGTTTGAGAGTAAGGTGTCGGCGGCTACGCGCGTCGAGGTGCTCACCGAGGGTATTCTCACGCGCATGCTTATCGACGATGCCACACTCGATGGCGTTGACACTGTGATATTCGACGAGTTTCACGAGCGCAGCATAAATTCCGACTTGGCCCTGGCTTTGACGCGGCTGGTGCAGCAGACCATACGGCCTGAGCTGAGACTGGTGGTCATGTCGGCCACCATCGATGCCAGTGCCATTTGTACAGCTCTCGGTGCACCACTGGTCGAGAGCGAGGGACGGATGCATGCCGTGCGGCTGACGCATTCTGCCGACGATTGCCCGGTGCGCGATTGTGCCCGCACTGTGGCAAGTGCCGTGTGCAAGGTTCACCGCGAATATGATGGCGACATTTTGGCGTTTTTGCCGGGACAGGGCGAAATAGCGCAGTGCGTGGAGTTGCTTGGCGACTCGCTGGCTCCCACACGCGTTTGTCCGCTGTATGGCAACCTGCCGCCCGAGCAGCAGCGCAGGGCCATAGCACCATCGGCTCCCGGTGAGCGCAAGGTGGTACTTGCCACCCCCATTGCCGAGACTTCGGTGACCATTGAGGGGGTGCGTGCGGTGGTCGACTCGGGACTGTGTCGCAAGCTGGTGTTTGATCCGCGTACGGGGCTCAGCCACCTCGAGACGGTGCGCATAAGCCTCGACATGGCCACTCAGCGCACTGGCCGTGCGGGACGTGTGGCGCAGGGTGTGTGTCACCGGCTGTGGACTCTTGCCACTGAGCATCACATGGAGCAGCAGCGCAAACCCGAGATTGTTGAGGCCGACCTGGCTCCGATGGTGCTTGGCGTTGCCGCCTTTGGCGAGGCCGATGTCATGTCGCTGCCGTGGCTCACTCCGCCTCCTGCGGGTAGCGTGGCTGGAGCGTGCCGATTGCTTGGCGGGCTTGGGGCCATTGACCATGGCGGCAACATTACGGCCACTGGCCGGCGCATGGCTGCCTTGCCGTGCCACCCTCGCATTGCTCGCATGATATTGGGCGCTTCCAGCCAAAGTCTGAAAAGTCTTGCATGCGACATAGCGGCTCTGCTTGAGGAGAAAGACCCAATGGCTGATAGCGGCGATGCCAACTTGCTGCTGCGTGTGGCTGCGCTGCGAGCTGCCCGAATGAGGAAAGATCCTGGCCGATGGGGACGCATTGCCAAGATTGCCGCCGAATACCGCCGCATGGTTCACGCAGGCGAGGACAATGGCGGTGTGGCCGCAACCGATGCCGGTAGGCTTGTGGCTTATGCCTATCCTGAGCGTGTGGCCGTGGCTGCCGATGGCGTGGGGCGCTACAGGCTGGCCGGAGGCGGAGTGGTGGCTGTTGACCAAGCCGATACCATTGCCGCCCACGAGTGGATTGCCATTGCCTCGATGCATGCCCCTGCTGGTGGTGCGGGGCGTGTGTTCCTGGCTGCACCGCTCAATCCCGGCGAGTTGGACGGCGGCATGTTGAGCGAGCGCGACCATGTGGCATGGGATGGTAAGCAGGGCTGTGTCGTTGCCCGACATGAGTGCCGCATAGGCTCGCTGGTAATCAGTAGTAAGCCTCTTCATAATGTCGACCAGTCGTTGCTCACTGCCACCATTTGTCAGGCCGTGCACAAGGAGGGCTTGAGTATGCTCGACTGGAACGATGATGTGCAGCGCCTTCAGCGCCGTGTGGCACAAGTGGCTGCGTGGCATCCCGAAATGTGCATCCCCGACCTCTCGACACCGCACTTGCTGGCCACGGCCGAGCAGTGGTTGCCATTGTATCTGAATCAGGGTGGACGCATTCCCGCAAGTGTGGCCGAACTGAAGCGTGTCGATTTATGCAGCGCTGTTTGGGCCATTGTGCCCTATGAGTTGCAATCTGAAATCGACCGTCTTGCCCCATCGCACGTGCAAGTTCCCACAGGTAGTCGCATCAGGGTTGACTACCGTCAGGGAGCCGAGGCTCCTGTGTTGAGCGTGAGGCTGCAGGAGTGCTTTGGCATGGCCAGCACGCCATGTGTCGACGGTGGACGCCAGCCTCTGCTTATGGAGTTGCTGTCGCCGGGTTTCAAGCCTGTGCAGCTTACCCAAGACTTGCAAAGCTTTTGGCAAAATACCTACTTCGAGGTACGCAAGGAAATGCGCCGCCGCTACCCCAAGCACTATTGGCCCGACAATCCGCTCGAGGCTCCCGCAGTGCGTGGCGTAAAGCGCAATAACGGCCACCGGTAATCTCATTTTCTACGCTTTCTTGCCTGGTGGTGTGGCGCACATGTTGTGCCACACGGGTGATTCAGTACCTGTCTGTTAATTGATTGTTTGGCGAGACTGCCTGCGAATCAATGATTTGCAAGCCGGAATCAATCATCGCCGACCATGCCTCACTGAAAACCGTTTGGCAGATGTCTCGCTACTAACCTATACCTACATAGGGTGTGATGGAATGACTTTTTACCGATTTTTAGGTATTTCTGCATTATTTCACTGTCAGTAATTTTGTATCGGTAAAACAAAATCATTCTAAGAAAAAGTGAAGAAATCTACAATTTTAGCGCTTTCAGCATGTTTGGCCTTAAGTTACAGCCCCATGGCAATGGCTGAAAGCAACAATAGCGACAATTCAAGCGAATCTGAGTATACAAGCCCCGAAAATCCTAAAGGCAAAAGCTTCCTCCGCGGCCTCACTGTTGGTGGTTACGGCGAGGTGGCTCTGTCGCGCAATTTCTATAGCGACAATGTGTACCGCTACAGCAATGCCGGCAAGTATAAGAACGACCCGAGCCACGGACGCTTCGATATCCCGCATGCAGTAATCTATCTCAATTATGAGTTTGGCCACGGCTGGCGCATGGGCTCTGAGATTGAGTTTGAGCACACCGGCACCGGCACTGCTTATGAGAAAGAATATGAGGAAAGCGGCGAGTGGGAGCAGGAAGTGGAAAAAGGCGGCGAGGTGGAGCTCGAGCAGTTCTGGCTCGAAAAGACCATCAAGCCCTGGCTCAACATCCGTGCCGGCCACATCGTGGTGCCCGTGGGTCTTAACAACAGTGCTCACGAGCCTCTCAACTTCTTCACGGTCTACCGTCCAGAGGGTGAGAACACCATCTTGCCTAGCACTTGGCACGAAACAGGCGTGAGCGTTTGGGGCCGCACCCGTCACTGGAAATATGAGGCTCAGTTCCTAGCAGGCCTTGATGCAATGAATTTCTCGCGCGACTATTGGATTCAGAAGGGCGCCCACTCGGCATTTGAATTCAAGGTTGCCAACAAATACGCCGTGGCTCTGCGCCTCGACAACTATTCGGTGCCTGGCCTGCGCATAGGACTCAGCGGCTACTACGGCCACAGCATCGACAACACGCTTGGCCGCGATGCCAATGGCAAGGCGAGCAAGCTCAAGGGCGCGGTGGCAATAGGAAGTGTCGACTTCAAGTATGATGCCCACAACGTGATAGTGCGCGGCAATTTCACTTATGGCCATCTCGGCGATGCCGCTGAGATTTACGCTCTCCCGGGCCGCCAGTCGAAAACCAGCCCCTTCTCGCAAGACCACGTGGGCAAGGCTGCCGTGGCCACAGGCATCGAAGCTGGCTACGACTTCTTCTCGCAGATTGCCAAGACGCGCGCCATGCATCAGAAGATGTATCTTTTCGGCCGATATGAATACTACAACAGCTATATACCCGAGAAAGACAAGGAACCTGAATATCCCTATACTCAGCGCCACCGCATGGCCGTGGGCCTGAATTATTTCCCCATTCCGCAAATCGTGGTCAAGGCCGAGTATTCAAAGCGCTTCCTCAAGAGTCAGTACAACAACGAGCCGTCGATTTCTCTCGGCATTGCCTACCAAGGCTTCTTCAAATGACATTTACAAAAAAATAACTCATAAAAACGTTTAAAGGAAATGAAGACATTAAAACTCACCGCGATGGCGCTTGCAGCCATCTTCGCACTGGGTGCCACTTCTTGCAACGACAAGAACAATGAACCCTCGTCAACAACACTGAGTGATGGCGACAAGCTGCTCCAGGAAGTGCTTGCACAGAATGTAGACGGTAACATCAACTACACTTACAAGCTGCTTGCCGACAGCACCAACCAACTCTATGAAGACCTGCAGAAGATGCGTGAGGCTTCCAAGACCAACAGCGTGACTCAGGAAATGGTTAACGAAGCTTGCGACAAATTCCTCAAGGCCCGTTCAAACTACGAGAAGAGTGAGGCTTATCTACTTGGCGCTGCTGCCGACTTCAGCATCGACCCACACATTGATTCATGGCCACTCGACCTCTCTCAGCTCAACATACTGCTCCAAAGCCCCAAGATGGTGGAGCAACTTGATGGCGAGAATGGTCCTGAAGTTGCTTACAACACTCTCGGCCAAAGCCTTCTTGGCTTCCACGGCATCGAGTTCATCCTCTTCCGTGACGGTAAGCCCCGCAAGGCAAGCGAACTCAACGCAAATGCCTACGACTCATATAAAACAGACGACCTCGATTTCACCGGTTTCACTGGCGAATATGAGCTGATCTACGCAACCGCAGTGTGCGGCGACCTCCGCAACAGTGTCTACCGCCTCGAGACTTCGTGGAATGCCAATGCACCCCAAGCACACTTCGACATCATGGAGGCGCTTGAGTGGGCTACAACTACAACCACAAGCGGCATTTCTTATGGTGAGAACATGAAAAAGGCCGGTCAGATAGGCAGCACCTACACCAGCGTGAAAAATGCCGTGAGCGCAGTGCTCGTGGGCAACGGCGGTGCCGCCGGTATCAGCGATGAAGTGGGCAACGTGAAAATTAACAACCCCTACTCGGGTGCCGACATCAACTACATTGAGTCGCCTTATAGCTACAATTCTCTCACCGATTTCTGGAACAACATCCAAAGCATCAAGAACACTTGGCTCGGCGGACGTCCTGAAAGCCGCAACACTGCCAAGTCGTTTGCAGCCTACTTCCAGAAATACTCTCCCGAAATCGACACCGAGGTGCAGAATGCCCTCGACGATGCCCAGGCAAAAATCAAGGCTATTCCCGCTCCGTTTGTGCTCAACTACACAAGCGAAAAATGCAAAGACGCCATCGAGGCTTGCCAGAAGGTGACCACTGCCCTCAACAAGGCTAACGACTTTATTCAAAAGACCGACAAATAATACGCTTCGGCCTAACATGAAACGATAATAAATATTCTCCCAAACACCTATCATGGGAAGCGATTGAGGATAGACGCACAGCGTCTTGCCGAGGTCGTTTCCCATTTAGGCTAAAAGGATCGAAACCACAATCAATAAACTTTTAAAACAAAAAAATGAGAATTTCCAAAATAGGAAAATTAGCTTCAATAGGCCTTTTGGCCGTGGCTGCTACAGCCTGTAACGATTCCGACATCCCGGTGAATCCCAACAAGGGGCAGGGCGAGGCCAACGACACGTTCACTGCTGCCGAATGGTATCCGGGTGGCGTGCTCGGCACCACCACCAACGAGCAGGGCTGCTATTCCAACCCGTCGCCGTTTGTCGAGTCAAACGGCATGTATCAGTCGTTCAAAAAAGGAGAGACTTTCTTTGAGAAAGACTACACAATCAACACCCTGCCGCGTCGCGGACTCGGACCGGCATGGGTACGCCAGGGATGCCTCTACTGCCACCCCAACTATGGCCACGGCCAGCGCATGGACCAATACCGCGCCAACGACCAGGGCAACGGCTACCTGCTCGTGATTTATCACCCCACTGCCGGTGTCGACGGTAACGGTAATGAGTATAAGGCCAATAGTTATATTACTGAGGTGACCGGCATGCCGCAGACTAAAGCCCAGTCGCCGTTCCTTCCCCCTATCGACGAGAGCGGAATCCACATCACTTGGAACAAGGCAACCGATGAGCACGGGAACAAGTTCCCCGACGGAACCACCTACGACCTGAAGTATCCCGAGGTGACAATCGACCAAGCCGCATTCAATACCGACCCTAAACCGTCGAACTATGAAGTGCGTCTGGAGTCGACCATCGGCATCTACGGCACTGCTCTTATCGATGCCATCGACGATGATTCGCTGAAGGCCCAGTATGCCCATGAAGCCAAGTTTGCTTCGCTCAATCCCGCAATGTGGGATGCCGGTGCCAACGATTGGGCCTCGTCGGCCAAGTATACTCTTGCCGATGGCACTCAGCACATCAAGCGTTTCACCTATGCGCTCACACGTGCATCTCTGCAAGACGGCCCTGGCGCGAATGCCATTTGGAACATCACCAACGTGACGCGCAGCGACCGCCACTACCTCTACACCACAGCGGCTTGGGCAAAGGCCATGAGTAAGACAGCCTCGGTGATAGAATATATCCAGACCTACGGCAAGCCGGTTGTGTCGCTGATGCACCCCTATTATGCCGATGGCTCTGCCGACAGCATCAAGTTTATGGTCAACAAGTTGCTCGGACTCTCGTCCAACACCGCTGAGACCCGTGCCACTTATGAGAAATACTTTGTCAGCACTCAGGGTGAGGAGATGACCGATCAGGACTACTACGACTTCATGGTGTGGCACCGTGGCCTTGCTGTGCCACAGGCGCGCGGTCTCAACAACGACCAGGTGAAGCGGGGCAAAAAGCTCTTCTACGAGATGGGGTGCACCGCTTGCCACCGCCCGTCGTGGACAACTGGCAAGGATGAGTATTGGGCTCCGCAGAACATCAAGAACATCGGCAAGTTGCCGCAGTATGCCCACCAGACCATCTGGCCTTACTCCGACTTTGTGCAGCACCGCCTCTATATGAAGAATGATATCCGCACCGGCTGGTGCCGCACCACTCCATTGTGGGGCCGTGGCCTGTCGATCCAGGAAACTGGTCACGGCGACCGTCTGCACGACTGCCGAGCCGGATCGGTTGTTGAGGCTATCATGTGGCACGGCTACAGCAAGCAGAGTGATGCCTACGATAGCACTCAGAAGTTCTACAACCTGTCGTCGTCCGACCGCGATGCCGTGGTTGCATTCATCAACGCAATCTAAAAAAACTTCTGCCCCTGCGCCGCGACTGACGGGAGGCACAACTAATGATGTGATTATCTTTAAATCACACAATAAGTTTTGATTAGTAATTATCGACAGCAAGGGCATCGGCGCCGGTGTGTGTCGCTCACACACAAGCGTGGCAATGCCCTTGCTTTTATTTGTCTATGAGTAAACGCAATTTCACACTTTATGCGGCTGCTGCTGCCTATGTGGCTCTCATTTTGGCCATGGCTGCCGCCACATTTGTTGGCAACGGTGCGGAAAACCGCATCGAATTGCAGTCTGAGGCTGTCTACGGCCAATGGTGGTTCACTGCCTTGTGGGCTCTTCTTGCCATATCGGGAGTGGCCTATTTCTTGTGTCGCCGTGTGCGGCGCATGGGCACTGTGTTGCTGCACGCGGCGTTTGTGGTAATCCTCGCCGGCGCGTTCATCACCCGTGTCACGGCGCGCAGCGGAATTATGCACTTGCGTAGTGGCGAGGTGGTTTCTTCCTATATGCCCACTGGCTCTGGCGACGCCGCGGTCACTCAACTCCCGTTTTCGGTTAAACTCAACAGTTTTGCCGTTGAGAACCATGCCGGAACTTCCACTGCAAGCGACTATGTGACTGAGTTTACTGTGATCGACGGTGGCAGCACTGTTGCTGGAAAGGTGTCGATGAACCACATTTTCACCTATCGTGGCACTCGGTTTTACCAGACGTCGTATGACGACGACATGCGTGGCTCTTACTTGACGCTCAACCACGATCCTTGGGGCATTGGCGTCACCTATGCCGGATACTTGTTGTTGGCGCTGGGCATGCTGTGGATGCTGCTCGACGGGCACGGTCCTTTCAGGTCGCTGCTTCGCTCGGCGCTTTTGAGCAAGGGTGCGCTTGTGGTGGCGCTTATGGCTTCGGCCTCGGCACCGGCTGGTGCTGCCACCACGGTGCCGCAAGAATCAGCCCGCAAGTTGGCAAAGCTCGATGTGCTCTACAACGGGCGCATTTGCCCGTTCCAGACATTCGCCCTCGACTTCACCAAAAAGCTCCACGGATCTACGTCGGTCCACGGCTTGTCGGCCGAGCAGGTGGTTCTGGGCTGGATATTTTGGGGTGATGAGTGGGACAACGAGCCTGTGATCAAGGTGAAGAATGCCCAAATGCGCGACCGCTTCAATTTGCCTGCTATGGCAAGCTTACATCAGTTTTTCGACCGCAGGGGCGGTGGATACATTCTGGGACAGGCTCTCGATGAATACCGTCACGGCAACAGCGATGCATTCCACAAGGCTGTGGCCGATATCGACGGCAAGTTGCAACTTGTGATGCAGTTGCGCCGTGGCGAGCAGCTCAAGATGTTCCCTGTCGCCTCAGGTGGCAAATGCCTGTGGTATGGACCGGCCGACAGCATTCCGGCCGATGCTCCGGCTTCGTGCCGCGAGATGGTGTCTAGGTGCTTTGCTGTGCTCAATGGTTATGCACGTGCCGGCGACTACAGTGGATTCAATGCCATGGTGGGGCGCTTGCGTGATTATCAGGGCGATTTCGGAGGTTCCACGCTGCCGTCGGTGGCTCGTGTGAAGGCTGAGCTCATCTATAATTCGTTCCCGTTCACAACCGTGCTGTTTGTCTTCAACCTCTTGATGGGTTTCGGGGCTTTCGGCATCAGCGTGTGGCGCCTTTTAAAGGGGGCTGAGGCTGCTACCACAGGGCGTCTGGCGCATTATGCTTTGCCTGCCGCCATGGCAGTGAGTCTCGTTGCACTCACCTTTGTCGAGGGGCTGCGGTGGGTCATAAGCGGCACAGTGCCCATGTCGAACGGCTACGAGACCATGCTTCTTATGGCGTGGCTTGTGCAGGTGTGCTCTCTGGTGGCTTGCCGCCGTTTCCGCATCATGCTGGCTTTCGGGTTTCTGCTTTCGGGCTTCTTCTTGCTTGTGTCGCACATCAGCGAGATGGATCCTGTGATCACCCCTGTCATGCCGGTGTTGTCGTCGCCGTTGCTCAGCATTCACGTTTCGGTGATAATGGTGTCGTTTGCCTTGCTCTCGCTCACGTTTGTCTGTGGTGTCACGGCTCTTGTCGTTGATGCAGTGGGGCGTTATTCGCGCCGCGATGTGGACTGTCAGCTCATGGCATTGCAATTGCTCTCGCGCCTGATGCTTTACCCGGCGCTTGCCGCCCTGGCTATGGGTATATTCCTTGGTGCCGTGTGGGCCAATGTGTCGTGGGGACAGTATTGGGGCTGGGACCCCAAGGAGACTTGGGCGCTGATCACGCTCATGGTCTATGCCGTGCCGGCACATCCCGCCTCGTTGCCTCGCCTGCAGAGCCCCCGGTTCTATCACGCCTATGTTGCTGCGGCTTTTGCCGTGATTGTGATGACATACTTCGGGGTCAACTACTTCATGTCTGGAATGCACAGCTATGCCTGACCGGCGTGTATAGTAAGTATTGGCTACATGGCGCGGCATAAATACCTAATAATTGCGATTGTGGGCAAGGGCTTCTTTAAGTTACTTTGCACCATTATTAATCAATGACATCAATAACGACTCCAAAAATGAACAGCGATTGCAGATATCGGGCTACCGACAAGCTTAGTTACCTAATTAGCGACAACTTTCAGATCCTTATGGTGATGAGCCGCTTTAACATCTCGCTCGGTTTCGGTGAGAAGTCGGTGGCCGATGTGTGCCAGAGCCAGGGTATTGACTGCAACACGTTTTTGGCCGTGGCCAATTTCATCAGTAGCGACCAAAGCGGGTTCTCAATCGATGAACAGCCTGAATTCAGTCTCGTGGCCTTGATGGATTATCTTAAGAATGCCCACAGCTATTTCCTCGACTTCAGTCTGCCGCTCATCAGGCGCAGGCTCATTGAGGCCATCGACTGCACCACGTCCAACAACGTGGCTTTCCTGATTCTCAAGTTCTACGACGAAATGGTCAACGAGGTGCGCAAGCACATGGAATATGAAAACGAAATGGTGTTCAGCTACGTCAACGAGCTGCTCGATGGCCGTCGGCGCTCTCACGTGAGCATAAATCAATTCGTGCGCGGACACAGCCGTGTCGACGAGAAGCTTCGGGAACTCAAAAACATCATTATCAAGTATTATCCCGAACACGATAACAACAATCTGCTCAATGCCGTGCTGTTCGACATCTTCAATTGTGAGCAAGACCTTAACTCGCACCGTCAGGTGGAGGACTGCATGTTCATTCCGGCAGTAACCGTGATTGAAAGGAGGCTGCAGGATGCCAAGTGACCTGGATGCTTTAAAGGTTGTCGTGGCCGACAATTCGATTATCGTGCGCAGCGGCATGGTCACAGTGCTCAAGCGCATTCCCGGCCTGAAGGTTACGCCGTTTGAGGTGAGCACCAACGAGTCGCTTCACAACTATGTGCTCATGCACTCGCCGCGCATCGTGGTGGTCAATCCCACTTTCAACGGTTATTTCGACATCAAGGCTTACCGTGAGTCGAAACGCACGGCATCGGTCAAATATGTGGCAATGCTCAGCTCTGTGATCGACAAAAGTCTGCTTAAGGACTACGACGACAGCTTCAGTATCTACGACGACATAGGCGAGATATCCGACAAGCTGAAGAGCCTTGCCAAAGCCAAGAAAGCTGATCAGGCCGAAGGACACGACTCGCTCAGTGACCGCGAGAAGGAAATAGTGGTTTGCGTGGTCAAGGGCATGACCAATAAGGAAATTGCCGACAAGCTGTGCCTGTCAATCCACACAGTAATCACCCACAGGCGCAACATAAGCCACAAGTTGCAAATCCATTCGCCTGCCGGACTCACCATTTATGCAATCGTCAATAAGCTTATTGAGCTACGCGATATTAAAGACCCGTTGTGACACCTGCCTGGCAGTGACATTCACACCCTGGCACATTCCCGAGGCGCGCCTTTAACCAATACTCATCCCTCTTGTCGCGCGCATCCATAGTGTTGCAACACAGCTTTAGCCGCCATGCTTCCGTCAAAAGGAAAGCATGGCGGCTTTCTGTCTTGCATCAAGTCGAGTCTAATCCACTGGATTCCCTAATAGGCGCATAATGCATCAGCGCCTATGTGGCTTACTTTTGTTATTATGCCTGAGTGAAAAGTGATGGGTAGTAGGCTGTGCCAGTTGTGATTAATTGGTGTGAATCGGTGGCTTTCCTGTTGATTCCCAGGTTCTTGTTTCATGAGCAGGCCGATGCTGACGGTTGGGAATAGGGCAAAAAAATGAGGCTGCCGATATCAACATCGTAGGCCTCACGCACATTATGAGATAATCTTACTTGTTGCCAACCTTATGCTGGCATTAGGATGAATAGGCTTTGTTCGGCCTATCCTTAA
>CAVFVP010000024.1:0-8048 GCA_963625945.1 Agathobacter rectalis | reverse complement strand
CTTAAACCGTTATGCAAATTTACTAATACAATTTGAAAAATGCAAATATTTTTGTGTTAAAAATTAATTTCTGTTGGATTTTTTTATTGTAAATCCAAATGATTGGCATCTGCATCAATCCATTACAGCACATTTTTGCAACGGCATCACCTCACCCCCCCAAAAAACTGAAATCCTTAAAAATCGCCCTCATCCGTAATCCCTAAACTGTAATCTGTAATCTCTCAACTCTCATCTCTCATCTCCACCATTCCTCAAATACCCATTAAATCGCGGAAGATGTCGAGAGCCGATTCCATCTCGCTTTGCGAAATGGTCTGGTCGATGTGAATCTGGCCACAGCCAGTCAGCAAGGTGCAGTTGATTTCACCGTTACGGCTTTTCTTGTCGTGCTGCATCAGTTTCATAAGTTGCGGGTAATCGTTGCAGGTGATGGGCATAGTGCCATAGCTGTCGCGCACGTATTGCGCCAAGCGGTGCAGCGTGTCGCTGGGAAAACCCTTCAACAAGTGCGACAGCACAGTCTCGGCCACAAGCCCCCACGCCACCGCATAGCCATGAGGCACAGACTCATGGCGCTCAAGCGCCAGACTCTCAAGTGCGTGCCCCACAGTGTGTCCCAAGTTCAGCGCTCGGCGCAGGCCATGCTCTTCGGGGTCTTGGGCCACGATGTCTTGTTTCACCTTCACCGACTCTTCAAGCAGTGTGAGCAACTCGGGCAGGTGTTCCTTTACGCGGTGTACGTCGTAGCCGAGCAGGCGGTCAAGCGCTTGGTCGCCGCTCAGCATGCCATGCTTTATCATTTCGGCAAATCCCGACTTTATTTCGCGCAACGGCAGTGTAGCGAAAAACCGTGTGGATATCACCACGCGGCATGCAGGGGCAAATGCTCCCACTTCGTTTTTCAGCCCGTTGAAGTTGATGCCTGTTTTGCCGCCCACGGCAGCGTCAACGGCTCCAAGCAGGGTAGTGGGCACGTTCACAAACCGTAGTCCGCGCTTTAGTGTGGCGGCGGCAAATCCGCCCATGTCGGTCACCACACCGCCGCCCACATTCACCACCAGCGATTGTCTGGTGGCTCCTGCCGCCTCCAGCCCCGCCCAAATGCCAGTAAGGCTGTCGAGGGTCTTGGCCTCGTCGCCGGCAGCCGTCACCACCGGCTCGGTGTCGGTGATTGTGCTCAGCTCGGGCAAGCAGTTGCGGGCCGTGTTCTCATCGGCCACCACTATGGTGCGGTTAGGTTTCAACTCGGCCACAATGGTGCTGAGGGCATGGGCTACATCGTTGGTGAAAATCAGTTTCTGCTCGTCGCGCATAAGGGGGGTGCGGTTATGGTTATTGCTGCTTTGTGGCTGCAAATTGCTCTATGAGGCCGGGCAATGCCTGGGCAAATGAATTCATGTCGGCATATACAATGTCGGCTCCGGCCTTGTACAGGTCTTTTTCGGGGATCGGGCCTGTGGTCACGCCCACGGTGAAGCAGCCTGCCGCATGGCCGGCCATCACGCCCAGGGGCGCGTTCTCAAGCACTATGCATTGGTTGGCTTTGGCTCCGGCAAAGCTCATTCCGGTTAGGTAGGGCTCAGGGTTGGGCTTGCCGTGTTTCACGTCGGCGCTTGTCACGCGCTTGTCACTGAACACTCCTGGAAAATCATCGGCGATGCGGTCGAGAATGCTCTTTTGTCCCGATCCGGTCACAAGAATGCATTCAAGCCCTGCTTTTTTCAACTCGGCCAGCACACCGTCGATGCCGTTCACCTTTCCCACTTCGCCAAGCTCGTGAAAGTAGCGGGCCTTTACGCCATATAGGGCTTTTGCCTCGTCGGCTGTGATGTTTTTACCGGCTCCGCTCTTGAACTTTTGCTGGATTATGGCCTCTCCGGTCATTCCCTCATATTGGTAAAACTCGTCGCGCGTACATTTTATGCCGTTTTTAGTCATCAGTTTCACCCAGGCGCGTGTGTGATTCTTCATTGAGTCGTAGAGCACTCCGTCCATGTCGATAAGTGCCACTTTGATGTCGACGCATTTGTTGCCTGTGAATTTCAAGTAGTTGGCTATCGCCTTCTGTTCTGTCATTGTCTTTTTGTGAATGTATGTGATGTTTCTTTGTACTGTGTCGTTGTGTTCTGTGGTGTGTGCTTATCGTGCCGTGATGTGGAAGCATCCTTGCTTAGTCTCAAACATCACGTAGCAGTTTCCACGCTTGCGCTGGTCATACACCACCTCGGCCAGAATGTTTTTCAGGTCTTCGAGCGAGACCACAAAACTCGGGTCAAGGCAGTCAAACCGTATCCAGCTGATGTCGAATGTGGTGCCAAACCGGTGACACGACTGCTGCGTGGCGTTGCGGTTGCGCTTAAGCAGCTTGCCCACGGTGTAGTCGGTGCGGGTGAGGCTCGTGACCCTTATGCGGTATTCCTTCCCGCCGCGGGCACGCACTGTGTCGCTGAAGGCTTTGCCTATGTCGCGCAGCAGCTTGGCTGCCTTGGGCACTAGGTAGGGAATGGAGTGCTGCATGGGCTCAACCAGATAGGCATCGCAAGTGTGAATCTTCACAATGGGTGTCTTGAGGTTATAGGCACTGCGCAAATCCACTATCGGTTCAAATCCGTTGGCCTTGGCTGCCTGCAGTTGCAGGTGGTTGCTGTCGGTGAATATGTCGCGCAACCTGCCGGGCACTATGTGCACGGGTATCGAGTGGACCACTGCACTTGCCGGGGCCGAGTGGCCTGTCTTGATCACCACTTCTGGTTGCTTGACGCTCTCGGCGCTTGTGGCCTGATTGCTGTCGTCGTTGCCCCCGCAGGCGGTTGCCGCCAGAGCAAGCATTGTAGCCACGGCTATTGTCGTTTGTCGCATTTTTTAAATTCTTGGTCTTGTGGTGGGTGTAGGGTAGAGCGGGGTGCATGCCCCTGGCTCATCTTGGTGAGTGTCCTAGCGGCCCACGGTCTGCACAAAGAGCGGGTGCTCGTCGGCGCCAAGTTTCATTGCCTTGGCCAGCCCTTCGTGGTCGAAGCTTGCCCGCAGCACTGTCTTCAGCCCTGCCTGTGCACAGTAGAGGTAGATGTTCTGCGACGCGGCTCCTGCCGCATAGGCTTGGAACTCAAGTTTGTGTTGCTTTGCGGCGTCGGCTACTATCACTATGTTGACGGGTGCGCTTTTTGCAAAGTCCTGCTTGCCGGCCACGGCGCGGTAGTCGCCGGTTGCCACGGTAGTCAAAGTGTTGGCCTCGGCGTTGTAGAGGCTGATTTCGGTGGGGGTAATCACATAAATCTTCAGCTCTTGCTTGTTGATTGCAGTGGCCACAGTGCGCTTGCCGTCGTGGGTCACGCCCCAAGCGGCCCACAGCATGTCGCTAAGCTCTTGCGCGCTTACTGTCTTGGTGCTGTCAATGTCGCGCGCTGTGTGTCGCTCGGCTATCATTTCCATCAGCGGCTTGCCGCCTGTGGTGTTGGGCGCCGGCAGGTCGCGTGCCTCGGCACTGCCCAGTCCTGCCAGAAGCATCATTCCTGCAAGCATATATCTGTTTAGTCTGGTCTTTGTCATTGTATTTCTTTTCTTTTTGTGCAAAAATACAACAAAATGCCGAAAACGCTTGCGGTTTAAAACCTATTTTTGATTTATTTTAATAAATGTGAAGCCGATGGGCCCACATGTGGCAGTGCCATGGCTGCGCGTCTTGTCGCAATTGTCTTAATCCGCCGCCTGTGACCCGCGACCGGGCACTCGCTCATACTACACTCAAGGCATAATGCCTTGTCCACATCATTTTGACGGGTGCTTTTCTTTTGTCAATGAACTCTTTTTGCTAAATTTGCACGTCAAAAATCACTATTAGTTTTTAACCGCTTAATATTTTACGACTACGACTGGCATGACTAAATGGCGCGTCGACGACAGCGCCGAACTCTATAACATTCACGGCTGGGGACTGAAGTATTTCTCTGTCAACGACAAAGGTCACATCACAGTCACACCCAAGCGCGACTGCGTGGGGGTTGACCTGATAGAGGTGATGGACGAGTTGCGCTCGCGCAACATCACGGCTCCGGTGCTTCTGCGTTTCCCCGACATTCTCGACAACCGCATCGAGAAGATATCGAGTTGCTTCAAGCGCGCTGCCAAGGAATATGACTACAAAGCGCAAAATTTCATAATCTATCCCATCAAGGTGAACCAGACACGACAGGTGGTGGAAGAGATTGTGGGCCATGGCAAGAAGTTCAACATCGGCCTTGAGGCCGGTTCCAAGCCTGAGCTGCATGCCGTGCTGGCCATCAACATGGCCGACTTCAGCGACAATTCACTCATCATCTGCAACGGCTATAAGGACGAGAGCTATGTGGAGCTCGCCCTGCTTGCGCAGAAGATGGGACGCCGCATATTCCTTGTGGTCGAGAAACTCAACGAGCTTCAGCTCATAGCCCGTGTGGCCAAGCGGCTCAACATGCGCCCCAATGTGGGCATGCGCATCAAACTCTCGAGCAGCGGCAGCGGCAAGTGGGAGGAAAGCGGCGGCGACCGCAGCAAGTTTGGTCTCAACACCAGCGAACTCTTTGCCGCACTCGACTTCCTGCGCGTCAACGACATGACCGATTGCCTCAAACTCATCCATTTCCACATCGGCAGCCAAATCACCAAGATACGCCGCATCAAGAATGCCTTGCGCGAGGCATCGCAATTCTATGTGCAACTCACCAAGCAGGGCTTCAACATCGATTTCATCGACATAGGCGGCGGCTTGGGTGTGGACTACGACGGCACTCGCAGCAGTGCCAGCGAAAACAGCATGAACTATTCCATTCAGGAATATGTCAACGATGCCGTTTACTCGTTCGTCGACGTGTGCAACAAAAACGAAATCAAACACCCCAACATAATCACCGAGAGCGGCCGTTCTCTCACCGCCCACCACTCGGTGCTCGTGGTTGAGACTCTGGAAACCACGGCATTGCCTCACTGGGACGATGAGACCGACAAGGTCGACGAGACCGACAACGATCTGGTGAAGGACCTGTATGAAATATGGGACAAGATTAACCAGGTGCGACTGCTCGAGGACTGGCACGATGCCCTGCAGATCCGCGAGGAGGCTCTCGACCGCTTCAGCCTCGGCCTGATTGACCTGCGCACCCGTGCCATGGTCGAAAAACTCTTCTGGTCGGTGGCGCGCGAGGTCAATACCATTGCGCGCGATATGAAGCACATCCCCGACGAGCTGCGCGGCGTGGCCAAGATGCTGCCCGAAAAATACTTCTGCAACTTCTCGCTCTTCCAGTCGCTGCCCGACAGCTGGGCCATCGACCAGGTGTTCCCCGTGGCGCCTTTGGGCCGCCTCAACGAGCGCCCCGACCGTATGGCCACCTTGCAAGACATCACTTGCGACAGCGATGGCAAAATAGCCAACTTCATAGCGCCTCAAGGTGTGTCGCACGCATTGCCTGTGCACTCGTTGCGCAAGGGTGAGCACTACTATCTGGGTGTGTTTCTCGTGGGTGCCTACCAAGAGATTCTCGGCGATATGCACAACCTTTTCGGCGACACCAATGCCGTGCACATCAATGTCTACGATGACCATTACCGCATCGACCAGGTGATTGACGGTGAAACGGTGGCCGAGGTTCTTGACTATGTGCAATACAGCCCCAAGCAACTCGTGCGCAATGTGGAATCGTGGGTCTCTGAGTCGATTCGCACCGGTAAAATCACAAGCGACGAGGGCAACGAGTTTATCCGCAACTACCGCTCTGGCCTCTACGGCTACACCTATCTCGAAACCACCTGACAGCAATCATGCGATATTTCATGAGGCTCGCCTATTGCGGAGCCAACTATCACGGCTGGCAAGTGCAGCCACACGACGTGTCGGTGCAGCAGACCATCGAACAGGCCTTGGCCATGCTCATGCGCCGCGATGTGGCCGTGACTGGAGCAGGACGCACCGACACCGGGGTGAATGCTGCCATGATGGTGGCCCACTTCGACACGCCTGAGCCCATTGACGACTGCGGCCGAATGGTGCACAGCCTCAACGGTATCCTGCCGCGCGACATAGCCGTTTACTCGATTTCTCCCGTCGATGAGCAGGCTCATGCCCGCTTCGACGCCACCAGCCGCACCTACAAGTATTTTGCCCACACTGCCAAGTCGCCGTTTCTCGACAGCCATAGCTGGCGTTGCCGGCCCGACCTCGATTTCGCGTTAATGAATGAGGCCGCAGCGCACTTGATGCGCTACACCGATTTCACATCGTTCAGCAAGTTGCACACCGACGTGGCTACCAACAACTGCCGGGTGACACATGCGCAATGGACACAATTGCCTGGCATGGCACAGGGTGATGGCGCCCAATGGGTGTTCACTGTCACCGCCGACCGCTTTCTGCGCAACATGGTGCGCGCCATTGTGGGCACTCTCACCATGGTGGGTGCGCACAAGATAAGTGTCGCCGACTTTTGCCGCATCATCGAGAGCAAGGACCGCTGCAAGGCTGGCACGTCGATGCCTGGCCACGCTTTGTATTTATGGGAAATCACCTACCCGTTTCCCATCTTGTGACACGGTTACGCGCCACGCACAAAAAAACAAACCGAATCATGCAACCAACTGCTCCAGCAACCACAGCGCCCAAGCGCAATGTCAGCATCTCGATATGCAAGGGCATCGCCATAATCCTCATGGTGCTGGGCCACACCGAGGGCCCGCACTTGTTGCTGAATTTCATCTACCTTTTTCACATGCCGTTGTTTTTCATCACGGCAGGCTATTTCTTCACGCGCAAGCATTTGGATGCCCCGTGGAGTTTCTGCATGAAGCGCCTGAAGGGGCTGTATGTGCCTTTCGTCAAGTGGAGCGTGTTTTTCCTGCTCATTCACAATGTGCTGTTCAAGTTAGGCATTCTTAATGAGACCTACGGCAACTGGGAGGGCGGAGTCACTCACCCCTATTCCCTTAAGGTGGCCTTGCAGCGGCTCACCAACATCGTGTTTTCGATGGGCGGCTACGACGAATTCCTGGCCGGGGCGTTTTGGTTTTTCCGCGCCCTGCTTGTGGTGAGCATCGTGTTCATTGTCGTTGCCAAGGTGCTCGACGGTCGCCGCCGGTGGCTCAAACCCGATGCCGTGCTTGGCATCATTGCGGTCTCGGCACTGGCATTTGCGTTCATTAAAATCCAGTTTGGACTGAAAATCACCACACTCGTGCAAGGCGGCATCAGGGAGTGCTGGGGTATGGCATTCTTTGCGTTCGGCGTGTTCTACCGTCGCCACGAAGGCTTTTTCAAGCAGCATTGGGCACTCACACTGGCATATTTGCTCCTGCTGGTGGGCGGAGCCTCGTTAGGTTTTCATGGCATGACGCTCAAACCCCGCCTTTGGGACGTGGCCACGCTTCCGCTCACGGGCATTCTGGGCTTCCTGGCTTTTCACCACATCTCGGTGTGCATCAGCCGACATCCCGGCATCGTGTCGCGCTTCCTGGCCTATTGCGGCGACAACACGCTCTACGTCTTCGTGTTCCACATCAGCGCCTTCAAAGTAGTGTCGGTGCTGAAAATCATGTGCTACGGCCTCGACTGGCATCAGATAGGCACTCACATGGTGGTGCACCTCAATGCCGCCACCGACGGTTTCTTCATCCTCTACACCATAGCCGGTGTGGCAATCCCCCTCCTCTGGATCCACACCTGGCGCCGCCTCCGTTGTAAAGATTAAAGTTTAGAGATAGCAGATTACGGTTTGTGGTTATAAAAAATGCTGCTCCCTGGAGTGATTACACGATTATTATCATTGAATTTGATGGGGAGATTACCTCTATTGGTAATTATGCTTTCGAATATTGCCGTGATTTGACGAATGTTGATATACCGAACACTGTGACTAAAACAGGCGATAATTCTTTCGATGGTTAAGATTTTGTATCAAAAAGTGGGTGTTGCCTAAGTTTCCTATTTTAGGAAGTTCCTTATTCGCCTAATGTCTTGGTAAACACAAGCGACGACAGTTGCCATCTCCCGTCATCGACGACATACACTTCGGTGACGATGA
>CAVFVP010000023.1:20962-32632 GCA_963625945.1 Agathobacter rectalis | reverse complement strand
GTGTGTTGCCGGGTGATGTGGGTTTTATTTCATTTGGATTTGGTCGTGGGTGACGGTGCACTCGCAATAGTGGCATTGGAGCACCATCCGTGCAGGGTCTACCACGCGGAAGCGTGTGCGCATAGGCTCATTGTTGGTGATGCACTTTGGGTTGTTGCATTTCACTATATCCACAAGATTGTCGGGGAGCACCACTTTGTGCTTGTCTACCACCTCATAGTCGCTGATTACGTTGATTACGGCATTGGGCGCAATCAGAGCGATGCGGTTCAGCGTCGATTCGGGCAGGCTCACATCGGCAATCTTGATGATTCCCTTTGTGCCCATTTGCTTGCTGTCGAGGTTAAAGCCTATGGTTACGCTGCTCTTGAGGCTTTGAATGCCAAGCAGGTTTACCACGCTGAAGAGTGACTCCGATGGAATGTGGTCTATTACGGTGCCGTTTTGCAGGGCGGCCACAGCCAGTTCTTTCTTATCTTTGTTTGCCATTATTGAATTCTCCTTGTTTGTTTCGGTTCTTTTTCAGTCTTTTTACGCTCGTCAAATCTCGATGCCCAGCGAACGGCATATTATGGCCTGACGGGCATACAAGCCGTTCTTGGCCTGCTGGAAGTAATAAGCCTTGGGGTTGTCGTCCACGTCCTGACTGATTTCGGTGATGCGTGGCAGCGGGTGCAGCACGCGCAGGTTTGGCTTGCTGTTGGCCAGCATGCTGTTGTTGAGGTTGTAGAGGCTCTTCACGCGCTCATATTCCATCAGGTCGGTAAAGCGCTCTTGCTGCACGCGGGTCATGTATAGGATGTCGGTGCTGTTGATCACGTCTTGCGAGAACTCGGTCGACTCGTTGTACTTGATACCGTGCTCGTCGCAAAAGCGCTTGTATTGCTCCGGCATCTGCAATTCCTTGCAGGCAATGAAGTTGAATGTGGGGTTCCAGTAATACATGGCCTCAAGCAGCGAGTGCACAGTGCGGCCATACTTCAGATCACCCACCATGGTGATCGTTTGGTTTTCGAGAGTGCCTTGTGTCTTGTAGATTGAATATAGGTCGAGCATCGTCTGCGAGGGGTGCTGGTTGGCTCCGTCGCCTGCGTTGATGATTGGCACCGGAGAGAATTCGCTGGCATATCGTGCTGCACCCTCCAGATAGTGGCGCATCACTATGAGGTCGGCATAGTTGCTCACCATCATTATGGTGTCTTTCAGTGTTTCACCTTTCGACTGGCTGCTGGTCTTTGCGTCTGAGAATCCTATCACTCTGCCGCCCAATCGGTTGACAGCGGTCTCGAAGCTGAGTCGGGTGCGGGTTGAAGGCTCGAAAAACAGCGTTGCCACCACTTTGCCGTCCAAAATCTTCTGGTTGGGGTTCTTCTCGAAATACTCGGCTTGACTCAGCAGACGCAGTATCTCGTCTTTGTTCAAGTCTGAGATTGAGACTAAGCTTTTATTCTTCATAATTTTGCGGTAAGAAAAAAATTGTCGATTGTGCTTGCGCGCAGTTGTTGTTTGTTATTGAAGAAAAGTCCAATCACGCGCGCCTTGCTGTGTGGCGCTTTCGTTGATTGGACTTTGTGAATCTCGTTGTTTCTGATGACGTTTAGGCTGTAATGCCGACGGCTGTGACTGTCGCATTGCGGCTCGGCTGAGCAACGCGTATGTAACCTCTTGCGGCCCCATTGAGCCGTGTCCGTATGTGGGTGCCTGTGTGTCATCTCAAGTAACAAAGTTAATATAAATACCCAATAACAGCACACGCAAGTTTGAAAAAAATCTTGCACCGGTTCTTTGTCGGGAAAATCGTGGCATATTGCGCCTAAAATGCTTATCTTTGTATTTTATTATCCGCAAGAGTTGACAGGCGGATTTCCAATATCACAGTATCGTAACATCCTTATAAATAAGTAATGAACCACAACGGCAACAATGAAGCCACCCGGCAGGCACGAAACAAGCGCATCGTGAGGCGCATGTGGCAAGCCTTCGGCATTTTCGTGGCACTGATAGTCTTATTGTTTGTACTCATATATAACGGCATAATCGGCTATATGCCGCCCATCGCCGAACTGAAGAATCCCACCGACAAATTCGCCTCCACGCTCTATTCGAGCGACGGACAGGAAATGGGTCGCATCTACAAGAGCAAGGGCAACCGCGTATACGTAGACTTCGACCAACTGTCGAAGCATTTGAGCGATGCCCTCATCGCTACCGAGGATGTGCGCTTCATGAACCACTCGGGCATCGATGCCCGGGCAATCTTGCGCTCGGTGGTAAAGCGCATCATTATGGGTAAGACCAGCGCGGGCGGTGGATCCACCATCACGCAGCAACTCGCCAAGCAACTTTATGCCCCCAAGAGCGACAACCTGTTCCAGCGTGCCTTGCAGAAGCCCATCGAGTGGGTTATTGCCATGAAGATTGAGCGATATTACACCAAAGATGAAATCATCAAGATGTATTTCAACCAGTTTGACTTCCTCAACAATGCAGTGGGCATCAAGACTGCGGCCCACGTGTATTTCGGCAAAGACCCCAGCGCTCTCAACGTTCAGGAGTCGGCAATGCTGGTGGGAATGTGCAAAAACCCCTCTTACTACAATCCGCTTCGTTATCCCGAGCGCGCCAAGCAACGCCGCAATGTGGTGCTCGCACTGATGCGCAAGGCCGGCTATCTGAGCGATGCTGAATGCTCGTCGCTGCAGCAGACCCCCATTGAGCTTCACTACCACAAGGTGAACAAGAACGACGGTATGGCGCCTTACTTCAGGGAGGAGCTGCGGCGTATGATGATGGCTAAGGAGCCTCATATGAGCGACTATCCCGAGTGGAACCGGCAGGCTTTCTACGACGACTCTGTGGAGTGGGTCAACAATCCGCTCTACGGATGGTGCAACAAGAACCATAAGGCCGACGGCTCGTCATACGACATCTATTCCGACGGACTGAAAATCTACACCACCATCGACTCGCGAATGCAAAAGTATCTTGAGGAGGCTGTGCACAAGCACATGGGTGGCACTATCGAACCAAACTTCTTGCGCGAGCGGGGCGGCACACGCAACCCATATAGCAACAACCCCGAGGAGGTGAGCGCCAAGCAGCGACAGCAACTCATCAAAAACGCCATCCGCCAGACCGACCGCTACAGGGCTTTGAAGGCCATGGGCAAGAGCGAAAACGAGATAATGAGTAACTTCAACACGCCCACCGACATGCATCTCTTTACCTACAACGGTGAGACCGACCGCGTGATGACTCCGCTCGATTCGCTGCTCTACATGAAAAGTTATCTGCGATGCGGCGTGATGTCGATGGACCCGCAGACGGGTTACATCAAGGCTTATGTGGGAGGCCCCGACTTCAAGTTTTTCAAATACGACATGGTGTCGACCGGACGCCGGCAGATTGGCTCGACCATGAAGCCGTTCCTCTATACGCTCGCAATGGAAAACGGCTACACCCCGTGTGACAGGCTGCTCAACACGCAGCCTGTGATCAACGGCTGGGCACCGCGCAACAGTGGCCACGGACGCATAGGGCAGATGGTGGACCTGCGCTGGGCTCTCACTTACTCTAACAACTGGATTTCGGCAAGGCTCATCGATGCTTTGAAACCGGCCAACCTTGTGAGTACCTTGCACAATTTCGGCATCAGCAACAAGCTCGACACTGTGCCAGCCTTGTGCCTTGGCCCGTGTGATGTGTCGGTGAAGGAGATGGTCAGCGCTTATTCGGCGTTTGCCAACAAGGGCATGCGTGCCCAACCCATGTTTGTCACCCGCATTTGCGACAACTCCGGCAATGTGCTTGCCGAGTTCACCCCGCAGCAGACCGAGGTGATGAGCGAGGATGCCTACTATAAAATCCTGTCGATGCTGCTCAATGTGGTTGACGCCGGTACCGGCGCACGCCTGCGCTATGCTTATCAGATACAGGCGCAAATGGGTGGTAAGACCGGAACCACCAACTATAATGCCGACGGATGGTTTATGGGCTTCACTCCCGATTTGGTCACTGGTGTGTGGGTAGGTGGCGAGGAACGGTACATCCACTTTGCCTCCATGGCTTATGGTCAGGGTGCCGAAATGGCTTTGCCTATCTATGGCCTTTACATGAAAAAGGTGTACGACGACCCGTCGCTTCCTTACAGTCAAAGCACCAAGTTTGATTTCCCGGCAGACTTCAACCCTTGCGGCGGCCATGTGGGATATGCGGGCGACCGCATAGGCGACCATAATGCCGAATCGCACGAATCCACACAGGAGTCGGATGTGATGGAAGGCGTGTTTGACTGATATGCGGTTACAATGGTGCTTGCCGTTAATGGTGCTTGTGGCTGCCTGTTGCGCCGGCTGTGGGCACGGCGGTGCCACAGGCAGTGCCGAGTCTGAGCGCGACTCGGTTGTGCCCGATGCAGATACCGTAACGGACATAAAGCATGAAGCTGTAGACTCGATTGAGGCCAAGATGATAAGGCATGGCATGGTTGACTTGTCGGCAATCGATGGCGTGACGCTAGATATACGCTATGCCACCGACTGCAATTTTGCACACCGCAACCTTTATGGAGCCTACCACAAGGCTTATGCCACCCCAGAGACGGCACGGTCGCTGGCTTCGGCGGTGAGAATCTTGAGGAAAATAGATGAATCGCTTGGAATAGTGATATTCGACGCTGCGCGCCCGCGCAGTGTGCAGCTTGCCATGTGGCATAGTGTAAAGGGAACTCCCGATGCACGCTATGTGGCCAGGCCTTTCAGGGGTGGGCCGCACAATTTCGGGGTGGCACTTGATGTGAGCCTGACGCGCAACGGTGTGGAGGTGGATATGGGCACACCGTTTGACTCGTTTTCTGATTTGTCGCACATCGACAATGAGAGCCAACTCGTGGCTCAAGGCCTGCTGTCGGCTACGGCCGTGGCCAATCGCCGCCTTTTGCGCCGAGCCATGACGCAAGCCGGATTCATGACTTATAGCCGTGAATGGTGGCACTTCGAACGCCATCGTGTGGGCTATGCCCGCCGTTATTTGCAGCGGTTCGGAGTGTAGTTTTTTAACCGGATTTTAGATTGATCGCTTCGGTGCCGGCAGGTGTCACACCGGGTCTACGTCGTAATACAGTCTGATTGAGCGCATGCGGCTGTCGGCTGCAAGCATCTGTTCCTGGATGTTGCGCAACAGTGCCTTCACTTTCGACATTGAGGCTCCGCACTCAATCTTTATCACCATTTGGCGTATATACATGTTTTGAACTCTTGCCACCATCGGGGCTTCAGGACCGAGCACCCGACTGCCAAACACTTTTCTGAGCATGTTGCTGTATCGCACAGCCATCTCAATCACCACATCTTCCTGGCGATGCTTCATGTAGATGTTGATTATCTTTGTGAATGGCGGATAACCGAACCGCTGCCGCTCGGCTATCTCGTGGGCATAGAATCCTTCGTAGTCATGGTTTTTCACGAAGCCTATTGTGGGGTCATCGGGTTGGGATGTCTGCACAATCACTTCTCCTTTCTTGTGGGCCCGACCGGCTCTGCCTGCCACTTGCTCCATCATGTCGAAAGCTCTCTCGCTCGACCTGAAGTCGGGAAAACTGATCATGGTGTCGGCATTCAGTATGCCCACGATGCTCACTCCATCGAAGTCAAGTCCCTTTGACACCATTTGTGTGCCCACGAGTATGTTGGTCTTGCGGCTTGAGAACTCGTCGATAATGTGGTCATAGCTGTTCTTGTTGCGTGTGGTGTCAAGGTCCATGCGTGATATCTTCTCGCCGGGGAATGCCTGATCTATGTCGTCTTCGATCCGTTCGGTTCCGTATCCCACCACCTCGATTTCCGTGCCGCCGCATGCCGGGCACACGGTGGGAAGCGCAATGGTGTGGCCGCAATAGTGGCATGTGAGGGTGTGGATGTGCTTGTGGTAGGTGAGCGACACGTCGCAGTTCACACACCGTGGCACCCATCCGCAGGTGCGGCAAGTGACCATCGGGGAGTAGCCGCGGCGGTTCTGAAACAGTATCACTTGCTCGCCTCGCTCAAGGGCTTGGCGGCATTCGCCCGTCAACTCGTCGCTGAAAATCCCTTTCATCTCATGCTTGCGGCGGGCCAGCTTTGTGTCGATTACTCTCACCGATGGCATCTCGATGCCCTCATATCGTGTCTTTAATGTCACAAGGCCATAGTCACCTTCAAGGGCTTTATGGTAAACTTCGACGGCTGGTGTGGCCGAGCCTAGTACCGTTTTGGCCCCGTGCATCATTGCCAGCACAAGGGCCGCATTGCGGCCGTTGTAGCGTGGCGCGGGGTCTTGCTGTTTGTAGCTTGAGTCATGTTCCTCATCTACAATCACAAGCCCCAGATTGCCAAATGGTAGGAACACCGACGACCGCACACCAATTACCACGCATGGTGTGTCGCTGTTGAGCAGACGTTTCCAGATGTCAACGCGCTCGTTGTCGCTGAATTTGCTGTGATATATCAGCAGCTTGTCGCCAAACACCCGCCGCAGTCTCCGGGTCAGTTGGGTGGTGAGTGCGATTTCGGGCACTAGATATAATGCTTGCTTGCCTTGGCGCAGAGCGTCGTTTATCAGGTGCATGTATATGGATGTCTTGCCACTCGATGTCACACCGTGCAGTAAAACTATGTTTTTCTCGCGCATTTGGCTGTGAATCTCGTCGTAGGCTCGTTGCTGGTCGGCGGTGAGTTCAGGCGCATCGGTCAGCGTGTTACCTATGTCGGCAAACCGGTTGATCTCGCGCTTGTACACCTCAAGCAGTCCGCGCTGGCGCACTGCGGCAAGCACGGGCTGTGTGCATCCCGACCGCTTGAGCAGCTCGTCTTTGGTGACTTCGCGCAGTGGCTTCTTTTTCTGCATCCACCCCGACAGGTCGAGGTAGGCAAGCAATATCCCTTCTTGTTTTTTTGCCCTTTTTACTGAGTCGAATGCCTTGTGCAGGCCCTTGTCGTCGTTCCGGTCGATGGTGAGCCTTACGCAGCTTTCGGTCTTGGGCCTGTAATTGTCAACCACCCGTTCCGAGACGTGAATGGCTCCCAACTCAAGCATTTTACTCACTGCTCCTTCCACGTTTTTCATTCCTGTGGCATTGCTCAGGTCGGTAATCTGCACGCGCCCTCGCTGGGCGGTAAAGTCGAGTATCACCCTGAACTTGTCGCTCAGTTCTCCGGGTTGCTGTTCCTCGTAGTCGGGATTTACGCTTATGAAAGTCTCGCTCTCCACTTTCAGCCCCGACGGCACGGCTGCCTTGTAGACTTCACCTGTTGTGCACAGGTAGTAGTCGGCAATCCATTTCCAGAACTTGAGCTGCGGATGCCGCACGATGGGGTAGGGGTCGAGTGTGTAGAGAAGCTCTTTCACTTCATATCCTTCGGGTGCGTGGTCATGCATCGATTCCACAATGCCTGTATATATCTTCTTCCGGCCAAACGGCACAAGCACTCGGCATCCCACTTCTATCTTGTCGGCAAGTTGCGGTGGAATGCTGTAGGTGTAGGAGCCTTGAATGGGCAGCGGCAGTAATAATTCGGCAAATTTGGGCATGTGTTTCTGTGTCTGTTATAGCGTGAAAAGCGTTAGGCGCAACGCATGGCGCAGCCTCAGCTGGTGTCGCATGGCGCTCTTGATGGTCAAAGTTAGTAAATTAATAGGTGAAAACGAAGTGGACGCGTGGCTATTTTTCGCTTTGGGTCATGCATTCGGCATAGATTGTGTTTTCTGCTATGGCGGTCTTTTCCCAACTTAGGTCGTCGCTGATTTGTTGTGGCTGTACCTCGCCGTTTAGTATGGCCACTGCACGGTTGCTGATGTCGTCGATAAAGGTGGGGCTGTCGAGGTCAAACACGTTGTCTTTCCCGATATAGTCGCATGATCCGAGTCCGTTTGACGCCACTACGGCTGCTCCGCACTTGATGGCTTCGAGTGCCACCAGCGGCAGCCCTTCGCGCTTGCTTGGCAGCACCAGCACGTCGATGCAGTTCATGAAGTCGGGAATTTGCTCTGGCTCTTGGTATCCCCAGAATTTGCAGGTCACTTTCATCTCGCGTTCCACTTGCTTGCGTGTGGGGCCATCGCCTATGGCCCAAAAAGCCACTTTTCCTTGGTAGCGGCTAGCTATCCGCTCATAGATGTCAGGTAGCAGGTCGGTGTTCTTGATGGGGTTGAACCGTGCCACAAATGCCACCACCTTGCAATCCTCAACTCCGGCTTTGCGCCTTATGGCTTGCTTCTTGTCGTGGTCATAGCGCGTGAACTCTGCCGCTACGCCGTTGGGAAGCACCTTGTCGGCAAATGTCGCGGTAGTCAGCAGACGTGCCTTTTCGGCGAGCGACTGGCTCACGAAGAAATTGCACCGTGCGGCCGTGAGCAGCCTCACGGTTTGCCGCCGTATCATGTTGTCGACAAAGGGATCGGTGTGTATGCTGTAGCCGTGCCAGGTGACGAAGAATGGCGTGCCGTATAGCTGGTTCACTCGCAGCGCCAGCAAGCCGCCAATGCGGTCGTGGGCGCTTATCAGGCTGTAGTCCTGGAATGAGCGCGCCAACTCGTCTATAAACTGCAACATCTCTTTCGGCTCTCCGTCTACGGTGTGGTGTGCCACTGCATCGAGCCACGAACGCTTAAACCATTTCACAGAATATGTGACGTCGCCAATCGTCATCTCGTCGGGCCGGTGTGTCACCCGGCTGCTGTGACGCAATAGTCCCATCAGGCGTCCGTCATACACTTGCACAACAAACGGGTCGATGCTGTAGTCGGCGCATCGGCGCAAGTGCACAATCCTGTTGTGGATTGAATTGTAGCCACCAAATCGGTTGCGGAAGTCTCCTTCGTAGACAACGGCGATTTTTTTCATGTTTTTTTCCTAATTGCTGCTCAAAAGTAATGCTTTTGCGCCGTTTGTGCAAATCCGTTTCAAGGTTGCACTTTTGATTGCCTTTTTATGTGCGCATTGGCCTGTCCGTGTTTGTCTGCGTGACATGGAGCCATAAAAAAAGCTAAACGGTAGAACGATTATTCTTTGACCATTTAGCTATTCTTTGTGGCGGGAGCCAGACTCGAACTGACGACCTTTGGGTTATGAGCCCAACGAGCTACCACTGCTCCATCCCGCGATTTGCACTGCAAAGTTACGCAGAATTTTTGAATTGTCAATAGTTTCGGGTCAAAAAAATGAAGAAAATGTGTTTTACAGCATATTTTTTTGCCCGCAGCTTCACCATTTTTGGCAGTCATGAACGTAATTGAAGCCGGTTTTGTAGATAAAAGAGCGGTGGGTTGCCATGAAGCAACCCACCGTATAAATCAAATTTCTACTTGTGATTTTCTATTGGACGTTTCGCTTTGTCCCGGTTAGCTTATTTGCATTTGGCGCAAGGAGTCCACGGCTTCAGTTGCTTGAAGAAGTCGTTGCCTTTGTCGTCGACAAGGATAAATGCCGGGAAGTCTTCTACTGTGATCTTCCAGATGGCTTCCATGCCCAGCTCGGCATACTCAACGCACTCGATGCTCTTGATGCTGCTTTGAGAGAGCACTGCGGCCACGCCGCCTATTGTGCCCAGGTAGAATCCGCCGTGTTTCTGGCAAGCGTCGGTCACCACTTGGGTGCGGTTGCCCTTGGCTATCATCACCAGGCTGCCTCCGTGGTCTTGGAACTCGTCCACGTAGGGGTCCATGCGGTTGGCCGTAGTCGGGCCCATGCTGCCGCACGGATAGCCTTCGGGTGTCTTGGCCGGACCGGCATACAGGATCGGGTGGTCTTTGAAATATGCGGGGAGGTCTTCGCCTGCGTCGAGGCGTGCCTTGAGTTTTGCGTGGGCAATGTCGCGGGCCACAATGATTGTGCCTTTGAGGCTGACGCGTGTGCTCACGGGATACTTGGTGAGCTCTTTGCGAACTGCGTCGATGCCTTCGTCGAGGTCAATCTCAATGCCTTTGGCGCCTTCGCCCGGCTTGCGCAGCTCTTCGGGTATGAGTTCCGAGGGGTTGGTGTCCATTTTCTCGATCCACACGCCTTCTTTGTTGATCTTGGCCTTGATGTTGCGGTCGGCCGAGCAGCTCACGCCCATGCCGATGGGGCAGCTGGCTCCGTGTCGGGGCAGACGCACCACGCGGATGTCGTGGGCCAGGTATTTGCCGCCGAACTGTGCGCCCAAGCCTATCTTGTGGGCTTCTTCAAGCAACTTGTTTTCCAGGTCGATATCGCGGAATGCACGGCCTGTCTCGTCGCCTGTGGTGGGCAGGTTGTCGTAGTATTTTATCGATGCCAGCTTCACTGTGAGCAGGTTCTTCTCGGCGCTTGTGCCGCCAATCACGAATGCGATGTGGTAGGGCGGGCATGCGGCTGTTCCCAGGGTCTTCATCTTTTCAACCAGGAACGGCAGCAGGGTGCCTTCGTTCTGTATGGTTGCCTTGGTCATGGGGTAGAAGTAGGTCTTGTTGGCCGAGCCGCCGCCCTTGGCCACCATCACAAAGCGGTATTCGTCGCCCTCGGTGGCTTCGATGTCGATTTGTGCGGGCAGGTTGCAGCGGGTGTTCACCTCGTCATACATGTTGAGCGGGGCATTCTGCGAGTAGCGGAGGTTGTCGTTGGTGAATGTGTTGTACACACCGCGGCTCAAGGCTTCCTCGTCTTCAAAGTCGGTCCAGACGCGCTGTCCCTTCTCGGCGTGGATGATTGCCGTGCCGGTGTCCTGGCAGAACGGAAGCACTCCCTTTACTGCGGTCTCGGCGTTACGGAGGAATTGAAGGGCCACATACTTGTCGTTTTCCGAAGCTTCAGGGTCGTTGAGTATTTTTGCCACTTGCAGGTTGTGCTCGCGGCGAAGCATGAACTCAACGTCGTGGAATGCCTGCTCCGACAGCTTGGTGAGAGCCTCTTTCGATACTTTCAGGATTGTCTTTCCCTCAAATTCGGCTGTGCTCACACCCTCTTTCGTAAGCAAGTAGTATTCGGTGTTGTCTGTTCCCAACTGAAACATTGGGGCATACTTAAACTCGGGTGTTGTTGCCATAGAAAATAAGTGTTTTAGTTATTGTCGTTTTTTGTTTTATTGTCTGTATGCAAAATTACTCAACTTTGCCGTATCGGTGAAATTTGTCGCCTAAAAAATGTCCGGGTCAAGGTTCCGCTGCCTCTGGTCTGGCTTTTTCATTTGCTTGTTGTGCAAGCGTTTGCCACAGGTTGTCGGGTGGGGTGGGGGCGGTGATGTCGATTTCCTTACCCGACACCGGGTGCGTGAAGCGTATGCGGTGCGACTGCAGGCTGATGCCGCCGTCGGGGTTGCTCCGTTCGGCTCCATATTTCAGGTCGCCCTTTATGGGGCAGCCTATGCTCGACAGCTGAGCGCGTATCTGGTGCTTGCGTCCAGTCTTGAGGTCCACTTCGAGCAGGTGGTAGTTGTCGCCGTCGGCTATTACGCGGTAGGTGAGTATCGCTTTTTTTGCCCCGGGCTTGGGAAGCTGGCTCACGTAGGTCTTGTTGTTCCGCTCGACCGATGTCAGGTAGTGCACCAGTGTGCCGGTTTCTTGTGGCGGGCGGTTTTTCACTATCGCCCAATATGTCTTGTGCACCTTGCCGGTGCTGAACAGTTCGTTCATTCGGCTCAGCCCTTTGCTGGTCTTTGCAAATACCACCAGGCCGCATGT
>CAVFVP010000023.1:5080-20907 GCA_963625945.1 Agathobacter rectalis | reverse complement strand
CCGCATGTGGGGCGGTCGATGCGGTGGGTCACTCCGCAAAACACGTTGCCGGGCTTGTCGTATTTTTCCTTAATCCATTTTTTTAGTGTTTCCACTAGTGGCTCGTCGCCGGTCTTGTCGCCTTGCACGATTTCGCCGGCGGCCTTGTTCACTATTATGATGTGGTTGTCCTCATATACGACGTCCATCGTTTTTCCCCTTTTGTGTGTATAATATATATTATATGTGTATTGTGTCCGTATGGCGGTTTTCGCCGCCATGGTTCGGCGCAAAGTTAGCGTGTTTGCCTCGAAGTAGCAAATTCCTGTCTGCCGTCACTTCTGCCAGGCTGAGAGTGATTGTTGGGGGCGTTGCACTTTTTTCTGGCCTTGTTCGAAGATGTGTGCCTGTTGCGGCGCAACAGTTTGGGATATAGCACGCTATCGTGCTTTTTGCACTTGTTTAACTCTTTTAGAATTTCATGAAATCGTCTTGCTTGCCACCCGTAGGCGATTTTGCGATTCTAGTCGTCTTGCTCGTTGCATTGTCATTGTGTTGTTGTTACATTCTGCTTACAGATTGTAACTACTTGCACACAAGCATGAATGGCACTGTTTTGCCGTTATCCGGTATTTGTGGCAGCTTACAATTTGAAATGTCAATTTGCCAGCATAGGGCACTGTGATCCATTCGTTTTGTGCTTGAATCGCGTGTTTTGTGGCCGTAAATACTGCTGTTGCTTTTCTGTTTGTCATTTTTTAACGATATGGTTAATGGCTGTAACAATAAAGTGATATTAATTAAAAGCGCCAAATTGATAACTTTTTTTCGATAAAAGCCCATTTTTAACAAAGAAAATTAGTCTAATTGGGAAAATTTGTTTTTCTTTGCATACTGTTTTAGGTTTATGTTAAGAAACTGCAACAATTGCATTGATTTGTAACTATAACGTAACCTCCATTCTCCTCAATGACAATGGACGGTTATTAGTGTATATGGGATAATTATGGCATTTGTGGCAAATCGATAACAAGATAATATGTTCAAGAATAAATAAATCAAAATTATCAGTGCTTATGAGTCTTAAAAAGTTACTATTGCTCATGGTGATGTCACTCGTTTCACTCTGCACGTTCGCTCAGGTGACCGTGTCGGGTGTCGTGATTTCATCTGACGACAATGAACCTGTCATTGGAGCAACTGTCAAGGTTAAAGAGAAACCTTCGATTGGTGCTGCAACCGACATGGATGGACAATTCACCCTGAAGGTTCCGTCCGCCAAGTCACATCTTGAGATTTCTTACGTTGGTCATCAGACGCAGGTTGTACCTGTTTCTACTAACGGCCAAATGAAAATCGTGCTTAAGTCAACCTCCAAGAACCTCGGTGAGGTGGAAGTGGTTGCAACTGGTATGCAGAAAATTGACCGCCGCCTCTTCACCGGTGCCGCCACCAAGGTCGACGCCGACAAGGCAAAGCTTTCAGGTGTGGCCGACATCAGCCGCGGCCTTGAGGGTAAAGTCGCTGGTGTGCAGGTGCAAAACGTAACTGGTACTTTCGGTACTGCTCCTAAGATTCGCGTGCGCGGTGCCACATCAATCTACGGTACTTCTAAGCCGCTGTGGGTTGTCGACGGTGTGGTTCTGGAGGATGCAGTCGAGGTTGATGCCGACGACCTTTCGTCGGGCGATGCCGTGACTCTTATCTCTTCGGCCATCGCAGGTCTGAATGCCGACGATATCGAGAGCTTCCAGGTGCTTAAGGACGGTTCTGCCACATCTATATATGGTGCTAAGGCAATGGCCGGTGTGATCGTCGTTACCACCAAGAGCGGTAAGGCCGGACACACTTCAATCAACTACACTGGCGAGTTCACTTATCGCCTCAAGCCCAGCTACAACGAATACAACATCTGCAACTCTCAAGAGCAGATGGGTATATATAAGGAAATGGAAGAAAAGGGATGGCTCGAATTCTCTTCTCTTGCCAAATCGAGCAACACCGGCGTTTACGGTCACATGTATGGCCTTATCAACAGCTACGAGAACGGCTCTTTCGGAATGGCCAACACCACAGCTGCCAAAAACGCCTACTTGCGCGAGGCTGAGTTCCGCAACACCAACTGGTTCGACCTGCTCTTCAATAACAACGTGATGCAAAACCACGCTGTGAGCATCTCGGGTGGTACCGATCGTGGCAACTTCTACTCATCTCTTTCGTTGATGAACGATCCAGGATGGTACAAATCCAGCCGTGTGGAGCGTTACACTTTCAACGCCAATGCTCAATATCGCCTCACCGACAAGGTGAAAGTGAAAATCCTCACCAGCGACAGCTACCGCAAGCAAAAGGCTCCCGGAACACTCAGCCAGGATGTCGACGCTGTGAACGGCGAGGTGAAGCGCTCGTTCGATATCAACCCGTTCAGCTACGCTATGAACACATCGCGTGCGCTCGACCCCAACACCACTTACACTCGTAACTACACCGATTTCAACATATTCGATGAGCTCCAGCAGAACTACATCGACATCAATGTGCAAGACCTCAAGTTCCAGGGCGAATTGAATATCGCTCCTGTCAAGGGTCTCGAAATCAATCTCCTCGGTTCTTACCGCTACAGCAGCAGCGACCAGAACCACTATGTAATGGACAACAGTAACCAGGCCAAGGCCTACCGTGCCGGTATCGATCCTGAGGACGCTCTGATCCGCAGCAGCAACAAGTACCTCTACACCGACCCCGACGACGCCAACTCTCTGCCTATCTCGGTTCTGCCCAAGGGTGGTATGCTTTACTACACTCAGTATTCGGTTTCTCAATACGACTTCCGCGGTACTGCCACCTACAACACCATCTTCAACAACAAGCACACACTCAACCTGCTCGCCGGTATGGAGGCTAGCAAGGTGCAGCGTCATCAGGAATCTTTTGAGGGCTGGGGCATCGTTTACAACAACGGCCGTCTGCCTTTCACCCGCTACGAGCTGTTCAAGCAGATGCAGGAAGAAAACGGTTCTTACTTCAGCGACCAGTTCGGCAACACCCGCAACCTCGCTTACTTCGGAACCGGAACTTACAGCTTCATGGGCCGCTACATGCTTGTGGGCACAATCCGCTACGAAGGTTCCAACAAGATGGGTAAGACACGTCAGAGCCGCTGGCTCCCCACATGGAACGTGTCGGCCGGTTGGAATATTTACGAAGAGCCTTGGTTCAAAGCTTGGAAGGGCAACAGCACTCTGAGCTACGCCAAGATCCGCGCCAGCTACTCGCTTACTGCCGAGAGCGGCCCCACTAGCTACGCCAACGCCGAGGCACTTTACTACTCAAGCCGTCCGTGGCGTCAGGAAAGCGACGCTCAGGAGCTCGGCCTCTCCATCTCGTCGCTCGCCAACAGCGACCTTACTTACGAAAAGAAGCATGAGCTTGACATCGGTGTCGACCTCGGTTTCTTCCACAACCGCCTGAACTTCGTGTTCGACTGGTACAAGCGTAACAACTACGATCTTATCGGACGTATGTACAACTCTGGTGTCGGTGGTTTCTCAACCAAGTTCGGTAACGTGGCCGAGATGGCTGCCCACGGTGTTGAGTTCACCATTTCGAGCCGCAACATCCAGAACGATCCTAAGGAGAATCCCAATGGCGTGAGCTGGAGCACCGACTTCACATTCTCTTACGCTAAGAACAAGATTACCAAGCTGCAGTCTCGCTCTACAGTGATGAACCTTGTGCAGAGCTCTGGTTTTGCCAAGGAAGGTTATCCCCAGCGCGCAATTTTCTCGATTCCGTTCGTCGGTCTCGACAGCCACGGTATCCCTCAATTCCTCGATCCCGATGGCAACGTGGTTACAAGCGACATCAACTTCCAAAACTGGGAAAACACCGAATACCTCAAGTATGAGGGTCCTGTTGACGCTCCCTATACTGGTGGTTTCGGCAACAACATCTCATGGCGTGGTTTCCACCTCAATGTGTTCCTTACTTATGCATTCGGTAACAAAGTGCGTCTGAGCACCGACTTCGCTTCTTACTACAGCGACCTCACCGCAATGCCTAAGGAGTTCAAGAACCGCTGGGTTATGCCTGGTGATGAGGCTTACACCAACATTCCTGTAATTGCCTCGCGCCGTCAGTATTATGCCGACACCAAGCTCTCTCGCGCCTACAGCGCCTACAACTACAGTACTGCCCGCGTGGCAAACGGCGACTTCATCCGTCTGAAAGAGGTTTCTCTCACCTACGACATCCCCGCCGTTATCCTCCGTGCACTCCGTCTCACAAGTGCTTCTGTGAAGCTGGCCACAACCAACCTCTGTCTGCTCTATGCCGACAAGAAGCTCAACGGACAGGATCCTGAGTTCTTCAACAGCGGCGGTGTGGCTTCGCCTAACCCCAAGCAGTTTACTTTCACTCTGAGATTTGGACTTTAATCAACACGTAATTTAAGGTTTAAGAAAAATATGAAATTCAATTATATAGCATTAACGGCCGTTGCGGCACTTGTCTCGATGACTTCGTGCAACGATTTCCTCGACAAGTCGCCCGATACACGTGTGGAAATCAAAACTGTCGAACAGGCACGTGAGCTTCTGGTCGACGCTTACAACCAATATGACTATTCAACAGTGTGCGAGCTTTCAACCGACAATGTGATTGACAACAACTCGCCCTCTGACGAAGGTGTGCGCTATAACCTCTCGTCGTACGACGTGATGGACGATGAGCTCTTTGCATGGGAAGACGTGAAATCGTCGACCAGCACCAACTCTCCCTCAATGATGTGGAACGGTTGCTATGGTGCCATTGCTGCCTGCAATGCCGCTCTTGAGGCTGCCGATGAGCTTGAGAAGGAAGATCTCTCTACCGACGACCGTGCCAAGCTCAAGGCCGTGCGTGGTGAGGCTCTTGTGAGTCGCGCCTACCACCACTTCATCCTGGCTAACATCTTCTGTATGCCTTACCGCGGCCAGGAGGCAAGTGATACAATTGTGGGTATCCCCTACATCACAAAGCCTGAGACAAAACTCGATGTGAAGTATAACCGTGGTACCCTCAAGCAGGACTACGACAGCATCGAGAAGGATCTTCTTGCAGGTATTCCGCTCATCAACGATAACTACTACGATGTGCCCAAATACCACTTCAACAAGCAGGCTGCCTATGCGTTTGCCGCACGTTACTACCTCTTTAAGCGCGAGTATCCCAAAGTGGTGCAGTATGCCGACTCGGCTTTCGCTGGTCAGGACCCCAACACGCTGATGTCCGACATCTGGTCGCAGACAAGCTTCTACTACATCAGAGACATCGCGCTCTACTACACCCGCATCGCACGACCCAACAACTTCCTGCTCTTCGCCACCTATTCGCAGTGGCCACGCCGTCTGAGCAGCAGCTACCGCTACACTTGTAACCGCGACGCCAAGCGTGCCACCATCCAAGGCCCTGGCCCGAGTTGGAAGGACAATAAGTTCACCAGCACTGCCACCAAGGAGACGTTCGCTATGAACTCTTGCTTCCGCGGTGTACTCGGATCAAGCGGCGGCTCGGAATACGGCGCTTACTTTGCCGGTGCAGCAGGTGAACAGTTTGAATATACCGACAAGACTGCCGGTATCGGCTACACTCACAATGTGCGTGCCGAGTTCACCGCCGAGGAGACTATCCTCTGCCGTGCCGAGGCTAAGCTCTTTATGGGCGACATCGAGGGTTGCTTCGAAGACCTCAAGGTGTGGGACGACGCCCGTCAGAACAACACCGACAAGGGTTCTTCGAGCATGAAGCCGCTCACCCGCACGCTCATCGAAAACTTCTACAACCGCGACTATAATCCTGGATTTGGCATCATCAAAGATGTTCACGTCGATGAGGTGTGCCCAAGCGCCCAATATAAGGTGTCCGATGCTATCGAGCCTTATCTGCAATGCGTGCTCCACTACCGCCGCATCCAGAATGTGCACAACGGCATGCGTTGGTTCGACATCAAGCGCATGGGTCTGTCAATAACTCATAAGATTGGCACATACGGCACCAAGACTCTTCAGACTCTTGACTCGCGCTATGCAATCCAGATTCCTACCGAGGTGCTTTCTACAGGATTCACTCCCAACCCGCGTTATAACAACGATGAATATTCGAAGGTCAATATTCTCTCGAAGGCAAAGGGTAAGAGCGCTGCCGACAAACCGTCGATCAAGGCAGAATTGGTTCCTTCTAACAAATAACTCTAATATTTGGATTCAACGATGAAGAAATTCTTAAATATATCATATGCAGCCCCTGTGCTGCTCGCAGCATCGGCAGCTCTCTCGCTCGCTTCGTGCAGCGACGACAAGTTCACCGACACCATTTTCCCCGATCCTGAGACCACTGTCGACAGCACTCAGGTGACCTACAAGTTCGACAAATGGCTGGAGCAGAACTTCCTTGAGCCCTACAATGTGCAAGTGCAGTATAAGCTTAAGGACATCAGCACCAACATGACCTATAACCTGGTGCCCGCGTCTCTGAGCCAGAGCGAGGATTTGGCTTTGCTCTCAAAGTACCTGTGGTTTGACGTGTATTCTAAAATCGTGGGCGACAACTTCCTCAAGCAGTATTGCCCCCGCATCCTTGCCTTCGTGGGCTCGGCTGCAATCAATCCCCAGAGTCACAATGAGACCGTGGGTCTGGCAGAAGGCGGTGTAAAGATCTCGCTCTTCAAGGTCAACAACCTCGATGTCAACAACATCTCAGCGCTGAGCGACCTCTATCTGCAGACCATGCACCACGAGTTTACCCACATTCTGCACCAGGCCAAGAGTTATCCTACTGAGTTCAACACCATCAGTGTGGGTAAGTATGACGCTCAAAACTGGCAGGACCGCAATGCAGGTGTCTGCGCATCGCTTGGTTTCACCACTCCCTACGCTAGCTCCGCTTTCCGCGAGGACGTGGCTGAGACTGTGGCAAACTACATCACTCTGACCGATGCTGAGTGGGCCCGCCTGCTTGAACTTGCCGGCCGTGGATGGGCTTCCAACAAGGTAGAGGGCGCTCAAGAGGCCACCTACTATTGCTACTACTTCTACCCCGACAACAATCCCGACCGTACGCTCAACTATTGCAATGAGCGCGACGTGTTCACTGAGACCGACTCTACCGGTACAGTGCAGAAGTATTATAAGATGGAGACCGACGCCGAGGGCAACCGCATTAAGGTTTATGATGTGGAAGACAACGACGGCATTGATGGCGTTGAAGCCATCAACCGCAAAGTGTCGCTCCTGCGCAACTGGCTCAAAGATACGTTTGGCGTTGACCTCGATGCTATCCGTGAAGAAGTGCAGTATCGCATGCAGAATGTCGATATCACCGAGCTCCGCAAGCAAATCGACAACGTAAAATAAAATCCTAACTGCTTAATTTCTACAACAAGATGAAAATGAAATTCAATATATCTTTGGCTTTACTGCTCGGTATGGGCGTTATGCTCACATCTTGCTTTAAAAACGACGAGGCCGATATCTTCGACAAGACTGCGAGCGAGCGCCTTGAGCAGGCCAAGAAGGATTATACCAACATCCTCACCAGCAATGGCGGCAAGTGGGAGCTTCAATATTTTGCCAACTCTTCTGAGGAGGGCTATGATTATTTGCTCACTTTCAGCAAAGACGGAACTGTTCAAATCAGCGGATACAACAAATGGATAGGTGAGTCGAAAACCGGTGTTGAAAGCAACACTTATGGCACCGACAATTCGTTGTGGGAAATCATCACCGACAACGGCCCGGTGCTATCGCTCAACACTTTCAATAGCGTGTTCCACATCTTTGCCGATCCTAACGACATCGGCTCAACCTCTACTAACGAGGCTGGCCGTGGACACGAAGGCGACTATGAGTTCGACCTCATGAAGTATTCAGGCGACACTCTTTACATCGAAGGGAAAAAGCACGGCTTGAGCATGATTATGACTCGCGTAGACGAGGGCGTGCAAGACGAGACTTTCCTCAACGAGGTAATGGAGCTTAAGGACAACCTTTTCAGCCCCAAGATCCCACGCATCTATCTCACTCTTGCCAACGGTCAACGCTATGTGGTGAGTGGTGGTTCCGATGGTATCATCAGCTACTTCCCCGAAGGCACCGACTCAATCGTTACCACCGAGTCGGCCAACTGCATAGTCTCTCACGACGGTATCTCGTTCCTCAAGGGCCTGAAGGTTGACGGTAACCAAACTATTCAGCGCTTCGTGCGCCAGCTCGATGGCTCGCTCCTTTGCACCGACGATGGCAAGGCCACCATCAGTGCCGGTCCACTCGTGGGCGTTTTCACCCACAAGTCACTCTCTTGGACTGTCAACGGCAGTTACTGCACCGGTAAGTATTTAGAGCTTTACAATAAATTAGTCGACCAAGTCACTGCCACCAAGGCATTTCAAGTGTCCTCGGTACGTTTCATCTATCTCAACAGCTCCAAATATCCCCTCCAGCGTTATGGTATAGAGATTTCGATAAAGCGCAAAGCACAAAGCGCAACATCTCGCCCGTTCTTCATCATGAATCCGGTTATTGGCAGTGATGGCTCGCTTTCTTACACTGATTTCGAAGCCTCTTCAATCGAGAATACTGCCGCTTTCAGCAAAGCTTATCCGGCAATTAAAGAGTTTGCCGAGGCTGTTGCCGCCGACAAGTTTGTGTTCTCGTCTTATTCGGCTCTTTCTCCCACTACCATGGTTTTGAAGAGCGCCAACAATAACGACGACAGCATAATGGTCGGACTTTAAAACTTCGACCACACTAACAAATCCATTTATGCATTGGGCGGTCAACGCCATTGGCGCCCAATGCATATTAAAAATAAAATTGTAAGCAAACTATAATTTTAAGGCGAACCAATTTTAAGTATATTTTTTCTTTAAAATCCTACAATTATGAACAAAAGTTTACTTTTCACAGTGGCTTTGCTCTCTGTAGCAGGAGCAAGCGCACAACAGCGAGTAAGTGACCAAGTGAAGCAAGTTGTTCCTTTCACCGCCCCCGCCCACAATCTTCTCAGTGAGCCTCTCGCAGTGGAAGTTGCTCAAGTTGCAACGGCCCAAGACGTAAAGGATGCCAACATCGCTAAGGCTACTGCCAACGTGGTGGCTTCTTACCGCCGTCCTGCTGGTTGCTTCTGGCACACTATGACTCAGGCTGGTAGTGGTTACTATTTCCCTTTGTGGGTTACCCACCCATTTGTTGAGACCACCTTCGTTAACACCACCGCAGCTTCGGCCGATCCCACCTACAACTGGGCAGTTCAGCTCTACGATCGTTCTTCAAAGAGCTATCAGTGGTACTCATCTTCAGCAAAAGATGTCGTTATCAGCCAAATCCGCGGCGAGATGGATACTGTGCCTACTCTCACAGCTAAGGTTGGTGACGTTTCCGATACTTATTCAGTATATGGCTACAAGTGGACCTCTGGTTCAATCACAGCTACATATCCTGCCTACATTCTCTCTAACAGCTCTACTTATGGCTACTTCACAAGCCTCACAAGCCCTCTGCTTGTAACTTCGCACTATGCAGGCGCAAGCACCACTTCAAGCTACTCTTGGACTTACTATACTGGTGCTAAAGATGTAGACGGTACTACTGGTAAATGGTTTGGCCGCAATGGTTCTGGCTACAACCTTCTCGGTGCAGGTTTTGAAAAACCTGAGCACCCCTACGTGCTCAACAAGGTTTATGCTAAGGTTAGCCTTCTCAAGGTTAAGTCTGGTAAAACTGCCACTCTCACCGCTAAGGTATACAAGCTCGACGAGCTCAAGCAGTACGACACTACAGCTGTGAAATACACTACTGACGAAATCGCAAAGCTTGAGGAGAACCTCATTGCCACCGGTACTTGCACTGTTGACGAAAACACTTCTGAGAACACTGTGCTTGAGTTCCCGCTCTCTACTGAGATCGAGGGTATCCCTATGGAGGTGACTCCCGAAATCGATTCACCGATTCTCGTTTGCATCACTGGTTATAACGATGAAAACATCAGCGACATCACTTTCACTATTACTAGCGACAAAACAAATGAAGGTCATGGCGAGGTATGTTACATTGGTGCAGCTGAAGGCTCTGTCCCTACTAAAATTTATGGTCTGCACAATTTCTTCAAGAGTGGTGCCGACATGTACAACGGTATGTCAATCCTTCTTGATATTGAGACTCCGTTCATTGTCTACAACTACTCAACCGAGACTGGTGAGACCACATTCCCTGCTGCTGGCGGCTCTAAGTCAGTAGAAATCTATTCTCAGAAGGTTTCTGAGGACTGGAACCTGACTCTTGAGGATGGCAGTGATCTTCCCGATTGGCTTGAGGTTTCTCTTGCCGACGGCGAGGGCGAAAATGAAGGCCTTGTAACAGCCACTTTCAAGGCTGCTGCTTATCCTTCAACTCAGACTGGTGGTCGTCGTGCCGATGTTAAGCTCGGCTTCCCCGGCGCACACCTCACCTACATCGTTCGTCAGAACGACCAGAGCGGCGTTGCCGACGTGGTTGTTGAAGGCGTTCAGGCTTACATCGCCAATGGTAACATCTATGTTAACGTTAAGGGTGGCGAAAAGGCCGGTGAACTCAAAGTATACAGCGTGGCTGGCCAGCTCGTGAAGACTGCTCAGCTCAGCCAGGGCACCAACATCATCCCTGCCGAGGATCTTGCCAAGGGTGCTTACCTGCTGCAATACAACGGCAAAACAGTTAAGGTGGTTAAATAATCAGTATTAACTGAGTTGCAAAATGAAATTTAAGGTTTTGAACTAAAGCAGTTTCTTAACATATTATTTTTCGGTTCGGGGTGACTGTTGATAGCCATCCCGAATTTTTTTACCCTTTTGCGCCGCATGGTCTCCGCTTTTGCTTTGTGGTCGTGTGCTGTTATTGTCAGGTTTTCGCTATCTTTGCATTATAGGTGACAATCATGCTTTCAAGTAACGCAATCAGTCAACTCGAAATAATGAAAAGCTTTAATTTTACATCTGAGCAAAAGGCCGCAATAGTGAGCGTGTTGATTGAAATGGTCAACATCGATGGCACCGTGGCCTATGAGGAACTCGTGCGTCAAAACTTTATCCACTATCAGCTCCAGGTCGACGACGACATCTTTGAGCTTGGCCGAAGCCTCAAGTATGACTACGCTGTGAAGATGATAGCTACAATGGCCGACGAGCAGAAAATGTTTGTGGCTAAGCTACTTATCGACATTATTGATGCCGACGATGAAGTGAATGAGGCTGAACTGGCACTTCTCAACGACTTTTGTGCCCGCACCGGCGTTGAAAAAATCCTCAACTGACCCACATCCCTGTTTGCCGCAGTCATCAACAGCTCTCACACACTCCTCGACCAGCCGCCTGATTCCCCTCCTCTAAATCACGTGCATAGACTCTAGAAGGAGGCTATAACGGCAAATGTCGGACGTTGCGGTGATAACAGTCTTGATTCGTTTCCACTTCAATTCTTTCTGCAATCCTCAAGCATCCTAACCTCGGCTACGTATGCTTGTGCCTTTAATATGTCTTTGCGCTAAAGTGTCTTGCAAGGTCAAAAAGTAGCGGAGCGCAACTCCCTTATGGCGAGGGTTGCGCTCCGCTCTGCTTTGCTGTTTGTAGGCTCGAGACCGAGTTGTGTTTACTTGTTGAAGGGTGGGGGAGTGGTTGCCGTTTGGTCGGGTGTTTCGGCCTCATTCCCACTATTGCCTGACTCTGCAGTGTCGGCATTGTCGCCTGTGGCGTTGGCTTCTGCATCAGTCTTGTCGCTGTCAGCATCGCTGTCACTCTTGTTGCTGTCGTCACCCTCTTTGTCTTTGCCGTCTTGCTTCATTATTTCTTCGGTGCGCGATTTCCACGGGCGTTTGCCGAATATGTTCTCGGCGTCTTCGGTGTAGATCACTTCGCGCGAGAGCAACAGCTCGGCAAGGTCGTGATGTCCGTCGGCATACTGGTCAAGTATCTCGCGGGCACGCTTGTATTGCTCATCGATTATGGCTTGTACTGCGGCGTCAATCACCTTGGCGTTCTCGTCGCTGTAAGGCTTGGTGAAGCCGTAGGCTTGGCCCGACGAGTCGTAATACGACAGGTTGGGCAGCTTGTCGCTCATTCCGTAGTATGTGACAATGGCATATGCCATTTTTGTGGCACGCTCAAGGTCGTTGAGTGCGCCCGTGCTTATGTATCCCAGCACCTTCTCCTCGGCCACACGTCCGGCGAGTAGCGAGCATATCTTGTCGAGCAGTGCCTGCTTGGGTACTATCTGGCGCTCTTCGGGCAGATACCATGCAGCGCCCAATGCCTTGCCGCGCGGCACAATGGTTACTTTGATGATAGGGTCGGCATATTTCAGATGCCAGCTCACTGTGGCATGTCCGGCCTCGTGCACGGCTATAGAGCGCCGCTCTTCTTCGGTCATCACTTTCGACCGTTTTTCCAAGCCGCCTATAATGCGGTCCACGGCATCGTTGAAGTCTTGTCGCTGCACGGCCTTCTTGTTGCGGCGGGCGGCTATCAGAGCAGCCTCGTTGCACACGTTGGCAATGTCGGCGCCCGAGAATCCGGGGGTCTGCCGTGCCAGCAGTTCCAGGTCTACGCTGCCGTCGAGTTTCACCTTGCGCAGGTGCACGTTGAATATCTCTTTTCGGTCGTTGATTTCGGGCAGGTCGACGTAGATTTGGCGGTCGAAGCGTCCGGCACGCAGCAGTGCCTTGTCGAGGATGTCGGCTCGGTTGGTGGCTGCTAGCACTATCACGCCCGAGTTTGTGCCGAAGCCGTCCATCTCGGTCAGCAGCTGGTTGAGTGTGTTCTCTCGCTCGTCGTTCGACCCCATGTTGGGGTTCTTGCCGCGGGCACGGCCCACAGCGTCAATCTCGTCGATAAAGACTATGCACGGGGCTTTCTCCTTGGCTTGACGGAACAGGTCGCGCACTCGCGAGGCTCCCACGCCCACAAACATCTCCACGAAGTCTGAGCCGCTCATCGAGAAAAACGGCACGTTGGCCTCGCCTGCCACTGCTTTTGCCAGCAGCGTCTTGCCCGTTCCCGGAGGACCCACGAGCAGCGCGCCTTTGGGAATTTTGCCGCCCAGGTTGGTGTAGCGCTGCGGATTTTTCAGGAAATCCACGATTTCTGCCACTTCTTGCTTGGGCTCGGCCAGGCCTGCCACGTCCTTGAATGTCACTTTGTCGCTGTTGTCACGGTCAAACAGCTTGGCTTTCGACTTGCCCACGTTGAACACGCCGCCGCCACCGCCGTTGCCCGACATGCGTCCCATAAAGAAGAACCAGAAAATGATAAGGAGCACTATCGGTCCAAACGACCACAGCAGTGATGAGTAGTCGCTGGCTTTGGTGTAGGTGACGTTGCCGCGAAACACTCCGCTCTGTTTCCACTGTGCCACTTTGTCGTCTAGTTTGTCGGTCGATGGCACCGTGGTGCGCACCTTCTTCTGCAGCTGGCCGGTGGCCATGGCAGGCGTGTTCTTGGTCATGCTTTTGGCCATGGCGTCGGTGAGTGTGGCCTGAGCCTCTTGGGTGTTGGTAAACACCTCTATGCTCTTGAAGCCGCCTTTCTCGCCCAAGGCGCAGAATTCGGTATAGCTCATTTCGTTAGACCCAGAGCCGTTACCGTTGTAGAAATAGATGCAAAGGAGCAGGGCCAGAATGATGGCATACATCCATGTGATGTTGAACCGTGGCCGCTTGCCTCCGTTATTCTTGTTGAATGATGAACTCATCTAATAGTTGGTTAAAAAATGAAAAAACTACATGTGTCGCTTAAGTGCGGCCCGGTGTTGCTAGTCCTCGTCGGGCAGATGCTCGATTTTGGCGTCGTTCCACAATTCCTCGAGCTTGTAGCGCTCGCGGTATTCGGGCAAGAATATATGTGCATAAATCGTGCCAAAGTCAATCACTATCCATTCCGAATTGCGGTAGCCGTCGTAATTGAACGGGCGGATGCCCCGTTGCTTCTCCACGGTCTCGCGTATGCTGTCGGCAATGGCGTTCACATGCATGTTGCTTGTTCCGGTGCAAATCACAAATCCCTGTGTAGTGGCATATTCCTTGTCTCTCATGTCAACCAGGGTGATGTCTTTACCTTTACGGTCTCTTATTCCGTCTACTATACTCTTTACTAATTCGTTTGTCTCTGTCATTATTAATAGGTTGTGCGAAATGTGTTTAATGTGTGGCAAAGATACGCTTTTATGCACAAATGCGCCAATTTGCACCACACTTTCGGTGATATGGGCGCACTTGCTGCAGTGCGCGAAAAGTGTGCCGGTGTCGGTACGGCAGGTCTCTGGTTTCTAGGTGTTGTACCTGTTTAGGCGTTAGCCGGAACTATCGCCACACCAGGTAGTTGGTCTGGCTCATCGGGTGTTCTATTCTTTTGCCAAAAGGTACGGTCTTGTTGCCTATGTGATAGTGGCCGTAGGCTGTCGACCCCACCAGGTAGATGGCGTTTTTCGCACCTATCTCCACCAGGGCCTCCGAAAAGTCATGGAAGGTGAGTCTTTCTTGGCTCATCACCACCACTATCTTGCCGTCGATTTCGGCGAGTGCCTTGCGCTGCGATTTGCCCCTGGGCTTGTTTTCCACCGCAAGTCCCTCAGCCACCAGCGGATATTGGCGGAAGAAGTAGCCTCCGCTTTCGGCGGCTTGTTCATAGAGTGGCGTGCTTTCGGCAATGCCTATTGTGATGTCTCCGTCGACAATGGCGCAGAATCCGGCTTTACGCACCCCGCGGCTCACTACTTGCCCGTCGACAATGCAGGCGCCGGCTATCTGGCCGTTGTCGCCTCTCACGTCGGCGGCCTGCACGGCAAGCACTGCGGTGGTGTCGTCAAGGCACTTGTTGCCAATCTCAAGTGTGGGCACGGCGTTCACCGCTGTCAGCATTGTCAGTGTCACGCCGTTTACCGTGGTGTCGGACCTCAGTACGTTGGGCTTGCCTTCGACTGCCTTGGCGGTTGTGATGGCTGTCGTCGGCTGCGATGGCGGAAGCGACGGCTCGTCGGTGTCGCGGTTCATCAGCAGCCATGTGGCAATTGCCGATATGGCCACTATGGCGATGACTGCCGTCAGTTTCAGCGTCAGTTTCTGTTTTTTCTTTTTGTTTGCGTCGTCACGCTTTACGGTCATGTCGGGATCAAGCATGTGGGCATGCTTTTTCAGGAAGTCAAGCATCTCGCTGGTATCCAAATGCTCGTCATGCTTGTTTACCTCGATAATCTCTTTCTTGCTTTGCGGCTTACGCGAAATCACCATTATGTTTTTATCGTCGTAGTCGTCGTGGTGTATATGTTTATTTCCCATTACTCCTCCTTTTCTTTTTTAGCTGGCACAAGTTCGGTGTCGTCGGTCTCTGAAATGTATGAAGATCTCTTTTCGAGCTGCTTTTTCAGCTGTTTCAGTTTGTCCTGCGACGGTTTCAGGTGGTATTTGAATGTCCGGCAGTCCGACAGTGTCAGCTTTTGTTTTTGAATTTGAATGTCGAACACGTAGTCGCAGTTTATGATGAGTCTCCTGTCTATTCGCACAAAACGCTCATCGCCGGGCTCCACCGTGTTCAATATCAAATACACGATTTGGCCCAGCTGCATCGACACCACGCTCGACTCGCCGTTGGCAAGATGCAGAGTGGAGTAGTTGCCGTCGGCCTCAATATACACCACCGCATCGCTTGGCACGCGCAGCAATTCGTAGGCCGTTGAGAATGTTAGACGTCGGTCCATTGACTTTATGATTCGTAGGTTATGCAAATTTAATGTATTTTCAGCATTTTACAAAAAGCGTGCCAAGGCTCGCGGTCGGGGCATAGCCGGCAC
>CAVFVP010000023.1:0-5070 GCA_963625945.1 Agathobacter rectalis | reverse complement strand
CTGCAATTGCTGCGTGGTGGCGTGCACCGTCAAAATGAATTAATGAATTTTTAAATCTAAATAACTAGCAATGGAAGTTAAAGGAAAAATCATCGTGAAGCTGCCCCAGGTAAGTGGCACATCAAAGAGCGGCAACGCTTGGAGCAAGCAGGAATATGTGCTTGAGACGCAAGAGACTTATCCCAAGAAGATATTCTTCAGTTTCTTCGGTGAGCGTGCCAATCAATATCCCCTTGAAGTGGGGCAGACTGTCAACCTTAGTTTTGATATCGACAGCCATGAATACAACGGCCGTTGGTTTACCAACATCAACGGCTGGAAGGCCGAACTCGTCAACGAGACTGCTCCGGCTCAGGACGGTCAAGTGCCGCCGGCCGACAACGCCCCGTTTGCGCCCGATCCCGCCGTGTTTAATCCACAAACCGAGGCAGGCGCATCGTCAACCGACGACCTGCCATTCTGATTCCGCCCGAATCATGTGCTGCCGCGCTTTGGCGGTCAAAGCATAGAAGAGAAAAAAACAACAGCCCGCTGGCAGTGTGCCTGTGCGGGCTGTTGTTTTAGTATGTCTTTTTTTAAGGGGGGGCTGTCTGTGTGACCAGGCTTTTTGTGCAGTTTCCACCTTGGGCCTCACTGGTCGGCTGTTAAGGTCCTATCCCTTGATGCTGTTCAAGGCTTTTTGCAGCCCCTGTAGCTCCGCCTTTACGTGACGCAACTTCTCAACCACCTCAAAGCGCTTGTCCACACCGTCGCGGTTGCGCCTTATCTCGTCTTGGGCGGCGTTAAGCTTCAATCCCTTGTCTTTCACCAAATAATAGATCATCTTTATGGTCTCTATGTCCTTGGGGGTGTACAGCCTCACATTTTTTGCGTTGCGCTTGGGCTTGATTATCGTGAATTCCTTTTCCCAAAAGCGCAATGTAGAGGCGGGCACTCCAAGCACCTCGGCCACATCGCCTATCCGGTAATACATTTTATCCAATTTGTCCATTGGGCTCTCCTCCTGTTTCGGTCGTCGGGCCAGCATTGCCCGCTTTAGCGCTTTTTATAGCGACTGTTTTGCATAAATAACTCAAAAAAAGTAACTTTGCTGAATATTTCTTGTAAAGTTAAACGTTTTGTTCGACTTGCACAATATCTGAATCAGGAAATTTAAATTATTTGTTTTTAAATATGCTAACAGCTAAGGAAATACGTGATTCGTTCAAGCATTTCTATGAGAGCAAGGGACACCACATTGTGCCCTCGGCCCCTATGGTAATCAAGGACGACCCTACATTGATGTTCACCAATGCGGGCATGAATCAGTTCAAAGACATCATTCTCGGTAACAAGACCCCAAAATGGCGCCGATGCGCCGACTCGCAGAAGTGCCTGCGGGTGAGCGGCAAGCACAACGACCTCGAGGAAGTGGGTCACGACACATATCACCACACCATGTTTGAGATGTTGGGTAATTGGTCGTTTGGCGACTATTTCAAGCACGAGGCCATTGATTTTGCTTGGGAATTCCTTGTGGATGTGATGCACATCGACCCCAAGAACCTATATGCAACTGTCTTTGAAGGCTATGAAGCCGAAGGCCTTTCGCGCGACGATGAGGCTGCCGGCTATTGGATGGCCCACCTGCCACAAGACCACATAATCAACGGCAACCGCCACGACAACTTCTGGGAAATGGGCGACACTGGCCCTTGCGGACCGTGCTCTGAGATCCATATCGACCTCCGTCCCGACGACGAAAAGGCTAAAGTTTCTGGTGCTGAGCTTGTCAACAAGGACAATCCGCTTGTGATTGAGATATGGAATCTGGTGTTTATGCAATACAACCGCAAGGCCGACGCCTCGCTTGAGCCTCTGCCGGCACGTGTGATCGACACCGGCCTCGGATTCGAGCGCCTGTGCATGGTGATGCAGGGCAAGCGTTCCAACTACGACACCGACGTGTTTCAGCCTCTCATTGGCAAGATTGGCGAAATTGCCGGCAAGCGCTATGGCGTGGACGCCAATGTGGACGTGGCTATGCGCGTGATTGCCGACCATGTGCGCACCATCGCCTTCTCGGTGGCCGACGGACAGTTGCCGAGCAACGCCAAGGCTGGCTATGTGATCCGCCGCATCTTGCGCCGCGCAGTTCGTTATGGCTACACGTTCCTTGGTCTTAAGGAAGCTTTCATGTACCGCCTGATCGACACACTAATCGAGTCGATGGGTGATGCCTACCCTGAAATAAGGGTTCAGGCCGATCTCATAAAGCACGTAACCAAGCAGGAGGAGGACGCATTTTTGCGCACTCTGGCCACAGGCATTAAGCTAATCGACAATATTGTGGACAAGGCTAAGGCCGATGGCGTTAAGGAAATCGATGGCAAGGAGGCCTTTGTGCTTTACGACACTTATGGTTTCCCGCTCGACCTCACCGAACTCATTCTAAAGGAGAACGGCATGACGGTCAACATTGCTCAGTTTGATGCCGAGATGGCTAAGCAGAAGGAGCGTGCCCGCAATGCGGCGTCGGTTGAAACTGGCGATTGGGTGGAGCTTCATGAGGGCTCCACTGAGTTTGTGGGCTATGACCTCACTGAATGCGACACCGAGGTTCTTCGTTATCGCAAGGTGAAACAAAAAAACAGCACTTATTATCAGCTTGTGCTCTCGCGCACTCCGTTCTATGCCGAAATGGGCGGCCAGGTGGGCGACAAGGGTGTGCTCATTTGCGGTGACGAGAAGATTGAAATTGTCGACACCAAGCGCGAAAACAATCTGCCCGTTCACATTGCAAAGAAAATTCCGGCCGACATTACCGACACCTTCCACGCCGTTATCGACGTGAAGGCGCGTCGGGCCATATCTTGCAACCACACTGCCACACACCTCCTGCACGCAGCATTGCGACAGGTGCTGGGCGACCATGTGGCTCAAAAGGGCTCTTATGTCGACGCCACGATGTTGCGCTTCGACTTTTCTCACTTCCAGAAAGTCACTCCCGACCAGTTGCGTGAGGTTGAGCATGTGGCCAACGCCATGGTGCGCCAGGCAATACCACTTGAGGAACATCGGAATATGCCCATTGAGCAGGCTAGGGCACTTGGGGCAATGGCTCTGTTTGGCGAAAAATATGGCGATTCGGTACGCGTGGTCAAGTATGGCGACTCTATAGAGCTTTGCGGTGGCACGCATGTGCCCAATACCGGCAATATTGGTATGATCAAGATTCTTTCCGAAAGCTCTATCGCCGCTGGCATACGCCGCATCGAGGCCATCACCGGTTATGAGGTGGAGTCGGCGCTCAATAAGCTCGAGGATATACTCAATGGCATTAAGCACCTGTTCAACAACGCCCCCGATGCCGTGGCTGCTGTCAGAAAGTCGATTGATGACAATGCCTCTCTTCGCAAGCAGGTCGACGGTTTCGTTAAGGCCCGTATCCAGTCGGTAAAGGATGAGATTCTCAAAAATGCCGAGGTTGTTGGTGATGTGCATGTGGCTAAGCTGCATGGGCCTGTGCTTGCCGATGTGGTAAAGGGCATTGCTTTTGCAATCAAGGCAGATGCCGTGGAGAAAACCGTTTTCCTCGCAGCCACTCACGACAATGGCAAGCCTATGCTCACTGTCATGATAAGCGACGACCTTGTAAAAGATGGCCTGAATGCAGGCAAAATTGTGCGTGAGGCGGCCAAGCTCATTCAGGGCGGTGGTGGCGGTCAGCCGCATTTCGCTCAGGCTGGTGGACGCAATGTCGATGGCTTGAGTGCCGCTCTCGACAAGATGCGTGAGCTTCTCGACCTTCATTGATATAATATAAGGTATAAATACTCCATAAAGCAGGCCCGGCTGTCAGTCAGGGCCTGTTTTGCGTTTGGTGCAGGTACGCTTTCCGAAAAAAAACAGCCGATGTGTGGCCTCTTTGGGGATGTCTTTGAACTGCTGTTTTACGGCTATAAAAGGGCTATAATATGTTTTAGAACATAAAAAATAAACTTTTTTTGCTGCAATGTCAAAATGTCGATTGTAACCTGTCGTGCCCTTTTTGTTTCTATGCCGCCTGGTTTGCTTTGCTTAATGTTGCGTGATTGAAAGTAAAATGCGTCACTGCCGTTACGATAAGTAGTTTTGAGTGCTGAGTTAGGCATTCAAAAAAAGATCTGGAAAAGTTTGGCGGTTCGGAAAAAAGCAGTACCTTTGCAACGCTTTTGAAAATCAAGGGCACGAGATCATTGAAAGAATTGCAATAGTCACAGGATAAATGACAGGTTGGCGGCCCGTTCCGTTTCCCCTGGTGGGGCGGACGGCCGCGAACGACAGTAGTACAAGATAGAGAGAGGTAAGCCGGACTCTTGTGGGTCCGGCACTCCCTAACGTCAATGAGATTTCGAGTACTTCCGGCCGCCGGGCCCCAGAGGTCCGGCAGCCGTTATCCGAGTAGTCCGGACGGGCCGGCGGTCAGCGCTTCAACGCAAGGTATCGTTTTCACAATTCAAATCTGAAAAGAAGAGAAAAAAACAAGATACAACAACGAAGAGTTTGATCCTGGCTCAGGATGAACGCTAGCGACAGGCTTAACACATGCAAGTCGAGGGGCAGCGGGATGGCAGCAATGCCATTGCCGGCGACCGGCGCACTGGTGAGTAACACGTATGCAACCTGCCCTTGACTGGGGGATAACCGTGAGAAATCGCGCCTAATACCCCATAGTTCCCTGTTCCCGCATGGAGACGGGGGGAAAGAAATTCGGTCAAGGATGGGCATGCGGCGCATTAGGCAGTTGGCGGGGCAACGGCCCACCAAACCGACGATGCGTAGGGGTTCTGAGAGGAAGGTCCCCCACATTGGTACTGAGACACGGGCCAAACTCCTACGGGAGGCAGCAGTGAGGAATATTGGTCAATGGACGAGAGTCTGAACCAGCCAAGTCGCGTGTGGGAAGAAGGTCCTACGGATTGTAAACCACTTTTGTCGGGGAGTAACGTTGTCCACGTGTGGGCAAGTGAGAGTACCCGAAGAAAAAGCATCGGCTAACTCCGTGCCAGCAGCCGCGGTAATACGGAGGATGCGAGCGTTATCCGGATT
>CAVFVP010000022.1:0-32863 GCA_963625945.1 Agathobacter rectalis | reverse complement strand
AAAAGCTCGGCAGAAACACACAAAAAAGCACAATTCGGTAGCCGGCCCGCACTGCAATCAAGTTTTTTATTTGATTAACACATTCAGTTACGTTAACTTTGCAAAATAGATTAGTGTGCACCGCACCAACTCACTAAAAACGACAACACAGTAAACCAAATTTATATTATGAGCAAGAAATTGATACTCACCTGCGCGCTCACCGCCGCCACAGCCATGGCCTCGATGGCCACCACCCCGCTGTGGATGCGTTATGCGCAAATCTCGCCCGACGGCAAGGAGATAGTGTTTGCCTACAAAGGCGATCTCTACAAAGTGTCGTCGAAGGGCGGACAGGCTGTGCAGCTCACATCGCAACCGTCCTACGAGTGCAATCCCGTATGGTCGCCCGACGGCAAGACCATAGCATTTGCCAGTGACCGCAAGGGCAACTTCGATGTGTATGTGATGCCGGCAGAGGGCGGACAGCCCAAGCAACTAACCTTCAACTCGGCCAGCGAGGTGCCCACCACATTCACTGCCGACGGCAAGAGCGTGGTGTTTGGCGCCGCCATCCAGGACCCTGCCGCAAGCATGTCGTTCCCCACATCGCGCCAGCCCGAGCTCTACAGCGTGCCTGTGGACGGAGGCCGCGCCAAGCAGATAATTGCCACTCCGGCCGAAGACGTCAAGTTCAGCCCTAAAGGCGATTTCATGCTATTCCACGACCAAAAGGGATTTGAGGACGCATTGCGCAAGCACCACACATCGTCAGTCACCCGCGACATTTGGCGCTACGACGTGGCTTCGGGCAAGTTCACCAACCTCACCAACCGTGCCGGAGAAGACCGCTCGCCGGTTTTGGCCCCCGATGGCAACACCGTGTATTTTCTGAGTGAGCGCAACGGCGGTTCGTTCAACGTGTGGAAGTTTGGCCTCAACAATCCGCAGAATGCCACCCAGGTGAGCAACTTCACCAAGAATCCAGTGCGCTTCCTGTCGATGGCAAACGACGGCACCCTGTGCTACACGCAAAACGGCGAGCTGTATACCCAAATCGACGGCGGCCAGCCTAAGAAAGTGCAAGTCACCCTATACCACGACGACAGCGACCAGGTGACCAACCTGACCATGACGAGCGGTGCCTCAGAGGCAGTGCCGTCGCCCGACGGCAAGCAGGTGGCGTTCATTGTGCGCGGCGACGTGTTTGTTACATCGGTAGAATATGGCACCACCAAGCAGGTGTCTAACACTCCACAAGCCGAAAGCGACGTGTGCTGGGGTCCCGACAACCGCACCCTCATCTATGCCAGCGAGCGCAACGGCAACTGGCAGCTGGTGAAAGCCACCATAGGCCGCAAGGACGACCCCAACTTCCCCAATGCCACCACCATCAAGGAAGAGGTGGTGCTGCCATCGAGCACAGTAGAGCGCTATCAGCCCGCCTACTCGCCCGACGGCAAGGAAATAGCCTTTGTGGAAGACCGCAGCAAGCTCAAGGTGCTCAACGTGGCATCGGGAGCCGTGCGCGAGGTCACCGACGGGTCGATGTGGTTTGGCTCGACAGGCAAATTTGAATACAAGTGGTCGCCCGACGGCAAGTGGTTTGCCCTTCAGATCATAGGCAACGGCCGCGACCCATACAGCGACATAGGCATCGTGAGCGCCCAGGGCGGAAAGGTGACCAACATCACCGGAAGCGCCTACATCAGCGAGCAACCCCGCTGGACACTCGACGGCAACGCCATCACATGGCTCAGCAACCGCTACGGAATGCGCAGCCAAGCCTCTTGGGGCTCGCAAAGCGACGTGCTCATGGCATTTGTCAACGAAGACGCCTACGACAAATACCGCCTGAGCAAGGAAGACTACGAGCTGCGCAAAGAGCTCGACAAGAAAGCCAATGCCGACAAACCAGGTGCAAGCGACAAGAAGAAAGACAAAAAGGACAACAAGAAAAAAGACGACAAGAAGAAAGACGAGGAGAACAAGCCCAAGACCATCGATGTGCAGCTCGACGGCATCTGCGACCGTGTGGTGCGCGTCACCCCCAACTCGAGCGACATTGCCTCGGCCACATTCTCGAAAGACGGCGACAACCTCTACTACCTGTCGGCTTTTGAAGGAGGCTACGACCTCTGGAAAATGGATCTGCGCGAGCACAGCACCAAACTCATCAACAAGCTGAACTCGCGGTGGGCCGCACTTGAGCAAGACAAAGACGGCAAAAACATCTTTGTGCTCGGCGCATCGAAAATGGGCAAGCTTGCCGTGACAGGCGACAAATACACCCCCATCAGCTACAAGGCTCAAATGAAGCTCAACCTTGCCGACGAGCGCGAATACGAACTTGAGCACGTGCACAGGCAGATAGCCAAGAAGTTCTACAACCTGAACATGCACGGTTGCGACTGGGATGCCGTGGTGGCCAACTACAAACAATTCCTGCCGCACATAAGCAACAACTACGACTTTGCCAACCTGCTGAGCGAGGCACTGGGCGAGCTGAACGCATCGCACACCGGAGGCCGCTACTACCCCACAAGCCGCAGCGAGGCAACCGCCAACCTGGGATTGCTCTTCGACCAGCAGTATGCCGGCAACGGACTTAAGGTTGACGAGGTGGTGGAATACGGACCGTTTGACCGCGCAAAGTCGCAAGTGCGCAAAGGCACTGTGGTTGAGAAGATCAACGGCACCGACATCACCATTGAAAACGACTACACCACCTTGCTCAACGGCACCAGCGGCAAAAAGACCCTGGTGAGTCTATACAACCCCGCCACCGGCAAGCGCTGGGAAGAAGTGGTGCTCCCCGTGACAGCCTCGGAGTGGAACGGCATCCTCTACAAGCGCTGGGTGAAGCGCTGCGCGCAACTGGTCGACAGTCTTTCGGGCGGACGTCTGGGCTACGTGCACCTGCAGCAGATGAACGACAAGAGCTACCGCGAGGTCTACAGCCAAGTGCTCGGCAAGTATAACAAGCGCGACGGCATTGTGATCGACACCCGCTGGAACGGTGGCGGCCGCCTGCACGAGGATATCGAAATCCTGTTCAGCGGACAGAAGTATTTCACCCAAGTGGTGCGCGGACGCGAGGCTTGCGACATGCCAAGCCGCCGCTGGAACAAGCCAAGCATCATGGTGCAGTGCGAAGCCAACTACAGCAATGCTCACGGCACACCGTGGGTCTACAAGCACCAGCATCTGGGCAAACTCGTGGGCAAACCCGTGCCCGGCACCATGACAAGCGTGTCGTGGGAAACGCTTCAAGACCCGAGCATGATTTTCGGTATTCCAATCATCGGCTATGAGCTCCCCGACGGCAGCTATCTGGAGAACTCACAACTCGACCCCGACATCGACGTCACCAACAATCCGGCCGAGCTTGCCAAGGGTCGTGACGCCCAACTCGAGACTGCCGTGAAAGAGCTGTTGCGCGAAATCGACGCAAAGAAGTAATTCCCCCACGACTGTAATCAAGCCCCCTCAACCTGAGGCGCGGACTTCAATCCGACAATAAAAGCGGGCACCGATGCTCACACCGCAAGAGCACCGGTGCCCGCTATCTTTGCAATCAAGTACCGGCACGGCACTGGAATTACGGCAAAAAGCACTATATTTGCATAATAAAGCCTTCCAGGCAACCATGTTCATAACAAAAACCACAATTACTATGACCGTCAAAAAGCATCTACTTATTTTAGCAGCAGCCTGCATCACACTCAGTGCGCATGCATGGAAACCCACATTCATCGGCCACCGCGGAAGTTACACCGGTGTGCAGAACACAACCGAGGCTTACCGTAACGGTGTCGAAAAATATGGCTACGCCGGCCTTGAGTGCGACGTGAGAGTCACCTCCGACGGCAAATACGTGATAAGCCACGACGAAACCACCACGAGCCTTGGAGGCTCGCTCACCGTGGCCAACGCCACCTTGAGCCAGTTGCAGGCCGAAACGCTGACACAGACGCGCGGAGGCGTGACCTACACAGGCAAGATATGCACCGTGGAGGAATACCTCGACATTTGCGTCGAAAAATCAGCCATCCCGGTAATTGAACTCAAATGGACCACCGGCATCAACAACAACGACATGAGCAACTTTGCCGGGCTTGCCTCGCTCGTGAGCAGCAAGGGACTGAGCGCCAAGGCCATATTCCTCACGTCGATGAAACAGTCGATTGAATACATACGCACCAACTACCCGAACCTCAACTGCCAATTCCTCACCGGTGAATACTGGGCCAACCATTTCGACTGGTGTGTGAAGTGGAAGGTTAACCCCAGTATACAGTCGGGCTACTTCGACATCTACACCGTGAAGAAATTCCACGATGCCGGACTGCAGGTGGCAATGTGGACTGTAAACTCCGAAGCCGACTACACAAAATATGGCAACATGGGCGTGTATATGATGACGTGCGACTACCTGATGCCATCGGCTATGCCTGAGCTCGCCGACATCAACTGGGACAGCATACCAGAGAAAGTCGACCCCATTGATCTCGACTCGTGCACCGTGTTCCGCTACAGTGACGCCGACGGCACACTGCCCAGCGGATTTCCCGTAAGCAACAGCGCCAAGACCACCTACACCACCGGCCAGCAAGGCGCTTGGGTCGACGGCACACTCTACGTGAACAATTACGGCACATCGACCATCGTGGCCTATGATGCCAACGGCCCCATTTCGACCGACCTGCAAGGCTCCAATTCACACGGCATTGCCGCCGATGACGCGGGCAACCTGATTCTGCGCAACGACGGCATCACTGCCAATCCCAGCAAACTCAGAATCTACAAAAAAGGCAGCACCGATCCCATCGACCTTGACTTCACCCTCACCAATCCAGGCCAGACCAACTTCATCACGGCAAGCGGCGATGTAATGTCGGCCGAAGGCGGCTACGTCTATTTCTTTCCCAACAAGCAGGCCACAGTCAACGCCGTGAAGATTTCGGGCGGCAAGGTCGACACAGTGGTTGCCTCAGGCACATTGTCGCTCACGGCCAACACTGCAGGCTACGTGATTCCCATCGGCAACGACCCGGCAAGTTTCATCTACCAGCTGCGCGGTTCCGGATTCGGCCGCTACTTCGGCAGCGACCAAGGTAGCTACCTCACCGGCAAAGGCTCCACCACAGCCCCCAACCGCAACAACTCGGTTGGCGGCGCACTCTTCACACTCGGCGGCCACGATCTGTTTGTACACTGCTCCGGCACCAATTACAACGGCGGCTTCACCGTCCGCGACATGACGGCCGACGGCACAGCCCTGCTCACCTTCAATCCTTTGGGCACCGTGGGATACACAAATGGCAACGTGTCGTGCGGATCGTTCTTCGCTGTTGAGCGCATTGATGACAACTGCGTTCGGCTCTATGAATACTGCATGGCTGGCGGCTACGCAGCCTATGATATTCGCATCAAGGGAACCGTGACTGGAATAACATCCCCCAAGAGCCAAAACGCCACACAGCTGAACGCCTGCTGCTCAGGCTCCAACCTCACCCTACGCTACAGCCACGACATACACACCATCGACATACGCACCATAACCGGATCACTCGTTATGCATCAGACCCTTAACGGTTCAACCCAAAGCATCACCACAAGTGTGGCCAACCTGCCTGCGGGTGTGTATCTGGCCACGGTCAACAGCCATGCCACAGTGCGCATTATCAAGCGCTGACCTCACACAAAACCACGACACTACTATCAACAACATTATCACACAATAAATGATTGACATTATCACCGACCAAATGAGTAACATTGTGGGCACAGCAGCCTCCATTCTCATGGTACTCGGCTATCTGCCACAGACAGTGCGCACAATACGCACCCGTTCAACCGATGACATTGCCACCTGCACATTCCTGCTGATGGGAACAGGCGGATTGCTGTTTGCCATTCAAGGGGCACTCACCGGCAACGTACCGCTTCTGTGCACCAATCTGCTCACCACCACAATGAGCGCCATAATTTTCGGCATCAAAATCCATAACGACTATTTCAAAAAGCGTTAGCACCACATTATTTTACCCACACCGGGCACGGACGAAGCTCAAGTAGCGTCCGTGCCCGGCGTTTTTTCAAAGCAACCTGAAATCACAACGGGGCGGCTTCCCAGCCACCCCGTTGTAAAAACATTACTTAATTACTAATAATTTTAAACCATTTATTAATTTTAGCGTATTGTGTCAAAAAATAAAGACTTAAGGTGTTATCGTATGGGGCTGACTTTCCTCGCGGCCAATGCGCATAGTCACCACGCCGAGCCAGCACTGCCACAGTGCCATTAACAGAAAGAAGCCTGTTTTAATCAATGAACTTGTGAGTGTGTGAGAATGTGTGGAGCACATCAGCATAATAAGCCGATTATGAGGTTCACGCCAGCAGCGAGCCTGAAGAAAGCAGCCCATGGCAGCACGGCAAGAACATCATCATGCCGGCAAGGAACGAGACGGGCGCACAGCGGCACATCACATTAGCCAAAACCCGACATTGGGCGCATACACGCCACTTGCCAGGAAGAAATGGCCGTAAATCCTTTTTTATTTCAAAACCAGTAAAAGCAAGCCAACACACAGTTGGCACACATCATCGTTTATTCTTTCACAAATTTAACGAATGAAAACCGAATGCACAAACTTTTCACCGCAAAAAAGCACAAGCCGCGGCATTCTATCAGCAAAGAGCCGATTTCGGCTCACTAGGTTCATTAACGGGACCGATGACATAAACGAAGCCCACGCCTTGAATCTTTCAGTCTGTAACGCGGGGCTATGGGACTTAATCAGATGGTGCTGCGATTGATGCCAAGCAGACGCTTTACAAAGCGGTTGGCCACAATGAAGAAACGGCGAGCGCAATTGCTGCGCAGCAATTGCTGGCACACCCTCGTTTTCAGCGGATATCCGGCCGTGTTGAGCCTTATGAGCGAGCGCACCCACGGGTCGCGGCTATCGACCTCTCGCATGTGGAAACACAGACTGTTGATCTTGCGGCATGTGAGCTCGCGCGCCACCATAGGGTCTGATATTGCCACAAGATGGGCGTCAATACCCTCGTAGAACTTGCGCCACAATTCGGTAGTGTGGTAGGCTCCAGTCATCGACTGCGAACCGGGCACCTCATGATAGTCATATACCAAGCGGTTATACAGCCCCACCGGGCGTGTGATGTGATTGGTGAGCAGGATGTCGGTATAAAGGTCTTCGCTTGGAAGGCGCAACGTGGCAGGAGGCCACACATCATCTTGCCAAATCTCACGGCGAGAGACACATGCCCAGGGGCCACATGGGCACTCGGGCGACACAACATAGCACCTGAACTCCTCGGGTGACAGCACACCTTCCATAAAAAAATGTGATTGTGATACAGGCTTACCGTCAACCATACGCACATTGGTTCCATACGCCACATCAAGGCCGCCGTCTAAAGCCTTGGCCATAAGAAAGGCAATGGCATCGGGGTCGTGCAGGGCATCATCGCTGTCGACCAGCGATATCCATTCACCTGAAGCAGCCGCTATGCCGCTACGGCGCGCCTCAGCCGATCCGCCGTTTTCCTTATGAATCACCCTCACGTTGCTATGACGTAAAGCATAGCCATCGGCAATGGAGCCCGCATTGTCGGGGCTGCCGTCGTCGACCACCACCACCTCCAGGTGAGGATACGTCTGTGCCAGCACGCTGTCGAGACAGCGGGAAAGCAGTTTCTCGGAATTCCATACTGGAATAACTATTGATACAGTGTTGCGATTCATTTGAAATGTGTCTGGCGCAGTGCCGTTGACTTGATTTTTGCTAGGGCCTCGCAGCCAGCTCAAGCCGCGTGACTCCTGTGCGTTGCGGCTGTCAAGGCATTGCAAAGATAGCTCATTTTGCCATTATCTGCAATAAGCAGGTCACAGCCATCGTCCATGGGCGCTGCTGTGGTTGCGCAGATTGTTTTTTTTTGCTAATTTTGCAGACCATATTTGATAATAAAGAGAAGCAACTGCAGTTATGAACGTAGTGTTATTGAACTTGATACTGACCACTGCCGAAAATGGTGTGATTAAGCGTCGCAAGACCATTAAGGACACCATGATCAGCAATTGCGCGATGGGCTTTGTGAAAAACGGGCACAACGTGACCATCCTGGCAAGCGAGGAGTTCAAGCCCACACAAGAAGAGACCTACGACTACAACATAATCTACTTCAAATCGGGATTCAAGCAGCTGTGCAAGCCGCACTTGATACCATACCCCATCGGCCTCTACAGCTACTTGAAGGCCAACCGCCAAAACATCGACATGATAGTGTGCAGCGAGGCCTTCTCGATAGGTACACTCATTGCCACCATCGCCTGCGGCGACAAGGTGCTGATATGGCAAGAGATGGCCTTTCACCAGCACAAGTGGCACAAGCTGCCATCGAAACTGTGGCACAATCTAGTGGTGCGCACAGTGATGCACAACACCCTGGTGGTGCCGCGCAGCGAGCCAGCGGCAAAATTCATTGCGCGCTACAACAGCAACGTGAGCAACGAGACCGTGGACCACGGAGCCAACAGCGAGGTGCTGGTTCCGGCCGACGAGCCCGACGAGTCGCTGATAGTGGTATCACAACTGGTGGAGCGCAAGAATGTGGCCTACATAATCAAAGCCTTTGCCCGCCTGGTGGCCATGCCACAATATGCTTCCTACCGCCTTAACATAATAGGCGACGGCGACCAGACCGCACAGTTGCAGCTGCTGGCATGCAACCTGGGCATTGTGGACAACGTCACATTCCACGGCTTCATGCTACACCGCGACATGGCACGATTCCTGCGCCATGCGCGCGCCATGCTCATAGCCACACACAGCGACTTGAACATGGTGTCGATACCGGAATCGATTGTGAGTGGCACTCCCATCGTGACAAACACGAAGCCCACCACCGCATCCTACATTGCACGGCACAAGCTGGGCATAGTGCGCGACAATTGGGACGAGAACGACCTTGCCGAAGTCATTGAACACTATCCGACCTACCACAAGGCCTGCCTTGCGGTGCGCAACGACCTCACACGCGAAGGGTGCGCCCACAAGCTGATGGAAATCTTCGAGCGGAACCGCCGAATCCGATAGAGGATCACGCCACCCAAAACAGCGGTTAAAAGAGCCGCAAAAGCACATAATAATCGCACAGGCAATCACGTTATATAACTAGCCGCCACTTAAAGGGGGCCAAGGCACAACGCCCGAGCCCGCGGCAATGGCGGCCCGCATTTTTATTACCGACACAGCATCAAGGCTACAATAATGGCTAAACGCATACTCCTAGTCAACAAATTCTACTACTCGCGCGGCGGAGCCGAAATAGTTGCCATCAACTTGCGCGACATGCTCACGGCAATGGGCTACGAAGTGGGCATATTCACAATGGATTTCGGCAGCAACAAGCGTGAGCCGCACGTCTACACAGCCCCCGAAGTCACCTTCAAGGGGACATTGGGACAAAAGCTTAAGTTTGCCCGACGCACCCTTGGCGGCGCAGGTCTCAAGCAGGCATTCACCGAGGTCATGCGCACATTCAAGCCCAGTGTGGTGCACCTGCACAACGTGCATTCCTACCTGTCGCCAGCCATGGCACAATGGGCCCATGAGAAAGGGGTGCGTGTGGTGTGGACACTGCACGACTACAAGCTGCTGTGCCCTGCCTACAGCTGCCTCAACCAGGGGCATCCATGTGAATTGTGCTACGGCCACAAGTGGAAAGTGGTGAAAGAGCGTTGCTTCAAGCAAAGCCTGCCGGCGAGCATTCTGGCCTGGGTAGAAGCCTTGAAATGGAACCGGGCTTGGATTGAGCGCAACGTCGATGCCTTTGTGTGCCCAAGCCAGTTTATGCGCCGGCAAATGCTCAAAGGCGGCTTCAGCGCCGAAAAGCTTCACACGGTGTGCAACTTCATCGACCCTGTGAAGGCCGAAGCTCTGCGACGCAACAGCGAGGTGAAGAAAGACGACTATTATGCCTACATAGGCCGGCTGTCGGCCGAAAAGGGAGTGGAGACACTGCTCAAGGCAGCCTCACGCCTCCCGTTCAAGCTGAAAGTTGCCGGCAACGGGCCACTGATGCCGCGGTTCAAAGAGCTTTATGGCACATGCGGCAACATCGAGTTCCTGGGACAGCTCGACGCCGTGCAGGTGAGCGGGTTGCAACGCAAGGCCATGATGGTGGTGCAACCATCGGAATGCTACGAGAACAATCCGCTGAGCGTGATTGAATCGCTATGTGCAGGCACGCCGGTGATTGGCTCGCGCATAGGGGGGATTCCCGAGCTCATCACACCCGATTGCGGCCTCACTTACACCATGGGCAATGCCGACGAGCTTGCCCAATGCATAACCACAATGATGGAGCGCTCACAAGAATGCGACTACGCCGCCATTGCCGCCCAGGCGTCAAAAAGATTCTCGGCCGAGACCCACTTCGCAAAACTCAAACCGCTATACTTCCCCGATGAAAACTGAAAAGGCGCCAACGATAGCAGTGATAGGCACCCGTGGATTTCCAGGGGTGCAAGGCGGCGTGGAAATGCACTGCCAAAACATCTACACACGGCTGTGCGCAGCCCATGGCCGCATAAGGGTGCGAATCTACCGCCGCAAGCCTTACCTCACCGAAAACTCATTCAAACCACTCAACGGCATCGACTACATGGACCTTCCGTCGACCCGCATCAAGGGGCTGGAGGCCGTGTTGCACACACTGCTGTGCGTTGTCCACATAGCAATGCACCGCCCTAGCGTGGTGCACATCCACAACATAGGCCCGGGGATGTTTGCGCCGATGCTCAAGCTGATGGGCCTGCGTGTGGTAATGACGTACCACAGTCCCAACTATGAGCACGACAAGTGGGACTCGGCCGCCAAGCGGTTTCTCAAATGGTGCGAGGGCGTGTCGCTCAAGTGGTGTGATCATGTGATATTCGTCAACAAGTTCCAGATGCATAAGTTCGGAGCCGCAGTGCAGGCCAAAAGCAGCTATGTGCCCAACGGCATCGACCGCACAGCACAGCGCACTGCCGCCACAGGCTTTCTGCTAAGCCACGGAATCAAGCCCAAGCGTTATGCCCTGGCAGTGGGACGCCTCACACCCGAAAAAGGATTTGAACACCTGGTGATTGCTGCGCAACAACTCGAGCAACTCGAGCAAGTGGTGATAGCCGGAGCAAGCGACCACGGCAGCGACTATGCCGAGCGCCTGAAAGCCCTTGACAAGAGGCATAAGGTGATTTTCACCGGTTTTACCTCAGGCGACGACCTGCGCCAGCTCTACAGTCATGCCCGCCTGTTTGTACTGTCGTCGGTCAACGAGGGTTTTCCGCTCGTGTTGCTCGAGGCGATGACCTACGGCCTACCCGCCGCCGTCAGCGACATCCCCGCATCACACCTCATCGAATTGCCGGCCGATTGCTATTTCGCGCCAGCCGACCCCAAAGCCATGGCAAGCACTCTGGCACATTGCCTCACAACAGACCTCGATAACATAAAATACGATCTCACCAACTACGACTGGCAAGCAATTGCCAACCGCACACTGACACTACTCCTGCCACAATAGCCCCATTAACGTAAAACCCTATCACAGGCTTGAACTCAAAACGCCATTGTCCAATTCCAGCCTTACACACGTTCACATCCGATCACCAAAACACAAGCACTTACGGAATCAAACATAACACTATGCCAAAAAGTTGTGGTTCGGTAGACCATCCATGCCCACCGGCGAGCCGGTTTACGGTGCGGGGATGGGCTGGCATTCAGGGAAAAGCGCGGGAGCCGGAACTTGTTGTCGCTGACAGTTCCGGCTCCCGCTATATCGTGATTTGCAGTTAGTGCTTAGTCCACTATAAGCATTGCGTCGCCATAGGCTCCAAACTGGTATTTCTCTTTCACGGCCACATCATAGGCATGCATCACCAGATCGTAGCCACCAAAAGCGGCAGTAATCATCAGCATCACCGACTGTGGCATGTGGAAATTGGTGACCAGCGCATCGGTGGTCGAGAAGTCGTAGGGAGGGAAAATAAACTTGTTGGTCCAGCCAGAATAAGGCTTTATGTGGCCATTCATGCTCACGGTGCTCTCCATTGCGCGCAGAGTGCTTGTGCCAACAGCGCAAATGCGGTGGCCGGCATCGCGGGTAGCGTTGACACGCTCCGAAAGTCCTTCGGTCACTTCCATTGGCTCGCTGTCCATACGGTGCTTTGTGAGGTCTTCCACATCGATGCTACGGTAGCAGCCAAGGCCTATGTGCAGAGTGAGGAAGTCGGCCTCTACCCCCTTTATTTCCATGCGTTTCATCAACTCGCGGCTGAAGTGCAAGCCAGCGGCAGGAGCAACCACAGCCCCTTCGTTGCGGGCAAAGATGGTTTGGTAACGCTCCACATCCTCATCGTCGGATTCGCGTTCAATATAGTAGGGAAGCGGAGTCTTGCCCAGTGCAAACAAGTTGGTCTTAAACTCATCGTGATCGCCGTCATAGAGGAAGCGCAGAGTGCGGCCGCGCGAGGTGGTGTTGTCGATAACCTCGGCCACCATCGAGTCGTCGAGACCGAAATAGAGCTTGTTGCCGATGCGTATTTTGCGGGCGGGTTCTACCAGCACATCCCACAGCTTATGCTCTACGTCGAGCTCCCGCAGAAGGAATACCTCGATATTGGCTCCGGTTTTTTCCTTGTTGCCCATCAGTTTGGCAGGAAATACCATGGTGTCGTTGAACACGAAACGGTCGTGCTCATCGAAGTATTCAAGAATGTCCTTAAACACACGGTGCTCAATTTCTCCGTTCTTGCGGTGGAGGACCATCAGGCGCGACTCGTCGCGGTTTTTCGACGGGTGGGTGGCAATCAGGTCAGCAGTCATGCTGGTGTTGAATTCCGATAATTTCATTTCTCTGTTATAGTGTATTTGTTGTTTTTTTATTCAAAGAACCAATGGGGTTGAAGCTATGCCGGGAGGCCTAGTCCACTTGCGACCGCCTTTTCTGTGCAGCGGCCTTGCGGGCCTTCAGCTCACGTGCCCGTGCGCGGTTGGCCTCGCGCTCGGCTTCGATGCGCATCTGCTCGGCCCGGTCGGGCATCACATAGTCGGCACTGTCGAGCACTTGCACCAGTTCGTCGACACTCATGCATCCGTCGACTGTGACATCGCCCACACGGGTGCGCCTCAGCGAGGTGAGGTGTGCGCCACTGCCCAAGGCTTGGCCAATGTCGCGGGCAAGGGCGCGGATGTAGGTGCCCTTGCTGCACACTATGCGCAGTGTGAGGGTGGGCTCGGCAGGCAGTCCGCAATCGAGGACCTCTATTTCATCAATCACGAGACTCTTGGGGCGAATGTTCACATCCTGACCCTTACGGGCGAGTTTGTAGGCCGGTTTCCCGTCGACCTTGCATGCCGAGAACGCCGGCGGCACCTGTTCGATGCTCCCGGTGAACTTTTCGCGCAGCGTCTGGTCGACAAGCTGCCGGGTGATGTGCTGCCAGGGGTATGTTGCATCGACAGCTGTCTCGAGGTCGAACGAGGGTGTGGTCTCGCCCAGGCGCACCCCGGCCACATATTCCTTCACGCCAGCCTGCAAGGTGTCGATTTGCTTGGTCATGCGGCCAGTGCACACTATCAGCACCCCCGAGGCAAGCGGATCGAGCGTGCCGGCATGGCCCACCTTGAGGTTTTTCACGCCCAAGTGGCGGCGCAGCCTTGCACGCACCTTCTTCACTGCCTCGAACGATGTCCAATGCAGCGGCTTGTCGATATAAAACACTTCTCCCTCTATAGGATTAAGCATAAATCAATATTGTGATTGCGTTTTTTCCTTTTTTTGTTATGTCGTTGCCGTTGACAGGCAGATGTGCCCGGCATCAGTCGACCATCGAAAGGTCGACTCCGCACAGCAACATTATCAGCAATGTCGCCCCCACTATGATGCGATACCACCCGAATGCCTTGAAGCCATATTTGGTCAAGAAGCCCACAAACCACTTGATGGCTGCAAGCGCCACTACAAACGCCACCACGAAGCCCACTGCAAGAGCGGTGAGGTTGGCCGTTATGGCATCGGCACCGTGCTGAAGCACGAGCTTGAGGAGCGAATAGCAACTGGCTGCCAGCATGGTGGGCACGGCCAAAAAGAACGAGAACTCGGCAGCCGTCTTGCGGGTGAGTCCTTGCTGCATGCCACCGGCTATGGTGGCAAACGACCTGGACGTGCCGGGAATCATGGCGATGCACTGATAGAGGCCTATCTTGAAGGCACGGCGCTCGGTGAGCGGCTTGTCGGTGTCGTGGGCGAACCATTTGTCGACAAACAGCAGAAGCACGCCCACGCCCAAAAGCATCAGGGCCACCACCATCACACTGCCAAGCAGCTTGTCGATGATGCCGCCGCACAAGAATCCTATTACAGCTGCGGGGATGAATGCAACCAGAAGCTTCCAATAGAAGTCGTAGCGCACGAGCAGGCGTTTTATGCCAGTAACGTCGGCAGGAACTTCGTTGATGTGGAAAAAGCGTTTCCAGTAAAGGCAGACGACCGACAGGATGGCGCCGAACTGGATAATTACGGTAAACGCATTGACAAACGGGTCGTTTAGGTCGACCCCGAGAAGATTTTCGGTGATAATCATGTGCCCGGTCGAAGACACGGGCAAAAATTCAGTCAAGCCTTCTACGACGGCTATGACTATAGCTTGAATGATGTCCATTAAATTCTGCTGTGACCTTTCGGCTTGGAGCCTACAGGGGTATACTTATTTGTTGCGGCCGGTTTTCACAATTATGGCAAATGCCATCAACACAAAACCGGCAAAAGTGATGAACGGAGCCACCACAGTGCGGCGAGTGTCGAAAATGTCGGCATTAAACGTGTCGCCAGTGTTGGCGTTGCCGGTCATCAAGGCAAAGCCCACAACGATGAGCAGCATGCACAATCCCATCATAATGAGATTGGTCTTGCCCAGGGGCATTTTTGGCCGTTCGTCGACGGGTTGGTTCTTAGCCAGCTTTGTTTCTTTCTTTGTTGTCATAATATATTATAAATTCGTTATATTGGCGGAATAAGCATAAGCATGTCGCTCCTTCCGGCGGGCAAATCGCCGGAAAGGATTCCAAATTGCAAAATTACTACATCAAGAGGCGTTTGTCAACCTTTTTGTGAATAATTAACCGCACTGGCACGGCCGTTTTTCGGCCAAATTCAAAAGCGCTTGCGGCCACGTAGGTAATAGTCGACAATGATGTTGCACTGGCAATGCGGCATTGTGCGCAACAGATTCGTATCGGGATAGTCGGTATAGCGGCGGGCCATGCGGCGGTAGTCGCGGTGGGCCTTGAGAATGGCCTTTGCATCGCCAAAATTGCCCTTGAGGGCGGCCACGAGCAAAGCCGCTGTGTCGTAAACCAGACGCCGCACGAATATGATTCGGCGTCCTTCATTTTTTGGCAGGTTCTTGCGCAAAAGCAGCAGATTGTTGCGGAAATTCAGATAAGTCTTGCGCGGATTGCCCTGCGGCAAGCTGCCGCCGCCCAAGTGGTAGACGCGGCTTGAGGGAACCACGCATACGTCGTAACCGGCACGGTGTATGCGCCAGCACAAGTCTATCTCCTCCATATGGGCAAAGAAATACTTGTCGAGACCGCCCACCCGCATGTAGAGGTCGCTACGCACCACCAGGCAGGCTCCCGTAGCCCAAAATATCGGCATGGGACCGCCGTCGTATTGCCCGAGGTCGTCTTCAACCGAATCGAAAATGCGTCCACGACAAAATGGGAAGCCGTGCTTGTCGATAAACCCTCCAGCCGCTCCAGCATACTCAAAAACCTGGCGGTCGTCGTCGCGGTCCTTGAGCAGCTTTGGCTGCACCGCGCCCACTTGCGGATTGGCTTCGAGATAAGCCACCAGCGGCTCAAGCCACCCTGCGGGGGTGCGCACATCGTCGTTGAGCAGCACGGTATAGGGATACTGCGTGAGTCCTATGCTACGGTTGTAGCCCTCGGCAAAACCATAGTTCTGGTCGAGAGTGAGCGTCTTCACACCGGGAAATTCCTCGCTCAGCACCTTCAGGCTGTCGTCGGTGCTGCCGTTGTCGGCCACAATCACATCGGCCAGCTTGGAATTTGTGTTGGCAACCACACTGGGCAAGTAGCGCCTGAGCAAGGCGGCGCCGTTCCAGTTGAGAATTATTACTGCTGCTTTTTTCATCACTGTAGTTGATTTTCCTCCTTGTCGCTAAATCCTTCGGGATACTGAACGGGCCGCTTCCAGCGGTTGTGGGTCCACAGCCAGTAAGCCGGCTCGGCTTTAATGCGGTGTTCGAGCAACCTTGCATAGCGGTCGGTTATCTCGCCCTCGGGCAAGTCGGCCGGGCTGTCGCAAATGGGTGTCACGGTGCACTCATAGTGGCCACGGCACGTCTTGCGCACGTCGAAATACATCACGCTCAAATCGAGACGGCGGGCTATCACCTCACTGCCCGATATCATTGCCGTGGGGTGGTTGAGAAACTTTATCACGTGGCCTTCGTCGGTGTGCAGCGGGTGCTGGTCGCTTATGAAGCCCACCACCATCTGCCCGCCACGGCGGATGTGGCGCATCATGTCGAGATAGACCTTGCGTTTGGGATAGCACACCGTGTGAAACCTAGCCCGCAAATTCAGGAAGAAGCGGTCGAACCACCCGTTCTCGAGCGGCTGGTACACCTGGCCATAGGTCACGTTGCTGTTGTTGAAATGACGGCTCCACAAGGCCACCGAGGTCACCCATTCCCAATTGCCGTAGTGGGCGGCATACATCATGATGCTGCGTCCACGGTCAAGGGCTTGGTCGATGTGCTCCACCCCGTGGAACACCATGCGGCGGCGCATATCATCGTCGCTTACGTGCAGCAACTTTATGGTTTCCATAAAATAGTCGGCAAACTGGCGGTAACTTTCGCGCTCAATCCGCTTTATCTCGTCGGCGTCCTTGTCGGGGAACGAGTCGGCGAGGTTGCGGCGCACAATCTTGCGTCGGTAGCGCAGCACGTGATACACCAGAAAATAGAGCACGTCGGCCTGGGCATAGACCACCCGCCAAGGCAGACGCGCCAGCAGGTGCAAGAACCATCCGAGCGGAGCATAGAGTATGTTTTGCTGTTGCGGTGTCATCTTGTAGTGGGGTTATGCGCGTCGGTTATTGTGGCGTTGACCGTGAGGTCGGGGTTCACGCTGTCGAGGCGCACCGCCACTATGTTGTTGACCACCGAGTCGTCGGGGGGCACAGTCACTCTTATGTAATTGTCGGTAAATCCGTGCATGGGATGACCATGTTGCGGCTGCTCCATGAGCACCGGGCGCTCAGTGCCCAGGTAGCGCTCGATGAATTGCCGCTGCTTGGCATCGCTAAGGGCTATCATGCGGGCCACGCGTGCGTTTTTGTCGGCCTGGCTCACCACGTGCGGAATGCGCAACGCCATGGTGCCGGGACGCTCGCTGTAGGGGAACACGTGCAGGTGCTGAACGTCGAGACCGCTTATGAAATCATAGCTTTCGGCAAAGAGGTCATCGGTCTCGCCACGCGAGCCCACCATCACATCGACCCCTATGAACGAGTCGGGCATGAGCTGGCGGATGCGTTCCACCTTTGAGGCAAAGAGGGCGCTGTCGTAATGGCGGCGCATGAGCTTGAGCACGGTGTCGCTGCCGCACTGGAGCGGGATGTGGAAGTGTGGCATGAAGGCCCGCGAACCGGCACAAAATTCAATGATCTCGTCGGTGAGCAAGTCGGGCTCTATCGACGATATGCGATAGCGGCTTATGCCATCCACTGCATCGAGGGCGCGCAACAGGTCGATGAGGCGCTCGCCGGTGTTTTTGCCAAAGTCGCCAATGTTGACGCCGGTAATCACTATCTCACGGCCGCCGTCGGCCGCCACTTGCCTGGCCTGAGCCAGGAGGCTGTCGATGGTGCCGCTGCGGCTGCGTCCGCGCGCATAGGGGATTGTACAGTAGGAGCAATAGTAGTCGCAACCGTCTTGCACCTTAAGGAAGTAGCGCGTGCGGCTGCCGCATTCGCACGACGGGCTGAACCGCCTGATTTGCGGGGTGGGAGTCACCGCCACCTCGTTCTGCGGGTCGTTGAACCACCGCTCAATGTGTTCCATCAAGTCGGCCTTCTGCTCACTGCCGAGCACCATGTCCACACCGGGAATGGCAGCAATCTCCTCGCTCTTGAGCTGCGCATAGCACCCTGTCACAATCACAAGCGCGCCGGGGTAATGCCCCACCAGACTGCGTATGTGCTGGCGGCACTTCTTGTCGGCCAACTCGGTGACGCTGCAGGTGTTGACCACGCAGATGTCGGGAGTCTCACCATCTTGCACAGTGGGTATGCCGTGCCGCGCCAGCGTGGCGCTGAGCGTGGCGGTTTCCGAAAAGTTGAGTTTGCAGCCCAGCGTGATAAACTTCACGCGGTGCGCGCCGTTGATGGGAGTTTCAGCCATTGGGGTGTATCTGACGTTGATTTTTGCTTTATTTCGTATATGCGTGTGTAGCGTAACGGCTTTTGCCGCAAGCACGGCCGCAGTAGTAAGCCAGTGCAAAGTTAGTCACTTATCGGCTAATTACAAAACGAACAGCCCTGTGGCAATACCGCCACACGGCCACACTCCAGACCCGACTGGCAGCATAGGAATGTTCTTTTTAAGGCTTTATTTGTCCCAAAGCACTCCTTAGAGCCAGCAATTTCGTTAAAATGTCATAACAGACCGCTGATTATTTTCAATTTAGACTATTTTTGTGGTCTAAAACTACGGTTATGATTGCACAGAACAATGAAATAAAACTTCGCGGATTCGGCTATTTCGAGCTTGGACTAAACGACATCGTGATGGGACCGCTCGACTCGAAATATTCAGTGGTGGCCTTATGCACAAGCGGAGAATGCGATTTTGAGGTCAACATGACTAAAGTGCACCTTGAGACCGGTAGCCGCCTGATTTTATCGCATGTGCTTTACCAAAGGGGGTTGCAAGCCACACCCGACTTCCAGGTGAGACTGATTATGGTGACCAACCCGTTTGCTGTCGACTTACTGGTGGGCATACCCACCGAGTCACTCAACATGATTGCCGAGACACCGGTGGCCGTCGTGACAAACCAGGCCGAATGGCAAATGCTCACAAAGCTGATGGACGTGGTCAGCATCTATGCCAGCCAAGACAGCAGCACAATCGGGACGAGGGAAATAGTGGGCAGCTGCTACCGCATGATGATTCAGGTGGTGGCCGAGTTTGAGCAGAGAACAGCCCGCACAGGCCAGAGCAAAGCCAGCTACACGATGGCCGACGTGTATTTCAAGAAGTTCATTGACCTGCTGCAAGACAACATTAAGACCGAGCACGAAGTTGCATTCTATGCCATGAAACTCAACATCACCCCCAAATACCTGAGCGAAATCACCAAGCAAAAGACCAATCACAAGGCCAAGGAGGTGATCTCGCACTTGCTGGCCATCATGCTCAAGCGCGAGATGCTCTACAGCGGCAAGTCGATGAAAGTGATAGCCTATGACTACTGCTTTGCCGATCAGTCGAGCCTGGGCAAGTTTTTCCGCAAGATGACCGGGATGTCGCCCAGCGAGTTCAAGAAACAGCAAGGCAACGGAGCCTTGTAGGCCCTTACCGCCAGCCGTAGTCAGATCAGCCACATGGCATCGGCCTGGCCGCGCTAGCTGCAGGCGCTGCCTTTGCGGTTGTTTAGCCGCGCACTTTTTTTGCCGAGAGAACAGGCAGATTGGTCGGCATGCTAATCACGTTTTGTCGATGCACAGCCATCAGCCAATTGCACATTAGCAATTTTGGCAGTAACTTTGCCCCGCATTTTCACGACTGCATTGCCATTTGCGAAAGTGCATCAGCAAAAACAAAATCAATGAACTACAAGACTTTTCTCCTTATACTGCTGGGCATGCTCACCGCATTCGGGCCGTTTGTGACCGACATGTACGTACCCAGCCTACCCTCAATGGTGGGGTATTTCCACACATCAATAACTATGGTTCAAGCCGGACTCACGGCGAGTATGCTCGGCCTGGCAGCCGGCCAGTTGCTCGTGGGCCCCATCAGCGACAACCGCGGGCGCCGCGGGCCGTTGCTTGCCTCGATGGCACTCTTCGTGGTATCGTCGACCGCCATCATATTCTCACCCACCGTCCAGACGTTTGTGGCCCTGCGCTTTGTGCAAGGATTTGCCGGAGCGGGCGGCATAGTGATCTCGCGGTCGGTTGCCACCGACACATTCGACGGCCACGAACTTCTTAAGATGCTGGGCATCATAGGAGCCATCAACGGCATTGCGCCTATCATGGCACCCGTGGTGGGCGGATTGCTGGTTGACGTGGGCGGATGGCGGCTGATATTCGTGCTGCTGCTCGGCGTGGGCATTGTGCTGACCGTGGGGAGCTGGTTCATGCGAGAGTCACTGCCTGTGGAGCGGCGCAGTAAGGGGAGCATGCTGTCGACGTTCAAGCTCTTCGGAGTGGTGCTGCGCAACCGCCAATTCATGCTTTACGCATTGCACCAGACTTCTGCCCTCGCCGTTCTTTTCGCCAACATCTCATCGTCGCCATTCATCGTGCAAGAACACTACGGCCTTAGCGCCCTCGGATATAGCCTGACATTTGGCATCAACGGGGCATTTGTGGCTACTGGCGCGGCATTGAGCATGAAATTCCGCCGAGCCACCACCAGCGTGAAGGTGAGCTGCATAGGGTTGGTCACTTGCAGCGTGCTGATAGCACTGGCCCTGACTCTCGACCTTGGGTTCATAGTATATGAGATTCTGCTCAACCTCATTCTGCTGTCGGCCGGCTTCACTTTCACAGCCTCGACCACGCTGGCACTCAACTGTGCGCGCAAAGAGGCCGGCACGGCTTCGGCAGTGTTTGGGGCCCTAGGCTTCATAGGAGGCGGGGTGGTGTCGCCGCTTGTGGGCATGGGCAACATCATGCATAGCACATCGGCCACATTTGTGGTGGCTTCAATGCTGGCCGTAGCATTCGCACTGCCGGCATTGCGACGCGCCAAAGCCAACGAATAGTGTCGGGCAACGCCGCGACACGAAATCACAGGGCAGGAGGCAACGGGCCTCTTGCCTTTTTTGCGCCATGTAGCCGATGATTGTCAGTGAATTATTTTGCGCTCCACGTTGAAGCGCGGGCGGTCTTTTACCTCCATGTAGATTTTGCCTATGTACTCACCCACAATGCCAAGGCCAAGCAGAATGCAGCCGCCCGCAAACCAAATTGAGAGTATAAGCGACGACCATCCCCAAGCCGTGTGGCCGGTGAAGTGGTTGTAGAGCACATATATGAGAATGACCAGGGCTATTGCCATAAACACCAGGCCGAGCGTGAACACCATGCGCACCGGGCGGATGCTGAACGAGGTGATGCCGTCGATGGCGAAGTTGACCATCTTGCCAAGCGGATACTTGCTGGTGCCCGCAGTGCGCTCGCTACGGTCGTAGTAGACACAGGCCGAACGGTAGCCTATCAGCGGCACTATGCCGCGCAGAAACAGGTTGCGCTCACGGTAGCGGCACAACTGGCGCACGGCCATTGAGCTCATCAGACGAAAGTCGGCGTGGTTATACACGCTTTTCACCCCCAACCGGTGCATCACCCGGTAGAACCCGAGTGCCGTGCGGCGCTTGAACCAAGTGTCGGAGTCGCGGTTGCGGCGCACACCATACACCACCTCACACCCGTCGGCATAGTGCCTCACCATGTCGGGAATCACATTGATGTCGTCTTGCAGGTCGGCATCAATGGTGACCGAGGCGTCGCCAATTTCGGCAGCGGCCTCAAGTCCTGCCATGAGAGCGTTTTGATGCCCGCAGTTGCAGGCGAGCTTTATGCCACAGACGCGGGTGTCGGCGGCCGTGAATCCCTCTATGAGGCTCCACGTCGAGTCGCGCGAGCCGTCGTCGACATAGAGCAGACGGCTGCGGGAACCGTCCACAAGGCCGTCGGCCGCCATTGCCTCGACAAGTGCCGAAAGCCGCTTGTGGGTCGTGGGCAGCACTTCCTCTTCGTTGTAGCAGGGTACTACTATTATCAATGCCGTTGTTGCCATATCAGCATGTGTGTGGTGAGTGGTTGATAGTTCTGCGGCTGCCATAGGGGGCAGCTGTGGTATGCAAAGATAATGAGTTTGCCGCAACAAAGCAAGTGCCCATAGCCGCATAAGGCGTCGACGCATAGGCAGATTTTTTTGTTTGTCAAGCCGTTTTGGCGTAACTTTGCAGCGCGGTAGGGCCGCCACACACGGCCCCGCCAGTAATTTCATTGGCTAGCAACTGATAATTTATACATTTACATATGGCACTTCAATGTGGTATTGTGGGTCTGCCCAACGTGGGCAAGTCAACCCTGTTCAACTGCTTGTCGAATGCTAAGGCGCAGTCGGCAAACTTCCCGTTTTGTACAATCGAGCCCAACGTGGGCGTAATCACCGTTCCCGATGAGCGGCTCAACCGCTTGGCCGAGCTCGTGCACCCCGAGCGCATAGTCCCCACCACTGTCGAGATAGTGGACATCGCCGGTCTTGTGAAGGGTGCGTCGAAAGGCGAGGGCCTGGGCAACAAGTTCCTGGCCAACATACGCGAGACCGACGCAATCATCCATGTGCTCCGGTGCTTCGACGACGACAACATCACGCACGTCGATGGCTCGGTCGACCCCGTGCGCGACAAGGAAGTGATCGACACCGAGCTGCAGCTGCGCGACCTCGATACCGTGGAGAGCCGCATCAGCCGCGTCTACAAGCAGGCCCAGACCGGTGGCGACCGCGAGGCCAAGCAGCAGTATGAGGTGCTCAAGCGCTACCAGGAGGCACTGTCACAAGGCAAGTCGGCACGCTCGGTCACACTCGACAACAAGGAAGAGGAGCGAATAGCCCACGACCTGTTTCTGCTCACCAACAAGCCGGTGCTCTACGTGTGCAACGTCGATGATGCCAGCGCCGTGAGCGGCAACCACTATGTGGACGCCGTGCGCGAGGCAGTGAAAGACGAGCATGCCGAGATACTGGTGGTGGCCGCAGCCACCGAGAGCGACATTGCCGAGCTTGAGACCTACGAGGAGCGGCAGATGTTCCTGCAGGAGATAGGCCTCGAGGAATCAGGCGTCAACCGCCTCATCAAGAGCGCCTATGCACTGCTCAACCTCGAAACGTTCCTCACTGCCGGCCCCAAGGAAGTGCGCGCCTGGACCTACGTCAAGGGCAGCAAGGCACCCCAATGCGCCGGAGTGATACACACCGACTTTGAGCGGGGCTTCATCCGCGCCGAAATCATCAAATATGCCGACTACATCGAATATGGCAGCGAAGCAGCCGTGAAAGAGGCCGGCAAGATGCACATCGAGGGCAAGGAATATGTGATGCAAGACGGCGACATAGTGGTGTTCCGCTTCAACGTATAGCCGACAGCGGCAAGCGGTCACACTTAGCACATTACGGGGCCCGTCGGCCACGCCAGTGGCATGCCGGCAGACACCATCGGATTTAATAAAGATTTTTTTCGCCAATAGTTGCAAGTGCGGTTTTTAAGCGGTAAATTTGCAAGATAAAACAACACAGTCAATTACTAACAACTAATTTAATAACTAAATTCAGAACTACTATGTGGTTAACAACATCTTCAGTAGGACGGAAAGTGGTGATGTCGCTCACTGGCTTATTTCTGATCCTATTCTTAACCTTTCATGTGCTGATGAATGCGGTTGCCCTCATTTCGCTCGACGCTTATGAGGCAGTATGCGAATTCCTCGGCGCTAATTGGTATGCACTTGTCGGGACTGCAATTCTCGCAGCCGGCTTCGTTATTCACATCATCTATGCCTTTTGGCTCACACTGCAGAACCGCAAGGCACGTGGTAACGACCGCTACGAGGTGAGCAAGAAACCCGCCAGTGTAGAATGGGCTTCACAGAACATGCTCGTGCTCGGCATCATTGTGGTAGTGTTCCTCCTGATTCACCTTGTGAACTTTTGGGCCAAGATGCAGCTCCCCGAGATTCTCGACCAGTATGCCATGACTGGCGGAGAGGCTCTGGAGGCAACATTCGGCCAAGTGTGGCTGCTGCCCCTGTATCTCATCGGCTTTGTGGCCATCTGGTTCCACATCACTCACGGATTCTGGAGCGCCTTCCAGACCCTCGGCACCACCAACGAGAAGTGGATTTGCCGCTGGAAATGCATCGGCTGGTGGTGGGCTACCATCGTGATGGTGCTCTTCGCTGTCGAGGCATGCTACCTCACTTACTATTATGCTTTTTAATTATTAGCTGAGTACCAACATTTAAAATTTTACTGAAAATGGAAGAAAAAGAAATCAAAACTGCTCAGCCCGCAATCGACTCTAAGATTCCCGAAGGTCCCGTCGCTGAGAAGTGGACTAACTATAAAGCACACCAAAAGCTCGTTAACCCAGCCAACAAACGCCGCCTCGACATCATAGTCGTGGGTACCGGTCTGGCAGGCGCATCGGCAGCCGCCACACTCGGCGAAATGGGTTTCAACGTGCTCAACTTCTGCATTCAAGACTCGCCGCGCCGCGCTCACTCAATCGCTGCCCAGGGCGGTATCAATGCAGCCAAGAACTACCAGAACGACGGTGACTCGATCTACCGCCTGTTCTACGACACAGTGAAGGGTGGCGACTACCGTGCCCGCGAAGCCAACGTGTACCGCCTTGCCGAGGTGTCAAACGACATCATCGACCAGTGCGTGGCACAGGGTGTGCCTTTCGCCCGCGAATACGGCGGCCTGCTGGCCAACCGCTCATTCGGCGGTGCCCAGGTGAGCCGTACATTCTATGCCAAGGGCCAGACCGGCCAACAGCTGCTGCTTGGCGCCTATTCGTCGCTCAACCGCATGATCCAGCTTGGCAAGGTGAAGAGCTACAACCGCTATGAGATGCACGACATCGTGATGGTCGACGGCCGCGCACGCGGCATCATCGCCCGCAACCTGGTGACCGGCAAGCTCGAGCGCTTCGCTGCCCATGCCGTGGTTCTTGCCACCGGTGGCTACGGCAACACCTACTTCCTCTCGACCAACGCAATGGCCTGCAACTGCTCGGCAGCTATCGCAGCCTATCGCAAGGGTGCTTACTTTGCCAACCCTGCCTATGTGCAGATTCACCCCACCTGCATCCCCGTGCACGGCGACAAGCAGTCGAAGCTCACGCTGATGTCGGAGTCGCTGCGCAACGATGGCCGCATCTGGGTTCCTAAAGACCTCGAGACAGCCAAGAAGCTGCAAAGCGGCGAAATAAAGGGCAGCGACGTGCCCGAAGAAGAGCGCGACTACTACCTGGAGCGCCGCTACCCGGCATTCGGTAACCTCGTGCCCCGCGACGTGGCATCACGCGCAGCCAAGGAGCGTTGCGACAAGGGCTATGGTGTGAACAACACCGGCAAAGCCGTGTTCCTCGACTTCAGCGAAGCCATCAACCGCCTCGGCATCGAAGCAGTGCGCGACCGCTACGGCAACCTCTTCGACATGTATGAGGAGATCACCGACGTGAATCCCGGCATTGTTGCCAACGAAATCGACGGCGTGAAATACTACGAGCCGATGATGATATATCCCGCCATCCACTACACAATGGGCGGCATCTGGGTTGACTACGAGCTGCAGACTTCGGTCAAGGGTCTGTTTGCAATCGGCGAGTGCAACTTCAGCGACCACGGAGCCAACCGCCTCGGCGCATCGGCCCTCATGCAGGGCTTGGCCGACGGCTACTTCGTGCTCCCCTACACTATCCAGAACTATCTGAGCGACCAAATCTCAGTGCCCCACTTCAGCACCGACACTCCGGAGTTTGACGAGGCCGAGAAGAAGGTACAGGCCAACCTCGACCACCTGATGAGCATCCAGGGCAAGCGCTCTGTCGACTCAATCCACAAGGAGCTGGGCCACATCATGTGGGAATACGTGGGCATGGGCCGCACCAAGGAAGGCCTCGAGAAAGCCCTCAAGCTGCTCAAGGACCTGCGCCACGAGTTTGAGACAAACCTCTACATCCCGGGAAGCCAGGAAGGCATGAACGTGGAGCTCGACAAGGCATTCCGCCTGCAAGACTTCATCACCATGGGTGAGCTTATTGCCCACGACGCCCTCACCCGCAACGAAAGCTGCGGCGGCCACTTCCGCGAGGAATACCAGACCGAAGAAGGCGAAGCCAAGCGCGACGACGCCGAATACTTCTACGTATCGTGCTGGAAATATGAAGGCAGCGACGAGAAGGAGCCCACTCTGCTCAAAGAGCCGCTCCACTACGAGGCCATCAAGGTTCAAACACGTAACTACAAGTCATAATCAATTATTTAACTCAGAAAAAGATGGATACAAATATAAGTTTCACACTTAAAATTTGGCGTCAGGCCGGTCCTAAGGAGAAGGGTCATTTCGAGAAATACCAGATGCAGGACATCCCGACCGACACCTCATTCCTCGAGATGCTCGACATCCTTAACGAGCAGCTCATCGAAAAGGGCGAAGAGCCCGTGGTGTTTGACCACGACTGCCGCGAGGGCATCTGCGGCATGTGCTCGCTCTATGTCAACGGTCACCCCCACGGCCCCGCCACAGGCGCCACCACTTGCCAGCTCTATATGCGTCGCTTCCACGACGGCGAGACCATCACTGTGGAGCCCTGGCGCTCGGCAGCCTTCCCTGTAATCAAAGACTTGATGGTAGACCGCAACGCGTTCGACAAGATTCAGCAGGCCGGCGGCTACGTGTCGTTCCAGACCGGCGGCGCTCAAGACGCCAACGCACTGCCCATTTCAAAGGTGGCTGCCGACGAGGCCATGGACTCTGCTTCATGCATCGGCTGCGGTGCCTGCGTGGCTGCCTGCAAGAACGGTTCGGCTATGCTCTTTGTCTCGGCTAAGGTCAGCCAGTTTGCCCTCCTGCCCCAAGGCAAGACCGAGGCTAAACGCCGCGTGAAAGCCATGGTTGCCAAGATGGACGAACTTGGATTCGGCAATTGCACCAACACCGGCGCCTGCGCCGCTGAGTGCCCGAAGAACATGAAGCTGAGCAACATTGCCCGCCTCAACCGCGAATACCTGTGCGCTAAGCTCACCGACTGATTACTGCAACGTGTGTGCCCCACCGCGCGGCATAATGCCGCACGCTTTTTAGCCTGGCACACACCGGCAAAATAAACCCACTACGACGCTTGTCACCCAACGATGGATGGCAAGCGTTTTTCTTTTGCCATTGACAGGGTCGTGAGCAGTGGCCATATATCACGATTGGCCAAGCCAGCTGAATGACAAATTTATAGGCAGTGCGTTTCTGTCAAAAAAAGCCTCCATGGCGAAGTGGAATTTAACAATTGCTGGGTTATTAACCGTAATTGTGCGATAATGACGAATTGTATTTGTATATAATTGTTGAAAATATTTATAATCAAAACCATGTTATCAATCTATATGCCAACACTTTACCCCCCCCGTTCACATTGTTTAACGTTTGGATTAACATTTGAAATGGGAGTTTTATACTAATTTTGCCACCGAAAACAGTGATATGGACTCTTTGCAGTCCCACACCATTAAAAAATAATAAGCGTATTTTTCAACGAGCATATTATTGAAAAAAGCAGCAGTTGCCGACAACACGTGGCTTTAACCATTTAGCCCAACGTAAGCCGGGCGACATTGTGAAATAATCTTGACAAGAGTAAGGACAACCGTACGTATTCCCCTTACACTTAACAGAGCTGAAAGCAAATGCGCACGACAGCGCTTCTTGCAGAGTGAGCAATACCGCGCCACAAAGGTTGCGTGTGCACACTGTGCAGAGTGCGGTAGAGTGGCACACTGTGACGCAAGCAGACACTCCCCCTATGCACTGTGATCAAAAAAGAGTTGTATAATAAAGACTAATAACTAAAAAATAGTATTACGGATATGAGAAAAATGACAGGAATCATCGCAGCCATGCTGTGCGTGATTCTCGCATGGGCAGCAACGCCCTCCGAGACTGTAACAGAATCAAGCAGTTATGCCCCGGCCTACCGGAACGGCAAAGTGGCTTGGGCGTGGTACAAAGGCCTGAAAGATGCCATCGACAAGTACCTACCCGAAGAGAAACAGGCCGATGAATCGGTTGTCACCGACTTCCAGCTTAAGCTTGACGAAACAACCAAGACGTTCAAATTCTTCATTGCCAACTACGGAACCCAAAACAAAAGCAACAAACTGGGTTACCGCTACCTCACCAAGAGCGGCGAATACAAAGACGTGGTGATATGGACGGCCGACAGCAGCTTTGTGGAGCCACACATCGACTACGAATGCTATGAATACGACGGTCAGACTAGCGATTGGCAACTAAAAGGCACTGCAGAAAACGACTCGATAATAGGCACAAAGCTTGGCATAAGAAACGGCGTGCCCATCCTGAACCGCAACAGCGGCACCGACAACTGGAAGCTATTCCTTAACAACCTGAACAGCAACAGGGAGAACACTGGCGCCTACAGTTTCAACGTGACCTACATACGCCCCGGAGAATTCTCGGTGACGCTGCCAGCCGATGCTGCCAGCACCGTGATTCAACTCTTCATACAAAACAACGGCGGTAAAGCCTACAGCATGTCGGACCTCAACGCAGGCAACGACGAGAACTCGCGGAAAATGTGCTCGGCAATGCATATCAACTATGAGGGCAACGACTACACATTCTTCGGTTTCGAAGACTGGTTTGGCAACGCCGACCACGACCTCAACGACGTGGTAATAGCAATCGCCACCGATGGCGACGATCCCGCACCCGTGCCCGACATCGTTGACAACGACATAACCCCTAAAGGCATACAGACAGTCACCAACACAGTGAAACTGATGCACACAGCCGACGGCGATGTGAACACACTGTTCTACGGAACCACATTCACCTCGACCATTCCCCAGGGACAGAGCGGCCTCACTCCGGTGAGCCGTCTCGTGGTCACCGACGCCGAGGGCAACACAGTATACACAAGCGCCCCCCAAACAGGCATAGCCTCGACCGACGGCAACTCATGGAACGCACTCCCCGACAGCGTCTACCTCTCTTACGACCTTTCGAAGATCAAAGGCCTAATGTGGAAAGTGGAGACCACCTACCTCAACAACATAGAGCTGGCAAGCACCAGCACCGACTGGAACGTCCTCACTGCAAAAAAGAAAATCTACAGCAGCGCCGAGCAGCCCATCTGCAACACTGCAGTAAAGCCCGAAATCACAATCACGGGGCTGAGCCGTACTCCTGCCACCACAACATCGACATCGCTCGACGCCAAAGTGAACTGGAGCACAAGCTGCACCTCACTGCCCGAAGCGACAAAAGCAGTGAACAACTACACCATAAACGTGGCTGAAGACACAGAGGCCGAAGGCAACACCGCCTCGGCAAAACTCGGCACTCCCGACGTGGTCACAGCCGAGACCGACGCCAACCCGGCAACGCTGAAAATGCCACTCAAGAGCGAATTCGGCACCGACCAGAAAGAGACGCTCAGCTACAGTGTGACAGGCGAGTTCCACACAGCCGTCGCTACCGACGGAACCACAGGCTACTTCTTCAGCGGTGTAGACGCCACAAGCACCGAGGTAACCGCCGACACTGCAATGAAGCCGCAAGCCGAAACCCTGACCGCCAAGCCACGCAGCACCGAGTTTGCAACCGGCGTCAACGTGAAGACAAGCAGCAAGGCCCACAACATTGTGGCTAGCGGCGTAAACGGCGGCAAAGCCATCTACTACGGGTCAGACTTCAGCGTGAAGCTCGACGAGACGAAAATCAACAGCGGCATGGTGCCCTACACACGCCTGAAGCTCGTCAACAAAAACGACGGCAGCATCACATATCCCGGAACAGCAACCTGGAACGGATTCACCCTCAACGACGGCTTCACCAAAGCCAGCGACGAGGAGATTGCCAACATGACAGCCACAAGCTATGCCTGCTACAACATTGACGACAAGGACAACTACCAGTGGGAAATGGAGGTTATCTACCTCACAAGCGGAGAAGCCGAGGGCAAGACCGAAATCAGCGCAACCGAAGCCGAGGAGAGCTACGACATCACGGAAAGCGGCCTCAACGACATCGAAAACGAGCAAATGAGCCTCGATGCCACAATAAGCGTGCCGCGATACCACTACGTGAAGGGGAACACCGACATCACATTGAAGACCGACATCAAAGTGAGCGCAAATGCCGATTTGCTTGAGGCCTATAAGATGAGCGGCGTCACAGCCACATCAACCAGCCTGAGCATCAACAGTGACATTCTTTATTCATATAACTTCAGCACAAGCGCACAACAAGAAGGCACCTACAACTTCAACGACCAAGCCATTGACTGGACATCACACAAAGTGAAGCAGGGCGAATGCGACACGGTGAACTTCACTCTCAACTACAGCTACAGCGAATGCGGCCCCAAGTCAACACCGTTTGCAAGCATGGCATCGGTTACAGCCGGAAAGAATGCCGAGCTGTGGAACAGCGCCACAATCAACGCCACCGCCACCGACTACGGCCTGTGGATTGCCCCCAGCGATGCAGGAATGATGAGCCGCGTGAGCACCAATTACTTCAACAGCCAGAACAACATCAAATACGACGACACCCACGTATACCGCAAATACATGTTCACCGAGCTTTCGACCAACAGCGAATACGAGCAGCAGTATGAAAAGGACAGCCGCGACCCACAATATTTCTTCGATGGCAATGAGCCGACCCAAGACACCAACCTTGCGTCGGACAACGAGAAGAGCGAACTGACCACCGCTTCGAGATATCCAGCCGGCGATGGTGGCTTCTACACATGGGGCCTTGACCTGAAAGCAACAGTGATGAGCGATGTGAACACCTACCTCGACTACAATGCCGTGATTCTAGTCCACGATAAGGACGGCAATTATGCGACCGACGAAGACGGCAACATAAAGTATTACATCGTCAACGGCCACGACAAGGCATTCAACGGCGAATTCGCAGCAGGAGCAGCCGACACTGCCAACTGGTGGCGCGACGACAACGGCACCATCCAGCCGGCAATTGCCAGCGGACTCAACTTCGCCCAAGTGGGCCAAGACGTTGTCGAATACTCGGCCGACATCTATCTTGTGTATGGCAACAGCCTGACAAGCATCAGCGACCTGACCGACTACAGCGGTGACAAACGCCAGTATCAGCTGAAGTTCACACACACGTTTATTCCCGACCGCACTATGACATCGGTCGACATAGTCAATGGCGAAGCCAAGACAGTGAAGAGCGTGACCTACTACAACCTGGCAGGCATTGCAACCATTGAGCCCACCAGTGGTGTGAACATCAAGGTGACCACCTACACCGACGGCTCAAGCAAGACCGAAAAAGTAATTAATAAATAAGCACAACACAAACACAAATAACGCTAAAAAGCTCTGCGCTGACGCATCGTGACGCTGTGAAGCGGTTGGTGGCCATTGCGCATGGGAAAATGAGGACAACACCCTCAAAAAAACAAATTGTAGAGACAGTGGCTTGTGGCCGCTGTCTTTTTTTTCGCCCCCGATTCACGGCCAGCGACCTTTCCGCGTGAGGAAAACAGCCATTGCCCCACATATTGGAATCTTTCCGTGTTTCGCTCACCACAAAACGGGCTTTATTATTTGGCAGTGTTCCCCTTATAACGTATCTTTGCCTTGTGTGGGGGCGCACACTCATTCCTCCGCAACCATTATTAACCGTTCAAACACATAACAGACTTATGCAGTATTACATCTCAAACAATGGCCAGCAGGCAGGGCCATTTGAAGTGCAAGATTTGATTGCCAACGGCCTTAACCAAAGTTCATTGGTGTGGTGCGAGGGCATGGCCAACTGGTTGCCCGCAACCCAAGTGCCCGAAGTGGCCCTACTGTTCACGCAAGTTCCGCAACAACCACAACCACAGCCATATCAACAGCAGCAGTATCAGCAACCACAGCAGCCATATCAGCAGCAGTATGGACAACCCTACCAGCAGTCGATGGGCTTCGGGGAGTCAATCAAGGTGTGCTTCAGCAAGTATGCCGACTTCGAAGGCCGCGCATCGCAAGCCGAATTCTGGTGGTTCTTCCTGTTCCAGTTTCTCCTAGGAAGTTTCACATGCTGCATTAGCTACCTTGCCACCATCATCCCGTCGTATGCCGTGGGCGCACGCCGCCTGCACGACACCGGCCGCAGCGGTTGGCTCCAGCTTTTGGGACTTGTGCCCCTAGTGGGACTTATCCTGATTTACTGGTTTGCCTTAAGCGGAGACCCAGGCGACAACCAATATGGCCCGAAGCCTCTGAAATAAGCCACAATCACATAAAAGAGGATGAAGCATCCGTTTCACATAGCGGCTGCCGCAGCATTGGCGGCGGCCGTTTTCGTGGGGGCGTGTAGTTGCCGCAGCGCAAAGCCGACAGCCCCCCACGGCGCCACAAGGCAAATCGAGCCTGCCGACTACACTCCGGGCACAATCATCGTGAGCTACGACAGCACAGCCATCAGCCTGAATCAGCTCGAGAATGCGATAACCGAAAGTGGCTCTACGGTGACCCACCGATACGGCAGCCTCAGTGCCCTGGTGGTGAGGCTGGGCAACGGCACGCCCATAGCCAAGGAAATGGCACGGCTGCGCAAATTGAAAGGAGTGACCCGCGTGGAGCGCGACCGCATGCTGAAGCTCAACTGAGCCTTACCGCCACAAGTCCCCTCCTGGGGCACAGGCTGTCACAGTGCCCAATGGCCATGCGCAATTGGGTGCAAAAAACA
>CAVFVP010000021.1:0-32935 GCA_963625945.1 Agathobacter rectalis | reverse complement strand
GAATAGTTACTTTCAACGAGTGCTTAGTGTTAATGTGTGTGATAATGCCGCCATTTTAGGCGGCAATGGTGTGGGCAATGGCGAAAATTTCCTACCTTTGCATAATATGGGCCTTTAATGCAAGGCCGCATGTTAAGTGAAAGCAAACTTTAGAAGATGAAGTCGATAATTGACAGCAAAACCATCGACCGCCTGGCGGCTCTGCTGCGTGGCGTCAAGAACATAGTGGTCACGTGCCACCTCTCGCCCGACGGTGATGCCCTCGGCTCCACCTTGGGACTGTGCCGCATGCTGCGCAACATGGGCAAGGATGCGGTGGTGATCACTCCCGACCAGTATCCGCGCTCACTGCAGTTCCTGCCCGAGGTGCGCGACATCGTGGTCTACACTAAGAGCGAGTTGCGCGCGCGCTTCTACTTGTCGCGTGCCGAGCTTGTGTTCTGCCTCGATTTCAATATGCTCCAGCGCATCGACCAGCTTGGCTACGAGCTTCAGCGGGCCAGGGTGCCGTTGGTGCTCATCGACCACCATCTGGGTCCTGAGCGCATCTTCGATGTGAGCATTTCGTTCCCTCAGGCCTCGTCGACGTGTGAGCTCGTCTACCGTACCATTGCACAACTGTGCTTGATGCGCTATGTCGACCGCACCGTGGCCGAGCTGCTCTATGTGGGCATGATGACCGATACCGGCAACTTCACCTACAGCTGCAACGACCCTGAACTGTTCGAGATAGTGGCGGCACTCATGAAGCATGGCGTCGACCGTGTGAGGCTCTACAAGCTGGCAATGAACACTTTCAGTGAGGCCAGCCTGCGCCTGCAGGGCTATGCGCTGTCGCAGAAGATGCAGGTATTTCCCGAGAAGCATGCGGCTGTGATTGCCTTGTCGAAAGCCGAACTCACCGAGTATGGCTATGCCAAGGGCGACACCGAAGGGCTGGTCAACAAGCCACTGGCCATTCCAGGAGTGGTGTGGTCGGTCTTTTTGCGCGAAGACGCCGACAAGGTGAAAGTGTCGATGCGGTCTGAGGGCGACTTCGCCGTCAATGAGCTTTGCTCGCAGTACTTTGGCGGAGGCGGACACCTTAACGCCGCAGGAGGCGACTCTCACGACACGCTCGACAATGCGCTCGAGGTGGTATACGGTATCATCGACGGCATGCAGTTTGACGAAGGCCCCGCCAGGTGAACAAGCATATTACAACTAAAACAAATAAATAACAATATCTTTCAATCAATCACAACAGCAACCGAATGATGAAGTCAAGACTCTTATTCATACTCGCGGCAATGGCCGCAACGGCAATGGCATTCACCTCGTGCAGCGACGGCGAGAGCTATGCCGAGCAACTCAACGATGAGCGCCATGCCACCAACCACTTCCTCTCGCACTACCGCGTGGTGGATCACATTCCGGCCGACACCGTGTTTGAGGTGGGGACCGACGCTCCGTTCTACAAGCTCGATGACGACGGCAACGTCTACATGCAAGTGGTGCGTTACACCAAGCACTCGGCCGACAGCGCCAAGACATCGCAGAACATCTATTTCCGCTACATGCGCTACAATCTGCTCACCCTTTACAACAGCCAGGAATGGAGCGGAACGGGCAACGAGAACGACATGAGCCAAGACCCGTCGTATTTCCAATACAATAACTACACCATGCCACAGTCATCGTCGTGGGGCTACGGCGTGCAGATGCCGCTCAAATATCTGGGAGTCGACAGCGAGGTGTATATCGTGGTCAAGTCGCAATATGGCAAGAGCGACGAGATCTCGTATGTGGTGCCGTTCCTCTATCACGTGCGCTACTTCCGCAGCCGCGTCTGACGCCTGCCGTCCGGCATCGGCTTGTGTGATGCCTTGTGCGTGACCATGCCATAGCCGGCCGACCCATTTCCCAATCAGAATTGAAATTTTTATAATAATCAACTAACTGTATACAATACACATTAACTATGTCATTAATCAAGTCAATTTCAGGCATTCGTGGCACCATCGGCGGACCAGCCGGCGATGGCCTCACCCCGCTCGATATTGTGAAGTTCACGAGCGCTTATGCCACCTTCATCCGTCGCAACACTAAGGTCAACAGCAACGTTATTGTCGTTGGGCGCGACGCACGCCTCTCTGGCACAATGGTGCTCGATGTGGTTGTGGGCACTCTCATCGGCATGGGCTTCGAAGTGGTCAACATAGGCCTGGCCACCACACCCACCACCGAGCTTGCCGTGGTGTGGGAGAAGGCTTGCGGCGGCATCATCATCACCGCATCACACAATCCCAAGCAGTGGAATGCCCTCAAGCTCCTCAACGAGTGTGGCGAGTTCCTCACCGATGCCGAGGGCAAGGAAGTGCTCCGCCTGGCCGAGGTCGAAGACTTCGACTATGTTGAGGTCGACCAACTGGGTTGCGAGAGCAAGAACGACACCTATCTGCGCCGTCACATCGATGCCGTGCTCAACCTTAAGCTCGTCGACGTGGAAGCCATCCGCAAGGCCAACTTCACAGTGGCAGTCGATGCCGTCAACTCAATCGGCGGTGTTGCAATTCCCGCACTGCTCGAGAAACTGGGCGTGAAATGCGTTGAGAAACTCTTCTGCGAGCCCACTGGCAACTTCGGCCACACTCCCGAACCCATACCCCAGAACCTCACTGCCATAGCCGATTTCATGAAGCAGGGCAAAGCCGATGTGGGCTTTGTGGTTGACCCTGATGTGGACCGCCTTGCCATTGTGATGGAAAACGGCGAGTTCTTCGTTGAGGAATACACTCTGGTTGCCGTGGCCGACTATGTGCTTTCGCAGACTCCGGGTGCCACCGTGAGCAACCTGTCGTCGTCGCGCGCACTGCGCGATGTCACCGAGAAGCACGGATGCAGCTACACTGCCGCCGCCGTGGGCGAGGTCAACGTCACCACCGAGATGCGTCGCACCGGTGCCGTGATTGGCGGCGAGGGCAATGGCGGAGTCATCTATCCCGAGCTTCACTATGGCCGTGACGCCCTCGTGGGCGTTGCTCTCTTCCTCACACTGCTCGCAAAGAGCGGCAAGAAGGTGAGCGAGCTCAAGAAGACGTATCCCCCCTATGCCATAGCCAAGACCAAGCTTGAGCTGAAACCTGAAATGGATGTCGATAAGATACTCCAAGAGGTGCAGAAGCATTACGCCAACGAGAAACTCACCACTATCGACGGCGTGAAGATCGACTTTGCCGACAGCTGGGTACACCTGCGCAAGAGCAACACAGAGCCAATCATCCGCATCTACAGCGAGGCTCACACCATGCAAGAAGCTGAGCAGCTCGGCGAAAACGTGCGCAAGATAGTAGAGAGCCTCTGCTAAGCTCGCAACAGCACATCACACAATACAACGGCGGCCACTACTGTGCTCCTTAAAGCGCGGTAGTGGCCGCTTACTTGTCGCTTTGTGCACTTTTCTAGTGGCTGTAATGATTTTCCCCCGTAACAATAACCGGCCAAACGAAATTATTCACTAATTTTATCCCGCAGTTGGCATTGCCGCGCTGAAGCATCTTCAGCGGCAACTGTCGGCAGAGGCGTGGGCAATGCCGGCACGGTAAAAAGTGGGCGATTCTCAAGCATTACCGGTGGCTTGCCGCATAGCTGCAATCTATTCTAAAAAAATAGGTGTAACCAAATAATCAACACAAGTATGAAGAAACTTTTATTATCTCTTGCCATTGTGTTCCTTGCATTGGGCGCAATGGCGCAAGACGGTCCTAAGGTGAAGACTGCCCAGGGCGTCCTCGAAGGAACTGACATCTCGGGTATCAAGGCATTCAAGGGAGTGCCTTTTGCAACTCCACCTGTGGGTGATCTGCGCTGGAAGGCTCCGCAGCCTGCACAAAAATGGGACGGAGTGCGCAAGGCCACTGATTTCGGCCCGAATCCCATGCAGGAAAAACTTTTCGGCGACATGAACTTCGGAACCAGCGTCAACAGTGAGGACTGCCTTTACCTCAACATCTGGACCCCCACCAAGAATTACAACGAGAAACTGCCTGTGCTCATTTATTTCAATGGCGGTGGCCTGATGGCCGGAAGCGGCAGTGAACCGCGCTATGCCGGCGACGCAATGGCACGCAAAGGCATCATCTCGGTCACGGCCAATTACCGCGAGGGCATCTTCGGCTTCTTTGCTCACCCTGAGCTCTCCAAGGAGACTAGCTATAAGGGTTCGGGCAACTATGGCTACTTAGACCAGGTGGCCGCCATCCAGTGGGTGAAGGACAATATCGCAGCCTTCGGCGGCGACCCCAACCGCATCACCATCGTGGGTGAGTCGGCAGGTTCGATGTCGGTGAGTGCCTTGATGGCTTCTCCCCTTTGCCAGGGGCTTTTTGCCCAAGCCATGGGCTCAAGCGGCTCGGTGATGGGCTTTAAGAAACTCCCCACTCTCAAGGAGGCTGAGCAGCAGGGTGTGGCCCTCGCCAAGAAAATCGGATGCAAGAATCTGAAGGAGCTCCGCGCCCTCCCGGCCGACGAGCTGCTGACGCTTGCTGCCGTAAAATCGGTGCCCACCTACAACATCGACGGCTATTTCCTTACCGAGCAGCCAGTGGAAACCTTTGCAAAAGGCAACCAGACCAAGGTGCCGCTGCTCATTGGCGGCAACAACCAGGAAATGGCGCCGTCTAGTCTGCTGGCAGGCAAGCAACCCACAGTAGACAACCTTAAGGACGCTGCCCGTGCCCGCTTTGGCCAAAGCACCGACGAGGTGTTTGCCCTCTATGGCATCAACACCGACAAGGATGTGCTGGAGCAGCCGGGAACCAACCTCTCATCCGACTTGTTTCTTGACTACTCAACATGGAAGTGGGGCAACATGCACAAGCTCACCAGCGGACAGCCGGTGTATCGCTACCGCTATTGCCACCCGCGTCCGGCAATGGCCGTGAAGGGTAAGGTGGCCGGTCTGGCCGGCGGTGTGCAGGATGCCCAGGAAGGGGCTCCGGTGCCGCCGCGGGACAAGGGGGCAGTCCATTCGGCCGACATCGAGTATGCAATGGCCACGCTGCCCACCAACCGTGTGTTTGATTGGCAGCCTGATGACTACATGCTGAGCGACATCTTCAGCCAGTACTACGTGAACTTTGTGAAGACGGGCAACCCCAACGGGCTGGGCCTCGTTGAGTGGCCGTCGACCAATGGCAAAGCCGTGGCTCCTGTGCTTCAAATCGACGTCAACACTGTAGTGAAGGCCGATGCGCAAATGGAAAAACGATATGAGTTTATCGACAAACTGTTCTGGAAATAAAGGCGGCGCTTAGGCTGCAATTCTGGCGGCAGACTTCCGCCACTGTATAAAAACAATGAAACGGGGCTGTGCCAATCATGCGGCACAGCCCCGTTTCATTGTGGGTTGCTCGTTATGAGCATCCGTTAAATTTTTACTTTGACTGATGTGCCGGCGGTGCGCACCACATAGATGCCATCAGGCACGTCGATTGGCGCAGCGGCGGTGCCGCTATACACAAGGTGTCCGCTGATGCTGTACACATCCACCCGCTCGCTGCTGGCCGCACCGTCTACGATGATGGTTCCGTTGACGGCCTTTACGGTTACTCCGTCATTGGCCTTTACGTCGTCCACTCCCGATAGGTCAGACTTTTGATAGCTGCCAAAGTCGCGCCACACGGCTGCTGCGGCATATTTTAAATAGGCGGTTGGGTTCACGTAGAGTGTTTTGGATCTTACTTCTTCACCGAAGGCGAGGAGTAGGGCTGAGGGCGGGGTGAGTCTCAGCGAGTAGACGTCTCTCATGCTTCGGGTGCCCGCGAAAGCATACTTCCCTATAGAGGTTACGGTTGCCGGAATCACAACCTTCTGCAGATACTCGCAGTTGCGGAAGGCTTCAGCCTCGATTGTGGTCACTGCATCAAAGCCCACCCATCGCAGATATTGGCAGTTGGCAAATGCCTTTTCGGGGATCAGCGTCACAGTCGATGGCAGTTTCATCGTCACTATGTTGGAGTTCATAAATGCTCCTTGCTGTATCGTTTTCATGTTGCCGAGGTTGACATTGCCGTTGAGCGGAGTGCCGGCAAACGCGTATCGGCCTATGGTGTCGGCGTTGAGCGTAACGTTGGTCAGTGAGGTGCCCGCAAAGAGGCTGTCGGGGATGATTGAGGTCGACTCAATCGTCACATCGGTGAGCGAGTGGCATTGATCGAATATCGCCTTTCCGGCAAACTTCACATAGCTTGCGCTGAATGATGCTATCGAGCTTCCGGCAAACGCTTGGTTGCCAATCGTGGTGCCCTGTGTGCTGTTCATGGCTGTGAGCACCACCTTGTTGAGCGACTCGCAGCCCGAGAATGCGTTGTCTGCTATTTCTATCACGTTACGCAAGGTCACATTGGCCAGTTTGGGGCTGCCCTGGAATGCGTGGGCGGGCAGTCCGGGCGTGTTGATATCGATAAGTGTGAGGCTTTTGTTGCCCTTGAATGCGGTGGGCGAGGTGATGATAATAGTGCGGTCGGCGCTGCTCAGTTCCGTGATGCTTGTGTAGGCAAACGCCATTGAGTTGATCACCACTGAATGGTTGCCGTTGTCTGCTTGCTTGCCGAAGTTCACGCTGCATAGCTTTGTGCAGCCCTCAAAGGCTGAGGCTCCGATTTCATATACGCTTTTGAAGTATACGGTGCGCAGGTTGGGCAAATAGGCAAACGTGCCTTTGGGCAATGATGTTACTTTTGTGAATAGATTTGTCAGGCTGTTGCAATCGGCAAAGGGCGTGCCTGAAAAGACGCTGTACATATAGCCCAGAGTGTTGATACAGTCCAGCGATGAGCATCCGGCAAACGCCATGTTGCCTATTTGTAGACTGGTGTTTTGGGCTTCTCCGAAGTTGATGGTGGTCAGCTTGGGGCAGTTGGCAAAAGCCGAGTCGCCTATGATGAAGGTCTGCGTGAGGTTTACTTTGGTAAGGGCGGGAATGTTGGCAAATGTCTTCTTGAGGATCGACGGGGTGTAACCCAGTGTGATATTTTGCAATCCGGTGCATTTGCTGAACGACGTTGCCGAAATGCTGACGTTGGAATATCCGGTGATGTCGATTCCCGATAGTGATGAGCATCCGGCAAAAGCCATTTCGCCTATTTTCAGTTGCACTTTTTTATCTTCTCCGAAGTCGAAGGTGGTCAGCTTTGGGCAGTTGGCAAAAGCCGAGTCGCCTATGACGTAAGTCTGTGTGAGGGTTACTTTGGCAAGTTTTGGCAGGTTGTCAAATGTCTTCTCGAGAATCGACGGGGAATAGCCCAGTGTGATTTCCTGCAAGCCGGTGCACCCGTTGAACGCTGTTTTTCTAATATCGGTACATGAGACTTTTGATGTGTTGATTTTTGAAAGGCTTGTGCAATTCTTGAATGCGTTTTCGTAAATCGTCATGGTCTGGTTGCTGTTGCCAAAGTCAAGGTCGGACAGGGCTGTACATCCGGCAAATGCCGAGTCGGAGATTACGTAGACTTTGCCGAACGCAACTCTGCGCAGGCTGGTGTTGCCGCTCATCACGCCCTTGTTGATGCTGTTGGCTGAGAAACTTGCAGATTGCAGTTGGGTGGTTCCCCCGAATGGCGATCCGTAGAAGACAATCATGCCACGCTTCAGTGAGTTGAATTCGGTGAGCGCCGGGCAATTAGTGAAGGCATCGTCGTTCACGGTAATACCATAGGTGCTTTCCCCGAAGTCTAATGTGGTGAGGTTGTTACACCATTTAAAAACTTCTTTACCGATATATCTCACTTTTGTCGCTTTCACTGTCGTGAGCGAATAGCAGATTGAAAACGCCATGTCGGCCAGATAGACCGTACCGCCCAAATTGGCTTCTTTGAGCTGTTTGCAGTTCATGAACGTCTGGCTTCGTATCTCGTAACTGACTGTGTCGGGCAGTGTGAGGCTCTTGATACCAGATCCCATGAACGCTTTGGTTGCTATTGCGGCGCTTCGTTGAAGTGTGAGATCGCTTAGGTTATAGCAGTAGCAGAAAGCGGCTTCGCCTATACTTTGCAGGTATTTCCCGAAGTGGAAACCCGAGAGCACATAGCAATTCCTGAATGCATTTGCGCCTATCTCTTTAAGTTTGAATTTGTCGAATGCGTTGTCGGCGATTTTCACCGAGTCGAGGCGTTGGCAGTTTAAGAAAGCATTGTCGCCTATGGTCACGATGGTTGTGGGGAGTGTGACTTTGGTCACTGTGCTTGAGGCAAACGCGTTATCCCCGATTGTGCTGACCAAAAAACGGTATCGGTTGTGGCTCGTTGTTACGAAGAACGATGCCGGTACGGTCACTTCGCCGTCATATTTGCCCGTTGGTGGAGCCACCACTTTCACTTTGCCTGCATATCCCGTCTCCGGTAATGTATCGGTTATTGTGTAATACAGGCCGTTGGACTCAAAGTCATACGTGCTTGTGGCGGCGGTCGCCTGTGGCAACCATGCCATGCACATGGCAATAAGTATTGCCGCTTTTGCGTAGAGATTCTTCATAATTCTATTCAGTTAAGTATTGTTGTTTTTCCTGTAATAAGCCTTTGTTTGTCAAGGCTGTAATTCGCTCTGCCGTTGCCGTCGCCGCTTGTGGGTGGGGCTATGGTGCACTTGCTTTTCTATACCCTGTGGTGGCGCAAATCAATTGCTCTGCGTGCGGACCCTGTCGGCTTGGCCCGGACCGCTGTTTTGCATCCACCTGTAATATGCAAATATAGTGAAATATCGCTTAAAACCAACTTCATGCAACAATAATTAACACTATCTTTACGCGGCAACTATTCAGCCGTGGGCGGTGACTATGGCGGAAGTGGATTTATGTGTGAGGCCGATGAAAGCCTTTTGGCAATGACGGTCATGATCGGGTTTGCAGCTGTGGCGTTTTTTTACTCAAAACAGCCCTGGCCACAATGGCCAAGGCTGTTTTGAGTGCCGCAAAGGTATTCCTGTGGGTTTGCTGCCGTTCTGCCTTTGGCTATAGGCTCATGGCTTTGCCGGGATGGTCCTTGCGCCAGTTGTAGGTGAGGTCGTTGATTGTGACGCGCCTTATTGTGCCGAGGCCCGACTGCGATGTCTTGGGGGCTGCCTGCATGAATTGGCGCAATACGTCGCATTTCAGTGTCTTCGTGTTGATGTCGGTGGGGTTGGCGGCTACAAATCCCATCAAGTTGGCAAGAGCTCCATAGCGGTAGCTTTGTGGCCTGGGTATGCGGCTTTCTGTGTTGGCGTTGTAATCATAAATCACATCGCACCAGTTGTCGATTGGAATGAATGCCAGGGCATAGTAGGCATCGTTTTGCATAGCTTTGTCGCTGCTCGTGGTGCACTCGTTGAGGTATTTAATGGCCTGTGCGGCATAGTCGAGCTCACCTGTGCGTGCCGAGTCTACGACGTGCTTGGCATAGTGGGTCAGATACCAGCAGTCGCCGTAGACCGATGCCTGGTAGTAGGCAACGGCAAGGCGGTAGGCGTCAGCTGTTTTCTCCTTGGCGCTCCCGGCCGTGTTATATGCTTTGATGGTCTGTTCCATATACTTGCAGTATTGCAGCTTGGGATTGACGGTGAGGCGGGTGTGGGTGTCCACGGGGCCGTTGTCGCTCCAGTCTTTCACCCGTTGCCTGTCATACCATGCCGGAGTGGTGAAACTGCGCTTTGCGGCATAGAGCGAGGAGTTTTGTGCCGAGATGAAACTGAGCGGCACTTGCTTGAGCCATTGCTGTGCCTCGCCAAACCGTCCCTCGGCTATGAGGTGGGTGCCAATCAGGTCGCAGAAGTAGTCTTTGCTGCGGTACACGTGGCTTTGCAGGTAGGCATCGAGCCGGTCGGCGGGTTGGCGGGAGATATAGCGGTAGTAGGCCGTAAGGGCGTCGGCGCTTTGCTCAATGGCATAGTTGCTGTCGCAGTAGTCGTTGTCGGCCTCGGTACCACCCTGGTAGCAATTGGCTGCTTTCATTGCCGTAGCCTCGCAGTCAAGACCTGCCGCCTTGAACAGTGGCTGCATACCCTTTATGAGCACGCGGCAGCGCACGTCGGTGTAGTGGTTGCGTGTGTTGCCGTCGCCATAACGGCTGTCCTCTTTAATCTTCGAGTCGATCCACTCGAGCTCGCTTGCCACATAATTGCGGTATTCGGCCGTGGGCTTGTTCGCGGCGGTGGAAATCATCAACTTCAGCGCGCGGGTGTTGTCGTGCATTCGCTGTGTTCCCTCCATGGCGGCCGCCTTGCCAATCAGGGTGGTAGCCGCGGCATGGTTGCCCAGCAGATATTCAACCCATGCTGCGGCCGAAGCCCACATGGCTGGAGTCTTGCTCTCGTTGTGCTGCACCACACCGTTGGCCATGGCTATGAACTGTCGGGCGTCGGCCGCCAGTGCATTGGCGTCTTTGTGGCTCATGCCGTCGCCCCACTCGTCGTATTCGCTTTCGGGTTGTGCCAGGGCGTCGGTGGCGTCTTGCACTCGGTTCACAAAGCTTTGAATCAGGAATTGCAGCAGTGGTGCATTGTGGTCGGCTTTGTAGATGCACTGGATGCCGGCCAGGTTGCGGTAGTTGTTCATCACTGTGCGCACGCTGGCATAGTCGCCTTGTTCCATGTAGATGTTGCAAGCCTGCATAGTGCGGCCTGTGCGCAACAGTGCGTTGGCATATATGTTGCGCATGGCCTCGCGCCACATGCCAGCTGGCAGTTTCTGCCCCACTGTGGTCCAGTAGGAGATGTTGCGCTGGTTGGCGCCCAGCAGCATGTTGCAGCGCATGATCAGCAGGGCGTATTGCTGGCGCAGACGTTTGCCCTTGTAGGCTGTGGCCGCTGTGCGCACCTGCGTTAGGCGGCGGGTGCGCATGGTCTGGCTCATCTTGGTGTAGTTCCACGACTCGCTGGACACATCCTTGCTTATGGTGATGTATTTGTTGAGCCACGATGTGTAGGTGAGCATCTCCCGGTCGCCCAGGCTGCGTGCCCTCATCCTCACGGTATCGGCATAGCCGTTGCCCATGTAGCCATTGGGGTTCACTTCCTTGTTGCCGATGTAGTTGGCCCAGTAGCGTGCTATCTGCTTATAGTACTCGGGCTGCTGTGGCTCGTAGTAACCCGCCGGCTCAGAGGCGAATTGTTCGTAAGGGATAATGCTGTACATGTAGTAGTTATCAGTCTCTATCCAGGAACAGGCGTGCGAGACCGTCCACAGCATGGTCAGCAGGCTAATCGCTAAAAATCTGGTCATAGTCTTGTGTGTTGTAGTGCTTATATGATGGTGAACTTATGTCGTAGATTATGATTTCGTTGTTCACGTTGGCGCTCTCGCGGCCCACGGCGCTCTTTACGGCCAGGATGTCGGCCAGCGACGGTTGGCGCACCGCAATGCTGTCGGTGGGCAGAATGGGATATTCGTCCTTGCGGTGTACGATACCCACAAACTGGCGCGCGCGGAACAGCACGTCGAGGCGGAATGTGGGGTAGGCTGCTGTCAGAGGCAGCTTGTAGCGGCCGAGCCGGCTCAGATAGGGGCGCACATCGTTGATGTCGAGTATGGGTTTGTGGCACTCAATGTTGCGCACGTCGCCAGTGTTGTATAGCATCAGCACTCCGCGGTCGGCGGGGGGCGGCGTTTGCGACAGCTGGTGCAGCCTTATGGTGACCGATGTGCCTAGGTGGTGCTTGTGGGCTTCACTGCGCACGGCGCTCATGAAGGCGAAAAAGGCCTGCTGTGTCGAGACCGTCCAGTCGCAGTCAATCTGCATCTCGTTCACGTTGTCTATGCCGTTTTGCCCGCTTATTTGCACTATGCGCCTCACTACTTTGCCTGCCAGGTCGGCCACGTTGCCGCTCAGACAGTTGGGCATCACAAACACTGTGGGCACCACCTCCACTTCGCGTGGCGGTTGCTGTAAGAAGCGCACTGTGGCGTTGGGCTGCGGCTCGCCGCCTTTGTTCACCACATCGAAGTAACGCACATAAAGCCGCTTCACTCCGTGCCGGGCCATAAACCGACGCTGACTGCTGTCGAGCCCGAATGTGGTGCTCCAGTAGTAGGCCGAGTGCATACCCGGTCCGTGTTGCTTTCTGCTGCATGCCAGCAGGCAAACGAGCATGGTGATGATGATTGTTGCAGTTGTCTTTTTCATCTTTGGAAAATGCGTTGTCGGCGTTGTTCTTCTCCCGATGCCGGTAGGTGTGCCTATGGTTTGTCAAATTTACGCCAAAAAAACCATACCCAGTGTCGACTTTCTGCCTTTTTGCGAAAAAAAAGCATCCCTGGCCATTATGGCCAGGGATGCCCTGCTGTTGCCGTGGTGTCACGGCTTTATCTTCTCAACGCCCGTGATTATTTCTCGGTGATGATGTTGCAGATCGAAACGCGGTTCCAGTCGGGCTCGCTGAACATGTTGCCCACGCCCTGGCCTTCTGCGCTGATGCGGCTCGAAGAAATCTTGTACTTGTTCACGAGCAGGTCCTTAACGGCATTTGCGCGGGCAAGAGCCAGACGCTCGTTGATTTCCTTGCTGCCTTCGGGTGAAGCATAGCCCTTGATTGTAACCTTGGCATCCTTGTGGTTCTTCAGGAAGGTAGCCACACGCTCAACGTTGGGGAGCTGTGCACGGCTAACAACCGACTTGCCCTGATCGAAGAATACGTTGGTCTCAAGGCTCTCGCTACCGTCTTTCTCAACGGTAACCACCTTGTTCTTGAGCTGCTTGCAAGCGTCGAGGTCAGCCTGGAGCTGAGCCTCGCGAGCCTTAGAGGCATCGAGGTCGGCCTGGGTCTGGCCGAGCTGGCCGCGCAGGTCGTTAACCTTTGCGTTCACGGCATCGAGGTCGGCCTGAGTGTACTGCTTCGGGCAGATAGTCATATAGTGCTTGCCGTTGCTGTTGCCGAAGTGGTAAGTAAGACCAGCCTCGAGCTCAACAGCTGCATAGTTGGCGTTAAATGCGGTAGTACCTTGTGAGTAGCCTTTGCCCATGTTCCAAACCACTGCAGGCTTCAGAGCGATTGTCCAAGCCTTGGCCTCACCGAGGTTGAAGTTGATGTTCAAGCCGGCTTTAGTATACCATGAGTTCTGGTCCTGACGAGTGTAGGTCTGGCCGTCGGCAGTGAATTGGCCGGTCTTGTAGGCATGCCACCAGCCTGCGCCGAGCACGCCTTCGAGCTCGAGTGCGCGGGGCTCACCCTTGTAGCCGCCAAACCAGTTGCTGAAGTTGATTGTGTTGAACAGGCCCACGAGCTGGTGGTCAACGATGTTGGCGCTGTGGTCGCCCCATACGTTGGCGGGAGCCTTGGTCCAGCTTGAAGTGTTGAACGACCATTCGCCTTCAACACCGATACCCCAAACTGAGGTTACCTGCTTGCGGAGCTCGACACCGGCCACGCCGCGCATGCTTTTCCAGAATGCATAGTGCTGGAAGGGAGCCACGCCCCCGCCTTTGAGTGTGAATGACCAGTTGTCGCTGAATTTGCTGCCTTCTACAGTCACCTGAGCCTGAGCAGCTACGCAGCCAAACATGATGGCTGCAGCTAAAATAATCTTTTTCATACCTTGAAAATGTGTATTAATATAAAAAATAATGTCTATCCTGACTTCGTTTTATCTAAATCGAGTTGCAAAATTAGTGATTTTGCCTATTGTTGCAAAATTTATAACTTTTTTTTGCCTTTTTATGCCGGCAAATGTGGGATTACAGGCGATTTTTAGCCAAAATCCTGCGTTATGACACTGCTGAGCCATAAGGGTTTAATTTTGATTCAACCTGCTTTCCGAATCAGAACACAAAATGGGCGGTTTTGACCACCGCTGCTGCCGTATATTATCACCGATAAGGGCGTGGAGGAGCATATTGGAGGCCTTTTTTGCCTGCCGGTGGCCGCAAAACGGCTTGTGATAAATACGCATAATCATTAACGATTGGTGTGACCGACATGGCGGGCCGCGGTTTGGTCTTGTTTTTCTTGGGCCGATTGACGGCAAAAAAACCGAGAAGGGGCATCACTGCTGCTTCCCGGCCGATAATTATACTAAAACCAATTCTACTATCAACTAATGTCTGTAGTTGCTCCTTTAATTAAGGAATATTATCATATAGATGTCCAATCTTTTTCCTTTGCCACAGGTGCACCGCTGCAGTGCCTGCACGGCCACGGTGTGCGACGCATCGGGGCTGTGGCACTTGTGTGCCCGGCTGTCGTGAGAAAGCAGTGATGATGAGGCATGAGTCTTGAAGCCCAACTTGCGCGGCGTGTGTGCGCATGGCGCGGCTGGTGCTTACTGGTATGGTGCAGATTCCAGTCTTCGGTTGTAGGCTTGTTGTCATATTCCCTCACAATGCTTTGTGTGGCAGGTTCCGTAAGCTCGTGCGTCGAGTCACAATGATTGTGCCGGTGCCCGTTGTCACGTCAACCATGTATCGCAAAATTATAGTATTGTTTTTAATAGTGCAAGCAGTAGGGACAAGTTTTTTCTTTTTGAGTTTCATATTATTATAATTTTCGACAGATGCATCCGGCTGCCGCAAAAAAAGCGAGGGGCGCCTTTCGTGGCACCCCTCACATGGGTAGGATTGGATTCTTAATGCTTTCAGGTTTTATGTCGATGGAAGTTTTATTTTTGCTTCTCCTCGGCTGTGGCGCTGGTGGCGTTCAGGAAATAGCTTTGCGATTTGATGAAGTTGCGTGCCTGAAGCACCATTGTCTTGGTCTCGCCGAGCAGGTTGAGGAACAGAGCCGAAGCGCGTGTGCTGCCGTTGGGGTCGTCTTGCAGACGGCGAATCTGGTGCTTGATGGTATCGGCTATGATGTCGAATAGCTCATCGCGCTTCACCATGATGTCGTCGAGCTTGTCAAACTCCTTGGAGCGCAGCATTTCGTCGATTTGGCTGAATATGTCGTCTACCTTGTCGTTCACCACCTTCAAGTCTTTAATCTGCTCGCCGGTGAGGCCGCGGTGGTTGTTGTTGATGTGGTCGTAGGCTGGCTTGGTGCAGTGGAGCAGGGCTTTGGTCACCTCGCACAGGTAGTCGACCACCTGCACATAGAAGTGGGCTGTCTCTATCTTCTGCTCTTCGAGCTGGCGAAGCACAGGCATGATGCCATACTTGCGCTCGGTGGCAGCGTGATACATCTGCCGGGCCTCGCTCACCGTCTGCTGCAGCTCTTTGCGGTTCTCGGTGAACAGGGCCACAAGCATGTGGTTGTAGACGCGCGACACATTCTCCATGGTGCTGACGGCCGACTGCGTGCAGTTGATGAGCACGTCCTCGGGCTTGTCGGTGGCCTTGATGAGCGGCTCGCTGTCGTCGCTTTTCGACTTCTTGCCGCCAATGATGCGGTTGCTCATGCCATAGGCGCAGGCAATCACTATCACCACCAGTGCATACCACTTGGCCCACATGAGCAGTGTGGCAAGTACAAACGACACGCAGAATGCGATGAGAGCTGTCACAAACCAGCCCATGATCACCACCATCACGCCGCTGATGCGGTAGACGGCGCTGTCGCGGCCCCAAGCGCGGTCGGCGAGCGATGAACCCATTGCCACCATAAACACCACATAGGTGGTCGACAGCGGCAGCTTGAACGATGTGCCGATGCAGATGAGGATGGCTGCCGATGCCAGGTTGACCACGGCGCGTATTTTGTCGTAGTTGCTGTCGCCGCGCTCCTCGGCTGGCAGCGGGATGAAGCGGCGGTTGATGGCGTCGATCCAGCTGTTGGGCAGGATGCGCTTGTAGCTGTTGTTGATGTTCACTGCCGTGCGCACGAGCATGCGTGAGAACGGAGTGGAGTTGAAGCGTTCGTCTTCGTCGTGTTGCGAGGCCAGTGTGAGCTCGGTCTGCGACACGCGCCAGGCGTCTTTCGAGAAGAAGAGCGTGGCGGCCATGATCACGCCTGCGCCGAGCAGGAACAGTGTGTTGGCGGCTTTGGGATCGGCCAGACCGCCCATGAGCATGTTGGTGTCGCCGCTCTCAAGCGCCAGGCGATAGGCGTCGAGGCCGGCAAGTGGCACACCGATGAAGTTTACAAGGTCGTTACCGGCAAAGGCGAGGGCAAGGGCGAAGGTGCCGCTCAGGATTGTCACTTTGAGGATGCTCACCTTGAGCATCTGTAGTATCCACAATATGAGCGAGGCTCCAAGCCAAGTGACCAGCAGCACGGTCCAGATGTTTTCTTTCACATATGTGTCGAAGTCGGCAGTAAGCAGTCCCGAGCTCTTCAGGCCCTTGAAGAGGGCAAAGTAGATGATGCCCACAATGGCGATGCCGCACCACAGTGCGCCGTAGCGCTTCATCTGCTTGGCGTAGCGGAAGGTGAATATCATTCGCGAGAAATACATCACCACCGAGCCTACTATGAACGACAGTACCACCGACACCAGAATGGCCGAAATCATTCCCAGGGCCTTGCCACCGTTCACAAACTGGTCGAAGTTGGCAATCGTCAGCCCTTCGTCTGCGTACACCTTGAACGCTGTCACCGCACAGGCGGCACCCAGCAGCTCGAATATCATCGACACGGTGGTCGATGTGGGCAGTCCCAGCTTGTTGAAGCCGTTGAGCAGCACCACGTCGGTGAGCATCACTCCGGCATACAGCATCATCACGTCTTTAAAAGTGAACATCTCGGGGTGGAACACGCCGGTGCGGGCCACTTCCATCATGCCGTGGGAGGTGAGCACGCCCACCAGTATGCCGCAGGCGGCTACAGTCAGAATAACGTTGAACGAAGCGATTTTCGAACCCAGCGACGAGTTCAGGAAGTTGATGGCATCGTTGGCCACACCCACTATCAGGTCGACTACTGCAAGAATTGCAAGGATCGCAACGATGACCGTAAAAATAGGATCCATAGTTAAATCTTAATTGGTTTTATGAAATTATGTGTGATATTGTCTGTTGTTGCCTCTCACTTGTGCAGGGTGAAGGTGAACTCCAGCCCGCCGCGCTCGGCATTACGCACGCTGATGGTGCCTCGGTGGAACAGCACCGCGTTTTTCACTATCGCAAGCCCGAGGCCAGTGCCGCCCATTGTGCGCGACCGCCCTTTGTCGACGCGGTAGAACCGCTCAAACAGGCGCCCCAGGTGCTCTTCGGCCACGCCTATGCCGTTGTCGGCAAATGTGAACTTGTAGAGGTCGCTTGTCTGGCCGCACATGCGCACGGTCACGTCGCGGCCGCCGCTGTAGTTGAATGCGTTCACCATAAGGTTGCGGAATATCGACTCCACAAGCGACGGGTTGCCCTTGATTTTCACGTTGTCGGGCACATCGATGTGAATGCGCATCTGCTGCTTAGGCGGATACACTTTCATGTCGTCGGCCACGCGTGTGATTATGTCGTGCACGTCCACGTCCTCGAGCCCGAAGCGGTCGGGGGCATCGCTTATGCGGGTTATCACCGACAGGTCGTCGAGCAGCGAACACATACGCTTCACGTTGGCGTAGGCTGTGCCGATGAGCTGCTTGCGCATCTCGGGCGTGATGTTGTCGCCGTTGTTCACGATTGTCTCGAGGCTGGCCTGTATCACATGCACCGGTGTCTTGAACTCGTGGCTGATGTTGTCGGTCAGCTCGTGCTTTATGCGGCTCTTCTCGCGCTGTTCGAATATCACCTTGCGCAGGGTCTTGTCGCGCTCGGCGGCAGCCTCTTTCATTATCTTATACAGATTCACGATGTGGCTGCTTATGTCGCCAAGTTCGTCGTCGGGGAATCTGCGGGTCTCATAGTCGTCGATGTTGCCGAATTCGGCCTCGTTGGCAAAGTCGCGCAGGTTTTTCACGCTGCGGCTTATGCTGCGGGTGGCTATCCATGCGATTATGGTCATTATAATGGCAATGGCTATGATCAGATAGGTGTCTACCGAGTCGACTCTGAGCATCTCGGTGAGTGTGTGGGTGTAGGGCAGGGCACTGCGCACCACCACGTCGTGACCGCGTGTGGCCGAGTAGAAATATTCGTGTGTGTCGGCTGTTGACTGCCGCCGCACTGTGATGCCGTGACCGTTTGCCATTGCCTCCCTGAATTCTTTGCGGTTGCTGTGGTTTGTGGTCAGGCTGTCGGCATTGGTGTCAAACGTCACCCTTCCGTCGGTCCCTATGATGCTGATGCGCAGCGAGTCCTTGCCGGGGGCAAGTGTCGACACGAATTTTTGGTCAACCGTTCCGCCGTCGGCCAGATGCTCGAGCACGCGTGTGTTAACCATCTGCAGGCGGTTGTCTATGCTCATTACCTTGTACTCGCTCTCGCGGGTGTACTGCAGCATAAAGAACGCCAGTGTGAGTGTCCATGTGAAGAACACTATGAGCAGAAACAGGCGTGTCTGCACATTAATTATCCGTCGTGAACCCATATCCGTATCCAAGTTTTGTTTCTATGTGACTGCCGTAACGACCAAGTTTCTTGCGCAGGCGGTTGATGTTGACGTCGATGGTGCGGTCAATCACATACACCTCGTCGGTCCACACACCGCTCAGTATCTCAGCGCGTGAGAATATTCTGTCGGGGCTTGCCAGCATGAACGCCATCAGGTCAAATTCCTTGCGGGTGAGCGACACCGGCTCGCCGTCGACTGTGCATGAGCGGCGTTTCATGTTCAGCTCAAGCCCCTCGAAGGTGAGCGTCTCCTGCATGCTAAGCGACCCTGTGCGGTGTAGCACGCTCTTCACGCGCGCCACGAGCTCTTTCATCGAGAACGGCTTCTTGATGTAGTCGTCGGCACCCGAAGCGAATCCTTGCAGCAGGTCGTCCTCGCCGCTCTTGGCTGTGCAGAAAATGATTGGAATCGACTTGTAACGCTCGTCGGCACGCAGGCGCTGGGCCAGCTCGAAACCGCTGATGTGCTCCATCATCACATCGAGCAGCAGCAAGTCGTAGGTCTCGAGCTTCAGGCGCAGTGCCTCTTCGCCTGAAAGCACCGTGTCGACACGGAATCCCGCCAGTTCCAAGTTCATCTTCAGAACCAGGCAAATCGACTCTTCATCGTCGACAACCAGAATTTTTGGAGTGTTGGTCATAACTGAGTTATATTATAAAAAGTGTGATGCTTTCTTTCACGCTGCAAATCTATTGCAATTTATCTCAATGGTTATAACAATGATGTAACATTTGTTACATGTGTTACAAAAATCCGCCATGCCGCATCCTCGTGTGTCTCAACGCCACGGGCCCGCAACCGTCACGCATGTGATGGTTGCGGGCCCGCAGTGTTGCCGGTCATGGCCTTGAGGCTGTGGCCTATTAGTCTTGCGGCTCGGCTTCGTCGGCCTCGTCGTAGGTCTGATACAGGAAGTCGTTGTAGGGGAATCGCTTAGTGTGCACCGCTTTGGCTTTCTCGTAGATGAGCCGTTTCAGCTCTTCGATGTTCTCGCGCTCTTTGGCCGAGATAAACACGCAGCTTCCCTCTTGGCGTGCCATCCATGTCTGGCGCAGCTCGTCGAGCGGAATGTTCTCGCGGCGGCGGGGTGTCAGGTCGTCGTCGTCTTTCTTCACATACGAGAACTGGTCGATCTTGTTGAATACCATTATCATCTCCTTGTCGCCGGCGCCGCACACTTCTTGAAGGGTCTTGTTCACCACTTCGATCTGCTCTTCCCACTGCGGATGGCTGATGTCGACCACGTGCACCAGAATGTCGCTGTCGCGCACCTCGTCGAGTGTGGTCTTGAACGACTCTACAAGGTGGGTGGGAAGCTTGCGTATGAAGCCCACGGTGTCGGTCAGCAAGAAGGGCAGGTTGGCAATCACCACCTTGCGCACTGTGGTGTCGAGCGTGGCAAACAGCTTGTTCTCGGCAAACACGTCGCTCTTGCTCAGCAGGTTCATCAGGGTCGACTTGCCCACGTTGGTATAGCCCACCAGGGCAATGCGGGTGAGCTTGCCGCGGTTTTTGCGCTGTATCACTTTCTGCTTGTCCCAGTCGGCCAGCTTCTGCTTGAGCAGCGATATCTTTGTCTTCACTATTCGGCGGTCGGTCTCAATCTGCTCCTCGCCCGGGCCGCGCATGCCTATGCCGCCCCGCTGGCGTTCGAGGTGTGTCCACATACCGGTCAGTCTGGGCAGCAGATACTGGTATTGGGCCAACTCCACCTGCATCTTGGCGTTGGCCGTCTGCGCGCGCTTGGCAAATATGTCGAGGATGAGGCTGGTGCGGTCGAGCACTTTCACCCGCGTGGCCTTCTCGATGAAGCTCACTTGCTTGGGGGTGAGGTCATCGTCAAATATCACCAGGCTGATGTCGTTTTCTTCAACATAGACCACAATCTCTTCGAGCTTTCCCTTTCCAACAAACGATGTGCTGTTGGGCGCTTGGCATTTCTGCACAAACTTCTTTACGGTGACAGCTCCGGCTGTGTCGGCCAGAAACTCAAGCTCGTCGAGGTATTCCTTGGCGCGGCTCTCGTTCTGCTGGGGTGTGATGAGGCCCACGAGCACCGCCCGCTCCTCAACCACCATGCTTATGGTTTGTTTCTTGTCGTCGAGTAATCCCATTTTGTCAGGTTGTTTATTCGTGCTGCAATGGTAGGGCATAACGTTGCCGCCTTGCAATCAAGTGTGTAAAATTAGTGTAAATAAGGCACACTGCCAAATCATCCCCCTGAGCCTCTGTCACTTTTTCGGTGGTAGAGACATCGGGGGGGGATGCAATCAATAACGGATGTGTCGTGAGTAATGTTTCGCTTTTTTGTGGGGGTAAAAACAAGTCTGACGGTTTTTCTGCCGGATACTTGTGGCGACCGATGCCGATGGGGTGCGGCTATGGCTTGGGGGCTGATGGCGTGGTGGCGTGCACGGCCACATCGGCTATGCCTTGCTCTTCGCCCAGCACGATGGCCATGAGGTTGCGGCTTCCGAGTGTGACTTCTGTGGCTATTATTGGCTGGCCCTCTACAATGGCCTGTGTCTTGAATGTGTCGCCGGGGGCAAGATTGCTGTTGCCCGATTCGGTCACTCTATATAATAGGTTACCCTCATATTTCAGCCGGCAATGGTGGCATGGCTCCCAATGCAGTTCCACTTCGTCGCCAGGTGTGAGTGTGCTGCTCTGCACCAGTTTGCCGCTTGGCTGCAGTCGGGTGACGGTAGAGTTTTCGGCCAGGCATTGCTTGAAGTGTGCCCAGTCGCGGCAGCCCACGAAGCGTGCCAGCACGCTCAGTGTGGTGTGGCTCGGGCGATGCCTGTCGCTCACATAGCCCAGTATGCGCTTAATGGTTGATATGCTGATTGTCTCGTTTTGGCGGATTTTAATCTCAAGCGATAATTCGTCAAAGTCGCGTGGCGTTTTCAATACATGGTTCAGTCTTTTTTCGATAAGTCTGATCAGCGTTTCGATTTCGTTGTTGCTATTTTCATTCATTTTTTCCTTGGTGGTTTACGTTGCTTCACCCCTTCTCAGTAATGCTGCAAAATGAATAATAATTTTTTTCAATCGGTGGCACATGGCTTGGGTGAGCGGCTACGGTGTTGGGCCGATTGAGAGTCTGTTCTGATTTTTATCGTTTCAATAGGTGTGGAAAATCTTTCCAAATGCAAAATTAATTAAATTTTTCTCACCCAAAATCAGTAACCTGAAAATGAGCCAATTTAAACCAAAATGAACCAAAATGAGCTAAAATTGGCATTCTCTTGCTGTGGTGTTTTTCAGTGTCTGACGGTTTGTGGCGTGGTAGGCAGTCGTGAGGTTTAATGCGCAGAGTGGCCGCCAAAGGGGGCTATTAATACCAGTATGCCTGCCCTCACCAATACGTTGTCTCTGACATCGGCGGTGGTGGGGAATGTGGTTGTCGGCCGTAGCCTCTGAAATCACTGCAGGCCCAGCCGGGTCTTCACTTCTTGCGTGATGTCGATGGCATCGGGACCGCTGTAGGCTATCGGAGTCGACGAGACGTCGAACACGTAGGTGTAACCGCCCTCGTTGCCCACAGTGGCTATGGTTGCGCGTATTTTCTCATAGATGGGCGCCTGAAGGGTAGAGCGGCGCTTTTCCATGTCGGCCTTTGCGTCGGCAATGTATTTTTGTATCTTGTCGTCGTTCTGCTGGATTTCCTGCATGCGGCGCTCCTTGATGGTCGACGGTGTGTCGTGGTCTTCGGCTATCGATTGAAAGTCGGCATACTTTTGGTTGAATTCGGTCTCAAGGCGCTTGTATTCGTCTTGGTATTTTTGCGAGGCGATGGCAAGTGAGGTCTCGGCGGCGGCAGTCTCGGGCATTGCCTTGAATATTTCCTGCACGTTCACCGTGGCCAGTTTCTGCTGTGCGGTGGCTCCCATCGGGATGGCGATGGCCGCTGCAAGGGCTATAAGTGATTTAAGTGTCGTCATATGCGCATTGTTGTGTGTGATGATTTGTGGAACTGTGGGCCGGCCGCTGGCCGGCGTTTGGGCTCCGATGGCAAATTTACGCAATTTTTTATTAATGTGTGCCCTTTGGCTGTGCAAATGTGTGCCGCCCTCATGGTGGTGTGTGCAAAGGGAGGGTGACTCGGATTACCGGGGCTTGTGTGCTTTCCCGGGGTGCCCTAGCCGCGCTTGAAGCGCGCATACTCGCGTGCCATGCGGTTGGCATAGCCACGCACCACACGGCCTCCGTTGTAGGCTTTCGAAAAGGCATACCAGTTGTGTGCCTTCACGTATTGCACTAGATTGTTGGCTCTGATGAAGCGGGCAAAGAGCTCGAGCTGCATGGCTTCGCTTTGGCTCATGAGCCGCGCAAACTCAAACACCGAGGCGCAGTCGCACTGCTTGTAGTTGAACCCGCCTATCTGGAACATACCCCAAAACGTTGACTTGTAGGCTAGCTCGCGGCTCACGGCCGACGCCGACTGCAGTCGCGCATGTTGTGCGAGTCCGTATGAACCGTAGCGGCGTGCGTTGGGCCGGGCAAATGCCACTGGGGCTTTGCGGCGTGCTTTGGCCACCGATATGCCACGGCTGCGCAGCGACCGGGTGAACACTGTGAGGTCGAAGTTTATAACCGGTTTGCCAGGTGCCACAAATCCTGCATTGCCTGCCTCGATTTTTGCAAGGGCCTTGATTGCTGCCACTTCCACTCCAAGCTCGTTGGCCACTTTGCTGTAGTCGAGCTCTGTGAGGCGCGTGTATCGGTCTTGGGGCGAGTCGGGAAAATCGTCTTCTGTCAAGTCTTGGTTCACGGCCGCTGTTGTCACGACCGTTGTGCTGTCGGTGAGCACTGCTGCCATGCAGTCGTGCACCAGGGCGGCCGTTGCCGTCAGGGCAAGTGTCGCCGATAATATGTTTTTGAGTCTTCTATGCATAGTTTTATGTGTGTTTTGCGATTGTGCATTCTGTCGTTATTCGCCCTCGCGCAGTGTGAATCGCCATGGCGGTTGGCGTTGGCCGTCGGGTGGGCGTGCACCTTTTTGTGTGGGCAACTGTTGATATGAATTTCTGCCACAGTGTCGTGGCATAGCCCGAGTGTGCGTGTGAAAAAGCCCAAAAAAGGCTGAACGCACACCCCATACCGTGGCTCACGCAAGGTGGATGCCACGGCCGGAGTGTACGTTCAGCCTCAATTGGCTTTGCTGAATGCTTTGCTTATATGTGCTGCAACCAGTGAAATAATGTGCCTGTAGAGGTGCTTATTTTTCTTTGGCTACAGTGTTCAGAATCTCAACGATGAAATCCCAGAACTTCTGCACTGCGGGAATGTGGCAGCGCTCCTTTGGAGAGTGCACGCCTTGCAGTGTGGGACCGAATGAAATCATGTCCATGTTGGGACAAACCTTCAGGAACAGGCCACACTCCAGTCCGGCGTGGATGGCGTTGACCACGGGCTTCACGCCAAAGAGGCGCTCCCATGCGTCTACACCCACTTTCAGAATCTTGTTGTCCATGTTGGGGGCCCAGCCCTGATAGCCCTGGGTGTGGGTCACCTCGGCGCCGCCGAGCTTGAATGCCTGCTCCACGCGGTGGGCGATGTCATACTTGCGGCTCTCTACCGAGCTGCGTTGCGATGTGGTCACCACAATCTTGTCGTCTTTCATCTTGATGCTTGCGAGGTTGGTCGATGTCTCCACCAGGCCGGCAATGTCGCAACTCATAGATATCACTCCGTGAGGAGCCGCATACACCGAGTTGATCAGAGCCTCGGCCGATGCCTTGTCGATAACCTCGGCGGGAGCGTCTACGCTCTCCACGGCAATCACCATGTCGGGCTCAGTTGCCTTGTACTCGTTCTTCACGTCGGCTGTGAATGTGTTGATGATCACTGCCACGGTCTCCTTGTCCTCGGGTTTCACGCCAATCACAGCGTGTGCCTCATAGGCAATGGCGTTGCGCAGGTTTCCGGCGTCAACTTTTGCCAGCACTATGTCGTTGTTCTGTTTCAGGTTCCACAGCAAGCGCACTATGAGCTTGGTGGCGCATGCACGCTCGGCGTTGATGTCGCTTCCCGAGTGGCCGCCTTGCAGCTTCTCTATGTTGATCTTGAAGTAGTCGCGGTCGGCAGGAGCAGCCTCAGCCTTATAGCTGTATGTGGCCACGGTGTCGATGCCGCCGGCGCAGCCCATGGTGATCACGCCGTCGTCCTCGCTGTCGAGGTTCAGCAGATAATCGCCGCTGAGCATTCCCTCGCCCACGTTGCTTGCGCCGGTGAGGCCGGTTTCCTCATCCACGGTGAAGAAGCCTTGCAGCGGACCCACCTTCAGGTCGGGGTCGGTGAGCGCTGCCAGGGCAGCGGCCACGCCTATGCCGTCGTCGGCTCCCAGCGTAGTGCCGTTGGCGCGCACCCATTCGCCTTCTACAATTGTCTCGATAGCGTCTTTGTCAAAGTCGTGGTTGGCGTCTTTGTTCTTCTCGCACACCATGTCCATGTGACCTTGGAGAACCACCTTCTTGGCGTTTTCGAAGCCTGGAGCTGCCGGACGGAAAATGGCTACGTTGCCTATTGCGTCGACCTTGCATTCAAGGTTGTGCTCTTTTGCAAAATTCACGAGAAATTCACGAATCTTTTCTTCCTTCTTTGAAGGACGTGGCACTTTTGTAATCTGGTCGAAGATTTCCCAGACCAAAGCCGGTTTCAAGTCTTTAATTGTCATAATTTCTAATATATTTAGAACATTAAATGTTAGTTGTGGTTTCTGTAAGTGAACTAATGTTAAATAATTAACATTTTCACTTGCTAAGATACGAAAATAATTTGAAATAGGCGGTAAAACTCACAAAGGTTTCCTATATTTGCACTGCAATTTTAAGAACGCGCATATCATAATATAAATGGAAATGTCGTTTAACGTGCTGCTGGTAGTGGTGGCCGTGGTCATTGTTCTTGTGGCTGTGGCCGTGGCTTTGCTTGGCATTAAGGTGTTTTTCGTCAAGGGCGGACGCTTCCCCAACACGCACATCCACGGCAATCCCGAAATGAGGCAGCGTGGCATCACGTGCGCCCGCGATGGCGAGTTCGATGGCAACGAAAAGAAATAATCATCAAAATTCACTTTTATATCAATATGAATTTCAGCAGACAAATATCAGTTATTGCACTGACTGCCGCCCTCGTGGCCGGAGCCGCTTCGTGCAATGAGAAGAAGCAGTCGGCATCTCAGCAGAGTCTGCCTCAGAAAGCAACTGAGCAAATGACAATCCGCTATGTAGACGGCGACACAATCATGGAAAAATACAACCTGGCCAAGGATCTCAACGAGTCGATGCTCCGCCGCCAAAACCAGCTCGACGCCGCCCAGCAGCAGCGCAGCACCGAAATCAACAAGTTCGGTAGTGCCATGCAGCAGAAGTATAAGAACAACCAATATCTCACTCAGGAGAGCTTCAACAGCGACCAGGCAAAGCTCCAGAAAATGCAGAGCGACGCTCAAAACTACCTCGGCAAGATGCAGCAGAGCATCCAGAACGAGTACACGCAGAACAGCCGTCAGTTGCAAGACTCCATTGCCAACTACCTCAAGGTGTATGCCAAGGAAAAGGGCTACGACATGGTGCTGCTCAAGTCGGCCACTCTCTATGCCGACCCCAAGTATGACGTGACCGATCAGGTGGTAGAGGGTCTCAACAAGCGATACAACAAAGTGAGCAAAAGCAAATAAGCACTCTGGCTTGCGCTAAATATCACATTCCCGCCCCCAATGGCGGGTGATACACCACACAGCTGCCGTCCGGGCTTTCGGCCCAGGGCGGCGGCTTTTTTGTGGATGCCCTGTCTGCCAGCCTGTGGTGTGGCGCCGGTGCCGCTTAGGCTTTTTAGGGCCTCCTCGCTTGTCCGCACGCTCTGCTGCGTGGCTTACGGCAGAAAGATAAATACTGAAAATATGTAAATAATTCAAAAATAGTGTTGTATAGGCGCGGACATAGACCAAAAACAAACTACCTTTGCCATAACGACAACCGGCCCTTGCAAGGCCAAGTAACTACAAAACAACTTGTACCTCAATGTTAACTCAAATTTACAACGGTCACATCCTCACTCCTGAAGGATGGATTAACGGCGGAAGCATTCTGATGGACGGCGGCCGCATTGTGGAGATTCGCAAAGGCAGCAACATCGAGCCGAAAGCCGAAAGCACTGTCGACGCGCGCGGAATGCACGTGGTGCCCGGCGGCATCGAGCTGCATTGCCACGGCGGTGGCGGACGCGACTTCATGGAGGGTACAGCCGAGGCTTTCAAGGTGGCTGCAGCCACCCACATGAAGCACGGCACCACGGCCATCTATCCCACCTTGTCGTCGTCGACGCTCAAGATGATAGAAGACGCTTGCGTCACTTGCACCGAACTGATGAATGAGCCGGGAAGCCCCATCATGGGTCTCCATCTCGAGGGTCCGTACTTCAACCCCAAGAAGGCTGGTGCGCAGATGCCCGAGATTATCCGCAATCCCGATCCGGCCGAATACCGCCACATCGTGGAAGACTATACTTGCCTGCGCCGTTGGGACGTGGCTCCTGAGCTCCCCGGTGCTGTGGAAATGGGTAAATACATAGTGGAAAAGGGCGTGATAGCCGCTATCGGCCACACTGCCGCCACTTACGACGACGTGAAGGCCGCCTATGAGGCCGGCTACAGCCATGCCACTCACTTCTACAACGCCATGCCCGGTTTCCACAATGTGCGTGAGTACAAGCATGCCGGCACGGTCGAGAGCGTGTATCTGATGGAAAACATGACTGTAGAGATGATTGCTGATGGCATTCACGTGCCGGCTCCCATCCTTCAGCTCATCTACCGCATAAAGGGTGTGGAGCGCACGGCCCTCATTACCGATGCGCTTGCCGTTACGGCCAGTGAGAGTCAGAAGGCTTTCGACCCGCGCGTGATTATCGAAGACGGCGTGTGCAAGCTCAGCGACCGTTCGGCTCTTGCCGGAAGTATCGCCACCATGGACCGCCTGATACGCACTGCCGTGAAGATTGCCGGCATACCGCTCAACGATGCCTGCCGAATGGCTTCTGAGACTCCGGCGCGCATAATGGGCATCTACGACCGCAAAGGTTCGCTCCAGCGCGGCAAGGATGCCGATGTGCTCATTCTCGACGACGAGCTCAACCTGCGCAGCGTCTATGCCATGGGTCGCCTTGTCGATGGCACCTGCAAGATGGATTGACCGTCGCAGGCAAAAAAAGGTGAGCAACGAAAGAAAACCCCATTAAAATTATTCATAACGTCCTGTAAAAGGTGAGGCACGGATTTTTTTCCGTGCCTTACCTTTTACAGGCACTCTGCCAGCTGTGTCAGTAGTGGAATAGCGGGAACGCTTCGGGTGGGGCAATCGCGCTCAGCGGGCTTGCACGGCGGGGTTCACTGGCTCTCTGCGGGGCTCCGTTTTGCTACGGTAGGGTGTAAATACACCGTTTTTTGCGGGAAAGATGAATTTTTTGGCGTTTCTTCTTGCGTGGTATTGTATTTTGTCATACCTTTGCACCCGTCAAATGACCAGATGGTGAGATTAGTTCAGCTGGTTAGAATGTCGGATTGTGGTTCCGAAGGTCGTGGGTTCGAGTCCCATATCTCACCCCCAGTGATTGAGAAATCCGCGTGTTAACGCGGGTTTCTTTTTTGTTATATATTCACTGCAATGTGTCATCTTGCATGACGGGTGGTGCAGGCACAGTAGAAAAAACCTGGGGATAGAATAAAAAAGCCCTGCTCTCCCGAGTAGGACTCACATAATACTTATGAATAGAATCTGTATAGAAAAGTGCAAAATTTTTATTGCGCAATGCATTTCCGCATTGCTGTTGCAAAGGTCGCAAAAAATAGTGGTAAAAACCAAATATTTTTGTTGTAAAAAGTGGTTGTTTTTTCCTTAAACGTGTCGTGTTGAGCCTTTTTAACCAAAAATCCCGTTTTTTCGTGTCATCGTTCATTGGTGTGTGTGGTCTGTGTTGGGCGGGTTGGGGCCGTGTTTCTTGGGCAGGTTGTGCCACCTATGCTCGTAGTGTGGTGAAAATGGTTGGCTTTTCGGTAATGTGTTTAACCGTGCAGTGTGCGGTTGTGGCTAACTTTGCACCATCTAAAAATCACATTGTGTATTAACTGCTGTTATAAGTTATGGAAAAAGAAGAATTCAAGTTCTTGAGCCGGATATCATCTCCGGCCGATGTCAAGGCCCTACCGGCTGGCGATCTTAAGCACCTTGCCTCCGACTGCCGCAATGCACTGTTGCTGAAGCTCAGCCGCCACGGCGGGCATGTGGGCCCAAACCTTGGAATGGTGGAGGCCACGATAGCGCTGCACCGGGTGTTTGACTCGCCCACCGACAAAATAGCGTGGGACGTGTCGCACCAGAGCTATGTGCACAAGATGCTCACAGGGCGCGCTGCGGCCTTTATCGATGCCGACCGCTACGATGATGTCTCGGGCTACACCAATCCGGCCGAGAGCGTGCACGATGTATTTGAACTCGGGCACACATCCACGTCTATAAGCCTGGCCACCGGTCTCGCCAAGGCACGCGACCTCAAGGGCGGTTCCTGGAATGTGATTGCCGTCATTGGCGACGGCTCGCTTAGCGGTGGTGAGGCCTATGAGGGCCTGAACGTGGCTGCCGAGCTGGGAACGGGGATAATAATCGTGGTCAACGACAATGAAATGTCGATTGCCGAAAACCATGGCGGATACATCAACAATCTTAACCTTCTGCGGGCCACCGCTGGCAAGGCCGAGTGCAACATGTTTAAGGCTATGGGTTTTCATTACGTCTATGTGGAACAGGGCAACGACATTCAGAGTCTGGTCGAGGCCTTCACTGCCGTGAAGGACAACGGCCGCCCCACGGTGGTACACATCCACACGGTCAAGGGCTGCGGATATGAGCCGGCTGAGCGGCGCAAGGAGGAATTCCACTGGCACATGCCGTGGAACCTGGCTACGGGGCAAACCGATGGTGCAACAGCCGTCGAGAACTATGCCGACATCACGGCCGAATATCTTCTGGCCCAGATGGAGCGCGACCCGCTGCTGGTGGCCATATCGGCTGCCGTGCCGTCGATGATGGGCTTCAATGTGTCGCGCCGTGCCCGTGCCGGCAAGCAGTATGTGGATGTGGGCATTGCCGAGGAAGAGGCTGTGGCAATGGCATCGGGCTTGGCCACGGCTGGTGCGCATCCGGTGTTTGGCACTGTGTCTACGTTCTTCCAGCGCACCTACGACCAGCTGTCGCAAGACGTGTGCATCAACCGTAGCCCGGTCTCGCTGGTGGTTATCGCCGGCTCGGTGCTTGGCCTGAACGATGTCACGCATCTCGGCTTTTTCGACATCCCGCTTATCAGCAACATTCCGAATATGGTTTATTTGGCTCCGACTACCGTCGAGGAATATCTGGCAATGCTGCAATGGAGCATCGACCAGACCGACCACCCGGTGGCCATAAAGCAGCCCGGCGGACCTGTGCGCCACTCCATGGTGCCCGTGCCCACCGACTACAGCGACCTTAACCGCTATGAGGTGACGTCGGAGGGCTCGCGTGTGGCTCTGCTCGGCCTCGGCACTTTCCATTCGTTGGCTGTCGAAGTGGCCGCCCGCCTCAAGGCCGAGGCCGGAATCGCCGCCACGGTGGTCAACCCGCGTTACGTCACCGGCATCGATGCCGCGCTTCTCTCGCGTCTTGAGCGCAACCACGAGGTGGTCGTCACTATTGAGGACGGTGTGCTCGACGGCGGCTTTGGCGAGAAGATAGCCCGCCACTACGGTCCGACTGCTATGCGTGTGCTCAACTACGGTCTTAAGAAGGAATTTGTTGACCGCTACGACTATTCACGTATTCTTGCCGACAACCGCCTCACCGCACCGCAAATCACAGCCGACGTGCTCGGTCTGCTCAAGTAAGGAGCGCAGTAGGGCTGGCCGTTGCCACTGGCTTTAAAGGTGGCATCGGAGCTCGGTGCATCATATGTCGGCTTATATAGGCCGTGCCTGCCGTGTGGCGGGTATGGCCTTTTTGTTGCCGTTGCTTGTCTCTTTTGCCGAAATGGAGTAATTTCGCCATTGGCAGCTGCTGTGGCCCGCATTGGGCCTGCTTGGCCTAGTCGTGGCCGTGAGTGGCTGCCGCTATAAAACACCGACGAGAAAATGACTGTCCACGTTATAAAACACTTCTGTCGCTGCATGGCCGGCTTTGTGCTTGCCGTTGCGCTCACGGCTATTGCTGCCTTGCCGGCTGCCGCACGGGTGCGCGCATTCCGCGGCGAGGTGCCTGACTCCTACAATTTTTGGTTTTATGAGCCCGAATATGCCGACACGCTCGACTCTGGTGCCGCTCATTACAACTACCGCAACAAGCTGCCGCTGCTGCTGTTCTTGCACGGGCAGAGCCTTTGCGGCAACGACCTTAACCGTGTGCGCCGCTATGGCACTATCGCCGCAGTTGAGATGGGCCGTGTGATTGATGCCTACGTGGTGGCGCCGCAGTGCAACACCGCTGGTTGGCGTCCTGAGCGCTTGAAGCGCTTAGTCGACTGGGCCATAAAGAACTACAATGTCGACCCCGACCGCGTGTGTGTCATGGGTATGAGTCTGGGCGGATTTGGCACGCTTGATTTTTGTGCCCGCTATCCCGATGTGGTGGCTGCCGCAATGGCTCTGTGTGGCGGGGCCACGGCCAAAGACCTGAGCGGGCTCAACCGCGTGCCCCTGTGGATCATTCACGGCACGGCCGACAGGGCGGTGCCCATATCGCAGTCGCGACGGGTGGTGAGTGCCATGAAGGCGGCAGGGGAGGTGCCGCTGTTGCGCTACGACGAGTGGCCAGGGGTGAATCACGGCCAGCTGGCGCGGCTGCTCTACATGCAGGAGACTTACGACTGGTTGCTGTCGCACTCGCGTGCCGACAAGCCGCGCTCTGTCAACACATGGGTCGACATCTTGCCCGAATTCATGCGCGAGGCCTACAGCAACATGGACAAGTCGAGCGCCAGTGCCAACCGCCGCGGCCTCTCGTCGCGGTCGGCGGCAAAGTCACACTCAGCGGTGAAGACGCACTCGCGCACGAAGTCGAAACGCCAGTCGGCACGCTCGCGCCGAGGCCGCCGCTGACCCGTTGCCGCATCGCCGCAATGGTGCGAAACAATGTTAAATACTTGCGTTATAGCATTAAATTTGCTTGCCATGGTTACGAAAAATGGCAAATGTCGGCATTTTTTGCTAACTTTGCACGACATATATTATTCACTGCACCATGGATGTAAAGAAAGTTTTATTCGTATCTCAAGAAATTTCACCTTATCTTCCTGAATCGCCAATGGCCGTGCTTGGCCGTGATTTGCCTCAGAGCATTCAGGAAAAGGGCTTGGAAGTACGCACCTTCATGCCCAAATACGGCTTTGTCAACGAGCGCCGCAACCAGTTGCACGAAGTGATAAGGCTCAGTGGAATGAACTTGATTATCGACGACACCGACCACCCGCTCATCATCAAGGTGGCCACTTTGCAACCCGCACGCATGCAGGTGTACTTCATTTTCAACGAAGACTATTTCTCGCACAACATCACCAAGCAGCTCGAAACGGAGAGCTCGCCTGAGGACAACGACGAGCGGTCGATGTTCTTCGTGCGTGGCGTGCTCGAAACAGTGAAGAAACTCCGCTGGAATCCCGAGGTGATCCATTGCATTGGATGGATTACGGCTCTGTTGCCGCTCTACATCAAGCACTATTACAACGACGATCCCGCTTTCAGCGAAAGCAAGGTGGTCTATTCGCTGTTCGACAACGACTTTGAGCAGCCTCTCGATCCCCGCTTCGCCGAGAAACTGAAGCTCGACGGCTTTTCCGACGACGACGTCAAGGCTCTCACCGGTGTCAACGACTCGCTGGCACTCACGCGACTGGCTCTGCAGCACAGCGACGGCGTGGTGCAATGCAGCGAGAACGTGAAGCCCGAGGTGCTTGCGGCTGTCAAGGAATCGGGGCTTCCGTTCCTCCCCTACGTGCCCGAGTCGGAACGCACGCAGGCTTATCTCGACTTTTATAAATCACTATAACAACCGCTGGCACCGGGGCAACCCTCAGGCCAGAGGCAAGAATCAACTCTCAGCTAAGAACCCTACTTTTACAACAGTTACGCAATCTATGAGGAAATCAATCTATATGCTGATGGGCCTGTGCATGTTGCTTGGAGCCTATTCATGCAACGACGGCAACATCGGTTCTTCGATAACCGACACCACCAGCCATGTGATTAAAGACTCGTCATTCGTCATCACCGGAGTCTCTGTGCCCAACACCAGCCTGCAGGCCCGCTCAAGCGCACAACTGCTCGGCGAGGTCACTTCGAAGGGCTACGGCACACTGGTGAGCGACGTGGTGAGCGAAATGATGCCAGTGGCCAACATCGACACTGCCGGCTCCAAACTCGACTGGGTCGACTCTTGCCGGCTTGTGATGCGTGTCACTTCCAGCGGATTCACCGGCGACTCGGTGGTGCCTATGCGCCTCAATGTCTACCGGCTCAACCGCGAGCTGCCCAGCCCCATCT